>NZ_JBTSWJ010000002.1:0-589234 GCF_054612375.1 Alsobacter sp. R-9 | reverse complement strand
GGCCGCGACGTGCTGGACTACGGCGCCGCGGCGCAGGCGCTCGACATCGACCTCGCGGCGGGCCGCGCCACGGGCCTGGAGATCGGCGAGGACACGATCGGCGGCTTCGAGGAGGTGCATGCCGGCTCGGGCGCCGACACCATCCGCTTCGGCCACGCCATGGTGGCGGTGGCCGGCGGGGAGGGCGACGACACCTTCGACTTCTCCGCCCTCGTCCCCGCTTCAGCCCAGACCCTCGCCATGCCGACCGGCAACGGCACCGGCGACGGCGGCAGCACGGGCGACACGGCCTCCGGCGACACGGGATCCCCGGGCACGGGCACCGGCGGCACAGGGTCCCTCCAGGCCGCCCTCGCCGAAACGGGCGCAGGCACGACAGACACTGGCACAGGCAACACCGGCGAGGGCGACACCGGCGCCATCGCCGGCATCCTCGCCAACCTCGAGACCGCCGCCCAGCACAACACCCAACCCCTCACCGTCCAGCAGATCCTCGACTTCGCCGTCGGGGACATGATCAAGGTGGGCGACTACGCCATCCGCATGCGCTCGAACGACGACGGCGGCTTCGCCCGCGTCCGGGCGGAGGACGGCTCGGAACTTCGCCTCGAGGTGAAGCAGCTCGACCAGGGCCTGCGCACCGGCGACGCCCCCTTCTCCCTGCGCATCGAGGAGCGCGACGGCGACAGCCGCACCGTCATCGAGGTCCACCTCTCCTCCCTCGACGACCCAGACTTCGCCATCGCCCTCAAGGGAATCCACGACCTCGGATACTACCAGTACGGCAGCTGAGAGACGGGGTCGCGCCGCCGGCCTCGGCCGCGGCGCGACCCGGGATTAAGCCCGTCGGACGATGGTTAATAATTCCTTTTAACTCTGTTTACGGCTTCTTCAGCATCAGCTAAAAATTAGCATAAATTACCTCTCAACCGCAGATTGAGTAATCGCAGAGAGGCCGTTGCGATGACCCCCGACTCCATCTCGCCCTTCGCCAAGCCGAAGTCCGAGGATGTCCATTTCCGGATCGCGCCACACGTCATCGGCGGACTGACGCTCGCCTTCGCGCTGGTCGCCGGCTTCGGCGGCTGGGCCGCCGTTGCGCGTCTCGAAGGCGCGATCATCGCGCCTGGGTCCGTGAAGGTGGATCTCAACGTCAAGGAAGTGCAGCATCGCGACGGCGGCATAGTGAAGTCCATCGCCGTGCGTCCCGGTGACGCCGTGAAGGAGGGGCAGGTCCTCGTCACGCTCGACGAGGTCCAGACCCGGGCCGAACTGCAGATCGTGCGCGCGCAGCTGGCCGAGAGCCTCGGCCGTCGGGCCCGCCTCATCGCCGAGCGTGACAACCTCGAGGATATCGTCTTCCCGGCCCAGCTGGGTGATCTGAGCGCCGCCGCCGATGCCGTCGTCTCCGGGGAACGCCGGCTCTTCGAGGGCAATCGCCAGACGCGCGAGAGCCAGAAGGGTCAGCTTGAGCTCGGCATCGCCCAGATCAAGCAGGAGATCGCCGGCAACGAGGCACGCAAGCAGGCCCTCACCGACGAGATCAAGCTCGTCGAGGTGGAGCGCAACAAGGTCCACGACCTGTTCCGCAAGGAGCTGATCTCCAACGACCGCGTCTACTCCATCAACCGCGAGATCGTGCGACTGCAGGGCAGCGCCGGCGAGATCGAGGCCGGAATCGCCCGTGCAAGGACGCGCATCAGCGAGGCCCGGCTGCAGATCATCGCCATCGACCAGAACGCCCGCACGGATGCCCAGCGCGAGCTGCGGCAGATCGATGCGAAGATCGCGGAACTGTCGGAGCGCCACCTTGCGATCCAGGACCGTCTGACCCGCATGGACATCCGGGCGCCGATCTCCGGCACCGTCAACGAGTTGTCGATCCACACCGTCGGCGGCGTTGTGACGCCCGCCGCCAAGATCATGACGATCGTGCCCGAGGGCGGCGAGATGCGGGTCGAGATCAAGATCTCGCCGAACGACATCAACCAGGTCGTGATCGGCCAGCCCGCCCGGCTGCGCTTCACGTCGTTCCAGCACAACATGACGCCCGAGCTCAACGGCAAGCTGGTCAACGTCTCGGCCGCTTCGGTGCGCGACCCGGCGACGGGGCAGCCCTACTACACCGGCGAGGTGCAGATCTCGAGCGACCCCTCGGTGCTCGGCCGGCCGCTGGTGCCCGGCATGCCCGTCGAGGTGTTCGTCTCGACGCAGGAGCGCACCGCGCTGTCCTACATGGTCAAGCCGGTCGTCGACCAGTTCAACCGCGCGTTCCGCGAGCGCTGAGCGTCACGAGCGACAATCCGGACGAACGGGAAGGCGGGGCGAGCCCCGCCTTTCTTGTTTCTGGTTCCGACGGAACACCGGTGCGCGGAGCCCGACGGATGGCGAAACGTCGGATTGCACGTGTCGGGGGAGGCAGGCGTCTCGCCGTTGCCGAGCCACTGTCCCGCGTGACATGTCGATTGACGATCCTTTGAAGTTGACTACGTATGCAAACGCCGTTGCGCGGGGACGATGCCTTTGTCAGGCTGCGCGGCGAAGGACGGCCGCGCCAAGACAGGCGTGGACAATCCCTGAACGACCGGAGGAGACGGAATGGCCACCTGGCTGAAGCGCGGCAAGGATGCCGAGGCTCGCCGCGATGCGGACGAGAAGGTGAGAGCGACCGTGGAGGGGATCCTCGCCGACGTCGAGCGCCGCGGCGACGAGGCCGTGCGCGATCTTTCCGTCCGTTTCGACGGCTACGCTCCCGAGAGCTTCTTCCTGGGGAAGGCCGAGATCGAGGCGGCCATAGGATCGCTGCGGACACGGGACCTCGATGACATCGCGTTCGCGCAGGCGCAGGTCCGCAACTTCGCGACGAGGCAGAAGGAATGCCTGCGCGACCTCGAGGTGGAGACGCTGCCCGGCGTGATCCTCGGCCACCGCAACGTGCCGGTGAACGCCGTGGGATGCTACGTGCCGGGCGGGCGCTACCCGATGATCGCCTCCGCCCACATGAGCGTTGTCACCGCAAAGGTGGCGGGCGTCGAACGCGTCATCGCCTCCGCGCCCCCGTTCAAGGGCGCCCCCCATCCGGCCATCGTCGCAGCGATGCACATGGGCGGGGCCGACGAGATCCTCGTGCTCGGCGGCGTGCAGGCGGTGGCCGCGATGGCCATCGGCACGCAGAGCATCCGGCCGGTCGACATGCTCGTGGGGCCGGGCAACGCCTACGTCGCGGAGGCGAAGCGCCAGCTCTACGGCCGCGTGGGGATCGACCTCTTCGCCGGCCCCACGGAAACGCTCGTCATTGCCGACACCACGGTCGACGCCGAGATGATCGCGACGGACCTGCTCGGCCAGGCCGAGCATGGCCCGACCTCGCCGGCCGTCCTGATCACGGACTCCGAGACGCTGGCCCGCGAGGCGATGGCCGAGGTCGAGCGGCTGCTGTCGATCCTCCCGACGGCCGACGTCGCGCGGCAGGCGTGGCTGGACTACGGCGAGGTGATCGTGTGCGCGGACCTCGAGGAGATGCGCGTCGAGGCGGACCGCGTCGCCTCCGAGCACGTGCAGGTGATGACCCGCGACGACGACTTCTTCCTGCGGGGGATGACGAACTTCGGGGCGCTGTTCCTCGGCCCGCGCACCAATGTCGCTTTCGGCGACAAGGTCATCGGCACCAACCACACGTTGCCGACGAAGAAGGCGGCCCGCTACACCGGCGGCCTCTGGGTCGGCAAGTTCATGAAGACCTGCACCTACCAGAAGGTGCTGACGGACGAGGCCGCGGCGATGGTGGGCGAGTACTGCTCGCGCCTGTGCATGCTCGAGGGCTTCGTCGGGCACGCCGAGCAGGCCAATGTCCGCGTGCGGCGCTATGGTGGACGCAACGTTCCCTATGGCGAGGCTGCCGAATGACCACGCTCCCGCAGATGCCGTCCATGCGCCTCGACGGCCGCCGCGCACTCGTCACCGGCGGAGGGCGCGGAATCGGCCTCGCGTCTGCGACCGCGCTGGCGGGGGCGGGCGCCCATGTCGTGCTCGCCGCCCGCAGCACGGCGGAGATCGAGGCCGCCGCAGCGGCGATGCGGGCAGGAGGATGGTCGGCCGAGGCGCTGACGATCGACCTCCTCGACGTCGAGCGCGCCGGCGCGGCCCTCGAAGCCACGGGGCCCTTCCACATCCTCGTCAACAACGCCGGCACGAACCGGCCGCTGCCGATGGCCGACACGACGCCCGAGGACTTCGACGTCGTCGTCGACCTCAATGTCAGGTCGGCCTATTTCGTGGCCCGCGCCGTGGTCCGCGGCATGCTCGGGGCGGGGCTCAAGGGCTCGATCATCAACTTGTCCTCCCAGATGGGGCACGTCGGAGGGGCGGGGCGCACGGTCTACTGCGCCTCCAAGCACGCCATCGAGGGCATGACGAAGGCGCTGGCGGTCGAACTCGGGCCGGCCGGCATCCGCGTCAACACCATCTGCCCGACCTTCATCGTGACGGAGATGACCCGCGGCTTCCTGGAAGACGAGACGTTTCTTCGTCATGTGATGTCCAAGATCAAGCTCGGTCGGCTCGGTACGGTCGAGGACATCATGGGCCCCGTTCTGTTTCTCGCCTCTGACGCGTCGGCGCTCGTGACGGGCTCCGCGCTGATGGTGGACGGCGGCTGGACCGCCGACTGAAGAAGCGTCGACGGGCGTCCCCAGCATCCGCGCTGCGCGATCGACAAAGCCCTGCCGGAAAAAACCTGCAACCAAAGGTCACGGCTGCGGCGGCATGACGCTTGCCGTCGAGGCGAGGTCCGCTAATTTATCGTTCGATAAACGAGGATGACAGCGCGGCCGTGGGCCGCGGCGGAGGAGGGCGCCATGGCGGACAAGGTCATCAGGCTCGATCATCGCCGGGGAAACCTCGCGGCCTGCGGGCTGGACGAGATGCTGGAGCGCGCCCGGGCCCTTCAGCCGGCGCTCAAGGAACGCGCCGCCCGCACGGAGGAGTTGCGCCGGCTGCCGCCGGAGACGGAGCGCGACCTGCACGACAGCGGCCTGTTCCGGATCCTGCAGCCGCGCCGCATAGGCGGCCCGGAACTCGACTACGTGGCGCTGGTGGACGTCGCCGACGTCCTCGCGCAGGCCGATGCCTCGGTCGCGTGGAATGTGGCGAACCTCGGCAGCCACCACTGGATGCTCGGGATGTTCGAGAAGGAGGCGCAGGATCTCGTCTGGAACGAGGATCCGGACGCCCTGATTGCGTCGTCCTTCATCTTCCCGGCGGGGAAAGCCCGTCGGGCCCCGGGCGGCTACGTCATCTCAGGACGTTGGCCGTTCTCGTCGGGCGTCGATCCCAGCGAGTGGAACATGCTGGCGGGAATCGTGGCGCCGAACGACGAGACGGAGGCGCCGGAGTACCGGATCTTTCTCGTTCACCGGCGCGACTACAGGATCATCGAGACCTGGAACGCGATGGGACTGCGCGGCACCGGCTCGCAGGACGTGGAGATCGCCGACCTCTTCGTCCCCGAGGCGATGACGCTGGCCGTGTCGGCGCTGAGGGGCGGGGCGACGCCGGGGAGCGCCGTGAACCCCGGTCCGCTCTACCGCCTGCCGGTCTTCGCCCTCTTTCCGTACGTGCTCTCGGGCATCGCGCTCGGCAACGCGCAGGGCTGTCTCGACGATTACCTCTCCATCGCGCGAAAGCGGGTGTCGACCTACAACGGCGCCCAGCTCGGGGAATTCCAGTCCACGCAGATCCGGGTCGCGATGGCGGCCGCCAAGATCGACGCCGCACGGCTGCTCATGCGCCGCACCTGCATCGATGCGATGGACGACGCAGCACGCGGTCGGGTTCCGCCGCTGGAGGAGAAGGTGCGCTACCGCCGGGACGGCGCCTTCAGCGTCAATCTCTGCACGGAAGCCGTGGACCTGGTGTTCGGCGCGGCCGGCGCCGGCGGCCTGTCGATGAAGGGCGCGTTGCAGCGGCAGTTCCGCGACGCGCATGCGGTCAACGCGCACATCGCCTTCAGCTTCGACGCCGCGGGCGCCAACTATGGCCGGGTCGCCCTCGGCCTGCCGTCCGAAAACCCGACCCTCTGAGGCGAGCCATGTCAGCATCCGCTTCGGCGCCTGCCGCCGTGCCGCCCGCGCCGTCCTTCGACCCGCGCGACTTCCGGCGTGCCCTCGGGCACTACGGGACGGGGGTGACCATCGTCACGGCGAGGGGGGCCGACGGTCGCATTGCCGGCCTCACCTGCAACTCCTTCGCGTCGGTGTCCCTCAATCCGCCCCTCGTGCTGTGGAGCCTGCTCATCCACTCGCCGAGCCTGAAGGTGTTCCAGGAGGCCAGCCACTTCGCGGTCAACGTGCTTGCCGAAGACCAGCAGGAGCTTGCCGGCGTGTTCGCCCGCTCCGGGGTCGACAAGTTCGAGGGGGTGCCGTGGTCTGACGGCCTCGGCGGCGCCCCCGTGCTGGACGCTGTCGCGGCGACGTTCGAGTGCCGCAACGCCTACCGCTACTACGGCGGTGATCACATCATCTTCATGGGAGAGGTCGAGCGCTATGCAAAGCGGGACGTCGAGCCGCTGCTCTTCGTGAAGGGACGGTTCGGAACGTTCGCCGATGCCGGCTGACCTCGCGCCCGCGTCGACGAACGTCGGTTCGGGCGCACGTCCGCGACGGATGTCCGCCGAACGGCGGCGCGCCGACATCGTGGCAAGGGCGGCGGTGGTGTTTGCCGAGCACGGATTCGGCACCGGAACGCGCGAACTTGCCGCCGCCATCGGCGTCACGCAGCCGCTGCTCTACCGGTACTTTCCCAGCAAGGACGACCTCGTCCGCGAGGTCTACGAGCATGTGTACCTGCGACGCTGGGACCCCGGCTGGGAGGACATGATCAGCGACCGATCCGTGGCGCTGCGCCAGCGCCTCGTGGCGTTCTACGAGGCCTATACGGCCACGATCTTTTCCCGCGACTGGATCAGGATCTACCTCCTCGCCGGCCTCGCGGGGATCGACCTCAACCGGCGCTACATCGGCCAGGTCGAGGAGCGCCTCCTCGGGCCGATCGCCCGGGAGACGCGCAGCGACCTCGGCCGACCCGACCGTCCGCCGACCGCGTCGGAACTCGAGCATGTCTGGCTGCTGCACGGCGGCATCTTCTATTCCGGCGTGCGGGTCCATGTGTTCGGACAAACCCCGCACGTCCCCACGGCCCAACTGGTTTCGGAGGCCGTGGACACATTCCTCGCCGGTGCGCGACGGCAGTTTGCTGCCGACTGACCGCGGTCTCGGCGAACGCCCGGCATCGCCCCGAGTCAGTACCGGCGCAGAAGGCTGACCAGCTTGCCCTGGATGCGCACGCGGTCAGGCCCGAGGACCCGCGTCTCGTAGGCCGGATTGGCCGCTTCCAGCGCAATCGAGGAGCCGCGGCGGCGCAGGCGCTTGAGGGTCGCCTCCTCGTCGTCGATCAGGGCGACGACGATGTCGCCCGTGTCCGCGCTGTCCTGGCGGCGGATCACCACGGTGTCGCCGTCGAGGATGCCAGCCTCGACCATCGAATCACCGCGCACCTCGAGGGCGAAATGGTCGCCGGTGCCGAGCATGTCCGGCGGCATCGCGATCGTGTGGCTCCGGGACTGGATGGCCGAGATCGGCGTGCCGGCCGCGATGCGGCCCATGACGGGAATGGAGACGGGGGAGTCGGCCTCCCCATGTGATGCGGTGACCTTCGGCCTGATCTTGCCGAGATTCCCCTCGATCACGCTCGGCTGGAAACGTCCGCGCGGAACCCCGTTCGGCACCGACTGCTCGGGAAGCTTGACCACCTCGATCGCTCGCGCGCGGTTCGGCAGTCGCCGGATGAACCCGCGCTCCTCGAGAGCCATGATGAGCCGGTGGATCCCTGACTTGGACTTGAGGTCGAGCGCCTCCTTCATCTCGTCGAAGGAGGGCGGCACCCCGTCCTCGCGCAGCCGCTCGTGGATCAGGAGAAGGAGTTCATGCTGCTTCCGGGTGAGCATCCGCGTTCGGCCTCGCTAGGGTGGTCGAGCCGACATCCGACTCGCCGCAAACAAACCACGAACAAAACATACATGTTCGCGCTGTGTTCGGCAATCGTGCGCTTGCGCTCTCGCTAGAAGCGCAGGATGCGACAGGCCTCGCCGGCCTTCGCGGCCGGGGCGTGGGGCGGGCGGATGATCAGCGCCTGGGCCTGTGCCAGGAGACGCAGCATGGAACTGTCCTGCCGGCCGAACGGCGTGGCGACCCGCCGGCCGTCCGGACCTTCCGAGATGCTCGCGCGGAGGTAATCCTGGCGCATGTCGTTCGCCGGCAGGTCCGCACCGAGGATCGCGGCCTCCGACCGGTCCGCCCCGGCATCCGCATCTCCGGCGAGAGCCCGCAGGAGCGGCAGCAGGAAGAGCTGGGCGCACACGATCGAGGAGACCGGGTTCCCCGGTAGCCCGAGGATGCCCATGGTCCCCAGCTGGCCGAAGATCAGCGGCTTGCCCGGCCGCATGGCGATGCGCCAGAAGCCGAGCGTCATGCCGCGTTGTGTGAGCGCCGACTGGACGAGATCGTGGTCGCCGACCGACGCGCCGCCGAGGGTGACGAGAACGTCGGCGCGCGCCGCCTCTGCAGCGGTGATCGCGGCCGCCAGCGACGCGAAATCGTCCGTGGCGATGCCGAGGTCGATCGGCTCCCCGCCGGCCTCCACCACCATGCCGGCGACCGCATACACGTTGGACGCGACGATCTGGTCGGGCCGCATGGCTTCGCCCGGCCGCACAAGCTCGTCGCCCGTCGCCAGGACCGCGACACGCGGGCGACGGCGCACCGGGACCGTGGCATGACCCATCGCGGCCGCGAGGGCCTGGGAGCGGGGTGTCATCCTGTGGCCCGCGGGGATCAGTTCCTCGCCTGCGCGGAAATCGAGCCCCGCCGGACGGACGAAGCGGCCGGCCGGCTCGGTCGTCCGAGCGACGATGGTGCCGTTCTCCGCGTCGGCGTTCTCCTGGATCAGCACCGTGTCGGCTCCCTCGGGAACGGGTGCGCCGGTGAAGATCCGGACCGCCTCGCCGGGGCCGACCCGGCCGGCGAAAGCGTGGCCCGCCGGCGCCGTTCCGATCACAGAAAGACGGGCGCCGGGGGCCGCCACGTCGGCGGCGCGCACGGCGTAACCGTCCATGGCGGAGGCGGGGAAGGGGGGCTGCGTCCTGAGCGCCGCGAGCGGCGTGGCCAGCGTGCGCCCCGCGGCCGCACCGATCGGGACCGTCTCGCTCTCCAGCGGCCGTCGCGCGAAATCGAGGACCATCCGCAGGGCGTCGTCGACCGAAAGGAGGGACATGGCAGGATCCGGCAGGCTTCTCGTGTCCGGGACAGGATGCGCAGAGCCGCGCCTGCGGTCCAGACGCTCCAGTGTCAGGGCTGCCCCTCGGCCCGGAAGGAGCCGGACTTGCCGCCGTCCTTCGCCAGCAGGCGGATGCCCTCGATCCGCATGCCGCGGTCGGCGGCCTTCACCATGTCGTAGATGGTCAGGCAGGCGACGGAGACGGCCGTCAGCGCCTCCATCTCGACGCCGGTCTGTCCGGAGACCCGCACGGTGGCCGTCACACGGATGCCGGGCAGCGTGTCGTCGGGCTCGAGCTCGACGGCGACCTTGCTCAGCAGCAGCGGATGGCAGAGCGGGATCAACTCGTGCGTGCGCTTCGAGGCCATGATGCCGGCGATGCGCGCAACACCGAGGACGTCGCCCTTCTTGGCGTTGCCCTCGCGGATGAGCGCCAGCGTCGCCGGCATCATCACCACCACGCCTTCGGCCACGGCCGTGCGATGGGTGACAGCCTTCTCGGACACGTCGACCATGGCGGCGGCGCCGCTCGCGTCGATGTGGGTGAGCCGGCTCATGCGACGGACCGTTCCGCTCCGGCGCCGAAAAGGAGGGCGCGTGTTGCCGCGGCGACGTCGTCCTGCCGCATCAGGCTTTCGCCGACGAGGAACGTGTCGATCCGATGCCGGGACAACCGCTCGATGTCGGCGTGGGTCGCGATGCCGCTCTCGCCGACGATGATCCGGTCGGCCGGGATGAGCGGCGCCAGCGCCTCGCTCACGGCCAGCGACGTCTCGAAGGTCCGCAGGTTGCGGTTGTTGATGCCCACGAGCTGCGTGCCCAGCGGCAGAGCGCGTTCCAGCTCCGCGCGGTCATGCACCTCGACCAGCACGTCCATGTCGAGGGCGTGGGCCGTGTCCGTCAGCAGCTTCGCATCCGCGTCGCTCAGGCTCGCCATGATGACGAGGATGCAGTCGGCGCCCCAGGCGCGGGCCTCGAACACCTGGTAGGGCTCGAACAGGAAGTCCTTGCGCAGCGTCGGAAGCGACGTCGCCTCGCGGGCCGCGACGAGGAATTCGGGCGCGCCCTGGAACGACGGCTCGTCGGTGAGCACCGAGAGGCAGGACGCGCCGCCCGCCTCGTAGGCGCGCGCGAGCGCCGGCGGGTCGAAGTCGGCGCGGATCAGGCCCTTGGACGGGCTTGCCTTCTTGATCTCGGCGATCAGCGCAGGGCGCCCCTCCGCCAGGTGCGCCCGGATGGCGCGTGCGAAGCCGCGGGGAGGGGGTGCTTCGGCCGCGCGGCGCTCGATCTCAGCCTGGGACACGCGCGCCTTCGCCGCGGCGATCTCCTCGCGCTTGTAGGCTTCGATGCGGGCCAGGATGTCCGCCATGCGTCACCTGTTGGAGACGAGGACGAGCCGGTCGAGCACGCCCTGCGCGGCGCCGCTGTCGACCGCGTGCGCGGCGAGCTCGGCACCATGGCGCAGCGTCTCGGCCTTGCCGGCCACCACCAGCGCGGCGGCGGCGTTGATGACGGCGATGTCGCGGTAGGCGGTCTTCTCGCCCGCCAGCACCTTGCGCAGCGCCGCGGCATTGACCTCGGCTTCGCCGCCCTTCAGGTCCTCGGGCTGGGAGCGCTGCAGGCCGGCATCCTCGGGCGTGATGACGAAGCGGCGAACCTTGCCGTTCTCCAGCGCCGCGACCGCCGTCTCGCCCGTCGTCGTGATCTCGTCGAGGCCGTCGCGGCCATACACGACCCAGACCTTCTCCGAACCGAGCGCGCCCAGGGTCTGAGCCAGCGGCTCCAGCCAGCTTTCCGAGAACACTCCCAGCAACTGCCGCTTCACCCCGGCAGGGTTCGACAGCGGGCCGAGCAGGTTGAAGATGGTGCGGGTGCCCAGCTCGATGCGCACCGGCGCGACATGGCGCATGGAGGCATGGTGCGTCGGGGCGAACATGAAGCCGACGCCGGCCTCGGCGATGCAATCGGTGACCTTCTGCGGCTCGAGGCCCACCTTGACACCCAGCGCCGTCAGCACGTCGGCGGCGCCGGACTTGGAGGACGCGGCACGGTTGCCGTGCTTGGCAACCGGCACGCCGCAGGCTGCCGTGATCATGGCAGCCAGCGTCGAGACGTTGTAGCTGCCCGAGTTGTCGCCGCCCGTGCCGACGATGTCGATGGCGTCGGCCGGCGCGGAGACGCGCAGCATCTTGTCGCGCAGCGCCTTCACCGCCCCGGCGATTTCGTCCACGGTCTCGCCGCGGACGCGCAGCGCCATCAGGAACGCGCCGCTCTGGGCCAGCGTCGAGCCGCCGGACAGGATCGTGTCGAAGGCGTGCTCGGCCTCCTCGCGTGAGAGCGGTCCGCCCGCGGCGACCTTGGCGATGATGGGCTTGAAGGCGTCCATGGTGCTCTCTCGGGCTCTCCCGCGCCGGCCTCAGGCCGGCGCAGCCTGCCTCGTCTTATTCCATTCGGTCGCGAGGTCGAGGAAATTCTTGAAGATCGTCAGGCCGTGCTCGGAGAGGATGCTTTCCGGGTGGAATTGCACCCCGTGCACCGGAAACCGGCGATGCGACAGACCCATGACGAGTCCGTCCTCGCTTTCGGCGGTCACCGCCAGGTCGTCAGGGAAGGTTTCGCGGCGGACCACGAGCGAGTGGTATCGCGTTGCCCGCAGCGGCCCGTTGATGCCGCGGAACACGCCCTGGCCGCGGTGGCGGATGGTCGAGACCTTCCCGTGCATCGGTACGGGCGCGCGCACCACCTCGCCGCCATAGGCCTGGCCCATGGCCTGCAGGCCCAGGCAGACGCCGAACAGCGGGATGCTGGGACCGGCCTTGGCGATGACGTCGAGGCAGATCCCCGCCTCGTTCGGCGTGCAGGGACCCGGGGAGAGCACGATGGCGTCGGGCTTGCGGTCGACCAGTTCGTCGGCGGTGAGAGCGTCGTTGCGCACCACCATGACGTCCGCGCCGAGGCGCCCGAGGTCGTGGACGAGGTTCCAGGTGAAGCTGTCGTAGTTGTCGACGAGGACGACGCGGGTCATGTCACTGCCCCCGTCCGGCGGCGCTGGCGAAGCGGACGGCCTCCTCGGCCGCGCGGAACAGCGCCTTAGCCTTGTTGACGCATTCCTGCTGCTCGGACGAGGGGTCGCTGTCGTAGACGATCCCCGCGCCGGCCTGCACGTACATCCGCTTGTCCTTCACCACGGCGGTGCGCAGGACGATGCAGGTGTCCATCTCGCCGTTGGCGCCGAAGTAGCCGATGCAGCCGGCATAGAGCCCGCGCTTGTCCTTCTCGAGCTCGTCGATGATCTGCATCGCGCGGACCTTCGGAGCCCCGGACACCGTTCCGGCGGGAAATCCGGCGACCAGCGCGTCGAGAGCGTCGTGGCGCGGGTCGAGGTCGCCCTCCACGTTCGAGACGATGTGCATCACCTGGCTGTAGCGCTCGATGAAGAAGCTGTCCGTGACGGTGACGGTGCCGATGCGCGACACGCGGCCGACGTCGTTGCGGCCGAGGTCGAGCAGCATCAGGTGCTCGGCCCGCTCCTTCTCGTCGGCGAGGAGGTCGTCGGCCAGCGCCTTGTCGTGCGCGGCATCGACGCCCCGGGGGCGGGTCCCGGCGATCGGACGGATCGTGACGCGCCCGTCGCGCACCCGCACGAGGATCTCCGGCGACGAGCACACGACCTGGTAGCCGCCGAAGTCGAGGTAGCAGAGGAATGGCGCCGGGTTGACGCGCCGCAGGGCCCGGTAGAGCGCGAAGGCCGGCAGGTCGAAGTCCGCCTCGAACCGCTGGGACAGCACCACCTGGAAAATGTCGCCGGCCCGGATGTACTCCTTGGCCCGCGCCACCATGGACCGGAACTCGTCCGGACTGGTGTTGGACGTCGAGGGCCCGGCCGCCGCGTCCGGCATGGCCGCCCGCGCCTGGGCGGGGAGGGGACCCTCGATGGCGGCGACCGCGGCGTCGAGGCGGGCCTGCGCGTCTTCCCACGCGGCCGTCGCGGAGACCCCCGCGCGGGGCCGGACCGGTGTCAGCACCGCAATCTCGTCCTTCACGGCGTCGAACACCACCATGACGGTCGGGCGCACGAGCACGGCGTCCGGCACGCCGAGCACGTCGCGGTTGGGAGCCGCGAGCCGCTCCATGTGCCGGACCATGTCGTAGCCGAGGTAGCCGAAGACGCCGGCCGCCATGGGGGGAAGGCCCTCGGCGAACGGGACGGCACTGTCCAAGAGCAGCGAGCGGAGCGCCGCAAGCGGCGGCTGCCCGCAGGGCTCGAACCGCTCCGGCTCGTCCAGCGCCTGCCGGTTGATCTCCGCGACCTCGCCGCGGCACCGCCAGATCACGTCGGGCGACAGGCCGATCATCGAGTACCGGCCGCGCACCGCGCCACCCTCGACGGATTCGAGCAGGAAGGACGGTCCGACGGAGCTGCCCGACAACTTCAGGTAGGCCGAGACCGGGGTCTCGAGGTCGCCCACGAGGCTGGTGCGCACGATCTGCGGATGCCCGTCCGCGTAGGCGCGCGCAAAGCTCTCTAAGTCGGGCGTCGCCGCCATGCTCAGCTGCCGCCGCCCACGGCCTGGCTGAGAGCGCGCTCGTTGATCGTCACGCCGAGATCGGTCTGGAGCCGGTTGACGTAGGCGGTGAGCACGTCGTCGCCCAGCGCGACGCGGATCTGGTCGTCGAGACGCACCGCATCCTGCTGGGTGCTCAGCAGCGGGGGAACCTCGGCACCCGTCACCTTCAGCACGACGCGCTCCATCGGCGTTGCGCCGAGGGCGGCTGCGGCGGAGCCGACGCGGGTGCCGAAGAGCTGCGCCACGGCGGCCTGCGACAGCCCGCCGTCGGCACCCGTGCGACGCACGCCGGTCGCGGTCTTCACCTCGAGGCCCAGGCCGGAGGCGACGGAGGCCAGCGTGGCGCCGCCGTCGACGGACTTGACGATCTCGTTCGCCTTCGTCGCGAGGCGGCCGGAGATTTCGTCCTCCTTCCACTGGGCGGCGACGGCGTCCTTGACCTCATCGAGCGTGCGGTCGCGCGCGGGGTCGATGCCGGCGACCTCGAACCAGATCCAGCCGCCGTCGCGCATGCCCAGCGCCTCGTTGTCAACGCCGATGTCGGAGCCGAAGATCGCGCGCAGCAGGGCCTCGCGGTCGGGCAGGTCGACCGGGCGTTCGGCCTTGTCGCGGCCGGCGCGGTCGATGCCGTCGATCACGCGCAGGTTGAGCTTCTGGTCCTTGGCGATGTCGGTGAGGGGACGGGCAGAGGCGCGCTGGTCCTCGATCCGGTCGTGCAGGTCCTGCAGGGCCTGCCGGGCGCGAGCGAGCGCGATCTCGGTCTTGATCTGCGTCGCCACCTCCGCGAACGGCTTCTGTGCGGCGGGCTGGACCTCGCCGACCTTCACGATCACGCCGCCGAAACGGCCGGCGATCGCATCGCTGGTGGTGTTGGCCGCCAGGGAGAACGCCGCCTCGCCGACGGCCGGGTCGATGATGGCATCCTTCGTCACGAGGCCGAGGTCGGTGTCCTTCGCCGCAAGCTTCCGCTCTTCGGCGACGGCCTCGAACGTCGCGCCCCCCTTGATCCGCTCCGCGGCGGCCTTGGCCTCGTCGAGGGTCGGGAACACGATCTGCTGCACGACGCGGCGTTCGGGCTGGCCGAAGCGCGCCTTCTCGCGCTCGTAGGTGGCCTGCGCGTCGGCATCGCTGATGACCATGCCCTGAGCGACGTCGGTCGGAGTGGCGACCAGAAGGTTCACCTTCCGGTACTCGGGAGCGCGGAAGGCGGCCTTGCGCTGGTCGAAGAAGGTCTTGAGCGCCGCCGCGTCGGGGGCGGGAATCTCGCCCGCCTGCGCCGCGGTGAGCACGATGTACTCCGCCGAGCGTGTCTCCGACTGGTAGCGGTGGACGGCGTCGCGGAGGATGGCGGGGGAAGGCATGGTGCCGGCCACGGCCTCGGCGAGTTGCTGGCGCAGGTAGACGCTGCGCTGCTGGCGCACGAAACCCTGCTCGGTGAACCCGCTGGAGCGGATGAGCTCGTTGAAGCGGTTGCGGTCGAACTGGCCGCCGCTCTGGAAGGCCGGGTCTGCCGTGATCGCCTTCACGATCGCGTCGTCGGACATCGCGAGGCGCAGCTCCTTGACCCGCTGGTCGAGCGCCGCCTCGGAGATCATCCGCGAGAGCACCTGCCGCTCGAGCCCGAGCGCGCGAGCCTCGTCGTTGGTTATGGCCCGGCGGACGCGGCGCGAGAGCGACTGCAGTTCGGTCTGGTAGGCGTCGCGGAAGGCCTGCTGCGAGATCTCCGCCGAGCCGACCTTGGCGACGCTCACCTGGCCGACGTTGCGGATCATGTCCGCGATGCCCCACACGGCGAAGCTCAGGATCAGGAAGCCGAACAGGATCGCGACGACGATCCTCCCGACGACGGTGTTTCCCGCCCTGCGCAGTCCATCCATCATGAGTTCAGACCCACTCGTCTTCTCCCCGTCCCGCGGGGGCGGGGCAGGGGTGCTGAAAGGCGGCGCATCATAGGGATGAGGGTCCCGCGCCGCAACGCCGCGGTTTGGCCGTCCCAACGGCGCCGAAATCGATGGCTCTGCCGTCGTTTGGACGGCTTCCGCCGCCGCCCGGCCTCTGCTACCCACCGGCGGTCCGCCGTCGCCCGCCCGAGGCGGGTTCGTCCAGAGGGAGATGCCGATGCCGTCCGACCGCCCGCGCCCGCTCGTTGCCGGAAACTGGAAGATGAACGGCGTCCGGGCCTCCCTGAAGGAACTGGCTGCGATGGCCGAGGGGTACGATGGCGCGCTCCGCGCCCGGGTGGACCTGCTCGTATGCCCCCCGGCTCCGCTGCTCTATGTGGCGAGCGCAGCGTGCGTCGGCACCCGCATCGCGACCGGCGGGCAGGACTGCCACGCCAACGCCAGCGGCGCCCACACGGGCGATGTTTCGGCCGAGATGCTGTCCGATGCCGGCGCCACCTATGTCATTGTTGGCCATTCCGAGCGCCGGGCCGACCACGGGGAGAGTGACGCGGTCGTGCGGGCCAAGGCCGCCGCAGCCCACCGGGCGGGGCTCGTCGCCATCGTCTGCGTGGGCGAGACGCGGGCCGAGCGGGAGGCCGGGCGCACGCTGGCCGTCGTCCGCCGCCAGCTCAAGGGCTCAATCCCCGAGGGTTCGACGGCGGGGACGCTCGTCGTCGCCTACGAACCGGTCTGGGCCATCGGCACGGGCCTGACCCCGACCGCGGCCGACGTCGCGGAGGTGCATGCGATGATCCGCAGCGAGCTGCGCAAGCTCGTCGGCAAGGCCGAGGCGCCGGGCGTCCGGATCCTCTACGGCGGATCCGTGAAGCCCTCGAACGCGGCCGAACTGATGGCGGTCGCCGACGTGGACGGCGCGCTGGTGGGCGGCGCGAGCCTCAAGGCCGCGGATTTCCTCGGCATCGCCGGCGTCTACCGCTGAGGCCGGGACTGGCGGTGGGGGACGATCGCCCCCATCTTCCCTCCGCGCGCCGCAGCGTGTACAAGGCGCGCGCGTTTTCCGGCCGGGCCGCGTCTCACGACGCCGTGGCGCCCGGCCTTTCGGTTTGGACGGATTCATGCAGCAGGTTCTGATCGTCATCCACCTCATCGTCGTGCTGGCGCTGGTCGGCGTGATCCTGCTGCAGCGCTCCGAGGGCGGCGCGCTCGGCGGCCTCAGCGGTGGCGGCGGCGTGTCGGGCTTTCTGACGGGCCGTGGCCAGGCCAATGCGCTGACCCGGGCGACCGCGATCCTCGCCGCCGTCTTCTTCACCACCAGCATGGCGCTTGCCATCATGGCTGGCCTGGGCCGCGAGCCGAAGTCCATCTTCGACCGCGCCGCGCCGATCGCGCCGGCGGGTTCGACCGCTCCGGCGGCCCCCTCGGGCTCCGGCGGCGTGCTGGACCAGCTCCGGCAGCTGGAAGGGCAGGGCTCCGGCGGACAGGCGCCGGCCCGCCAGCCCTGATCGACGGATGCTTCGGAGGGCCGGGAAACCGGCCCTCTCTCTTTGTGGAGGCCCGTCCGCAGCTGTGGGCAGGCAGGGGACCGGTGTTTGCCGGACTCAACGAATCACGACCGAGGCCTTAAACGGGGATCCCCATGGCTCGCTATGTTTTCATCACCGGCGGCGTGGTCTCTTCGCTCGGAAAAGGTCTCGCCTCCGCCGCCCTGGGCGCCCTCCTGCAGGCACGCGGCTACTCGGTCCGCCTGCGAAAGCTCGACCCCTACCTCAACGTCGATCCGGGCACGATGAGCCCGTACCAGCACGGCGAGGTCTTCGTCACGGACGACGGGGCCGAGACCGACCTCGACCTCGGCCACTACGAGCGCTTCACCGGGCGGCCGGCCTCCAAGGCCGACAACATCACGACCGGCCGCATCTACCAGGACATCATCACCAAGGAGCGCCGCGGCGACTACCTGGGTGGCACCGTGCAGGTGATCCCACACGTCACCAACGCCATCAAGGAGTTCGTGCTGACCGGGAACGAGGGCGTCGACTTCGTCCTCGTCGAGATCGGCGGCACGGTGGGCGACATCGAGGGCCTGCCGTTCTTCGAGGCGATCCGCCAGCTCGGCAACGACCTCCCGCGCGGCCACGCCGTCTACGTGCACCTGACGCTCTTGCCATACATCCCGAGCGCCGGAGAACTGAAGACCAAGCCGACGCAGCACTCCGTCAAGGAACTGCGCTCGATCGGCATCCAGCCTGACATCCTGCTCTGCCGGACGGACCGGGAGATCCCCCGCGAGGAGCGGCGCAAGCTCGCGCTGTTCTGCAACGTGCGCGAGAGCGCGGTGATCGAGGCGCGCGACGTTTCGTCGATCTACGCCGTCCCCGCCGCGTACCACGCCGCCGGCCTCGACCAGGAGGTACTCGCCGCCTTCGGCATCGAGCCGGCCCCGAAGCCCAACCTCGCCCGCTGGAGCGAGGTGACCGAGCGCATCGCCAATCCTGAGGGCGAGGTCACGATCGCGGTCGTGGGCAAGTACACGGGCATGAAGGACGCCTACAAGTCGCTCATCGAGGCCCTCGCCCACGGCGGGATCGCCAACCGCGTGCGCGTCAAGCTCGACTGGATCGAGTCGGAGGTGTTCGAGAACGAGGACCCGGCCCCGTTCCTCGAACACGTCCACGGCATCCTCGTGCCCGGCGGGTTCGGCCATCGCGGCGCCGAGGGCAAGATCCGCGCGGCCGGCTTCGCGCGAGAGCGGCGCGTGCCTTACTTCGGCATCTGCTTCGGCATGCAGATGGCGGTGATCGAGGCCGCCCGCTCGCTCGCCGGCATCGCCGCCGCCAACTCCACCGAGTTCGGCCCCTGCAGCGAACCCGTCGTCGGCCTGATGACCGAGTGGATGCGCGGCAACGAGCTGGAGACGAGGGCCGCCGGCGGCGACCTGGGCGGCACCATGCGGCTTGGTGCCTACCGCGCCCGGCTCGCGGAGGGCAGCCGCATCGCGCAGATCTACGGCGACACGGAGATCACCGAGCGGCACCGCCACCGCTACGAGGTGAACATGGGCTACCGCGAGAGACTCGAGGCGCAGGGCATGCGCTTCGCCGGCGTTTCGCCGGACGGTCTCCTGCCGGAGACGGTGGAGTTCCCGGACCACCCGTGGTTCGTCGGCGTGCAGTACCACCCTGAGTTGAAGTCCCGTCCGTTCGAGCCGCATCCGCTGTTCTCCAGCTTCATTGCCGCCGCGGTCGAGCAGAGCCGGCTCGTCTAGCCATGGCAGCGCGCGGCATCGACCACGTCGTCGTCGGGGTTCGCGACCTCGACGCTGCAGGACGGCTCTACGAGGCCCTGGGCTTCACGGTGGGCGCGCGCAACCGGCATCCGTGGGGCACGGAGAACCGGATCATCCAGTTCCCGGGCTCGTTCATCGAACTGATCACGGTGGGCGACGGCGCGGCCATCCCGCCCCATGCGCCAGGCCGCTTCTCGTTCGGCGCGTTCGTCCGCGACTCCCTGGCGAAGCGCGAGGGGCCCTCCATGCTGGTGCTCGAGTCGGCGGACGCAGAGGCCGACCGTGCCGCCTTCGCCGCCGCCGGGATCGGTGCATTCGAGCGCTTCGACTTCGAGCGGCAGGCGCGCCGGCCCGATGGCTCGACCGTGCGCGTCGCCTTCAGCCTCGCCTTCGCCGCCGCGCCCCTCGCGCCCGAGGTCGGCTTCTTCGTGTGCCAGCAGCACGAACCTCAGAACTTCTGGAACCCGGCGTTCCAGCGTCACGCCAACGGCGCGACGGGACTTGCGGCGGTGACCCTGGTTTCCGAGAATCCCTCGGCCCATGCCGAGTTCCTGTCGGCCTTCTCGGGCGAACGGGACCTCGTGTCGAACTCGGCGGGCATCACGGTGCCGACCCCACGCGGACGCATCGACGTGATGACGGGGGCGGCGCTGCGATTCCATGCGGGCGTCGAGATCGCCGAGGAACCGGCGCGCCTGGTGGGTCTTTCGCTGTCCGTGTCGGATCCGGCCGCCATGGCGGCACGCCTCGCGACGGCCGGAGTCGCCCATTCGACCGTACAGGGAGACGTCATCGTGCCGCCCGAGGCGGCGATGGGCACCCTGCTGCGATTCACCGCCTGATCCCCCTCGCGGCGCCCCCGCGCTTCCGCTAGCCTGCCCTTTGGGCAAGGATCGCGGGGGGCTTCGTGGTCATCGCATCGCTGCAGGGCCTGCCGGCCTTTCTTCTCTACTTCTGCGTGTCGATCGCCCTCGTGGCGGCGTACGCCTTCGTCTATTCCCGTCTCACCGCACACGACGAGTTCGCCCTGATCGAGGCCGGGAACGCTCCGGCGGCTCTGGCCTTCGGCATGAGCATGGCCGGGTTTGCCCTGCCGCTCGCCAGCGCCGCCGCCCACGCGGTGTCGATCATCGACCTCGTCGTCTGGGGCCTCATCGCCCTCGCGGTCCAGGCCCTCGTCTACCTCTTCGCCCGCTGGCGGATGCCGGACGTGTCGAAGCGGATCGCCGACCGGGACTGGGCGGCCGCGCTGTGGCTCGGCGCGCTGTCGCTCGTGATCGGCCTCATCAACGCCGTTTCCATGTCGACGTGACGCGATGGTCGAGTTCGGCAAGCGGACGGCGGCCCCGACGCCGCCTCCCAGGAAACGGTCGCAGGGCGTGCACCTGCGGGTGATGGCCGGCGCCGGCGCGGCCGCGCTGGGCGTCTACGCCCTGGCGCCCAACGCCTCGTGCCCCGAAGGGCGGCTCTACGATTCGCTGGAGCAGTGCCTGTCCCACGGCGCCCTGAGCGAGGCGATCTGCCGCTCCGGCTTCGACCGCCCGGTCGGCCCGGCTCGCGATCCGGTGCTCTTCTCAGGGCCCAACGGCTCTTCCGCACAGGTCGCGCTGCGCACCGACGGAGGCTTCCGCCTCAGGGACGGGACGTTCCTTTCCGGTGACGCCGTGTGCCGCCCCTACCAGTCCCGGACGTCGTCGACGTCCTGGGGGAGTTCCCGGGGCAGCAACTGGTTCTCCTCCGGTTCGTCGTCGTCCGGCAGCGGTGACCACGCCGCGACCACGACCTCACGCGGCGGCTTCGGCGGGATCGGCCACGCCTTCTCCAGCGGCGGCGGCTGAGATGCGGCGCGTCCCCATCGCGTCGCGGGCCAACTGGAAGTCGCTGGCGGAGGCGGAAGGGTTCGACTTCCACACCATCGACGACGCGCCGTACTGGGTCGAGGACGCCTACTACGCCTTCACCCTCCGCCAGATCGAGAACGACCTCGAGGACCCGTCGGCCGAGCTTCACGCGATGTGCGTCGATCTGGTGGATCGCATCGTCAAGGACGATCGGCTGATCGCGCGCCTCGGCATCCCCGAGACGGCCCGCGACGCCGTGGCGACAAGCTGGTGGCGCCGCGATCCCAGCCTCTACGGCCGCTTCGACCTCGCCTATGGCGGCACGGGCCCGGCCAAGCTGCTCGAATACAACGCGGACACGCCCACGGCGCTCTACGAGACCGGCTACTTCCAGTGGCGCTGGCTGGAGGATGCCCGCGAGTCGGGCGCTCTCCCCCCGGACGCGGACCAGTTCAACAGCGTCCACGACCGTCTCGTCGCCGCGCTCGGCGCCATCGCCGCCGGGCGCCCCCTCCACGTGACGTGCATGGACGGAAGCCCGGAGGACCGGGGCACGGTGGCCTATCTCCAGGACTGCGCCGTGCAGGCCGGGCTCCAGTCGCCCTTCATCGCGCTGGGCGACATCGGCCTTTCGCCGGACGGGCACTTCGTCGACCTCGACGAGCAGCCGATCGCGCTGCTCTTCAAGCTCTACCCCTGGGAGTGGATGTTCGCCGACAGCTTCGGTGCGAAGATCTTTGCCAGCGGCACGCGCTTCCTCGAGCCGCCGTGGAAGGCGCTGCTGTCGAACAAGGGTCTCCTGCCTCTCCTGTGGGAGGCCCATCCGGGTCACCCCAACCTCCTCCCGGCCTTCTTCGAGGATGATCCGCGCAAGGCCTCCCTCGGGACGAGCTTCGCCAAGAAGCCGCTGTTCTCGCGCGAGGGCGCCAACGTCACCCTGGTGCGGGACGGTGCCGTGCTCGACGCCGACCAGGGCCCCTACGGCAGGGAGGGCTTCGTTCGGCAGGGACTCGCGGAGATCCCCGTCTTCGACGGCCAGCACGTCGTCCTCGGCAGCTGGATCGTTGCCGGGGAGCCGGCCGGCCTGTGTGTGCGCGAGGACGCCACGCCGATCACCAAGAACACGTCACGGTTCCTGCCGCACGCGATCGTCGGCTGAGTGGCCCCGGGCTCGCGTGAATCCGCGGGAGCCGCTATAGCAGCCCCATGACCGATCTCGCTCCGAACCCCGTCGTGGCCGCAGGCGTCGTGCGCTTCGGCAACGCGCTCCCGCTCGCCCTCATCGCAGGCCCTTGCGCCATGGAGAGCCGCAGCCATGCGCTCGAGATGGCCGAGGCCCTGAAGGATCTCACCGGCCGGCTGGGGCTTCCCTTCGTCTTCAAGTCGTCCTTCGACAAGGCGAACCGCACCTCCCTGAAGGGGGCGCGCGGCATCGGCCTCGACGCTGCGCTGGCGGTCTTCGCCGAAATCCGCGCGCGCTTCGGCCTTCCCGTGATCACCGACGTCCACGACGCCGCCCAGTGCGCACCCGTGGGCGAGGTGGTCGACATCCTGCAGATCCCGGCGTTCCTCTGCCGCCAGACCGACCTCCTGATCGCCGCCGCGCAGACCGGACGCGTCGTCAACGTCAAGAAGGGCCAGTTCCTCGCGCCGTGGGACATGGCCAACGTGCTGGCCAAGGTGACGGGCGCGGGCAACCCCAACGTGCTGCTCACGGAGCGCGGCGTGTCCTTCGGCTACAACACGCTCGTCTCCGACATGCGTGCGCTGCCGATCATGGCGGCCACGGGTGCGCCGGTGATCTTCGATGCGACGCACTCCGTCCAGCAGCCGGGCGGGCAGGGGACGTCATCGGGCGGGCAGCGCGAATTCGTCCCCGTGCTGGCGCGGGCCGCCGTGGCCGTGGGCGTCGCGGGCGTCTTCATCGAGACGCACGAGGACCCCTCCCGCGCGCCGTCCGATGGCCCCAACATGGTGCCGCTGAAGGAACTCGGCGGCCTGCTCGAGGAGCTGATGGCGTTCGACTCGCTCGCGAAGCGTCGTCGCTAGGCTCCTAGATCGTCTCGATCTTTCCGGACGCGGCCGAGCGCGAGATCGCCTCGAACGCCCGGACGTTGAACAGCATCTCGTCGTGGGTGACGGGGTAGGGGGCGCCGCCGGCCGCCGCGGCCGCGAACGCTTCCAGATTGTCCCTTACGGCCGGATGGGGCGGGCTGAACGTCGTCTCGGGCGTCCCGCCGCGCTTGACCGTCGTGACGTCCCAGCCGGTCGACTTCTCCGGGTGGGTCCGGTCCCTGATCTCGATCCAGCCGCCGGAGCCGTAGACCGCGAGGCGCCCCACGAAGGGGGTGGCGAGGATCGCCGTCAGCGTGGCCGTCGCGCCATTCTCGAAGCCCATCGTCACGGAAAGCGTGTCTCCGTTGGCGAACCGGCTGCCGCGCGTCGCCAGCCGCGCCCAGACCTCGATGGGCCGGCCGAACACGGCAATGGAGAGATCGACGAGGTGGATGCCGGTCGCCGAGAGCGGCCCGACGGGAGCCTCGACCGGCGACAGCCGCCAGTTGTCGGGCGGCAGGGCGAAGAACTTGTCCTGGCTGAAGTTGGCTTCCATCAGAAGCGGCGTGCCGAATTCGCCGCCCGCCAGCGCCGCCCGCATGGCGATCACCGACGGCTCGAAGCGACGCTCGTGGCCGATGCCGAGCACCACGCCCGCGTCCCGCACGGCGGCCAGCGCCTTCTCCACGTCAGCGCCGGTCGTGCACAAGGGCTTCTCGCAGAAGACGTGCTTGCCCGCCTTCGCCACCGCGACGATCTGGTCGGCGTGGAACTTGTGGGGCGAGCACAGGATCACGGCGTCGACGTCGCTGCGGGAAAGCGCATCCTCGAAGCGGGCAGACGTCTCCATCCCGAGCGGCACAACGGCCGCCCGCCCGGCCTCGTCCGGATCGATTCCGAGGACGGGGCGGATCGACGGGCTGCCCGCCAGTTCCCGGGCGATGGTTCGGCCCCACCAGCCGAGGCCCACGATGGCAGCGCGGATCATGGACGGTCTCCCTTCCCGGCGAGCAGGACCGCCACCGCAGTGGCGTCGTCAGTGGTGGGGACCCCTGCGGCCAGCGCGCCGACGTATGCCGCCAGCGCCGCTTCCGTGACGGGGATCCGATCCCCCTGGGACGTGGCGAAGCGGGTCATCAGCGCGAGGTCCTTCCGGGCGGCCCCCATGTCGAAGGCGGCGGCCGATGGCGCCGCACCGCCGAGGCGTCGGGCGATGTCCGGTCCCCGCAGCTTCATGGCGGCGGGCGTCCCCGACGTGTCGGAGAGGATGTCCACGATCCGCTCGGGCGGAAGATCGAGGGTCTTCAGCAGGCTCATCGCCTCGCCGAGCGCCTGCCAGTAGACGATCAGCGGCAGGTTCACGGCGAGCTTCAGCTTTGCCCCCGCTCCGGCCGGCCCGACATGCTCGACCCGACGACAGAGCGTCTCGAGAATGGGGCGGGCCCGCGCCACCGCCGCGTCGCTGCCCCCGACCAGCCCCAGCAACTGTCCGTTCTTCGCGGGGCCGACGCTGCCGCCGACCGGGCACTCGACGAAATCCGCGCCCGCCGCCGCGACATCGGCGGCAAGGCGTGCGCTGGTCGCGGGCAGCACGGTGCTCATGTCCACCACCAGCCGACCGCGGATGGCGCCGGACAGGATGCCGTCAGGCCCCCGGTAGACGGCGTCGATGGCGGCCTCGTCGAGGACCATGGTGATGACGGCCTCGGCAGAGCCCGCAGCCTCGGCTGGCGTCGCCGCGGCCACGGCGCCAAGCGCCGTCAGGCGGCCGAGCTTGGCGCGGTCCCGGTTCCAGACCGTGACCGCGTGGCCTTGCGAGAGCAGCCGCTCGGCCATGGCGCTGCCCATCTTTCCCGTGCCGCAGATCGCCACCTGCATGATGTCGGTCCTCCGCTCAGGCCTGGCCGGCCAGCCGCGCCATCTCGGCGCGGTACCAGTCGCCGATGGCACTCGCCGTCATCGGCGCCGTCGCCTCGTGGCTGAACACGTGGTCGAGGAGCGCCTCCAGATAATCGATCCGGTGGGGAACGCCGGTGATGTAGGGATGGATCGAGATCGCCATGACACGGGCGTTCTGCTCGCCCTCGCGCACGAGCCTGTCGAACTGGTCCTGTCCGCGCCGCAGCCACTCCTGCGGCGGCTGGTGCTGCAGGGCATGGACGACGATGTCGTTGGTCTCGACCGTATAGGGGATCGTCGTCACCGTGCCGAACGGCGTCGCGATGTCCTGCGGCAGGTCGTCGATGACCCAGTCGGCGACGTACTCGATGCCGTGCTTGCGCAGCAGGTCGAGGGTTTCGTCCGTCTCCGTCAGGCCGGGGCTCTCCCACGAGCGCGGCGCCGTCCCGGTGAAGCGGGCGATGGCCTCGACGGTGCGGGCGATGGCGTCGTCCTGGTTCTCGACCTTGTGCATCGGTCCCTGCAGGAACCCGTGCCCCATGAACTCGAACCCGGCGTCGCGCGCGGCGGCGGCGACCCGCGGGTAGGAGTTCACCACGTTGCCGTTGATGGCGAGCGTCACCGGGATGCTGCGGCGGGTCAGCGCCTCGAACTGCCGCCAGAAACCCACCCGCATCCCGTATTCGTGCCACGACCAGTTCGGCACGTCGGGCAGCAGCGGCTGGCCCATGGGCGGCGGCAGCACGGTGCGGGGCATCGCCCGCTCCATGCGCCACTCCTCGACATTGAGGATCACCCAGACCGCGACCTTCTTGCCGCCGGGAAGCGTAAGGCGGGGGCGGTCGACGATGGCCTGGTAGGGAACGCGGTCCGAAAGAGGCATCAGGCAGGAATTCCGAGAAAGCCCGCGACGGCGCGGTTGAAGGAGTCGGTCCGGTCGACGTTGGGCAGGTGCGCGCCCCCCTCGATCACCTCGAGCCGCGCACCGGGCGTGGCGACCGCCATCGCCTTCATGGTGCCGACGGGTGCCCCGGCATCCTCGCTGCCGCAGACATAGAGCGTCGGGATCCGGATCGAGCCGAGGCTCCGGAGATAGTCCAGCGTCCGGATCGCCCCGACGCAGCCGCGATAGCCTGCGACGGGGGTCGCGACGAACTCGTCGCGGAAACGCTGGAGCATGGCCGGGTTCGCCGAACGCCAGTCGGCGGCGAACCAGCGCTCCATCGTGCCCTCGACGATGGCGGCGAGGCCCCCCGCGTCGACCGCCGCGAGCCGCTCGACCCAGCTGGCCTGGAACGCCGGCGGAGCATCGGCCCGGGCATCGCAGCAGACGATCCGCTCGAAGCGGCCGGGGTGCGCGAGGGCGAGCCCCAGCGCGGTCATGCCGCCGAGGGAGAGGCCCATGAAGGTCGCGTGGCGGATATCGAAACGGTCCATGACGGCGATGACGTCGCCCGTCAGGTCCCCGAAGCAGTACGCGCCGGGAGGAGCTTCAGACGCTCCGTGGCCGCGGGTGTCGTAGCGCAGGACGCGGAAATGCCTCTCCAGGAGCGGCATCTGCGGGTCCCACATGGAACTCGTCGCGCCGAGCGAGTGGGAGAGCACGATCCACGGCGCGCCCTCCGCGCCCGAGACCGTGCAGGCGATGCCGGTGCCGCCGTGGCCGGGGACCAGGGTCGTCATGCCGCGGCCTCCTTCGAGCCGATGGCGGCATTGACCCTCGGCAGGACCTGCTCGGCGAGCAGGATCATGGAGTTGCGGCCCAGATCCCGGTCCTTCCAGTCCTTGCCGGCGTAGAGGAGCGTGCCGAATTCGCCCACCTGCTCGCGGAAGGCGAGAAGGTCGTCGGCGACCTTGTCCGGCGTACCCCAGATGATCAGCTGGTCGCAGACGCTCTCCAGCGTGACCTCGTCGTCCGGCTGGTCGCGCCGCGTCTTGAAGAGCTCGATGCGGCCGTTCTTCTTCAGCTTGGTGAAGAGCGAGCGGTAGTAGGATACGTAGGGGCCGGAGGGATCCATGGCGTAGGCCTTGGCCGTCGCGAGGTCCTTCGCCACGAAGACGCTCTTGGCGACGCGCCAGTTGGCCGGGTCGGCCGGCCGGCCGGCGCGGGTACAGCCCTCGACGTAGTTCGGCCAGTGGCTCTTCACCCACGGCGGCATCAGGAAGTTCGCCGAGATCGGGTCCCAGCCCCGCGCCGCCGCCTCGGTCACGCCCTTCGAGAAAGGCGCAACCGCCGTCACCACGATCGGCGGATGCGGCCGCTGCAGAGGCTTGGGCATCATCCCCTGGCCAATCTCCGGCATCTGGGTTCGTTCGGTCGTGACGGTCCAGTACTTGCCCTTGAGGGAGTAGGGCACCTCGCCCGACCAGATGGCCAGCACCGTGTTGATCGCCTCGAGGAACATCTCGTTGCGGTTGGCGTCGAGGTTGCCGAACACCTCGGCATCCGAGAGCAGCCCACCCGGGCTGATGCCCATGATGAAGCGGCCGTCCAGCATGTGGTCGAGCATCGCCACGGTGGCGGCCACGGCTGCCGGATGCGCGTTCGGCATGTTGATGGTGCCGGTGCCGAGCCGGATCTGCTTCGTCGCGGCGGCGAGCCAGGCGACAAAGGCCATGCAGGACGTGATGTTCTCCGCCTTGTCGGTCACATGCTCGCCGGCATATGCCTCGACGAAGCCGAGTTCGTCGGCGAGCAGGAACGCCTCGCGGTCCTCCTGCAGGCACAGCCGCCAGTCCTTGTCCAGCGGATGGATCGGCATCGTGAAAAAGCCGAGCTTCATGGCGGTCCGTCCCGGTTCCTGCATTCCTTGCCGCGGTCGACGCGTCAGCGCGTCACGCCGGCCTCGTCCTCGAACACCCGGCACACGGCCGCCGTGTCGAGGTCGCCGAGCCCCATCGCCAGCGCCTTGTCGTAGACGGGCCCGCTGCGGTCGAAGAGCGGCGTCGAGCAGCCGAGCCCGCGGGCGAACTCCGCGATGATCTGCATGTCCTTCTGCCACGTCGAGATGCGCATGGTGGGCGGCGCGTAGGTGTTCGCCACCATCAGCGGGCCGCGCACCTGAAAGATGCGCGAGCCGCCGGCGCCGGGGCCGACGAGGTCCAGCACCGTCTGCAAGTCGAGCCCGGCCTTCTCCGCCAGCACCATCGCCTCGGCCGTCGCCACGTTGTTGATGGCGACGAGATGGTTGGCGATGAACTTCAGCTTGCTGCCATTGCCGTAGGCGCCGACATGGGCGTGCTGCTTGGCAATGTCCTCGAACACGGGCGCGAACCGCGCGACCGCCTCGTCCGGGCCGCTGGCGTAGACGATCAGGTCGCGCACTGCGGCCTGTGAGCCGGTCCCGCTCAGCGGGCAGTCGAGGGCGACGTGCCCGGCCTCCGTCAGGATCGCGCCGAAGCTCTCCTTGTCGGCGAGCGACAGCGTGCTCGTCTCGCAGACGATGCGCGACGGGGCTCCGCTGCCAGCGATCTCGCGGGCCGTCGCCAGCGCCGCCTTGGGCGATGGGAGGCTTGTCATCACCAGCGGGGATGCGGCCGCAACCGCGGCCGCGTTCGCCGCGGCGGTGAAGCGCGGGCCGGCGAGCGCCGCCATCGCCGCTGCGTCCGTGTCGAAGCCCACGACCTGCCAGCCGCGCTCCATCAGGTTGCGGGCCATGGCCCCGCCCATGATGCCGAGGCCGACGATGCCGACCATACCCTTGCTGGTCATCGTCGCGCCCTCAGTCGAGGCCTTCGACCGCCACCATGTGGCGGACGGCATTGCCGGTCGCGTACTGGCGCGCCTCCGTGTACTCGGGCGAGTTGTAGCAGGTGACCGCCGCCTCGACGCTCGGGAAGCGGGCGACGACCGTGCGCTCGAACTCGCCGCCCTCGAAGATCACCTGCCTGCCGCCGCGAGCGAGGAAGACACCGCCGTGCTTCTCGATCGCCGGCCCCGCGAGGGCGGCATACTTCGCGTAGACCTCCGGGTTGGTCACGTGGACGCGGGACACCCAGTAAGCGGACATCGGCAGGCTCCTTGATGATGCGGGACCGCGGTTCCTCGCGGTCGCCCGGTGTTCATGCGGCACGCTCGGGCATGCCGCGGTCGTTCAGCGACCGAGGTTCGGCAGCCACGTGGCCGTCTGCGGGAAGACCGCGATGACGACGATGGCGAAGAGCAGGCAGATCCAGAAGGGGATTGCCGCCCGGAAGATCTCGCCGAGCTTGAGGTTCTCCTCCGGCAGCGCCGCCTTCACGGTGAAGACGAGGATGCCGAAGGGGGGCGTCAGCAGGCCGGTCTCGATGGCGATGATGCCCATGATGGCGAAGGCCAGCGGGTCGAAGCCGACCGCGGCGGCCACCGGCGCGAACACCGGCACCGTGAGCAGGATGATCGAGATCGAGTCGATGATGCAGCCCAGGATGAACCAGATCAGCACCATGATCGCGAGGATCTCGTAGGGGCCGAGGCCCGACCCGATGAAGAGTTCCTTGGCGGCGCCGGTGATGCCGGTCATCGACAGCACGCGCGAATAGAGCTGCGCCATCACCAGCAGCAGCAGCAGCGGCGCGGCGGTGCGGCCGACCGACAGCACGACGTCGAGGATCTCGCGCGGCTTCATGCCCTTCGCGAGCGCCAGCACGAGCGCGGCAGCCGCACCGACGCCGGCGCCCTCCGTCGGCGTGAACAGGCCGAGCCAGATGCCACCCAGCACGCCGACGATGAGCATCACGACGAGGAGGGTCGAGCGCAGCACCTCCTTCATGTGGCGCTCGTCATGGCCGAAGCTGATGGTGAGCGGGTCCTTCGCGTTGCGGCTCTCGCCCACCTTCTCGGGGTTCCGGATCGCGAACCAGACGATGTAGAGGGTATAGAGGGCGACGACGATGAAGCCGGGAATGATGCCGGCGATGAACAGCTGGCCGATGGCCTGCTCGGTCAGCACGCCCCACACGATCATCAGCACCGAAGGCGGGATGAGCATGCCGAGGCAGGCCGAGCCGGCGACGGTGGCGAGCGAGAAGCCGCGGTCGTAGCCGAAGCGCTTCATCTCCGGCCAGGCGATGCGCGAGAACGCCGCCGCTGCGGCAATGCTGACGCCGGTGATGAAGCCGAAGATGGCGTTGGCGAACACCGTGGCGACGCCGAGGCGGCCGGGCAGCCACTTCGTCGCCCGGTTGACGAGGGCGAAGAGGTCGCGCGCCGCGCCGCATTTCGCCAGGAACTCGCCCATCAGCATGAACAGCGGGATGACGGCGAAGACGTAGTCGCGCACGGCCTCGTAGGCTGTGTTCGACACGAAGCTCGTCACCACGTGCATGTCCGGCTGCATCATGTAGATGCCGAGGCAGGCCGTGACGCCCAGCGCGATGGCGATGTGCACGCCCGACAGCACGAGGCCGAGCAGGACCGCCACGACGACGATCATCTGGGTGGGTTCGAACATGGGGGAACGTCCGTCGGATCAGTGCGAGACGCCGGTCGAGATCGCCGTGCCGGCGCGCAGCGCGCGCACCTGCCGCAGGATCAGGACGACGTAGGAGAGCAGGGCGAGCGAACTGCCGACGAGCACCGACAGCCGGACGGGCCACATGGGAACGCGCAGCGCGCCCTCGCCCTCGTACTCGCCGCTCGACCAGGCGTGAAGGAAGCCTTCCCAGGTTCCGACGATGATGATGGCGAACAGCCCCATGGCGATCAGCGAGCCGGCGATATCCATCAGGCCGCGCAACGTCGCCGGAACGCGGTCGGTGATGGCGTCCACCCGGAGCATGCCGCCCGTGAGGATGGCGTAGGACGCCATGAGGTAGCAGACGATGACGATGGTGCTGGAGACGAGCTCCGGCGTTCCCTTGAGCGGGCTGTTAAACAGCACGCGACCGGTAACGTCGGCGACGACGACGAAGCTCAGAAGGAAGGCGAGCACGGAAGCGACGACGAGCAGCGTGCGCGCCGCCGTGTCGAGCGTTTTCTCGAACATGGGATCCCCAGCCCCGGAGAACGAAGAAGGGGACCGGGCGTGGCCCGGTCCCCTGCGGTCGTCACTTCACTTCGTAGCGCACCGGCCACTTGTGGCCGAGCTTCTCGGCTTCCTCGATCGTGAGCTTCAGGACCTGGGAGGCGGGCAGGCCGGCCTTGTCGAGCTCGGTCGCCTTCTCCTGCGGCCACGCCTTCAGCGACGAAGCCCAGTCCTGCGCGACCTGCGGAGGCAGCTGCTTCACCACCGCGCCGATCTGCTTCAGCTGCTCGATCTGCTTGGGGTAGTTGGCGTCGTTGACCGTCCCCGTCATCGCCTCGTACTCGCGGGCAACCTCGAGGATAATGTCCTGCACGTCCTTCGGAAGGCGCTGGAAGCGGGACTTGTTGATCGTCAGGCCGTGCCACGTGATCGCGCCGAAGCCGATCTCGGTGTAGTACTTCGCCACCTCGTTGAGCTTGAAGTTGACCACGCCCGACGGGAACATGATCCAGCCGTTGTAAACGCCCGTCTGCATGGAGGTGTAGGCCTCCGGCAGCGACGACTGGACGGGCACGGCGCCCGCGAATTCCAGCCACTTCAGGTTGAGGCCAGCGCCGGCGAGCTTGCGGCCCTTGAGGTCGGCGACGGTGTTCCAGTCGAAGGTCGTGACGAGGTTGTAGCCGTTGTCCGAGATCAGGGCGATGAGCACCTGCCCGTACTTGTCCTCGAACACCTTCGAGAGGTACGGCACCTTGTCGTACACGCTACGCGCGAGCTTGACGCTAGTGACCGAACTCATCGAACCGAACGGCAGCATGACCTGGAAGGCGTGCAGCGGCAGGTTCGACGGCTCGAAGCAGAAGCAGTAGCCGCCGATGTCGATGATGCCGCTCTGCACGCCCTCGAGCGTGTCGGCGACCTTCACCATGGCGCCGCCGTAGCCTTCGATGAACTCGACCTTGTGGGACGTGCGGGCGGCGACGCGCTTCGACACTTCCGGCACAAAGAACGTGTTCATCAGGTTCACGTAGGTGTTCACCTGCGGGTGACCGGACGCGATGCGGAGCTTGATCTCCTCCGCCTTGCTCGCCGTCGTGGCCGCTGCCAGCGCGACGGCGGCAACGGCGGCCTTCAGCCAATGCTTCATGGGGGCCCTCCTGATTTCCTCCCGAGAAATCGGCGCGTATTCGGCAGATATCTCAGTTGGCTGTCAACTGGCGCACGGCAAAATTTTGTCGACCCTGAAAATGCACGATTTTTGTCACGCTCGGGTTGACGCGAGCCAATTGGCAGAGATATCAGAGAGGGGCATTGGAGCGTGTCCAGAGATGTCTGGACGGCGCTCCATCAGGGCGTTTGGATCGCGATGTCGGTCGTTGAAGACAGCTCGGAACTGATCCGCACGGCCGTCTACCACCGGCTGCGTTCGGACATCCTGTCGTGTGCCCTGCGACCCGGCTCGCAATTGCAGGAGAAGCAGCTCTGCGAGCGCTACGGCGTGTCGAAGTCGCCGATCCGCGACGCCATGCTGAAGCTCGAGGAACTGAGCCTCGTCGAGATCATGCCGCGCAAGGGCTACCGCGTCCGACCGATCTCGCTGGCCGATGCGCGCGAACTCTATGACCTCCGCCTGCTTCTCGAGCGCGAATGCGTGTCGAAGGCGGTCGAGAGCGCTCCTGACGCGACGCTGGCGGCTCTCGACCAGTTCCGCAACGTCGACGGGGCGATGCCGCTTGCGGACTGGATCGAGTACAATCGCGCCTTCCATGGCGCCCTGGCCGACGCCTCCGGCAACTCGCGGCTCGCCCGCATGACCCGTCAGGTGCTCGACCAGTTCGACCGGCTCACCACGATGAGCGTCGAGCAGAGCGGGCCGGGTGGCCGGTCCCGCTTCGTCGCCGAGCACGGCGGCCTCATCGATGCCTTGCAGCGCCGCGACAAGCGACAGGCGGTGGCGCTGAGCCGCGACCACGCCGAAGGGTCGCGCAAGCGCGTCTTCGCGGCGCTCGAAGCCCTTTCCGTCATCCCCTGAACAGGACAGTCCCGACGATGAAGACCCGCGCGATCCGCATGGCCAGCCAGGGCGCTCCCGACGTGATGGAGCTCCAGGAGGTCGAACTCGCCGCCCCCGGTCCCGGCCAGGTCCTGGTGCGCCAGACGGCCATCGGCCTCAACTTCCTCGACGTGTACCACCGGTCGGGCGCCTATCCGCTCCCGATGCCGTCCGGCGTCGGCAGCGAGGGCGCCGGCGTCGTCGAGGCCGTGGGGGATGGCGTCACGGCGCTGAAGCCCGGCGACCGGGTTGCCTATCAGGGAGGCGAGATCGGGTCCTACGCGGCGCACCGCCTGATGCCCGTCGCCCGTCTGGTGAAGCTGCCCGACGGCGTCTCGGAGGACCTTGGCGCCGCGATCATGCTCAAGGGCATGACCGTGGAGTACCTGCTCGACCGCTGCACGCCCCTGAAGAGCGGCGACTTCGCGCTGACCTACGCCGCGGCCGGCGGCGTCGGCCTCCTGATGGGCCAGTGGGCCAAGGCCCGGGGAATCAAGCTGATCGGCGTCGCTGCGGGCGCCGAGAAGTGCGCGCTGGCGCGCGCCAACGGCTATTTCGCTGTCCTCGACCGCAAGACCGACGACATCGTCGCCCGCGTGAAGGAACTCACCGGCGGCAAGGGCGTGGCGGCCGTCTTCGACAGCGTCGGCAAGGATACCTTCGAGATGACGCTCGATTGCCTCGCGCCGCGCGGCTACTTCGTCTCCTTCGGGGCCACGACCGGCGCCCCGCCGCCCATCGAGGCAGCGACGCTGCAGAAGCGCGGCTCGCTCTACTTCACCCGCCCCACGCTGGTCACCTATTCGAGCGACCCGGCGGACTATGCCGCCTCGGCGAAGGCCGTGCTCGACATGGTCGCGTCCGGGCAGCTCAAGCCGCACATCGGGCAGCGCTATCCGCTCGCCGACGCAGCCCGGGCGCATCGCGACCTCGAAGCCGGCAAGACCATCGGGTCGACGCTGCTCGTGCCCTGAGGCCGGACCACAAGAACTGGGAGGAACGTCATGTCTGCACAGGATAAATGGCCGAATCTGTCGCCCGAGATGCGGGAGGACGCGGCAGCCAACGAGTTCAGCGGAATCGTCGGCAGCGTTCTCGTGTCCGAGACGGACGACGTCCGCGTGTGGCACCTGCACCTGAAGCCGGGTTACCGCTGCCCGTTCCACCGTCACGTCCTCAACTACTTCTGGACCTGCCACTCGCATGGCTCGGCCCGCAACTACTTCGAGGACGGGACGACGAAGGAGGTGAAGCACTTCCCGGGCGATACCCGGCACCTCTATTTCGGCAAGGGCGAGTCGATGCTCCACAGCGTGATGAACACGGGCGACACCGACCTGCTGTTCACCACCGTGGAGTTCAAGAAGGGCAGCCCGAACGCCCCGCTGCCGGTGCCGGACTCGATCCGGCTCAAGGTTCCGGCCTGAGGGGAGGGCTTCGATGTACTCTCCCCCCGGCGTGAAGACCGACCCCGCCTTCCCGATCCCGGAGACGATGAAGGCCTGGGTCCTCGGTGATCCCGAGCAGCTAAGCCTCGTGCAGAAGACCGTCCCGGTGCCGAAGAAGGCCGAGGTGCTTGTGCGCGTCGACGCCATCGCCATCTGCGCGACGGACCTCGACGTGATCTCCAGCGGCCCGCCGGCGATGATCCAGGGCGGGCTGCCGTTCAACAAGAACTTCACCCCCGGCCACGAGTACATGGGCACGGTGGTGGCGCTCGGGCCGGGCGTCGACGAGTTCTCCATCGGCGACCGCATCACGGTCGAGATCCACGCCGGCTGCGGTCAGTGCAAGCGCTGCCGCATGGGCATGTACACGAGCTGCCTCAACTACGGATTGAACTACGGCGACGTGGACAAGGGTCACCGCGCCAACGGCTTCACCTCGGACGGCGGCTTCGCCGAGTACGCCATCAACAACATCAACACGCTGATCAAGATCTCCGACGAGATGTCGGACGAGGAGGCGACCCTCGTCGTCACCGCGGGCACGTCGATGTACGGGCTCACCGAGCTCGGTGGCCTGATTGCCGGCGAGAGCATCGTCGTCATGGGGCCGGGGCCGATCGGCCTGCTCGGCGTGGCGGTCGCCAAGGCGCTGGGCGCCTCGCCGGTGATCCTCACCGGAACGCGCGACAACCGTCTGCAGACCGGCAAGGAACTCGGCGCGGACCACGTGATCAACGTGCGCAACGAGGACGGCGTCGAGGCCGTGCGCCGCATCACCGGCGGCAAGGGGGTCGACTACGTGCTGGAGTGCTCCGGCGCGCCCGACGCGATCAACGAGGCCGGCCGCATGCTCAATCGCGGCGGCAAGCTCTGCCTCGCGGCCTTCCCGCACGATCCGGCCGTCGTCGACGTGGCGCACCTCGTCCGCAACAACATGTACGTCTACGGCATCCGCGGGGAGGGACGCAGCGCCACCCACCGCGCGCACGCCTTCATGGCCGAGAAGCGCTTCGACGCCACGAAGATCCACACCCACACCTTCATGATGGAGGAGTTGCCGAAGGCGCTGCACTACGCGCGCAACCGGATCGACGACGCCATCAAGATCGTCGTGAAGATGCCGCAGCGCCAGGCGGAACTCGCCAGCCGCCGCAAGGCCGGCTGAGGCATGTCGATCGACGCGGTCGCGCGCCTCGGCTGGATCGCGGCCTGCCTCGTGCTCGGCCTGCTCCTGACGTGGCAGGCTCCCGTCAACGCCGAGGCGGCGCGCCGCCTCGGCTCGCCGGCCTTCGCGGCGATGCTGTCGATCGGGCTGAGCTTCCTGCTCGTCACCGTCTTCGTCGCCGTCACCGTCGGTTTCCGGCCCGACGTCGCCGCGATGAGGGCCGGGCCGTGGTGGGCCTGGCTCGGCGGCATCACCGGCGCGGTCTTCGTCATGGGCGCGCTGCTCATCGTCCCGCACACGGGCACCTTCGTCTACGTGATGTCGGTGATCGCGGGTCAGATGATCGGGGCGGTCACCGCCGACCGTTTCGGCCTGTTCGGTCTTCCCGTCGTCGAACTCGACTCGGCGAAGATCGTGGGTATCCTGCTCGTCCTCTCCGGCGTGCTCACCTTCCACCTGTCGGAGTAGCCCGCCGGACATTTCGCCTCCCGCAAGTCCTCTTGGAGACTGTCGTGTCTGCACCCCTCAAGGGCGTCATCGCCGCCATCGCCACCCCCGTCGACGCCGCCGGCGAGCCCGATCTGCCGCGCTACCTGAAGTTGGCCCGCCACCTGCTCGACAATGGCTGCGATGCGCTGAACATCCTCGGCACCACCGGGGAGGCCACCTCGTTCAGCCTCGCCCAGCGCAAGCGGGTCATGAGCGCGCTGAAGGACGCGGGCCTGCCGATGAATCGCCTGATGGTGGGGACGGGCGCCGCCTCCATCGCTGACGCGGAGGACCTCACGAAGCATGCCGCGTCGCTCGGCTTCGCCGGCGCGCTGATCATCCCGCCCTTCTATTACAAGGGCATCTCGAATGCCGGGATGGTGCGGTTCTTCGAGCGTCTGGCGAAGGCGACCGCCGACACGCCGGTCCCGCTCTACCTCTACCACTTCCCCACGCTGTCGGGCGTGCCCTACACGCCTTCGCTCGTGGCGGACCTGCTCGCCGCGTTCGGCTCGCGCGTCGTCGGCCTGAAGGACTCGTCGGGCGACATGGAGTATGCGCGCGGGATCGCCAGGACCCATCCGGGCTTTGCCGTGTTCCCCTCCAACGAGGCGACGCTGATGGAGGCGCGGACGGGCATCTTCGCCGGCTGCATCTCCGCCACGGCCAACCTCAACAGCGCGTGGTGCGGCAAGGGCTTCCACCAGGGGGACGAGAAGGCGCTCGCCACGGCCGTCGCCATCCGCAAGATGTTCGACGGCAAGGTGCTGATCTCGGGCGTTAAGGCCACGCTGGCGCACATCCACAAGGATGCCGCCTTCGCCGCCCCGCTGCCGCCGATGGTCACCTGCGACGCCGCGGAGCAGGCCCACTACGCGGCTGAGTACGACCGGCTCGCTGCCGGCTGAAGCAGCTGCCATTGATCTGAGCCATGGTGAGGACGTCCCTGCCGCGATAATCATGCGGCAGGGACGCACATGGCACGCATCTTCAGTTTCAGGACACTCCTGGCCTTCACCGTGGCCGCCCTTGCCGGCGGCCTCGTGCTGCAATGGATGGGGCAGGGGGACGACGCGGCCCGCGTCTGGTCGGCGGGGACCGCGGGCGTGCTCGCCGTCCTGCTCGTGATCATCGTTCGCTCGCTGTCGCGCGGCGAGTTCGGCCTCGACATCGTCGCTGCGCTCTCCATGGGGGGCTCGCTGCTGATCGGCGAACCGCTCGCCGGCAACGTCATCGCCCTGATGTTGGCCGGCGGACAGGTCCTGGAGGATCACGCGCAGGTGCGAGCCCGGCGCGAAATGACGGCGCTGCTCGCCCGCGTCCCGAGAACAGCCACGCGCCACGAGGACGGGCACCTGCGGCAGGTGCCGCTGGAAGACCTCCGCCCCGGCGACCGCATCCTCGTCCGCCCCGGCGAGGTCGTGCCTGTCGACGGGACCGTTGCGGACCATGATGCCCTCGTCGACGAATCGGCGATGACCGGCGAGCCGATCCCGGTGCGCCGAGCCGTCGGCCAGCCGGTCATGAGCGGCAGCACCAACGCCGCCGGGGCTTTCGATCTTCTCGCGGAGCGTACGGCCGAGCAGAGCACCTATGCCGGAATCGTGCGGCTGGTGCAGGCGGCGCAGGAGTCGAAGGCTCCCCTGGCGCGGCTCGCTGACCGTTACGGGCTTGCCTTCCTAGCCCTCACGCTGGCGCTCACGGGGGCGACGTGGGTGTGGACGCATGACCCCGTGCGCACGCTCGCCGTCCTCGTGGTGGCGACACCCTGTCCCCTGATCCTGGCCGTCCCGGTGGCCATCGTCGCGGGGCTGTCGCGGGCGGCCGCGCACGGCGTCCTCGTGAAAAGCGCCGGTGCCCTCGAAACGATGGCCCGGGCGAGAACGCTGCTCTTCGACAAGACCGGCACGCTGACCGGCGGGGCGCCTGCCGTGGTCGCGGTCGAGCCGGCGGACGGGATCGACGGATCGGAACTCCTGCGGCTCGCCGCCTCCGTCGCGCAGGGCTCCCAGCACGTGGTTTCGGCGGCGCTCGTCACCGAGGCGCGCGAACGAGGGCTGGTGCTGTCACCGCCGGCGGCCGTCCGGGAGGACCACGGCGCCGGCCTGATCGGCGTCGTCGATTCGCGACCCGTCGCGCTCGGCACGCTGGACCACGTCACCTCCCATCTTCCTGAAACCGCGCGCGGTCAGGTTGCGGGGGCCGACGTCGCCGCCGACCGGATGGTGACGGCCGTGGCCATCGACGGACGCTTCGCGGGACTGGTCGTGATGGCCGACGAGGTGCGCGACGAGGCCGAGCAGGCCCTCGAGGACCTGAGGACAGGGGGAATCCGTCGGATCATTCTCGTCACCGGAGACCGGGCCGACGTCGCCAAGGTGGTCGCGGCCCGCCTGACGATCGACGAGGTGGTGGCGGACGCCACGCCCACCACCAAGGTGGAGGTCGTCCGGCGCGAGTCCGTCGAGGGGCCCTCGGTCATGGTGGGCGACGGCGTCAACGACGCGCCCGCCCTTGCGGCCGCGGACGTGGGCATCGCCATGGGTGCCCGCGGGGCGGCCGCTTCGTCCGAAGCGGCGGACGCCGTGATTCTCGTCGACAGCCTCGACCGGTTGCCGCGCGCGCTCGCCGTGGCGCGGCGGGCACGCGCGATTGCATTGCAGAGCGTCTTCGTGGGCATGACGCTCTCGACGCTGGGCATGGTCGCGGCGGCGTTCGGCTACCTCACGCCGCTCCAGGGCGCGCTGATTCAGGAGGGGATCGACGTCGCCGTGGTGCTCAACGCACTGCGCGTGCTGGCCCCCTCGGCGGCCGAGCGAGACCTCGTTCACCGTGACCGTTCGAAGGCTTCCACGACGGTGGCCGAGGCCGCTTGACAGGGGGAGGGGCGTCCCGTAAGTCACCGCCACCGCAGCGGACAACACCGTCTGCCCGCGGGGGTGTAGCTCAGTTGGTTAGAGCGCCGGCCTGTCACGCCGGAGGCCGCGGGTTCGAGCCCCGTCACTCCCGCCACTCCTCTCCGCAAGCCGCCCGCCCGGGCGGCTTTTTCATTGCGCAGTCTCGTGGGGCGGCATGGTCGCGGCGGCAGCCATCTGTCCGCGCGCGGGTTTCTCCGCGGGCCGCGACGAACCGTTAAGCGTCTGCGCCGTGACTCGTGGGAATTGCATCGAGTTTTAGGGAAACCGGACACAATTGTTGCAACCGGTGGGGCCCTACTGTGGCCTATCCCACGGTCGCGATGTGGATCGGGCCCCTATGTTCAAGACACCGGTGTTTCCCAACGTCCCGGTCCTCGTGGTCGACGACAGCCCCTTCGCGCGCCGCATCCTCCGCAGCATGCTGGAGCCTGTCGGAATCCGGCAGATCTACGAGGCCTCGGACGGCGGCGACGCGCTTCAGCGCCTCGCCCAGTTCAAGCCGGCGCTGATCATCCTCGACTGGAACCTTCCCGTCCTGAACGCGAAGGGCGTCCTCGACGTGCTGCGCGATCCCAAGACGTCGAGCGAGACCGACGTGCCGGTGATCGTGATGTCGGCATCGCCGACGCGGCGGATCATCAACGAGGCCTCCGAGCGCAACGTGAAGCACGTGCTCAAGAAGCCGTTCGCCCCGAAGGCGCTGTGGCAGCGCATGGCGACGTTCTTCGACGAGGACCCGACCAACCTCTTCGACCAGGCGCCTCAGGCCCTGCTGGGCATCCGCAAGCCGCCCGAAGAGAAGGCCGCCGACCGCTGGCAGCGGAAGGCGAAGGACCTGATCCACTGAGGCTACGCGGACTGCGGCCCGGAATCAGCCATCGCCGCTTGAACCCGCCAACGAGAAAGGGCCCCGGAAACCGGGGCCCTTCGCGTTTCGGGTCGTGAGGAGCGAAGCCCCCCTCAGTTCTCGACCTTCTTGAAGAGCGCCTGCATCTCCTCGATCGAGATGACGCGGTCCGTGACGATCTCGCCGTCCTTGATCTTCCAGACGAGGGCCGGGCCGGTGACGTCGCCGTTCGCGTCGAACTCGATCGGGCCGGTCGCGCCGCTGTACTTGATCGGCTTGCCTTCCTTGATCAGGGCGACGGCCTTCTTGAACTCCTCCGGGCCGGTGCCGACCTGCGCGCCGCCAGCGGCGTGGACCTGACGCACCGCGTCCTTGATCGAGGGGCCGGTGAGGTCCTTGGCGATGTTCATCGCGAGGCCCAGCACCATCATCGCGTCATACTGGGTGTGAACGCCGGGGCCCTTGCTGTCGTACTTGTACTTGGCCTCGAACGCCTGGTTGAACGCGTCCACGGTCGGGCCGGCCACCTGGGCGTTGTCCATGCCGAAGCTCTCGTTGAGGAACTTCGGGCCGACGCCGTTGACGAAGTCCATGACGCGCATGGAGTTGTTGAGCGCGATCTGCTGCGGCCCGCCCAGCGACAGCCATTCGCGCACGATCGTGACCGCGTCCTTCGGGAAGCCGATGAGGAGCAGCGACTCCGGCTTCGCAGCGAGCGCCTTGGTCACCTCGGCCCGGTAGCTCGGCTGGTTGTCGTTGTAGGGCACCTCGGCGACGATGTCGCCGCCGAGCTTGGGCAGCGCCTGCTTCACGAACTTCGTCATGTCGACGCCGAAGTCCGTGTTGACGTAGATGATCGCGGTCTTCTTCAGCCCGCGCCGGGTGATCTCGGAGGCCGTGGCGAAGGCCTGCGTCTTGGACGTGGGCAGCGTGCGGAAGAAGTAGCCGCCGCTGCGCCCGTCGAGCGTGAAGGCGCTGGCTGTCGAGCAGCAGGAGATCTGCACGACCTTCGAGGGGCCGGTGACCGAAGCGATGATCGGTCCCGTGACGCCCGAGGAGATGGTGCCTGTGATGGCCGGGACCCGCTCGACCTCGACGAGGTACTTCGCGGCGTCGACGCCCACCGTCGGCTGGCCCTGGTCGTCGCGCAGCACGAGCTCGACCGGGCAGCCCTTGATCCCGCCGCCCTGGTTGATGTGCTCGAGCGCAAGCTGGGCCGCCTCGGCGATCTTCTTGGTGATCGGGGCCATCGAACCCGTCATCGGCAGGATGCCGCCGATCTTCACCGGGCAGGAGACCTGCTGCGCGGAGGCCGGCGCCGGCATCGCCAGCGCGAACGTGGCCAGCGCGGCGGCCACCCCCATGGTCGTCTTCATCATCCCTCTCCCTGTTCTTCGCCGGCTCCCGATGACCGGAAATCTCGGCCAGAATTCAACATGTTGAACTTCCGGGTTTCACCCGGTGCTGTCAATCGCCGGCGTCCCTCCAGCACCTGTCGGGACGCGCCCCGCGCTCATCTGTCGCCCGACGCGTGCCGCGACACCACCGTCTCCTCGCCGATCAGGCCGCGCGGGCGGAAGAGGAGGGCGAGCACGAGCATGAGGCCGATGAGGATGACCTGGATCGCGCCGCCCTGCGCGGCATGCGCCGCCGGAACGAGCTTGGTGATGGCGACGCCCGACGAGGCCCAGATCGCCCACACGACGAAGGCCCCGAGCAGGGCGCCCTTGTTGTTGCCGCTGCCGCCGACGATCACCATCGCCCAGATCTGGAAGGTCAGGATGGGCAGGAAGTCGAACGGGCTGACGAAGCCGATGAAGCTGACGTAGAGCGCTCCGGCCAGGCCCATCAGCGTGGCGCCGATGACGAAGGCCTGCAGCCGGAAGTTCATGGCGCTCTTGCCGAGCGCGATGGCGGCCGTCTCGTCCTCGCGCACGGCCTTCAGCACCCGTCCCCAGGGCGAGCGCAGGATGCTCTCGAGACCCCAGTAGACGAGCCCGACGATGGCGAGGAGCAAGGCCAGGAAGAAGAGGTTGAAGGCGAGTGGCGAGCCGAGTACCGCGTAGAGCGGGCGCGGAATGCCGGTGAAGCCCTGCGACCCGCCCGTGAGCGCCTCGAAGTTCAGCGTCACGAGCTGGATCGTCACCGCGATGCCGAAGGTCGAGATGGCCAGGTAGTCGCCGCGCAGGCGGATCGTCGCGACGCCGACGATCCAGGCCGCCACGGCCGTGACGGCCATGGCGCCGAGGATGCCGACCGGCCAGGGCAGGCCCATGTTGGCGATGAGATCGGCGCGCGGCGGGGTGGTGATGATGGCGTGGGTATAGGCTCCGATGGCGTAGAAGCCGGTGATGCCCGCGTTGAAGAGCCCGGTGTAGCCCCACTGCAGGTTGAGCCCGAGTGCGACGATGCCGAGGATGAGCACCACGCTGAGGAAGAAGACGCCGTAGGAGAAGAGGCCGATGGTCATGGCGCCGGTCTCACTGCTTCTCGCCAAAGAGGCCCTGCGGCCGCACGAAGAGGACGGCGAGCAGCACGAGGAACGGCATCGCGGTCTTGTAGCCCGGGCTGATGACGAGGACGGAGAGGTTCTCCGCCAGCCCCACGAGCAATCCCCCGACAACGGCGCCGACGAGGGAGCCCGCCCCGCCCAGGATCGCGGCGGCGAAGAGGGCCAGCAGCAGGTTGAACCCCATTTCAGGGTGGATCTGCGGGGTGAGCCCGAGGAAGACGCCGGCCATCGCGGCGAGCCCGCCCGAGATGAACCACGTCCACCGCACGACGCTCTCCACCTGCACGCCGCACACCTGCGCCAAAGCCGGGCTCTCCGCCATGGCGCGCATGGCCATCCCGGTACGGCTGTAGGTCAGGTACAGGTGCATGCCGACCACCACCACGACCGTCAGCCCGAGGATGAAGATCTGGTCGGGCAGCATCCGGATGCCCGGCAGGACCTGCACGGCGATCTGCAGCTCGCGTGTGTAGAAGTAGGAGCCGTGCCCCCAGATCAGCACGATGACGTGCCGCATGATCAGGGCCGCGCCGAACGCCGCGAAGACCATCGAGAGAGGGTGGGCGCCCGAGTTGCGGAGACGGCGGAAGACGAGGATGTCGACGAGCCAGGCGAGCCCGCCGGTCAGCACGCCGGCGATGACCATCGCCGCGATGAGCTGCCATCCGAACGACAGCGGCCCGGTCGGCGTGCCGGGGCCGGCGAAGGCCACGACAACGAGTGCCAGATAGGCGCCCCAGGTGACGAGTTCGGAGTGGGCGAAGTTGGCGAAGCGCAGGATCTGCAGCCCGAACGACACGCCGATCGCCCCGAGCGCGATGATGGCGCCGGTCAGGATCCCGTCGGCGATGGCCTGCCCCAGCATCAGTGACCTCCCGTGGCGACCGTGCCCGCCTTGCGTGCGCCGAGGAAGGCCTCGGCGACCGCGGGGTCGTCGAGCAGCGACGCCGCACTCCCCTCGAAACGGTTCTCTCCGTCGGCGAGGACGTATCCCCTGTCGGAGATGCGCAGCGCCGCCTTGGCGTTCTGCTCCACCATGAAGACGGCGACGCCCGACTGGGCGAGGCGCCGCAGGTCGGCGAAGACCTCGCCGACGACCTTCGGCGAAAGGCCGGCCGTCGGTTCGTCGAGCATGATCACGGCAGGTTCCGTCATCAGGGCCCTCGCGATGGCGAGCATCTGCCGCTGCCCGCCCGAGAGCACGCGGGCCCGCTGGCCGCGCTTCTCGGCAAGGGCAGGGAACAGCGCATAGGCGGCATCGAGCCGCCGCCGCAGCGCGGAGCCGACGGTGTGGCCGCCCACCATCAGGTTCTCGTGGATGGTGAGCGTCGTGAACACGTTGCCGGTCTGCGGGACGAAGGCGAGCCCGGCGGCGATGAGTTCATGGGTCGGAAGCCCTGTCACTGGCGCGCCGCGCAGCAGCACCTCGCCGCTCTCGATCGGGACGAGCCCGGCCAGCGCCTTCAGGAACGTCGACTTGCCGGCGCCGTTCGGCCCGATGATGGTGACGATCTCGCCGCCCGCGACATCGCCATGCACGCCCTTCACGATCGGCAGGCCGGGCACGTAGCCGGCCACCACGCTGCGGGCGACGAGCAGGGGACCCGTCATGCCGGCAGGTCTCCCAGATAGGCGTCGAGCACACGCGGATCGGCCAGCACCGACTGCGCGTCTCCACTGTGGATCACCTGCCCCTGCGCCATGACCACGATCGGGTGGCAGATGCGCATCACGAGGTCCATGTTGTGCTCGATGAGGAGGAAGGAGATGCCGCGCGCGTGCAGCGCGAGGATCTTCTCGACGAGCGTCTCGAGCAGGGTCGGGTTCACGCCCGCGCCGGGTTCGTCGAGCAGGATCATCGCCGGCTCGATCATCAGGACCCGCGCCAGCTCCAGCAGCTTCTGCTGCCCGCCCGAGAGCGTGCCCGCCTGATCGTCAAGCTTGGCGCCGAGGCCGCAGAACCGCAGCACCTCCACCGCGCGATCACGGTTTTCGCGTTCCTGGCGCGCCACTTCCGCGGGGCGCAGCCAGTTGAGCCAGAAGCGTTCGCCCGCCTGGGCGAGCGGCACGAGCATGGCGTTCTCGAGCACGGTCATGCGCGGGAAGGGGCGGGGGATCTGGAAGGTGCGGGCGAGCCCCTTGTGGAAGATGCGGTCCGGCGAAAGGCCGTCGATCCGCTCGCCGCGAAACCTGATCTCGCCGCGCGACGGCTTGAGCGACCCCGCAACGAGGTTGAAGAGGGTCGTCTTGCCCGCGCCGTTCGGTCCGATGAGCCCGGTGATGCGCCCCTGCTCGACGGTGAGGTTGACGCCGTCCACGGCATTCATGCTGCCGAACGACCTCACGAGCCCGCTGATCTCGAGCATGAACCGGTTGAGCCCCCACCCCGCAAACCCGGGGAATGAAGCATGCGCCGCTGCCCGGCGAAAGGGCCAAATTCAGCTTTTCCTACAGCGGCGTGAGACCGTTGCCGTCAGCGCCGCCGGAGCGCCGTGACCTCGATTTCCACCTTCATCTCCGGCATGGCGAACCCGCAGATGATCGTGGTGTTCGTGGGTCTCGGATCGCTGAAGGTCTGGCCGAGGACCTCGCAGACCGGCATCACCCAGGCGCGGTCGGACAGATAGACGCGCACGCGCACCACGTCTGCCAGGGAGGCGTCGGCCTTTCGCAGCGTGGCTTCGATGGTGCGCAGCGCCTGTCGCGCCTGCTCGGCCGCGTCGTCGCTGATCGAATCATCGGTGAAGTCGTAGCCCGCGGTGCCGGAGACGAAGATCCATTCTCCGTCGACGACGGCGCGTGAGTACCCCGCCCAGGCCTCGAACCGGGACCCGGTCGTGATGGCGCGACGCGTCTCTGACATGGGATTGCCCTCCTTCGAGCCAGATTTCCACAGCTTATCGACGCCTTGCGCCCCTAGGGAACTGGGAATCAGGGCGGGGCCGGTGCACCGGACAATTGTCAACCCTTAACTTAATGCGGTGGGTTGACGCGCAGGCCTGCCACTGCCAAAAACTCGGGGCGGCACACCCATGACGAGAGAAGACGGGGACATTGTCCTCCGGGGATCTATGGTGCGGCCGTTCCTGAGAATGCGGGTCCTGTCCGGCTGGGCGCGGCAACGTCTTGCGCGGGCCGTGGTCGTGGCGCCGGTGCTTTTCGCCGCGGCCGGTTCATCCGCCGCCATCGCCCAGGAAGCCCTGGCGCAGGCCGTCCGTTCCGAGGCCCAGGAGGCGGAAGAGGAGGCGTCGTCCGACGCCCAGGCGGGGCCGCTGGAACTGTCTCGTCCCCAGCCCGCCAGTCCGGAGGCCCAGCGTGCCGCTCTCGCCGCGTTGGCGGCTTGCGGCGTTGCCCATTTCACGAACCAGGCGAAGGCCAATCCCAGCCGTCCCTACACCGCCATCGAGTCGACCCTCTGGACGGGGTGCCGGGTCCCGTTCGCCGCCTACCGCCAGACGATCCTCCCCGACGGTGGTTCGGCCGAGGCGGGACGGAGGGTCATGCGCGAAGGGTACCAGCAGATCCGGCGCCAGCTGAAGGCGGCCTATGACGAGGTTGCCGCGGCCGAGCTGAAGTCGCGGCCGGCGATTGCTTCGCCGTCGCTGCCGCCTGCCGCGGGTTCCGCGAACCGAGGGGCGCCGCCATCGGGCGTCAACGAGGAGCCTGCGGCGACTGAGCAGCCGCCCGCGACCGGCGAGGCCTCGCCCCGGTTGCCGGCTTTCGCCAACGTCCCCTTGCCGCCTGAACGTCCGAAGGATCTCCCGGGAGCAGGAAGCGGGCCGGCCGCCGACCGGGGTTCCATGTCTGACACGGCAATCGCGGCTCCGAAACGGACGAATCCAGCGGCGAGCCCAGGGCGAACCGACGAGACGCAACCCGTCGCGGCCGACGTCGCGACCCGGCGGGCGCCGGGGCCGTCGGCGGATCCGGTCCAGGCGGGCCGTCTTCCATTCGAGAGGCCTGCGGCCACCACGGCCGGGGACGGAAGCCCGTCGGTCGTGACCCGGTCGGAAGCGGATGGTCGGGCCTTTTCGGCACCGGAGACCGCGACGACGCCCCAGGCCGCGCTGCCCGCGCCGCCTGCGTCGCCGCCGCCGGGCCTTCTACCGATCCCACCCGCCAATGCTCCGGCTGCGGCGCGCGCGGTGCCGGGCCAACAGGTGGCTTCGGAACCCTCTCCCGCACCGCAGGCAGAGGCGGCTCCCGACCGCACAGCCGCCTCGTCGGCCCTGCCGGTCGCTCCGCCATCGACGACGGATCAGGCTCCGGCAGCTCCGCGGCCTGACGCGGGCAGCCTCGCTGCGGGCCCGTCCGAGGATCGGGCCGCGCAGGAGACCGTGGCCAGCGCAGGCACTGTCCAGGCACCCGGACCCGGGCCGGAAGGCAACGCTCCCGTGGACGAGCCGGGAATGCCCCCGCCGGGCCGGGGCGCCGCGATCGCCGAGATGGATGACTTTCCGGCACGGCCGCCGACGACCATCGGTAGCCCCACGCCCCGGCACCTGCCTGGACGGCCCCGGAGCGGAGCGACGGACGCCGATGCGCCCCAGGCCGCCACGGCACCGCAGTTCGCCACCGCGCCCGAAGTCCCCGCCAAACCCCAGGTCGCCCCCACACCCGAGGTCACCCCCACACCCCGGGTTCCCACGAGCCCCAGTGTCGCCGACGGCGTGCAGGATGCACCGCCACAAGTGCCGAGCGCGGCAAGCCCTGGGCAGCCCGAGCGGACGGCCTCGTTGCCCCCGGGCGCGGGACAGCAATCGGTCGACGAAGGTGGGACAAGCACGATCGGGAAGACGGTGACGGAGGTTCCCTCGCTCACGCTCGAGGCCGCCGTCGAGCGTCATCGCGTCTGCATGGCCCGCGCCGTCATCTCGACGATGAGCGCGACGTCCGGAGACGCAGTCTCGGGAGTGATGAGAGCGTGTTCCGACCGGCAGGAGCAGCGCGTCGCGATGGCCCTGAAGACGCGCGATCCGGCCCCGTCCGCCACGGTCATCGCAGAGGTGCGCAACGCTGTGGAAGCGGCGACCCGGGCCGAGGCGCGGGAGCTGATCGGGCTTCTGAGGGGCGGCTCGGCCCGCTGAGACAGGGCCCTCGGCAAAAGACCCCGAGAGTCTGAGAACGCGTCAGGAAGCCATTTAGATTAAGTCGCAGATTAAGTGTGGAACCTTTTCCACCACGTCGTCCGCGCGTCGTGACGCCGTCGTCCGAGCCACCAGAAATCACTTTGTATCACAGAACCTTAGCGGTTGTTCGGACGGGGCATCGCAGGCCGTCGAATATCGAGTTCAGAATTCGTCAACTCTGGTCCGGGGGGCCGATTTGCTTTACTCAAGAGGCGGATTGATGCGGCAGAAGCCGCGCCCCCTCTGAACCTTCGATGGCCAGGATCACCGGACGTCTCGCGCGCTGAACCAGCGGCGAGCCGGTCGGCGTCCGCGTTGCATGGTGGTGCTGCGTCATGTCGCTTGGAACGGTCGGTCTCCGCTGGCGGATCCTTCGTGACGTCGTTCGCGGCGAAGGCGCGCGTCTTGTCGCGACGGGCATCGCATCGCTCGGAATCAACCTGCTGCACCTCGCCGCCCCCGCCTATGCGCTCGTGGTGCTCGTCCATCTCGAGGCCGGAGGGTCGGCCGCCGTCATCATGAAGGCGACGCTGGCGGTTCTCGCGGCGCTGGCGGCACGGTACGCGCTGGTCGACCTGCGGCGCCATTGGCTCCAGACCCTCGCGGACCGTGTCCAGTCGCAATGGGTGACGCCGACCCTCGTCCGCCAGGCCAGCAGCGGGCGCGCGCCCGATGACGGACCGGCGTCCGATCTCGATGCCGTGCTCAGGCTCCTCGGGGGGCGGGCGGGGGCCGTGCTTTGTGATCTGCCCTGGATCGCGCTTTTCGTGGGTGCCGCGTGGATGATCGACCCCCGCGTCGGGGCCTTCCTCCTCGCGGCCAGCGTCGCGGCCGCCGTGACCCTGCTTGCGTGGGTCGGGTCCGGCGTCCGCTCGCGGGTTGGCGAACATGCGGAAGCGCGTCAGTTCTCGTCCCTGGCGGCCCTGCTGTCGCGGCCCGGCGCAGGCACGCTCCCGGTCGAGCCGGTGGCGGCCGCACATCGCCGGTTCTGGTCCGCCCACTGGCGGTGGGACACGCTCGTGCAGCGGCTCTCCTCGGCTGGGTCGGGCGTGGTCGCCGCCAGTGCGGTGGTCACCTTCGCCCTGGTGCTCCACCTCGACGTCGATGAGGGCACCGCCGTGGCCTTCGCCATCGCCAGCGCGCTGCTCGCGTCGCGCACGATCGGAGCCATCCGGTCCCTGGCCATGGTGATGCCCGAAGTCATGTCGGCGCATGCCGCGCTCGGCCGACTGGCCGAGTTTGCGCCGCAGGCGGGGGAGGCGGCTCGGTCTCCCATCCTCCCCATGCCCCACGGCACGATGCGCATCGACGACCTCGAGGCCGGGCCGGCCGCCGGGGGGCCGGCGTTGGCCGGGATGCACCTTCGGCTGCGGGCCGGCGAAGCCCTCGCCATCGTGGGTCCGAGCGGGTCCGGCAAGTCGCTGCTGGCGCGCTGTCTCGCCGGTCGCGCGTCGCCGGTGCGGGGCGCCGTCCTCCTCGACGGTGTCGCGCTGGAGCGCTGGGGCGATGCGTCCGACCTGCCGGTCGGATACGTGCCGCAGGAGGTCACGCTGGCTGCCGGGACGATTGCGGAGAACATCGCCGGCTTTGCGACGGATGCCGATCCTGCGGCCGTCGAGGCTGCCGCAATCGCGGCGGGTCTCCATGACTGGGTCACCGCCCTGCCTCAGGGATACGGGACACCGCTCGAGGAAGGGGGACGGAACCTCTCGGCCGGCGAGCGCCAGCGGGTCGGGTTGGCCCGCGCGCTTTACGGCCATCCGTTCGTGCTGGTGCTCGACGACCCCACGGCGTGGCTTGACGGCGAGGGGGAGCGTGCGCTCGACGGAGCCATCGGCGCACTGCGCCAGCGCGGCGGCATCGTGGTCTCCTTCCACCAGCGGCCCCCGCAGCTTGCGTCCATCGACCGGCTGGCCGTGCTGGACGGCGGGAGGGTGAGGATGATCGGCGCCCGTCCGCACACGATGCAGGCGATGGTCGAGCGGATGATGACGGGGATGAAGGGCGAGCAGAATCCGTCCCTCCGGCCGGCTGCCGGCGGAACCACGGGCTGATCCGCAATCGGACGGACTGCCGCCGGACTGCCGGGGCCGCTAGGCAGGCGCACGCACCCCTGCCCGGAACCCGTCATGACCCCCGAGATCGTCTTTCTCATGCGCGCCGCCCTGTTCGCGGCGCTCGTTGCCAGCATGGCGTGCTACGTCGTCTCCCGATGGGGCGAGGGGACGGGGCGGGACGGCTTCTTCCGCTAGGCGCCCTTCATTCCGCGGCCGGGGCGGCCACCGGCAGGGCGGGAGGTGTCGGCTTGCGGCCGAGGCGCGGCCCGGGCTTCCTGTAGAACGTGAGCATCCAGGGGAAGCCTTCCTCTGCGATGGCGATGCACGTGCTCGCGGGTTCGTCCCACTGCCTCGGATCGGGATCGTCCCAGGCGCGGCGAAGGCGCTCGTGCGCCGCCGAGAGCCGCACGAAATCGTCGGACTTCGCGACGTTCTCGTCGCCGACGAGGACGAAGAGGCGCGTTTCACCCTGCCGGCCACGGACGGCGACGGAGCCCGCCTCGACCCATGCCAGGTCCGGCGCCTGCTGCACGACGCTTTCCGACACGAGGATGTCCGTTCCCACGTCCTTGCAGAGGCCCTCGATGCGCGAGGCCACGTTCACGCTGTCGCCCAGGCAGGAATAGTTGAAGCGGTTCTCCGACCCGACGTTGCCGACGCAGGCAAAGCCGAGATTGAGACCGATGCCGATACGGACGGTGGCATCGGGATCGATCTTCTTCAGGCCGAAGGCATCCGCGTCATTGAGCTCGATGAGCTTGCTGCGCATCCGTAGCGATGCGCGGCAGGCGCGCAGGGCATGGTCGGGCACGTCGAGCGGGGCGTTCCAGAACGCCATGATCGAGTCGCCGATGTACTTGTCGATGGTCCCCGCCTCCTCGACGATCTCCTCGCTGAGGCGGCTCAGCAGGCGGTTGACGAACTCGACGAGCTCCGTCGGGCTCATGGTCTCGCTGAGGGACGTGAAACTGCGCACGTCCATGAACATGATGGTGAGCTCGCGCTCCTCGCCGCCGAGACGCAGGGCCGACGGGTCCTTCTCCAGGCGCGCCAGCACCGACGGCGAGACGTATCGGCCGAAGGCGCGCCGGACGAACCGCTTGTCCCGGTCCGTGACGAGGAAGCGGAAGCTGGTCATTGCGAAGTGCAGGAGCAGGGCGCACAGGGCCGGGTAAAGCGGATCGAGCAGGATCCCGTACTGCGAGAACGCGATCCAGGAGGCTGCGAAGGTCGACAGCGCCAGCGCGCCGCCGAGCACCAGCGTCAGCATAGGGCCGCCGAAAGTACCCAGGACCACGATGGCGCTGCTGAGGAGGATCGTCCACAAGGCCTCCAGGGGATCGACCCAGTCGGGCCGGGTCAGGTGATGGCCCGTCAGGATCTGCTCGATCACCTGAGCGTGGATGGAGACGCCGGGAACCGTCTCGGCCAACGGCGTCGTCCGGTTGTCGAGCAGCCCCACGGCGGACGTGCCGATCAGCACGATGTGGCCCTCGATCAGCTCCCGCAGCGCCGCGTCCGGCGCGTCGCGCATGATCCTCAGGGCCGAAACGTAGCGTTCGGGCACGTTGCGCGAGAAATGGACGCGCAGCTCGCCCGTCCGGGTCGTGGGAATCTCGAACTCGCCGACACGCGCGCCGATGGACGCCGCGGGCGTGGTATGCGTCGAGCGGATCAGGATGGTGTCGATGCCCTGCGCGACCCGCAGCGCCTCGATGCCGAGGCTCGGGAAGGTCTGCCTGCCGTCGCTCCAGAACAGCGGAATCTGCCTCAGGATCCCCTGGTTGTCATTCGGGGACACGCTGAACAGCCCGACCCCAGCCGCCGCCTGCTCGAGGGGGGCGAGGTTCTTGGTGACGCCGGCAAATCGCTGGAGAGACAGCGCGGGGTTCTCGCCCGTGTAGGCGAAGCCGTTCTTGACCGGGGGGCGGACGTCGTTGGGTTCCGTCACGATGCCGAAGCCGAGGACGACGTTCCGGTTGGCGATGGCCGCGGCGAACACGGCGTCGCTGTCCGGGAGCTTCTGCGCGATTGTGCCCGAAAGTTCGGCGCCGATGGCGCCCTGCACGTCGGGACGGCGCGCGAAATGCGCCGGCGACAGCCGGTCCGGTTCGGGGAACACGAAGTCGAAGGCGATGGAGGCCGCGCCGAGCGCGTTGAGCCTCTCGACGAGCGTCGCCAGTTCATTGCGGGGCCAGGGCCACTGTCCGATGGCCTTCAGGGAGGCCTCGTCGATGTCGACGATCCTGACGGGAAGTGGCTCGTAGGGGCGCGGCGACAGCCGCTGGTATTCGTCGAACAGCAGTTCGCGCAACAGGCGAAGCTGCCCCGGGTCGCCGACCCTGAGCAGCCCGCACAGAATGCTGAAGAGAATGCCGACGGCGAGGGCGAACCAGCGCGATCGCGTCATGGCCGTCCCCGCCGGACGAGATCAGTTGTGGTCGCCGCCGCGGCTCCCTTCGCCACGGCCACCATGGCCACCGTCGCGCCCACCGTATCCGCCGTCACGGTCGCCGTGTCCGTCGCGGTCGCCCCGGCCGTCGCGGTCTCCTCGCCCGTCGCGATCTCCTCGCCCGTCCCGTCCGCCGTCACGGTCGGACCCGCGCCCGCCGCCTCCGGGACCACCGGCCGGTCCGCCTCCGTTGCCGCCGGGGCCGGCGGATGCGCCGGAACCCGCGCCCGAGCCGCCCTCCGAGCGACCACCTTCCGAGCGGCCGCCATCAGACCGACCGCCATCACGCCCGCCTTCGCCGCGTGCGCCGTCGCCTCGGCCGCCGTCCGAGCCGCGCCCCTCGCCATAGCCCATGGCGCTGCGGTCTCCGTGGCCGTCGCGGCCATTGCGTCCGTCGCGGCCTCCGCGGCCTTCCCGGGCCTCGGCAACGCCGGGTGTTGGAGCCTCCCAGTTGATGCCCCCGCCGCCATGCTGGGCGTAGGACGGGCCACCGGCCGGCGGTTGGCCGTCACGTCCGCCGTCACGGCGACCGTCGCGATCCCGATCGCGTCCGCGGTCGCTGCGGCCTTCGCGCCGATCGTCCCGCGAGGACGTTCGCTCATCGCCCGTTGGCGCGTTCCAGTTGATGCCGCCGCCGGCGTGACGTCCATAGGACGCGTTCTCCGGGCGGTCATCCCTGCGCCCGTCGCGATCGCGGCCACGATCACCCCGTCCCGCGCGCCGGTCATCATGGTCGCGCACGTCGGCACGTTCGCGGGGCGCGTTCCAGTCGATCCCACCCCCGGCGTGCCGGGAGAAGGAGTGCGAACGCTCCTCGTAGTCGCGCTGGCGGGCATCCCGCTCGTTGCGCTCCCGCTCGCGCCGGCTCGTGGGTCGATCGTCACGGTCGCGGCGGTCGTAGCCGCCGCGCCGGTCGTCGCGGTCCCGACGATCGCGCGCTGCCTGCCGCTCCATCCTCTCGCGGTGGTCGATGTACCCGTGCCGCGGGCCCGGCTTGTCGTACCCGACCTTGCGCGGCCCGTGCCGATGACGGTCGTCGTCATCGTCATCGCGCGGATGATGATGGCCGTGATGCGGCTTGTGGGGGTGATGATACTCCTCCTTCGGCGGCGGAGGAGGGGGCGGGGGCGGCGGAGCCGGGGGACGGGGAGGAGGCGCGGCGGCGACGAAGGGAGCCGCCACCTGCACGACCTGGATCCGGTCCGGCGGCCCGGGCTCGAGAGCCTTCTGGTTGACGATGCCACAGCCGCGTGTGTCCGCCTGAAAATCCAACCGGAGCATGTTGGCCCGGTCGGTCACGTAAGGGAAGAGTTCGCGCAACCGAGAATTGCGCTCAGCCACATCCTGGATCGCTAGCGGGCTGCTGCCCGGACCGCCGATCTGGACCATGGCGCAGGAGTCCGTGGCCGTCACGCAGTCACGGCCCGAGCAGACCTGCGCCTCGCCCTCGAACAGAACGAAGTGGGTCTCGCCGTTCGCACCTACGGCGATGTCGAACTGCGTGCCGCGGACGCCGATCGTCGCCGTCGGCGTCTTGATGGCATAGGCGTCCTTCTGGCTGTCGCCCGTCATGAAGCGAAACGTCCCGCGCAGGGCGTTCACCGTCATGTTCGTGACGCGGTTGTCGCTCTTGAGGACGTAGCGCTCGACGAGCAGGCTCGAATTGGGTCCGACGACCATGCGGGTGTCGTCGCTGAACAGCAACTGCGCTTCGCCCACCGGCCCCGTCTTGACCCGGTCGCCCATGAAGACCGGCTGGTCCGGCATCAGGATCCGCACCTGTGCCGCGCTGCGAAGCGCCTCCGCGTCCGGAATGACGGAGACGGCCTTTCCGCTCACTTCCTGGGCGGCCAACGGACCCGTGACGGCGGCGTACACGACGACGGCGCCGAGGGTTCTGACGAAACCGGGCATGAACGCACCCACTCCGCAACACAACGCTTGCTAAAAAAGTTCTTAACAGTTTTTTCACTCTCGCTCTAGGCGTGGCGCAGTTTAGGGCTTGACGCAGTTAAGTCAGCCGATTCGCCAATGATTCTAGGCGTCTTCGGGTTGAACTGCAGACTCGCAACGAAGCCGTGGCCGACGTCCGTTTCATTAATTTGATGAAACGTTCAACCGGCGCGCGCCAAAGGCTGTCCCGGAATAGGTCAGAGCTTTACGGCTCGTTAACCATCTCCGCCTGAAATCGGGGGGCAGGAGATTCCACGCCGTGTCAGCTCAACCCAAGGTCAAGACTGCTCCCCGCCCGGCCCTTCGCTTCAGAGGCCGTTCGTTCCTGGCGCTCTCGCTGGCGCCACAAGCGCCGCTCGACGCCTGGCTCGCCGACCTCGACGCCTGGCTCGAGCGCTCTCCCGGTTTCTTTTCCGGTCGGGCCGTGATCCTCGATGTCGCGGGCGCCCCCATGGAGGTCGCGGCCCTCAAGCATTTCATCACCGATCTCGACAGCCGCGGCATCCGCATCATGGCCGTCGAGGGCATGGACTCCGGGGGCCTCGGCCTCGGGCTCCCGCCCGTCATCGCCCACGGGCGCGACGCGCAGGTCCCGCCACAGGCTCCGGCCGCGCCGGCGCCTGCGCGCGGTAAGGCGCTGCAGGCCGACGCGACGACGCTCTTCATCGAGGATCCCATCCGCTCCGGCCAGTCCGTGTTCCATCCCCGCGGGGATGTCGTGGTGATGGGCTCGGTGTCGTCGGGCGCCGAGATCGTCGCCGGCGGCTCGATCCATGTCTACGGAGCGCTCCGCGGCCGCGCCATCGCCGGCATCGCGGCACAGCCGGGCGCTCGCATCTTCTGCCGCCGGTTCGAGGCCGAGCTTCTCGCCATCGACGGGCTCTACAAGTCCGCTGACGACATCGATCCCGCCGTCCACGGCCGTGCCGTGTCCGCCAGGATCGTCGAAGACGCGCTCGTCGTTCAGCCCATCGACTGACGACGACAACGAAAGCAACAGGAGGGTATCAAGCCATGGCCAAGGTTCTGGTGGTGACGTCGGGCAAGGGAGGGGTCGGCAAGACGACCTCGACCGCCGCGCTCGGCGCAGCGCTGGCCCAGATGGGTCAGAGCGTGGTCGTCGTCGACTTCGACGTCGGCCTGCGCAATCTCGATCTGGTGATGGGCGCCGAGCGGCGCGTGGTCTACGACTTCGTCAACGTCATCCAGGGCGAGGCGAAGCTCGCCCAGGCGCTGATCCGCGACAAGCGGCTGGAGACGCTGGCCCTGCTGCCCGCCTCCCAGACGCGTGACAAGGACGCGCTGACCGAGGACGGCGTCACGCGCGTCATGGACGAGCTGCGCGAGAAGTTCGACTGGGTCATCTGCGACAGCCCGGCCGGCATCGAGCGCGGCGCGTCGCTGGCAATGCGGCACGCCGACGTCGCCGTGGTCGTCACCAACCCCGAGGTCTCCTCGGTGCGCGACAGCGACCGGATCATCGGCCTGCTCGACAGCAAGACGCTGAAGGCGGAACGCGGCGAGCGGATGGAGAAGCACCTGCTCCTCACCCGCTACGACAGGCTGCGCGCCGAGCGCGGCGACATGCTGAAGGTCGAGGACGTCCTGGAGATCCTCTCGATCCCGCTCGTGGGGATCGTGCCGGAGAGCCAGGACGTGCTGCGGGCCTCCAACATCGGCCAGCCGGTCACCGTCTCCGGGCCCGACACACCAGCCGGCAAGGCCTATGCGGACGCCGCGCGGCGCCTCAAGGGCGACCCGATCCCCATGTCGATCCCGCTGACGCAGCAGGAGCGGCCGGGCCTCTTCGGGCGTCTCTTCGGCCGGAGGGCCGCATGACGATCTTCAACCTGTTCCGCAAGAAGCCCACGGCGCCCGTCGCCCGGGAGCGGCTTCAGGTCCTGCTCGCCCATGAGAGGGCCTCGATCGGCCGCACCGATCTCGTCGCAGTGCTGCGCGAGGAGATCCTGGCCGTGATCGCCAAGCACGTGACGCTCGACCCCGACCACCTGCGCGTGCGCATGGAACGCGGCGAGCAGATGAGCACGCTGGAGGTGGAGGTGGATATTCCGGCCACCGCCCGCGTCAGGCTGGCCTTGTCCGCCTGACCGGACAGATCGCGACCGTCGCCCCGGGCTTCCCGCCCCGGGGCGGCGGCGTTTCAGCGGCCCGTCGTCATCCGCGACAGGACGTCGTCGTCGAGCGCGAAGACGTGCCAGATCACGGCCAGCACGTGAAGGGCGACGAGACCCGACAGCGCCAGGGCCAGCGCGGCATGGAGGGACTTGAACAGCTTCAGCAACTCCATGTCGGGCGAGACCAGCGCAGGCAGAGGCACGATCCTGAACACGGTGATCGGGATCGGGATGGGGGAGGCGGAGGCCTGCAGCCAACCCGTCAGCGGCAGGGCGACCATGAGCCCGTAGAGCAGGCCGTGCACCGCTTTGGCGGCCATTCCCCGCCAGCCCGGCTCTGCCGCCGGGGCGCCTGACTGCAGCCGTACCACGCTGCGCACCACGATGAGCGCCAGCACGACGAAGCCCAGCGACTTGTGGGTCTGTGTCCAGGCGAAGCGATCGCCGGCGTTCTCCATCGCCGTCATCGAAAAGCCGATCGTCAGCATGGCGAGCACCAGGACAGCCATGCCCCAGTGAAACGCGCGCTGGAGGGGCGTCCAGACACGCGGCGGCGACGTTTCCGTCATTCCGCCACGGCCTCGGTGGTGACTGTCAGTTGCACCACGTCGTCGATCAGCGGAAGTCCGGCCGTCATGCCGAAGTCCGACCGCTTGATGGATCCCCGCGCGACGAACCCGACCCTTTCCCGTGCGGCGGTCCGTGGTTCGACCTCCACCGTCATCGTCCCCGGCCGCGTGACGCCCAGCAGCGTGAAGTCCCCCGTGACGCGGACCGTTCGCCCGTCCAGCTTCTCCACGCCCGTCGAGGCAAAGCGCACGTCCGGGTGCCTGGACGTGTTCAGGAAGGCGGAGCCGCGGATGAAGTCGTCGAGCAGCCCGGACCCGGTATCGACCGATGCCGCAGCGACCCGGAATGTCACGCGGCTCTGCGCGGGCCTGTCGAAGTCGAGCGCGATGCGGCCATCGAAGGCTCGGAACACGCCCTGCGTGCGAGGCCAGCCGACGGCATCAATGGCGAAAAGGATGCGCGTGCGGTCCGGATCGACCTTCCACGCCGCCCGGGTGGCGGCGTCGGCGGAGGGGCCGGGAGTCAACCCCAGCGCGACGAGCGCCGCGGCGCAACAACCGATGATGATGCCCCGGCGCCGCCGGAGGTCATGCGAAGCGACCTCTGACTGGTGCCTCGTCCCGGAGACTGGCTCGCTCGTTGCCATGCGATCCTCCCGTGCCCGGGACAACACCGCAGTCCGTCCCGCCCTTCCGCCTACGCGCGGGCCGGGCGGCGTGGATCGATCACGCCTGCGCGACCGGGCCGTCAGGCGTGGCGGCGATCGTACTCCAGCACGGCCTCCAGCAGCACCTGCGCGCCGGCCGCGCACTCGTCGAAGGTGGTCGATTCCGCTTCGTTGTGGCTGACCCCACCGAGGCAGGGCACGAAGATCATCGTCGTCGGCGCCACCCGGGCGATATAGGCCGCGTCGTGGCCTGCGCCCGACACCATCTCGCGTGACGGGAGGCCGGCCTTCGACGCGCCGTGGCGGACGCAGTCGATGAGGTCCGGGTGGAACTTCACCGCCGGCGACATCCAGATCCGCTTTTCCTCGAAGCCGAGGCCGAGGTCGTCCATCACCTTCGGCAGCGCCTCGCGGAACTTGCGCTCCATGACGTCCAGCACCGCCTCGTCGGGATGACGGAAGTCCACGGTGAAGAACACCTCGCCCGGCACGACGTTGCGGGAATTCGGCCGGTTCTCGATGAGGCCGACCGTGCCGACCGCGTTGGGCGCGTGCTCCAGGGCGATCCGGTGCACCGCCTCGATCATCCGGGCCGCGCCGAGCAGCGCGTTCTTGCGCAGGTGCATCGGCGTGGCGCCGGTGTGGGCATCCTGCCCGGTGACCGTCACCTCGTACCAGCGCATGCCCTGCACGCCCGTCACGACCCCGATGACGCGGCTCTCGGCCTCCAGGATCGGGCCCTGCTCGATGTGCAGCTCGAACATCGCGCCGAGCCGGTGCCCGCCGGCCTTCTCCTCGCCGCGGTAGCCGATGCGCTCCAGTTCGTCCCTGAAGAGCTTTCCGTCGCGGTCGGCGCGCGTGTAGGCGAACTCCGTGTCGAAGGCTCCGGCGAAGACGCCGGACGCGAGCATCGCGGGGGCGAAGCGGCTGCCTTCCTCGTTCGTCCAGTTCACGAGCTCGATCGGCGCGGTCGTCTCGTAGCCGGTCTCGTGCAGCGTCCGCAGCACCTCGAGGCCGCCGAGCACGCCCAGCACCCCGTCGAACTTGCCGCCGGTCGGCTGGGTGTCGAGGTGGGAGCCCATGCAAATCGGGTCCCGCGCGTTGTCCTTGCCCGGCCTGCGGGCGAACATGTTGCCGATCTCGTCGACCGTCACGGTGCAGCCCAGCGCCTCGCACTGCGCCTTGAACCAGTCGCGGACGCGCTTGTCCTCGTCCGACAGCGTCAGCCGGCGGATGCCGCCCTTGGCGGTCCCGCCCATCTTCGCCGTCTCCATCAGCGCATCCCAGAGGCGCTGCGGATTGATCCGGAGGTTGGTGGGCGCCGTCACGGCGTCACCTCGAGGCGCTCCACCTTGCGCGGCGCGGTCAATTCGCGCCACGTGCTGTTGGCGACGTGGACGGCCGGGAAGGCGGGCCGCTCGACGTAGCGGCCGTCGCCGCGCTTCGCCCGCAGGTCGCCGTCGAGCCACGCGATCCGTCCGCCCGAGATCGTCGCCACCGGCGCACCCTTGCAGGTGTACCCCTCGAACACGTTGTACTCGATCCGCGACACCTGGTTCTTCGCTGCGATGGTCTTCGACTTCGCCGGGTCCCAGACCACCATGTCCGCGTCCGATCCCACGGCGACCGCGCCCTTGCGCGGATAGACGTTGAGGATGCGCGCGATGTTGGCCGAGGTCACCGCGACGAACTCCTCCTTGGTGAGGCGCCCGGTGTTCACGCCGGCCGTCCACAGCACCGGCATGCGGTCCTCGAGGCCGCCCGTGCCGTTCGGGATCATACGGAAGTCCTTGGCGCCGAGGCGCTTCTGCTCGTCGGTGAAGGAGCAGTGGTCGGTCGCCACCACCTGCAGCGATCCGGCCTGGAGCCCGGCCCACAGGCTCTTCTGGTGCTCCTTGGGCCTGAAGGGCGGAGACATCACCCGGCGCGCCGCGTACTGCCAGTCCTTGTTGAGGTACTCGTCGCTGTCGAGCACGAGGTGCTGGATCAGCGGCTCGCCGAAGACGCGCTTGCCCTCGGCGCGGGCGCGGGCGATGGCCTCGTGCGCCTGCCGGCAGGAGGTGTGCACGACGTAGAGCGGCACGCCGGCCATGTCGGCGATCATGATGGCGCGGTTCGTCGCTTCGCCCTCGACCTCCGGCGGCCGGGAGTAGGCGTGGCCCTCCGGGCCAGTCACGCCCGTGCTCATGTAGTGTTCCTGCAGCCGGGCCACCACGTCGCCATTCTCGGCGTGGACGAGAGGCATGGCGCCGAGCGCGGCGCAGCGGCTGAACGACTGGTGCATCTCGTCGTCGTTCACCATCAGGGCGCCCTTGTACGCCATGAAGTGCTTGAACGTGTTGATGCCGTAGGTCTTCACGACCGTTTCCATCTCGTCGTGGATCTGCTTCGTCCACGACGTGACAGCCATGTGGAAGGAGTAGTCGGCCGCCGCCTTCTCGGCGCGCTGGCGCCAGTCCTGGTAGGCGGCGAGCATCGACTGGCCGGGGCCGGGGATGCAGAAGTCGACGATCATGGTCGTGCCGCCGGAGATCGCGGCCTTGGTCGCCCACTCGAAGTCGTCGGCCGACACTGTGCCCATGAACATGAGCTCGCAGTGCGTGTGCGGGTCGATGCCGCCGGGCATGACGTAGCACCCGCCCGCGTCGATCACCTCGGCGCCGGCCGGGATGTCGAGCTTCTCGGCAACGGCGACGATCCGCCCGTCCTCCACGAGGACGTCGGCTCGCCGGGACGTGTCGTGGTTCACCACCGTTCCGCCGCGAATGAGAAGGGCCATGATCGTCTCCGTTTAGGTGTCTTGCGTACTGGGGGAGGGGCCGTGGCCCCTCCCGCGTCCTGCGCCGCGCGGGATGGCTCCCGGCGCTGGCGGCGGCTCACTTCAGGCCGGCGGCGTCGCTGACCTTGTGCGTCCAGGCGTTGGACGGCGCCTTGGTGATGACCGGCGTCTCGCCGCCGGCAGAGAGCAGGGTCTTCACGGTGCGCTCGTAGTCGGCCGGGTCGAGCTTGCCCGAAGAGCCGTCGGTGAGCTTGTTGACCTCGCCCATCATGCGCACCTGGTGCTTCTCGGTCTGGGCGCCGGTGGCGTCGTTGTCGAGGACGATCTTGGCGGCGGCCGGGCCGTTGGCACGGGCCCATTCCCAGCCCTTCATCGAGGCCTTGACGAAGCGGGCGAGCGCGTCCGCGGTCTTGGCGTCGTTGAGCTTGGCCTCGGTCGTGTAGAGGCCGTCCTCGAGCGTCGACACGCCCTGGTCCTCGTACTTGAAGACCACGAGGTCCTCAGGCTTGATGCCCGCGTCGATGACCTGCCAGTACTCGTTGTAGGTCATGGTCGAGATGCAGTCGGCCTGCTTCTGCAGCAGCGGGTCGACGTTGAAGCCCTGCTTGATGACCTTCACGCCGCCGGCCGAGCCGTCGGTCTTGAGGCCGAGCTTGGCCATCCACGCCATGAAGGGGTACTCGTTGCCGAAGAACCAGACGCCGAGCGTGCGGTTCTTGAGGTCCTCGGGCGACTTGATGCCGGTCTCCTTGCGACAGGTCAGCATCATGCCCGACTTCTTGAACGGCTGGGCGATGTTGACGAGCGGCACGCCCTTCTCGCGGGCGGCGAGCGCGGCCGGCATCCACTCGACGATCACGTCGGCGCCGCCGCCGGCGATCACCTGCGGGGGCGCGATGTCCGGGCCGCCCGGCTTGATCGTCACGTCGAGGCCGACTTCCTTGTAGAAGCCCTTGTCCTTGGCGACGTAGTAGCCGGCGAACTGGGCCTGCGTGACCCACTTCAGCTGCAGCGTCAGCTTGTCCTGCGCCTGGGCCGACACCAGCCCCGCCAGAAGGGCGCCTGCCGCCAGAATGGTCCGTTTCATCCTCTCTCTCCTCTCCCTCGCCCGGGTTCGTTGCCGGACTTCAAGCGCCCCGACGGGGGCGGTACGATGGATGCCAGAAGGTCGCCCACCTCTCCACGAGCGCGATGGCGCCGTAGAACAGGGTGCCGGCGACGGCCGCGACGACGATCTCGGCCCACACCATGTCGAGTTGCATGCGGCCCACCTCGGTCGAGATGCGGAAGCCCATGCCCACGATCGGCGTGCCGAAGAACTCGGCCACGATGGCCCCGATCAGGGCCAGCGTCGAGTTGATCTTGAGGCCGTTGAAGATGAAGGGAAGCGCGGCGGGCAGCCGCAGCAGAGCCAGCGTCTGGCCGTAGGAGGCGGCATAGGAGCGCATCAGGTCGCGCTCCAGCCGTCCGGACGCCTCGAGGCCGGCAACCGTGTTCACCAGCATGGGGAAGAACGTCATCACGACGACGACCGCCACCTTCGAGTGCCAGTCGAACCCGAACCACATCACCATGATGGGCGCGATGCCGATGATCGGCAGCGCCGACACGAAGTTGCCGAGCGGCAGCAGCCCGCGGCGCAGGAACGGAATGCGGTCGGCGACGCAGGCGACGGCGAAGCCGGCGAGCGAGCCGAGTGCCCATCCCGGCAGCACGGCGCGCACGAAGGTCTGCTGGAAATCGGCCGCCAGCGTCGGCACGGCCCCGACGAGCCGGGCGAGGATCGCCGAGGGCGGCGGCATCAGCACCAGCGGGACGCCGGCGCCGACGCAGATCACCTCCCACAGGACGAACGCGGTCAGCCCGAAGAGCAGGGCGACGGCGACGTCGCGCGCCCTCGAAAGCGGCCCCGCCGGGAGGTCCTCGACGGACAGGCGCTGGTTCACCCACCACGTGAAGGCCCATGCCGCGACGACGAGCGCCCAGAACCAGGCCGGTGCCTTGCCGGCGATGCCGTCGGTATGGGCGACGAGCGTGACGAGGGCGAGTGCGGCCAGGGCCGCAAGCGGCAGGCCGAGCGGGCCGAGGGCCCCGGAACGGCGGACGGGGACGGCCCGGACGCTCAAGCGCGGCCTCCCATGAGGCGCAGCGTCAGCCGCTCGGCGAGGGTCACGGCGAGCACCAGCAACGAGGCGAGGATCGCCGCCGCGAAGAGGGCCGCCCAGATCTGCAGCGTCTGGCCGTAGTAGGAGCCCGACAGGAGGCGCGCGCCGAGCCCGGCCTGCGCGCCGGTCGGCAGCTCGCCGACGATGGCGCCGACGAGGCTGATGGCGACGGCAATCTTCAGCGACGCGAAGAGGAACGGCACGGACGCCGGCCAGCGCAGCTTCGCGAACGTTTGCACGCGGCTCGCCGAGTAGGTCCGCATCAGGTCGAGCTGCATCGAATCCGGCGACGTGAAGCCCTTCACCATGCCGATCGTCACCGGGAAGAAGCACAGGTACATCGAGATGATGGCCTTCGGCACCAGCCCGGTGAGCCCGATCGACCCCAGCACGACGATGATGATGGGCGCCACCGCGAGGATCGGGATCGTCTGCGAGGCGATGATCCAGGGCAGCAGGCTCTTCTCCAGCGCCGGCACCGAGACGATGCCGACCGCGAGCGCGATGCCGAGCAGAGTGCCCATGGCGAAGCCCAGCAGCGTCGACGACAGCGTCACCCAGCCGTGGAAGACGAGGCTGCGCGGCGACGTCATCCGCGTCTCGACGGTCGACTTCCACAGTTCGGCGACCACGGCGTGCGGAGCCGGCAGGACCGGCCGCTCGAGCGACCACGCCGCGAGCGCGCGCTCGACGAGCGTGCCGTCCTTCGGCATGGCCGGCAGCCCGGCATTCATCGGCACGGTCATCGCGTACCAGAAGGCCAAGATGACGGCGACGACCGCGAGAACGGCCAGGGTGGAGGATCCGGCGACCGCGGCGCCGAGCCCGGTCCGCCGGGGGGCGGGCAGGGGTGCGGCGAGCGCGTCAGTCGTCATAGCTGTGTCCGGCCCGCAACCCGTCGCGCACCCGGTGGGCGAGGGCGAGGAACTCCGGCGTCTCGCGGATGTCGAGCGTGCGGTCCGCCGGAAGGTTGCAGTCGATGACGTCGATGATCCGGCCCGGCCGCGGCGACATCACCACGATCCGGCTGGAGAGGTAGACGGCCTCCGGGATCGAGTGCGTGACGAACAGCACCGTCTTGCCGGTCTTCCGCCACAGCGCGAGAAGCTGGTCGTTGAGCTTGTCGCGGACGATCTCGTCGAGCGCGCCGAAGGGCTCGTCCATGAAGAGGAGATCGGGGTCGAACGACAGCGCGCGGGCGATCGACACGCGCTGCTGCATGCCGCCGGAGAGCTGCCACGGGTACTTTCGCTCGAAGCCGGAGAGGTTGACGAGCGCGAGGTTGCGCTGGGCGCGCTCCCGACGCTCGGCGGCCGGGAACCCCATGATCTCCAGCGGCAGCATGACGTTGCGCTCGACGGTGCGCCACGGATAGAGCGCCGGCGCCTGGAAGACGTATCCGTACTGGCGCTTCCGCCGCGCTTCCTCCGGCGTCACGCCGTTGACGAGGACCGACCCGGAGGTGCCCGTCTCGAGGTCCGCGAGGACTCGCAGCAGCGTGGTCTTGCCGCAACCGGAGGGGCCGATGAAGGAGACGAACTCGCCGTGCTCGACCGTGAGGTCGACGTTCGAGAGGGCGTAGACGGGGCCGTCGCGGGTCTCGAAGGTGAGGGAGAGGCCCCCGACCTCGATGACGCGCCCGCGGCCGCTGCCCGCGGCCCGCGCCTGTGCCGTCGCCACGTCCTCACGCACGCCCACAACCCCTCCACCATGCCGCCTGGAACGCGCGCCGCTTGTCGGTCTGGCGCGTAGACGGTGCACGGTCGCGAGTCTTGATCGAACGGTCAAGGGGCGGTAAGGCCCCGGCAACAGGTTCCGCGCGACGCTCGGGACCGGACGCAGGGAGGCAGCTGCCATGGCGCTGGTCCAGGATGCCGTCTCGGACGGGGCTACGGCCGCGGGACGACCCGAGGCCGGCCGGTCGCGGGCCGGGCAGGAGAACGTCGGGCGCATCCTCGACGCGGCCCTCTCCGTCTTCGCCACCTTCGGCTACAGGGGCTCGCGGATCGAGCAGATCGCCGCCGCCGCCGGTCTGTCGAAGACGAACCTCCTCTACTATTTCCGCACCAAGGAAGACCTCTACCTCGCCGTCCTGCAGCGCACGCTCGACATGTGGCTCGAGCCGCTGCGCACGCTCGACCCGGCCCGCGATCCTGCCGACGCCTTCGGCGACTACATCGCCCGCAAGCTCGCTGCCTCGCGCGACGACCCGGCCGCCTCGCGGCTCTTCGCCCTGGAGGTCATCCAGGGAGCACCCATCCTCGGGCCGGTGCTGGAGAAGGAACTGAAGGCGATCGTCGAGGACAGCGCCGGCACCATCGCCCGCTGGATCGAGCAGGGCAAGCTGCGTCCCGTCCTGCCGCGCCACCTCATCTACTCGGTGTGGGCGACGACCCAGCACTACGCCGACTTCGCCGCGCAGGTCAGGGCCATCGAGGGCCGCGACCTCTCCGACCCCGGCTTCTTCGCCGAGGCCTGCGAGCACGTCACCGCAACGATCCTGCAGGGCGTCCTGCCCCGCTGAGGGGCATGCGCCGCTCACTCCGCCGGCTCTTTCGCCCGCATCGGATTGTTGGGGTGCTGGGTCCAGTTGATCGGCGTGCCGACGACCCGGCCGGTGCGCCGGTCCACCTCGCCGTCCTTCAGCGGCACCATGGTGATGCAGCCCTCGACGGGGCAGACCATGGCGCACAGGTTGCAGCCGACGCACTCCTCCTCGATCACCTCGAAGTGGCGCACGCCGTCCCTGAGGGCGCTGATCGCCTGGTGCGAGGTGTCCTCGCACGAGATGTGGCAGCGACCGCACTTGATGCACAGGTCCTGGTCGATGTGCGCCTTCACGGCGTAGTCGAGGTTCAGGTACTGCCAGTCGGTGACGTGCGGTACGGCCCGCCCGACCATGTCGGACACGCGGGCATAGCCCTTCTCGTCCATGAAGGCGGCGAGGCCGGTCTTCATCTCCTCGACGATCTTGAAGCCGTAGACCATGGCCGCCGTGCAGACCTGCACGGTGGAGGCGCCCAGCGCCATGAACTCGGCCGCGTCCTTCCACGTCTCGATACCGCCGATGCCTGAGATCGGCAGGCCGCGCATCTCCGCGGTGCGGGCGATGTCGGCCACCATGTTGAGCGCGATGGGCTTCACCACCGGGCCGCACATGCCGCCATGGGTGCCCTTGCCGCCCGTCGAGGGCCACGGGGTCATCGCGTCGAGGTCGACCCCCATCATCGAGTTGACCGTGTTGATGAGCGACACCGCGTCGGCGCCGCCCTTGTGGGCCGCCATGGCGGGGCCCTTGATGCTCGCCACGTTCGGCGTGAGCTTCACGATCACCGGCATGCGCGTGTGCTGCTTGCACCAGCGCGTCACCATCTCGACGTATTCGGGCACCTGTCCCACGGCCGAGCCCATGCCGCGCTCCGACATGCCGTGCGGGCAGCCGAAGTTGAGCTCGACGCCGTCGGCCTCGGTCTCCTCCACGCGCTTGAGGATCGCCTTCCAGGCATCCTCGGTGCAGGGCACCATCAGGGAGACGACCAGCGCCCGGTCCGGCCAGTCGCGCTTCACCTGCTTGATCTCCTGCAGGTTCACCTCCAGCGGCCGGTCGGTGATGAGCTCGATGTTGTTGAAGCCGATGACGCGGCGGTCGCCGGCGTGGATGGCGCCGTAGCGCGGCCCCGAGACGTTGACGATCGGCGGGCCGTCCTCGCCGAGCGTCTTCCAGACCACGCCGCCCCAGCCCGCCTGGAAGGCGCGCACGACATTGTAGGCCTTGTCGGTGGGGGGCGCGGAGGCGAGCCAGAAGGGATTCGGCGCCTTGATGCCGGCGAAGTCGACGCGAAGATCAGCCATGGCGTCCTCCTCTCCTCACGCGGCCCGCGCCGCACCGGCGCGCAGCGTCGCGTCGATCGACAGCGCCGCCCGCTTGCCGTGCTCGACGGCGACGACCGTCAGGTCCTTGTCCATCGCGACGCAGTCGCCGCCCGCCCACACCTTCGGGTGGCTGGTGCGATGCCCGCCGTCGATCCGGATGCGCCCGTTCGCGAGTTCGAGACCGCCCTCGAGGTCGGCGGTCACGAAGGTCTGGCCGATGGCCCGGAACAACTGGTCGCAGGGGAGGGCATAGGTCTCGCCCGTCCCCACGACCCGCCCGTCGCGCAGCGCCGTGCGCTCGAAGGTGATGCCCGTCACGCGCCCCGCCTCGACCTGCAGCGCCTTGGGCATGGCCCAGTGGCGGATCAGCACGCCCGTCGTCTGCGCCACCTCCTGCTCGAAGGGCGAGGCGCCCATCTCTGCCGCCCCGCGGCGGTAGACGATGGTCACGTCCTCCGCGCCGAGGCGCTTGGCCTGCGAGGCGATGTCGATGGCGGTCATGCCCCCGCCGATGACGACGACCCGCCGCCCGACCGGCAGCGCCGAGAGGTCGGGCGCCTGCCGGAGCATGGCGATGTAGTCGACCGCGTCGGCCGTGCCCTGCGCGTCGTCACCGGCGAGGCCGAGGACGTTGGTGTCGCCGAGGCCGAGGCCGAGGAACACGGCGTCGAAGTCACGGGCGAGGTCGCCGAGATGCACGTCGGTGCCAAGTCTCGTGCCGGTGCGGACCGTGATGCCGCCGACGCCGAGGATGTACTCCACCTCCGCCTGCGCGATCCCGTTCGTCGCCTTGTAGGCGGCGATGCCGTACTCGTTGAGGCCGCCGAGCTTGTCCCGTGCTTCGAAGAGCGTCACGGCGTGGCCGAGGGTGGCGAGGCGGTGGGCGCAGGAGAGGCCCGCGGGACCGCCGCCGACGACGGCGACCTTGAAGCCACTCGCCGGGCCTGCCCGGTAGAGCTGCTTCCCGCTGTCGAACAGTGCATCCGTCGCGTGGCGCTGCAGGAGGCCGATCTCGACCGGCTTGCCCTCCATGGCCTCGCGGACGCAGGCCTCCTCGCAGAGCTGCTCGGTCGGGCACACGCGGGCGCACATCGCCCCCATCACGTTGCTGTCGAGGATCGTCTTGGCCGCGCCGACCGGGTTTCCCGTGGAAATCTGGCGTATGAACAGGGGGATGTCGATGGAGGTGGGGCACGCCTTCATGCAGGGCGCGTCGTAGCAGAAGAAGCAGCGGTCGGCGGCGACCTTGGCCTCGTAGCGGGACAACGGCGGATGGAGGTCCGCGAACCCGCGCGCATAATCGTCCTGCGACAGGCGCCCTGCCGCGATGTCTGACGTCTCGCTCATGAGCCCCTCCGCTCCGGCTGCGTCGGCGGGCAGGCATCGTGCCGTGCCGCCCTATGATTTGACCATCCGATCAAACTTCCGCGGAGGCGTCAACAGCGGCGACCGCCCGCCCGGAGAGGCCGCTTGAAGGAATTGTGACCGCGACGCCCGCGTCCGTCCCTTGTCACCCCGCCATGGAGGCCCAAACTCCCGGTTGGAGGGACTGCAATGACCGACACGCGACTCGGAAGGGTGCTGCTGCGCGCCTTCATCGCCACGGCGATGGCAGCCATGGCGGGCCTTGCCGCCCTCCCGCAGGCGCGTGCCGCCGAGGAGGTCGACGTGGCGCTGGTCATCGCCGTCGATATCTCCAACTCGATGGATCCCGAGGAGCAGGCCCTGCAGCGCGAGGGCTTCGTGGAAGCCTTCCGGTCCCCGCTCGTCCACGAGGCGATCCGCAACGGCATGGTCGGGCGGATCGCCGTCACTTACTTCGAGTGGGCGGGGACATACGTCCAGCACGTCGTGGTCCGCTGGACGATCATCGACGGTCAGGCCTCGGCCAGGGCCTTTGCGGACGAACTGGCGCGCATCCCGCCGCGCCGCGGGCCCCGGACGTCGATCTCCGGCGCCATCGACACGAGCGTGAAGCTGCTCGAGGAGGGGGGCTTCGAGGCGCTGCGACGCGTCATCGACATCTCGGGCGACGGCGCCAACAACCAGGGGCGCAGCATCGTCGAGGCCCGCGAGGATGCGCTCGACAAGGGAATCGTGATCAACGGCCTCCCGATCATGCTCAAGCGCCCGACGGGCTCCTTCGATACGGAAAACCTGGACGTCTATTACCGTGACTGCGTCATCGGCGGCCCCGGCGCCTTCATCGTGCCCGTGCGCGAGCGCCAGCAGTTCGCCGAGGCGGTCCGCACCAAGATCGTCCGCGAGGTCGCCGCAGCCGCCGTTCCCGTGGTGCCGGTCCAGGCGACGCAGCCGCTCGACTGCGGCGCAGAGGAGCGGCGCAACCAGCAGTGGTGGCGCAACTAGCCGGCGGCCTGGCGGCGACCCGCGTAGGGCGCCATCCGCGGGGGCGTGCGGCCGGCTTCTTCCGCGAGGCTCCGGCGCAACAGGCGGCCGGCTGCGAGCAGCCGCAGCTCGGAGACGACGATGGCCGCGAAACTCTGCAGGAGCCGGCGTTCCTGGGCGCTGAAGCGGCGGGGTTCGTGGTCCACGGCGCAGACGCTGCCCAGTCGGAGGCCGGGGGAATAGATCAGCGGCGCCCCCGCATAGAAGCGAATCCGCGGACCGTCCGTCACCAGGGGATTGAGCCGGAAGCGCTCATCCGCACCGGCGTCCTCAACGACGAAGACGTCGTCGGTCATGATGGTGTGCGCGCAGAACGCGACGTCCCGCCGCGTCGAGCTGAGGTCGAGCCCGATCGTGGACTTGAACCACTGCGTGGATGTGTCGACGAAGGACAGGAAGGCGGCCGAGGTCCCGAACTGGCACGCCACGAGCTCGCAGATCCGGTCGAAGGTGTCGGACGGCTCGGTATACAGGATGCCGAGCGAGTGAAGGCAATCGATCCTATCTTTTTCGTGTGCAGGTACTGGATGCATACGGTTGCGCTCCCTTGGGAGGAGCTTGACCAGTGCGGCTTAAAGTTCTGTGAATTCAACGCGTTATGGCCTTTATCAGCATCCGACTTGACGGATGTCGTCCCGGCCCCGCTACAGGTTCGAGTATCCGACTGAATTCCGATCATGCCGTTCGACCGCTGGCGTGGCGATGCAACCGCGGCCCCGGGCGGGACGTTCGGCGATGAGTGGTCCAAGGACCGGATACGCGGAGCCTCGTCATGAACAACATCATCTATCTCGTCGGCCTCGTCGTCGTGGTCATCGCCGTCCTCAGCTTCTTCGGGCTGCGCTGAGGGCGCGTTTTCCACGGCAATGAGCGCCGCGGGACAGCAACGGCTTGATCCGGCCCCCTCCGGTGACTTACCGCGGGAGGGTAGGGACCCGGAACCAGGCGACGGCCATGGACGCACGCAACGACAAGGGCGGAAGCCGGACGGCGGCTGCGGTGACGCGGGCGTCCGCGCCCCGGAGCCGGCCTCGGCGGCCGCAGGACCTCGCGTTCCTCTTCCGCAACCCGCCGCTCGCGCCGGGCGAAAGCGAGGCCGAGTGGCAGGCGCTCTGCGACGGGCTCGCCGAGGCGCTGGCGCCGGCCACGGTCATCGACTGGCTGCGTCTGCGGGACGTGGCGGTCGGTGTGTGGGAAAGCCTGCGGATGCAGCGCTATCGGGACGCGCTGCTGCGACTGGAGCGCTCGCGCTCGGCCACGCAGGTGCTGTCGTCGCTGCTGGCCGGGCGGATCGAGGATCCGGCGGCCCGCGAGAAGGCCGCCCAGTCGATCGCGCGCGGCTGGATCGCCGGGCGTCCCGGCGAGAAGCGCGAGGTGTCGCAGGCGCTGGCCTCCGCCGGCCTCGACGAGGAGGCCATCATGGCCGGCGCCTTCCTCGCTCATCTTGAGACGCATGAGCGCCTCGAACGGTTGCGCCGGCGTGCCGAGGATGCGCGCGACGCGGCCATGGCGTCCTTTGGCCCGGCGCGGCCGATGCAGACGGCGCGGAGGGACGACCCCACCGAACTGGTGATCGAGGCCGAGGTCGTGACGGCGGAAGAACCCGCTCGTCCGCCGAAGCGCCCCGCGTCGCGGAAGATGGCCCAGCCGCCGGCGGACGAACCCGTGCGGCGCGCGGCGCCTCCCGCCGATCCGCAGCAGGACCTGTTCGGCTGAGGCGATGGCGTCGCAGAAGCGCATCGAGGCCAACCGCCGCAACGCGCAGCGCAGCACCGGCCCTCGCTCCGCCGACGGGAAGGCCCGCTCGCGCCTGAACGCGCTGAAGCACGGGCTGTCCGCCTCGCTGCCTGCCGTGGTCGCCACCGCCGAGACGGCGGCCCTTGCGGCGGCGCTCGTCCCGGCGGACGCGGGACCGGAGGCCCGGTCGGCCGCGGCACGGCTGGCGTTGGCAGAGACGATGCTCGAGAAGGTGAGGGCGGCCCGCGCCGCGGCAGGCGTCCAGCTGGACGGACCGGACGCGAGCGCGGAGGCCCTGGCGGCCGCCGCGTCCCACATGGCCGCGCTCGACCGCTACGAGCGGCGAGCCCGGCGGATGGCCGCAGAGGCGAGAAGGACGCTCACGGAACTGGACGGCCGGCGCGACTGACCGGCTAGCGGCCTGCGTGGTGGACCTCGGCCTCGGCGCTGAACACGTAGCCCGTGCTGCGCACGTTGGTGATGGTGGACACGCCGTTGGGGTTGTCGACCTTCTTGCGCAGCTTGCTCACCAGCACGTCGATCGACCGGCTGTTGTCCATGAAGCTTCGCTGGAAGATCTCCTGGCCGATCCGCTTGCGGTCCAGCACCACCTGCGGATTCTCAACGAACAGCCGCAGCAGCCGGAACTCGGCATCCGTGAGCTTGGACGTCACGCCGCTCGTCTTCGTCACCGTGCGCTCGACCAGGTCGAGGCTGAAGCTGCCGAAGGTCAGGACGCTGCTGGGCACCTTCCCGCCTTCGTCGGCTGGGATCAGCTTCACCAGCCGGCGGATGCGCAGCAGCATCTCGCGCAGCTCGAACGGCTTCATCAGGAAGTCGTCCGCGCCGAGTTCGAGGCAGAGGATGCGATCCAGAGGGGTGTCCTTGGAGGAGATCACCATCACCGGGACACCCTGGCGCGTCATCGCCGCGATCAGGTCGTAGCCCTCGCCGTCGTCCAGCGTCAGGTCGAGCAGCGCGATGTGCGGACGGAACAGGCGCAACTGCGCCTGCGCGGCCACCACGCTTGTAGCCTCAGCGACGGCAAAACCCTGCGTTGTCAGGAAGTTTGCGATCAGGAGCCTGAGGGAATGGGAGTCCTCGACGACGAGAACCCGTGTCGGCGATGCCGGCTCCGGCGATTGCGACATCTTGCTGTCCTGAACAGGTGTCCTTTCGAGTGCGCGCAAATCGACCATGCCCTGCGAACCCTCACCCCAACAATAACCGCAGCCCGATTCTCGCAAAGTGTTTCAAACACTGGCGAACCAAGTCCTAACGCGCGGAAAGCGATCCGTCGGTCAGGGGACGCTGCCCGCGGCCGATGCTCCCGTGGAAAGCATCATGGACTCAGATATTTGCAACCATGCATTGAGATACCGTTGAGAGCCAAGGCGGCGCCGTTGCCAGCTTGGACTTAACGTCGCAGGTGAACGGACGAGGCCGGAATCGCCATCGGCAACGTCGCGCCGATTCGCTCGCCTGCTCCGGCCGGGCGGCTCGCGCGGCCGGTGGACCGCTTCGCAGCAGCGAACTGCAAGCGATTGATCTGAAACACCTTATTGAAAGGATTGCGTGAACGTCACGCAATTGTTTGCCATCCGTTAACCAAGACCGGATACCCACGGATGGGAATTTGCGGAGCCGTCATGCGCCTCTTCGACGCCGTCCGTTTCTTGTGTGCGCTGACGGTCGCGGGGGCCATGGCGGGGGCGCGACCCGCCGAAGCCCAGGACGCTGCCGACGGCAAGTCGGAAATGGAGCGCCTCTTCGTCCAGATCCTGAGGACGCCGTCCGACCTCGATGCCAACCTGCGCTTCGCCGAAATCGCGGTCGCGCTGAAGGACTACGAGGCCGCGATCGGCGCTTACGAGCGGCTGCTCTTCTACAATCCCGCCAACGGTGACGTGCAGCTCCAACTGGGCCGGCTCTATCTTCAGTTGAATTCCCCGCAGATGGCGCGGCTGCACTTCGTGGCCGCGGAGAGCTCGCCGCAGTCGTCCCCGTCGATCCGGCGCACGGCGAGCGCGTTCATCAGCCAGATCGACAACGGGGGAGGGCGCCCCTTCTCGATGTATGCGAGCGTCGGGGCCCGCTGGCAGTCCAACGCCAACGCCGGCCCGAGCCAGTCGATCATCCGCGTCTTCGGGCAGTCGCAGCTCGCCGACCAGACGACGACGCAGACGCCGGACTGGAACGCCTTCGCGCTGTCGAGCATGAACTACGCCTGGGCCTTCAACGAGCGTGGCGACGCGGTCGAGTTCAACCTTGCCACCTATTTCGCGGTGCAGGCCCGGATCACCCGCCTCGACGCGGCCATCGCGGACGCGCAGGTCGGCCCTCGCTTCGCCCTGCCCAACGACACGGTCCCCAACCTGTCGGTGCGGCCCTATGCGATCGGCACCTACACCGCGCTGGGCGGCAGCACGTACTTTTCTGGCGGCGGGGCTGGCTTCAGCGTGCGCCACGACACGGGGCCAATCGGGACGTTCGATCATTTCCTCGAATACCGCAGGCGGCTCTACCAGAACTCCGAGGACTATCCGCTGGCAACGGAGCAGACCGGCAACCTTTGGAGCTACACGCTGCAGACGACCGGCACTGTCGTGCCTGGCGTCCGCTGGGTCGGCAGGCTGCTCGCCAACCTCAACGACGCGCAGACCGCGTTCAACAGCTTCAGGCAGGTCGGGGTCGAGATCGGCTTCCCGATCGAGTTCACCGGTCCGGTCACGCTGGGGGAGGGGTCGTGGATCCTCACCCCCAACGCGGGGATCGGCACCTTCCGCTATGACGGGCCGGATCCGAGCGTCGATCCGGGCGTGACGCGCAACGATCTCGACTGGCGGGTGGGCCTCCGGCTGGACGTGCCCGTGGCGAAGGCCGTCGGAATCGTCACACAGGTCGGTTATTCGGTGATCGACTCAAACATCGTCAACTATGACGCGCGTAACCTGTCCGTCAGCGTCGGCACGACGTTCCGGTTCTAGGGGACAACATGGCCCGCAAGCGCAGTCGTCTCGTCACCGGCCTCGGCGTCCTTCTCGCGGGGACGGCCTCCGCGTCGGCCGAGGCGCCGCCCTCCGTCGGCACCACGGCGGCCGTCAAGCCGTCCACCACGGGCACGCGCCCGAGCGGGCAGATCCGCGTCCTGCAGATCGGCAACGATCTCGTCTTCAAGGAGCGCGTGACGACGGCCGTCGACGGGGCCGCGCAGGTGCTGTTCGTCGACAAGTCGACCCTGAACGTGGGGCCCGACAGCGACGTCCTCATCGACGAGTACGTCTACAATCCGCAGGCCGGCACCGGCCGGATGATCGCCAACCTGACCAAGGGCGCCCTGCGCTTCGTCGGCGGCCAGATCAGCCACACCGAGGGCATGACGATCCGCACGCCGGCGGGCACCGTGGGCGTGCGCGGCGGCGTGGTCTTCGTCGCCATGAACCGCCGCACGGGGCAACTGCGCGTGATCCCCGTGTTCGGTGTTGTGACGTACCAGAACAACGGCCAGACGATCACCATCCCCATCGGCCAGAAGCTCGACATCGGCTCGCGCGGGGCAGGGCCCTCTGTGACCCCGGCCACCCATTCCGACTTCGCCGGCGCCAGCCAGGGCGTGCAGCCCGGCGCCGCACCGCCCCCGACCGGGTTGACGCTGAACACCTCGACGGCCGGCACGGTGGCGCGGATCAACGCGGGGCTGCCGCTGCCGCCCCCGCAGACCGACCGCTTCGGCGGCGTGCAGACCACGAGCACCTTCGGCCCGTTCACCCAGCAGACCGTCAACCAGATCACGAACTCCTCCAGGACCGCCGCTCCGCAGCAGCAGCCCCCGAGGATCAGCCAGAACGCGGCCCCGCCGCCTCCGCCGCCCCCTCCACCTCCACCTCCGCCACCCCCTCCGCCGCCGCCACCTCCGCCTCCACCACCACCGCACTGCGACTGACGCGGGCGCGGCGTGAAGCTCCAGGCGCACGTCATCGACGGACACGCCCTCGACGCCCGTCCGGCACCGGTGGAGCGCGAGTGGATGGATGCGCCCGCGGGACGGCACGCCTACCGGTGCTTGCCTCTCGTCATCGCCAACGCCAGCGGCTGGGAGCTGCTGAACCCCTCGGGTTTCTCGGCCCTCTGGGGCGGCGACACTGCGGTGGGTGGCGTCCACGTCGTGCCGGACGACGACGCCGTTCCCTCCCTGGCCATCGATCATTTCGGCGCCGGCATCCTCACCTTCCGGATCCCTTGCCTCTTCCGGACGCCGCAGGGCATCGACCTGATGGTCACGGGTCCCCTCAACGCGGCCAAGGATGGCATCGCCGCGCTCACCGGGATCGTCGAGACCGACTGGGCCGTAGCCACGTTCACGATGAACTGGCGCTTCACCCGTCCGGGCGTGACCGTCCGCTTCGAGGCGGGTGAGCCCTTCGCCCACCTGATGCCGTTGCGGCGGGGGCTGGTGGAGGAGATGGAACCGGAGTGGTCCTTCCTGTCCGAGGACCCGGTCCTCGCCGCGGGCCATGCGGCCTGGGCCCGGTCGCGGCGGGAGTTCAACGCAGGCCTTCTGGAGCCCGGCCGTCCGGCCGACGCACCGCTCTGGCAGCGTCACTACCACCAGGGCCGCTCGCCCGACGGGCAGGCGACGTCCGACGACCATCGCACGCGGGTGAAGGCGAGGCCGTTCGTGCGCGCGCCGCTGGCGGGCGGACGATGAGGGCAGGGGCCTGACATGTCGGTCGCCTCGTCCCTTTCGCGGCGCCGCCTTCCCGTGCTCGCTGCGCTCGCGACGCTGATGGCCATCGTCGGCGTCCGCGCCGCGGACCCCGGCATCGTCAGCGGCCTCCGCAACCTGACCTTCGACGCCTACCAGCGCCTGAAGCCGCGCGAGTACGGCGACCCCGCCGTCCGGGTCGTCGCGATCGACGACGACGCGCTCGCGGCGCTCGGGCAGTGGCCATGGCCCCGCACCCGGATGGCCGAGCTCACGCAGTCCCTCGTCGACCTCGGCGCCGCCGCGGTCGGCTTCGCCGTCCTGTTCAGCGAGCCGGACCGCCTGTCCCCCGCGCAGATGGTCCGCCAGCTGCCGGCCGACGTCGCCGACCGGCCGGCCGTCAAGGCGGTCGTCGCGGAGTTGCCCGACGCCGACGAAGCCTTCGCGGCCACGCTGCGCACGACGCCTTCCATCCTCGCCTTCGCGACAACGGGCGAGCCGAACACCCTCCGCCCGCAGGTCAAGACGCGCTGGGCCTATGCCAGCGCCGACCCAGCGCGGCTCATCCCGCCCTTCGCCGGCACGACCCCGCCGCTCCCGCTGCTGGAGCAGGGGGCCAAGGGCATCGGGGCCACGAGCCTCCGGTCGGGCGGCATCAGTGGCGGCGTGGTCCGGCGCGTGCCGCTCTACGTCTCGGACGGAAAGACGCTGTTCCCGTCCTTCCCGGTCGAAGCGCTGCGGGTGGCGCAGGGCGCGCGCACGCTCGTGATCCGCGGCACCGGCGCGAGCGGCGAATTCGGGGCAGGGCGCACCAGCCTCATCGACACCCGCATCGGCGACGTCGTCGTGCCGATGACCGGCGACGGGGAATTCTGGGTCTACTACGACCGGACCCGCCCGGAGCGGCGCATCTCGGCCCGGGACGTGCTCGACACCGCCCGCCGCGCCGACCTCGCCTCGCGGGTCGACGGGCAGATCGTCGTGGTCGGCCTCACCGCGGCCGGCCTCGGGGACTCGTGGGGAACTGCGCTCGGCGAATCGATCCCCGGGGTCGACCTGCAGGCGCAGGTGCTCGAGCAGATGGTGCAGGGGTCGTTCCTCACCCGTTACGATTGGGCCGACGGACTGGAAACCGTGGCGACGCTCGTGCTGGGGCTCGTGGTGCTGGGACTGACCCTGGCGTTCGGGCCGGCGCTGTCGCTCGCGGTCGGAACGGTCGCAGCGGGCGCGGCGTTCGCCGCATCATGGGTGGCGTTCTCGCAGGCCAGTCTTCTGTTCGATCCTGTCTATCCTGCGCTGGGGGCGCTCGCCACGCACCTCGCGGTCACCGGCGGCCTGTTCGTTACCACGGACCGCGACCGTCGCTTCGTCCGGCAGGCCTTCGGCCAGTACCTCGCGCCCCAGCTCCTCGCGGAGCTCGAGAAGGCGCCGGACCGCATGGTGCTCGGCGGCGAGATCAGGCCGCTGACCATCATGTTCATGGACGTGCGGGACTTCACGCCGATTTCCGAGTCCATCAGCGCGACGGAGCTCGTCGGCTTCCTCAACAGCCTCCTGTCGCCGCTCTCGGACGCCATCCAGGCGCAGGGCGGCACCATCGACAAGTACATCGGCGACTCGATCATGGCCTTCTGGAACGCCCCGCTGGACGTGCCGGACCATGCCGCGAGGGCCTGCAGGGCCGCACTCGCCATGCGGTCGGTCGTGCGCGAGATGAACGCCGCCGACGCCTTCGGCTTCCGCGCGGCCGGCCGAACCGACCTCGCGGTGAAGATCGGCATCGGCATCAACACCGGCGAAGCGTGCGTCGGCAACATGGGCTCGCAGCGGCGCTTCAACTACTCGGCGGTCGGCGACGCGGTGAACGTCGCGGCGCGGATCGAGTCCGCCTCGAAGGGCTTCGCGACCGAGATCCTCGTGTCCGAGGCCACCGTCCGGCAGGCGCCTGGCTTCGCCGTGCTCGACGTCGACGCCGTCCCGCTGAAGGGGAAATCCGCGGCGCTGCGCCTGTACGCCCTCTACGGCGATGAGACGGTGGCCGGGACGCCGGCCTTCAAGGCGCTGCAGGCGGATCACGATGCGATGATGACGGCGTGGAGGGCAGGGCGCTTCCAGGACGCGATCGCCCTCGCCCGCGCCTGCGAGACCCGGGCCGCACCCGAGTTTGCGGCCTTCTACGCGTCATTCGCGGCCAGGCTTGCAGAGGACGACGCCTCGGGCATGGCTGTATCCCGGCTCGCCTCCGGGGGTTGAAACACGCCGGTCGGCTCGCCAAGTCGGCGCCATGTCGACGCTCGCCGAACACCAGACGCCGATGACGGGCGCTGCCGCACGCCGCCGCGCGCTCATGCTCGTCAATCCCAACGCCCGCCAGGGGAAGACCCCGCTCGACCGCATCCTCGAACGGCTGGGCGCGGGCGGCATCGACGCGGCGGTCGAGACCTTCGCGACCCCGGACGAACTCGCCGCGGACATCGCCCGCCGCCGCGCCGACATGGACCTCGTGATCGTGTGCGGCGGCGACGGCACGATCAACGCGGCAGCAAGGGCGGTGATGGAGAGCGGACTGCCGATGGGGATCATGCCCATGGGCACCGCGAACGACCTCGCGCGCACGCTCGGCCTGCCGATGACCCTGACCGATGCCGCAGGTGTCATCGCCGCCGGCCACACCCGCCGCATCGACATCGGCGAGGTCAACGGCCATCCGTTCTTCAACGTGGCCAGCATCGGCCTCAGCGCGGAACTCGCGCAGACGCTGTCGCCGGACATCAAGCGCCGCTGGGGGCGGCTGGGCTATGCCATCGCCGCCGCCAAGGTCCTGGCCCGTGCCGAACCCTTCAGCGCGACCATCACGAGCCGCAGCGGCGAGGACCGGGTGAAGACGCTGCAGATCGCCGTCGGCAACGGCCGGCACTACGGCGGCGGCAACGTCGTCGAGCACACGGCCGAGATCGACGACGCGCACCTCGACCTCTACAGCCTCGAACTCGCCAACGTCTGGAAGCTTGCGCTGATGCTGCGCTCGTTCCGCCAGGGCCAGCATGGCGCGTGGAAGGAGGTGAGGACCGCGCGGTGCACGGAGTTCGAGATCCGCACGCGCCGCCCGCGGCCGATCAATACCGACGGCGAACTCGTCACCGAGACGCCGGCCCGCTTCGTGGTGCGCCCCGGCGCCATCGAGGTCTTCGCCCCGCCGAAGGGGAGCGTCCCGTCGCCGGCAGCCTGACGACGCCGGGCACGGGCCCCGCGCCCGTGTCCATGATTCGCATAAGCTATATTATGGAACTCAAGCGGATGGCGTGATGCGGCAGGAAAGCCAACGATCTGCGCCGCTCCGGTCGTCGAAGGTGAAGCCTGATCGCGACAGTCAGTCCGGATCGAAGGACAACTGCAGGCCGTCATGGGCCGGGACGACGTTCGCCGGCAGCGAGGCCTTGAGCGCGGCGTAGTCCAGGTCCGTATGGAGGTTCGTCAGGACGGCACGCTTCGGCGCCAACCGTTCGATCCAGGCCAGCGCCTCGGAGACCGAAAAATGCGTCGGGTGCGGCGTGTGGCGCAGCGCGTCGATGACCCACAGGTCGAGCCCCTCGAGCAGCCCGACGCTCTCGTCCGGGATCCGGCTCACGTCGGGCGTATAGGCCATCGTGCCGAACCGGAAGCCGAGCGCATCGCGGTTGCCGTGCTCCAGGCGGATGGGTGCCGCCCGGATCGCACCGCCGTCGCCATCGACGACGACGTCGTGACCCAGCGTGATCCGGAACTCGCGCACGATCGGCGGATAGTCGCTGCCGGGCGGCGACACGAAACAGTACAGGAACCGGTCGCGCGTGAGCGCGGACGTCGCCTCGTCCATGTAGACCGGCATGACGCGGCGCCGGTGGATGACGAGCGGCCGAAGGTCGTCCATGCCGTGCGTATGGTCGGCATGGTCGTGCGTGTAGAGCACCGCGTCGAGCGCGGTGACGTCGGCGTCAAGCAGTTGCTCGCGAAGGTCCGGAGACGTGTCGACGAGGACGCTGGTCGTGCCCGACGGGCCGGTGCGCTCGACGAGCACGGAACACCGGCGGCGCCGGTTCAGCGGGTTGGCCGGATCGCACGCTCCCCAGCCCGAGCCCACGCGCGGCACGCCGCCGGAGGATCCGCAACCGAGGATCGTCAGGCGCCCTGCACTCATGCGGCCGGCCCCTCCGGTCGCTGCGCCTTGGCGAACAGGCGGAAGAAGTTGTCAGTCGTGACCGCCGCCATCGTGCCGGCGTCGACGCCTTTCACGTCGGCGAGAACGCGAGCCGTCTGAACCACATAGGACGGTTCGTTGCGCTTGCCCCTGAACGGCACGGGCGCCAGGTAGGGCGCGTCCGTCTCCACCAGCAGGCGGTCCATCGGCACCTCGGCCGCGATGGCGCGCAGGGCGTCGGACGTCTTGAACGTCAGGATGCCGGAGAACGAGACGAAGAGCCCCATCTCGACGCCTGCCCGCGCCAGCGCAGCACCGGAGCTGAAGCAGTGCAGCACGGCGTCGAACCGCCCCTGCTCCATCTCCGACGACAGGATCCGGATCATGTCGGCGTCGCAGTCGCGGCTGTGGATCACCAGCGGCAGGCCGGACGTCCGCGCGGCGGCGATGTGGGTGCGCAGCACGCGCTCCGCAATGTCACGCGGCGACCGGTCGTAGTGGTAGTCGAGCCCCGCCTCCCCGATCCCGACGCAGCGCGGATGCGCGGCCAGCGCCACGAGGTCCGCCGCGCTGACGTCGGGTTCCTCGTGGGCGTTGTGCGGGTGCGTGCCCACCGTGCAGTACACGTCCGGGTAGTGCTCGGCGATGCCGCGCACGGTGTCGAACTTGCTCACGCGCGTCGAGATCGTGAGCATCGTGCGCACGCCCGCGGCACGGGCCCGCTCCACGACAGCGTCGCGCTCCGGCGCGAAGTCGGCAAAATCGAGGTGGCAGTGGCTGTCGACCAGCATCGGCGCCTACGGCGCCTCGCCCGCCGCCTCGTCCTCGACGTAGCGGGGGAAGATGGGGCTGGGCGCCGGGAGACGGCTTCCGGCGGCGAGCCGTCGCCCCGCGATGTCGGCGAAGGCACGCTCGCCCGCGGGCACCGCGAGGAGGTCGAGCAGCGCCGAAGCCGCCGTCGGGATGACCGGCTGCGCCATGATGCCGATGATGCGCAGCGTCTCCATCGTCACGTACAGGACGGTTCCGAAACGCTCCGAATCCGTCTTGCGCGTCACCCACGGCTGCTCGGAGGCGAAGTAGCGGTTGGCGTCCGCCACCACGCGCCAGATGTCGGCGAGCACGGTGTGCAGGGCGAGGTCCCGCATTGCCCCCCTCGCCCGCTCCGGCAGCGCCGCGGCGGCCTCGAGCAGCGCCGTGTCGGCGGCCGTGAAGGCCCCGGGCGCCGGGACGACGCCGTCGCAGTTCTTGGCCACCATCGACAGCGAGCGCTGCGCCAGGTTGCCCAGGTCGTTGGCGAGGTCGGCGTTGATGCGCGCGACGATCGCCTCGTGCGAGTAATTGCCGTCCTGGCCGAACGGCACCTCGCGCAGGAGGAAGTAGCGCAGCTGGTCGACGCCGTAGTGGGACGCGAGCGAGAACGGGTCGATCACGTTGCCGACCGACTTCGACATCTTCTCGCCGCGGTTGAAAAGGAACCCGTGGCCGAAGACGCTCCCGGGCAGCGGCCAGCCGGCCGACATCAGGAAGGCAGGCCAATAGACCGCGTGGAAGCGCACGATGTCCTTGCCGATGATGTGGACGTCCGCCGGCCAGTAGCGGGCGCGCGGCGCCGCCGGATCGGGATAGCCCGTGGCGGTGACGTAGTTCGTCAGCGCATCGACCCAGACGTACATCACGTGGCGCGGGTTGCCGGGCACCGGGATGCCCCAGTCGAAGGCCGTGCGGCTGACCGAGAGGTCCTTCAGGCCCGAGCGCACGAAGCTCATGATCTCGTTGCGCCGCTCCTCCGGCCGGATGAAGTCCGGCTGGCTCTCGTAGAGCGCGAGGAGGCGGTCCTGGTAGGCGCTGAGGCGGAAGAAGTAGCTCTCCTCCTCCACCCACTCCACGGGCGCGCCGGTCGGGCCGCGGCGCACGCCGTCGCCGCCGAGCGTGGTCTCGCTCTCGGCGAAGAACGCCTCGTCCCGCACCGAATACCAGCCTGAGTAGGCGTCGAGATAGATGTCTCCGGCCGCCTCCATGCGCTTCCAGATCTCCTGGCAGGTCGCGTGGTGGCGGGCCTCGGTGGTGCGGATGAAGTCGTCGTTCGACGCGTTCAGCGCCCGTCCCATGTCGCGGAACACGGCGGCGTTCCGGTCGGCGAGCTCGCGCGCCGTCACGCCCTCCTTCGCCGCGGTCTGGAGCATCTTCTGGCCGTGCTCGTCCGTCCCCGTCAGGAAGAACACGTCGCGCCCGTCGAGCCGCTGGAAGCGGGCGATGGCGTCCGTCGCGATCAGCTCGTAGGCGTGGCCGATGTGCGGCCTGCCATTCGGATACGAGATCGCGGTCGTGATGTAGAAGGTTGAGCGGTCGGCCATCGCGGCTTCTTCGGATGCGGGCCTCACGAGGCCCGCGTCAGACGCGCCGCCTCGGACAGGTCCGAGAACAGGGACAGGATCAGGGCCCGGCGATCGAGGTTGAACGCCCTCGCCTCGCGCAAGGCGCGGGCGATCTTGTCCCATACCTCCGCGAGGGGTGCAAGGCGGGCCGCCCCCTCCCCAGCTGCGGCGTGCGCCTGCTCGCTCAGCCAGGTGAACATGCTCTCCACCACGGCCTCGAAGGTAGCGTCGTTGGCGCGCCCCGCCACGCCCTCGGCAATCGCGTGCGCGTCCGTCCAGTCGACGGCGGGCAGCCGTGACAGCGCGGTGCGCATGTGCGCGACGACCGCCAGCGTCTCCTCGTCCATCAGCTTGAGGAGCTGGCGCACCGAGCCGTCGGCGAACGGCACCGCCCGCAGGAGGTCCGCCTCGGGCGCCTCGGACCCGGCGGCGCGGGCCGCCGCCACGAGGTCTGCGGCTCCCAGCGGGCGCAACGAGAGCATCCGGCAGCGGGAGCGGATCGTCGGCAGCAGCCGGCCCGGCACGTGCGACACGATGAGGAACAAGGCCCGGCTCGGCGGCTCCTCGAGCGTCTTGAGCAGCGCATTGGCGCCGTTGGCGTTCAGGTCCTCGGCACTGTCGACGATACAGACGCGCCAGCCGTCGAGCGCCGCGGTCGAGGCGAAGAAATCGAGGCTCCGCCGCACGAACTCGACGGGAATCTGTGTCGGCATCGACTTCTTCTCGGCGTTCCACTGCCGCCGCAGCACGAACAGCCCGCCATGCGACTGCGCCGCGACCCGCGCAACCACGGGACTGGACGCAGGCACCGAGAGGTCGGCCGCCGCCTGCACCGCCGGCGCGGACGGATCCGGATTGGCGAGCAGGAATCGCGCGGCCCTGTAGGCGAAGGTTGCCTTGCCGATCCCCTCGGGCCCGCCGAGGATCCACGCATGCGGGAAGCGCCCGCCGCGGTAGGCATCCAGGAACGCGGCCTCCGCCGGCCTGTGCCCCACCAGCACGGACGCCTCCCGCGGGTGCGGCGCATCGGGGAGCCGGTCGACCTCGGGGATGTCCGCCGCGTCGCTCACGACGCGTTCTCCGCCGGACCCGTGAGGTTGAGGCGCTGGCGAACCGCGTTCCAGACGGCGTCCGCGACGGACCCGGGACTTCCGCCGGCGTCGATCACGACGCAGCGACCGGGCTCGCGCGCGGCGATCGCCAGAAATCCCTCCCGCAGCGCCTCGTGGAAGGAAAGCGCCTCCTGCTCGAAGCGGTCGGTCTCGCCGTCCCCGCGGCGCCTGGCCGCCCGTTCCAGCCCGACCGCCGCCGGCAGGTCAAGGATCACGGTGAGGTCCGGCCGGTCCTCGCCCACTACGATGCGCTCCAGCGCTGCGAGCACATCGGCCTTCACGCCGCCGGCCGCGCCCTGGTAAGCCCGCGTCGAGTCGGAGAAGCGGTCGCAGACCACCCAGTCGCCGCGCGCCAAGGCCGGGCGGATCGTCGCTGCGAGATGGTCGGCGCGGGCGGCGTAGAACAGCAGCGCCTCGGCCAGCGGGCCAAGCCGCGCCGCCGTGCCAGAGAGGATCACGCTGCGGATTTCCTCCGCGCGCGGCGACCCGCCCGGCTCCCGCGTACGGATGACGCGTAGCCCGAGGCCCCCCAGCCGCTCCGCCAGCGCTGCGCACTGGGTCGACTTGCCGGCCCCCTCCCCGCCCTCGAACGTGATGAAGCGCCCGCGCGCCGCGGGGACGTTCATGACCCGGTCTTCTGGAACTTGCTGCGCACCGTGGTGATGACGAACTCGGTCGCCGCGTCGAAGGCACGCTTGGTCAGCGGCCCGCGAACGGCGTCCGCCTGCGCCACCAGCGGGATGTCGAGCACCTGCACGTCGCCGCGCTGCACCCTGAGCCGCCCCACCTCCTGGCCCGCCGCCACCGGCGGACGCAGGGGCCCCTGATAGACGATGCGCGCCACGAGGCGTTCCGTGCTGCCGCGCGGCACGAGGATGCGGACAGGTCCGCGCGCCGTCAGCGGCACGCTGCCCGGATCGCCGCCGAACACCTTCGCCTCGCCGATCGCGTCGTTCGCCGCGAAGAGCTCCCGCGTCTCGAACGAGCGGAAGCCCCACGTCATGATCCGGCGGGCCTCGTCGGCGCGGTCCTTGGCGGTCTTGAGCCCGTTGACGACGACGATGAGCCGCTGGCCGTTCTGCACCGCCGAGCCGACGAGCCCGAAGCCGCTGTCGCCGATGTTGCCCGTTTTCAGGCCGTCGGCCCCCACGTCCATCGTCAACAACGGGTTGCGGTTCTGCTGCTTGATCTTGTTCCAGGTGAACTCGCGCTGCCCGAAAGCCTTGTAGAGATCCGGGTAGGTCTTGATGATGTGGTTCGAGAGCAGGGCGAGCTCGCGCGCCGTCACCTTCTGGTCCGGGTCGCCCATGCCGGTGGCGTTGGTGAAGACAGACTTTTTGAGCCCCAGTTCGCGCGCCCGCGCCGTCATCCGGGTGGCGAAGGCGCCCTCGGACCCCGCCAGTCCCTCGGCCACGGCGATCGCCGCGTCGTTGCCCGACATCACCGTGATTCCAAGGATCAGGTCGGAGACCTTCACCTTGCTGTTGAGCACCGCGAACATGCTGGAGCCGCCCGAGGGCCCTCCCCCGCGCCGCCATGCGCTCTCCGAGATCGGGAACTCGTCGTCGAGGCTGACCTTGCCCTTGGCGATCTGGTCGAACAGCACCTCGATGGTCATCAGCTTGGCCATGCTGGCCGGGACCATGAGGTCGTCCGCCGCCTTTTCGAAGAGGACGGCGCCGGTGTCGGAATCCATGAGGATGGCGTAGGGCGCCGTGGTCTGGAACGCCTGCTGCGCCTGGGCGTGAGCCCCGCGGGGCGCCGCCACCGCTACGATCAGCGCCGCCAAGGCCGGCAGCACGAGCCGTGAGAAAGACCTGAACATCGAGTCACCCGCCACACCCACCCGAACGATGGGCGGGAACGCGGGGGAAATCAACGCCACGGGGCGCCCGGCTGGCTCAGAAACCAGCCTTGCCGTTGAGCGGCACGAAGGTCTGCGCGATGAGCGCCGCCATCGGGTCGTCCTTGCGGAAGCGCGCGGCCGTCTGAGGCTCGACCTCGGCATAGAACAGCCCTGCGGTCCGCAGGCCCTGCGTCGAGGCCGTGCGCGGCACCGGCAGGGGCGCCGTCCGGGCGGCCGAGGCGGCGGTGCCGAGATCGAAGGGCCTGTCGGGCGGGAGTGGCACGCCGGGAGCCGGCTTGCCGATGATCGGCGCGGGCGCCACCGGCGCGCTGGCCAGCGTCGCCTGCCGCGGAGCCGGAGCCACGGCCATGGGCGCCGCCACCGGAGCCGGCGTCTTCGCGACGACCGTCTCGACCGGCTCGGGCGCTGGCGCAGGCGCAGGCGCCGAGGCCACCATGGTCGGCCCGCCGCGCAACTGCGCCGGCAGTCCGTCCGTCCGCAGCGTAGCGTAGAGCCGCTCGTCGTCGCTGCCCGCGGTGGAGGCGCGGCTGACGTAGTCGACGCGCACGCGCGCCGTGCCCTTGTGGCGGAACGCCAGCGCATCCGCGACGCGCTGCGACACGTCGATCAGCCGGTTGCCGTGGTAGGGGCCGCGGTCGTTCACGCGGGCGATGATCGAATGGCCGTTGGAGAGGTTGGTCACGCGGATGTAGCTCGGCAGCGGCATCGTCGGATGCGCGGCCGAGATCGACATGCGGTCGAACACCTCGCCATTGGCGGTCATGCGGCCATGGAAGGACGGCCCGTACCAGGATGCCGTCCCCACGGCGGAATAATTGGGCATTTCGCGTGGCGTGTAGAGGCGGCCCGCCACCACGTAGGGCTTGCCGACCATCTCGCGGCCGCCGCCCTTGGGAACGGCCTCGCCGTCGGCCACTACCTTCGGGCTCGGCGCCACGCCGTATTTCGGGTCGATGCCGCCGCGGCTGGACGCGACTTTCTGCGCCGAGCTGCAGTTGGCGACGACGAGACCCGTCAAGGCGACGGCGGTGAGGCGAAGTCCGATGCGCAGAGCAGACCGGCCATCCTGCGGCCGGACGAACATCGGGATCGCGGGCGAACGCAACACAAGGCCCGGCCGGTCAGACATGCGACTTTCCCCTGCGACCGTCACGAAGACCACCCCGTCCTCGTGCGGCCCTGACACCGCATACGCTTTGTTAGCTCTCGCAGCGTGAAGGGAGTGTTAAGCGCAAGCCCGTCTCCCGACAAGCCCACGCCGAATCGCCCCCGTCGCCATGCCCGGCGAGAGCCTTGCCGGCAGGGAGCCGGGCGAACGGGGCCGAATTGTGGCAGATGGGACAATTCCCGCCACAGTTATGGGAAATGTCCGGCGCCGCAGGGGGATGCCGGCGCCGGACAGGCAGGATCATCGGGGTGCGGAGCCGCCGGCTCCGGGGCGTCAGTCGCCGACGCGCGCCACGCCCTTCTCGCCGTCGTCGCGGAACCAGGCCACCCGATTCGGGCCGGCGGGGGCGAGACGGAAGCAGAAGGTCCGTCCGTCGTACCACGACGTCCACTGCTGGCAGAGGCGGTTGCCGTCCACCCACCAGCGACCGCTGTCGGACGGCTTCAGGAAGCGGCCGAGGCCCGCGGCCTCCCCGCTGCCGTCCACGCGGCCGTCCTTGCGGTAGTAGAGCGGCAGTTCGCCGCCGAACGGAACCGAGAGGTAGATCCGCCGCCCGGCGACGGTGTCACGCACCGTCTTGCCGTCCATGACCGGCGGCTCGTTCGCCGCGGCCTCGGACGCTGCCGCCATCAGGCCGATCGCGCCGCACGCCAGTCCGGCGGCAACGCAGGCCGAGAATACGGTCCTTGTCATCACCGATGCCTCCACTTCTTGCGCCTGCCGGCGACCGGCCTCCGGCCGCCGGACGGTCACCACCACCAGCCGTCGCTGATCGGCGTGCACTTGTACCCGACCATGCACTGCGGGGTGTCCCGGGAGCGGATGAACGCGGGGCGTGCAAACTCGTTCAGCGAACAGAACCGGCGGTCGGCGACGAACCGGTCGTAGATATAGGGTCCGGTCCCGATCACGACCGCCCCCCTCGTTGCGACAATCGACCGCGCCTGCGCGCAGGTCATGCGCAGGGAGTCCGGCCGCGCCTGCGCCAGCGCGGTGCCCGGCGACGCGAGAGCGCCGGCCAGGACGCAACCGAGCACGATGCTGCGCCCCCCGAAGACCGACAGGAAGTGCTCTCGCACGAACCGGACGCCCGACGCACGCCCGACCGGGGCGGGTGCCGACCAGCCTCCCTGCCTCCCAGAGCCCCATCGCCGCGTCTGCGGCGCTTCGAGGACCCGAACCGTCATCCCCGCAGCCACGTTCATGCAGGCCCAGCGCATCGCCATCGTCGTCTCCATCGCCAGCGGGCCGGACGCGGAGCCGCCCGCGCGGGGCCCTGTCCGGGGCTCAACGCCCGATCATGCCGAAGCGTCCCCGCGAAGACCATGGACGCCGACCCCCGCTGTCTGTATGCACCCGGAAGGCGTCCGGATGCAGGCGACGCCTCGCGGAAGGGTGGCCGAGTGGTTTAAGGCAGCGGTCTTGAAAACCGCCGTGGGCGCAAGTTCACCGTGGGTTCGAATCCCACCCCTTCCGCCACAGACTTTGCGGCGACAAGCCTGGCCATCGTGACGCCTCGCGTGGGATCCCGGGACGCCGCCGATGGACCGCACATCCGGCCGCGGGCACCCCTCTCAGGCGGGCGTCGGGCAGCGGGCTCAAGTTGGGCTTGGGCTTTGATCTCGCGTGGCCGGCTGGCCCTCGACGGGACCAGCCGCCCTCGCCGCCTCCCTATTCCGCCGCCTTCGTCCGGGCCTGCTCGGCATCGAGCTTGCGCTGGAACATGCGGCGGACGTGCACGGAGCCGGCATCGGCCTTGAGGATCGCCTGCGGCGGCAGCTGGCCCATGTCGACGCGCCGCTGCACGGCCTCGACCACGACGAGGTCCTCGTTGAAGGCCACCGTCGCCGCCTCCGTCACGTTGCGCTCGCAGGTGCGGTCGTCGACGGCGAAGTTGCGCAGCAGCTGCCAGAAGTAGTGCGTCGTGCGCTCGGTCTCGGGCGTGAGGAAGTCGATGCCGCGGATCGAGAGAAGCTTCGACGGGTCGCCCCTGCGCAGGCTGACGGAGCGGGTGAGAGAGTCCGCGGCAAGATCGATGTCGTCGGGATCGACGCTGTCGGCCGGCGCCGTGCCGGTGTCGATGATGCACAGCGAGGGCGGCGACACCCGGTACACCTGCCAGCGGTGGACGTTGCCGGAGTATTTCCCGAAGGCCTGGAAGAACGGCGCCGGAGGCCCGTCCCTCACGATGCGGCTCACGGCGACGTGGTCGTCGTACACCTTGGTCTCGAGCGGAAGTTCGACCTCGGTGGCGTTGCTCAGTGTCTTGGCGTGCACGTAGGTCACGTGCGACGGATCGATGAGGTTGTCCGTCATCAGGTGGTAGCTGCCGCGATAGTGCATGCGCTCGCCGCGCGAGGGCGCCCATGCCGGGTCGGACAGCTGGGGGATGTCGATGATGAGGCCGGGGTCGGCGCGCTCGGCGTCGCCCATCCAGATCCAGACCCAGCCGTACCGCTCCACGACCGGAAAGCTGCGGGCGCGCGCGTTGCGCGGGATCAGGTCCTGGCCCGGCACGCGGACGCAGCGCCCGCTGCCGTCGAAGGTCATCCCGTGGTAGCCGCAGACGACGGTGTCGTCCTGCAGGAAGCCGCCCGAGAGCGGCATGAACTTGTGGGGACAGGTGTCCTCCAGCGCCGCGACGGAGCCGTCCCGCCGCCTGAAGAAGACGAGCGGGACACCGAGGATGGTCCTCGCCAGGATCGAGCGCCCGACCTCGTAGTGCCAGGCGGCCACGTACCACGTGTCGCGGATGAACATGCCGGCCTCCCCTTGCCGCCGCGACGGGAGCGGCACCGCGCGATGACCGCGGGTGGCCCGGCGTCCTCGGCTTTTTCTAACGGTTGTAAGAATTGTGCCGACGGTAACGCCGCGCCCGAACGGACGCAAGCGCGAGGATGAAGGACGGAGGGGCGCCTATCGGATGACGGCGGCGACGCCCACGGCGATGATCGCTGCGGCGAGGAAGGAATGCGGATCGAACCGCTGGGTCAGCAGGCCCGACAAGGCCGACACGCCCACGAACAGGGCGCCGCCGAGGCCGCCGACGAAGAGTCCGAACCGTGTCACGATGCACCTCGCCGGCTTCATGGTTGCCGTACCCTAAACGGATTACCGTCAATGCGGCATCGGCCCTCGGCCCCATCATCTTCAAAAAAGAGATTGGACCATCGTCCATGCCATCGCCGCGAATCAGCCGCGTTTCCGGGGGACTTCAGGCCACGACCGAATCTTGGCTGTTCGCCCATGGCGCGGGCGCGACAACAGGCTAATGTTAACGAAACGGGGCCAAGCTCGACGCACTGTCGAGTGAGAAACAAAGGCTCACAGGATGTCGAGGGTTGTGGGAGTCTGCGGAGCGTGTGCAGCCACGCTCGCGAGCATGGAGGTGATGCTCCTGTCGGGGCTGATCGACATGGCTCAGTTTGCTGTGACGGTGCCGGTGGTGCTGCTCGCCCTGTGGGCCGAGGGCGACTGGCGGACGCCGGAGGAACGGCTTCAGGCCGCCGAGATGATGTCGGGCCGGCGCCGCTGGTAGGTCGCGGTCAGTCCACGATGGCTTGGTAGGTCAGGACGCGCAGTTCGCGCCTGATCGGCCAGGTCGACGACGGCATCAGCTGTGTGAGCATGATCACGGCCATGTCCTCGGCCGGATTCACCCAGAAGGCCGTGCTCGCAGCGCCGCCCCAGGCCACCTCTCCGGGCGTGCCCAGGATCTGCGCCCGTGCCGGATCCAGCATCACCGAGAAGCCCAGGCCGAAGCCGATCCCCACATAGGTCGACTCGCTGAAGCGCGACTTGCCCATGTCGGCGATGTCGCCGTCCAGGTGGTTCGCCATCATCAGTTCGACGGTCTTGCGCCCGAGGAGCCGGGTGCCGTCGAGTTCGCCCTTGTTCAGCAGGAAACGGCAGAAGCGCGCATAGTCGGCAGCCGTCGAGACGAGCCCTCCCCCGCCCGAAGGCGTGCGCCCCTCCCGGCTGAAGAGGCTGTCGGCCGGGTCGTCGATCAGCGTCAGGCCCGCGGGACCGGGCGCGTAGTTGGCCGTCAGCCGCCCGCGCGAGGCCTCCGGGACCGTGAATCCGGTGTCGACCATGCCTAGCGGCGACAGGACCTCCTCGTGCAGGAAAGCCTCGAACGGACGCCCCGAGATCACGGCCACGAGGTGCCCCAGCACGTCCGTCGCCACGCTGTAGTTCCACCGCGTGCCCGGCTGCGAAAGCAGCGGCAGGGCGGCGAGGCGCTCCACGAGGACGCCCAGGTCCTCCGTCGAAGCGCTGAAGTTGATGTCCCTCGCGCGGTAAAGGGCATCGACCGGATGCGCCTCCATGAACCCGTAGGTCAGGCCGGAGGTATGGGTCAGCAGGTCGCGGAAGGTGATCGGCCGCTGCGCGGGCACGCTGTCCCACTTCGCGGGGCTGCCGTCGACGAACACGCGCATGTCGCGGAAGCACGGCAGGAACCGGTGGATGGGGTCGTCGAGTTGGAAGAGGCCCCGCTCGTACAGCATCATGACCGCCACGCTCGTCAGCGGCTTGGTCATCGAGTAGATGCGGAAGATCGCGTCCTCGCGCAGCGGAACGCCGCGCCCGACATCCGCCCGCCCTTCCACGTGGAGCCACGCGATCTCGCCGCGCCGCATCACCAGCGTCAGCAGTCCGGGCAGCTTCCCCTCGTCCACGTAACGGCGCATCCACGGGACGATGCGCGACAGGCGATCCGGGCAGAGCCCGACCGCGCGCGGGTCGGCGATGACGGGGAGCGCCATCTCAGGGGCGCTTGAGGGGCGGACGCGCCGGGCCTCCGGCAGGCTTCACGATCGAGCGGCGGCGCTCCACCACGAAGGTGCCGGCGCCGCGGGGCGCAGGCGCCGTGGTCGCGGCCGACATCACGGTGCGCTTGCTGGAGGCGGCGATCTTGGCCATCGCCTCCTGCACGGAGACGCCCATCAGCCCCGCCGCGATCTCGGCGATCTGCTCGTCGTCGTCCGCGAGGCAGCGCGCAGCGATGATGGCCTCCTCGAGCGTGGGAGGTTCCTGCCGGACCTTCAGGGGCGGCAGCGGCTGGTTCTTCTTCGTCGGGGAACGCACGGCTGGATCCTTTCGCAGCGCATTGTCCTAACACATCGGCGCCGCACCAGTTCGCAGATTGCATGGGAGACCCGCGCCGAACCGGATCTCGACCATGGTAGCGCCCGGAAACACGGCCCGCATCTACACGTTCGTGTAGGTCGGCGGGGCGACACCGCCGCGCATGACACGCCCGGGTTGCTTGCGTAGGCTCCCGCGGGAATGCGTCAGCGAATCCCGGAGCGGAACCGCCGCCGTGGCGATCATCGACATCAGCCCACCGTTTCGCGCCGGCATGCCGGGCTGGCCCGGCGACACGCCCTTCGAAGTCGCGCCGACGTGGAGCATCGGCCCGGGTTGCCCGGTCAACGTGTCCCGCATCGTCCTGTCGAGCCACGTCGGCGCCCATGCCGACGCGCCTCTGCACTTCGATGCCGCCGGCGCGGCCATCGACGCGCTTCCGCTCGAGCCATTCCTCGGCCCCTGCCATGTCGTCGATGCGCGGTCGGCCGGCGAGGTGATCGCCGAGGCGGACGTACTGCCCTCCCTGCCGGAGCGCGTGGAACGGGTGCTGATCCGCCAGTACGACCGTTATCCCGACGCCTGGGATGCCGGCCTGAAGGGGCTGTCGCCCTCGCTGATCGAGGCGCTGGCCGCCCGTGGCGCCGTCCTCGTAGGTGTCGACGCCGCCTCCGTGGACCCGTCCAATTCCAAGGACCTCGCCGCCCATCACGCGATCCAGGCGGCGGGCATCCGGATCCTCGAGGGCCTCGTGCTCGACCATGTCACGCCGGGCGCCTACGAGCTCGTCGCCCTCCCCCTGCGCATCGCCGGTTGCGACGCGGCGCCGGTGCGTGCCGTCCTCAGACCTCTCCCCCTGCCCGACCGAGGCCAGCCATGATCACCCGCTCCGACCTCGCCGCGCTCGACGCCCGCGACCCGCTGGCCGCCCGGCGCGACCTGTTCAACCTGCCCGAGGGCGTGATCTACCTCGACGGCAACTCGCTGGGGCCGCTGCCGCGCAACGTGGCTTCGCGGATGGAGGACGTCGTCCGCCGCCAGTGGGGGCAGGACCTCATCCGCAGCTGGAACACCAATGGCTGGATAGACCTGCCGTCCCGGGTGGGCGCCCGCATCGGAGCGCTCGTCGGAGCGGAGCCCGGCAGCGTCATTTCCGCCGACAGCACGTCGGTGAACCTCTACAAGCTCGTCTGCGCGGCGCTGGCGCTGAACCCCGGCCGCCACGTCGTCCTCACCGACAGCGGCAACTTCCCGACCGATGTCTACGTCGCCTCGGGCGCCGCCGAGGTGATGGACAAGGGCGTGCACGTGCGGGTCGTGGCGCCTGAGGGCGTCGCCGAGGCGATCGACGCCGACACCGCGCTCGTCATGCTGACCCATGTCGACTACCGCACCGGGCGCGTCCACGACATGGAGGCGATCACCGCCCGCGCCCACGCCGCCGGCGCGCTGATGCTGTGGGACCTCGCCCATTCCGCCGGCGCGCTGCCGGTGGACCTCGCCGCCTGCCGCGTCGACCTCGCCGTCGGCTGCTCCTACAAGTACCTGAACGGCGGCCCCGGCGCGCCGGCCTGGCTCTACGTCGCGCCGCGCCACCAGGCCGCCGCCCGCTCGCCCCTCACCGGCTGGCTCGGCCACGCCGCGCCCTTCGCCTTCGACCTCGACTTCCGCCCCGCCGAGGGCATCGCCCGCTTCATCTGCGGCACGCCGAACATCCTCTCGCTCGCCGCGCTCGACGCCGCGCTCGACGCGTTCGACGGCATCGACATGCAGGAGGTGCGCGCCAAGAGCGTCAAGCTCGGCGACCTCTTCATCGCCCTCGTCGACCAGCGCTGCGGGGAACTCGGCTTCACGCTCGGCGCCCCGCGCGACGGGCGCGAGCGCGGCAGCCAGGTGTCGCTGCGCCACGAGGAGGGCTACGCCATCATGCAGGCGCTGATCGCCCGCAACGTCATCGGCGACTTCCGCGCCCCCGACGTGCTGCGCTTCGGCTTCTGCCCGCTCTACGCCCGCTACACCGACGTCTGGGACCTCACCGACCACCTCCTGCAGGTCATGCTGACGCGCGAATACGAGCAGGAGCGGTTCCGGATGCGGGCCAAGGTGACCTGAGAACCCGGGAGGAGCGCATGGCCTACGGCGACGATCCGACGGGCGGCCTGCCGGAGGGCGCCCACACCCGCTTCGACCGCGCGGCCCACACCTACGGCCGCTACCTCGCGCTCGACGAGCTGCTCGACCTGCAGCGCCCGGTCAGCGACGAGCACGACGAGATGCTCTTCATCGTGATCCACCAGGCGAGCGAGCTGTGGATCCGCCTGATGCTGCACGAGCTCGCCGCCGCCTCCGCCTCCATCGCCCGCGACGAGCTGGGCCCGTCCTTCAAGATGCTGGCGCGCGTGTCGCGCATCCAGGCGATCCTCATCGAGAGCTGGTCGATCCTGTCGACCATGACCCCGTCCGACTACCTGCGCTTCCGCCACAAGCTCGGTCCCGCCTCCGGCTTCCAGTCGCACCAGTACCGCGAGCTGGAGTTCATCATGGGCAACAAGCGGGAGGCGTTCCTCTCGCCCTTCCGCCACCAGCCCGACGTGCTGGCGCACCTCGAAGGCGTGCTCGCCGCCCCCAGCCTCTACGACGAGGCGATCCGCGCGCTCGCCCGCCGGGGCTTTTCCATCGACGCCGCCGTGCTGGAGCGCGATACCCGGCGCCCGTGGGAGGAGAACGCCAGCGTGCTGGCGGCGTGGAAGCAGGTCTACCTCGAGCCGGAGGGCCACTGGGACCTCTACGAGCTCGCCGAGAAGCTCGTCGACCTCGAGGATGCCTTCCAGCAGTGGCGGTTTCGCCACCTCGGCACGGTGACCCGCATCATCGGCCACAAGCGCGGCACCGGCGGAACCGCGGGCGTCGCCTACCTCAAGCGGGCGCTCGACTACTGCTTCTTCCCGGAGCTCTGGGCGGTCCGCACGGAACTCTAGTCGAATTCACCGCTGCCCCTTGAAGTAGGGCTGCATCAGGGCGCGCGGATAGTCGGCGCGCCGCGCCGCGACCAGCAGGGCGGCGATCGAGAAGGCGTAGGGCAGCATCAGGAAGACCTGCGAGGGCACGACCCCGCCTGCGCTCGTCTGCAGCCGCAACTGAAAGGCGTCGAACGCCCCGAACAGCAACGCGCCGACCAGCGCCTTCCCCGGCCGCCACGAGGCGAAGACCGTGAGCGCGATGCACACCCAGCCGCGACCGTTGATCATGCCGAAGAAGAAGGCGTTGAACGCCGACATGGTGAGGAACGCTCCGCCCACCGCCATCAGCGCCGAGCCGGCCATCACCGCGCCGATGCGAAGCCCCGTCACCGAGAGGCCCTGCGACTCCACCGCCGCGGGGTTGTCGCCGACCGCCCGCACCGCGAGCCCCAGCTGGGTGCGGCCCAGCACGACGGCCACCACGGCGACGCAGGCGAAGGCGACCCAGGTGAGCGCCGTCTGCTGCGCCAGCACGTCGCCGACGAAGGGAATATCGCGCAGCGGCCCGATGTCGAGCGGCCGGAACGGCTCGATCCGCGGCGGCTGCGTCACGTTGGGGAACGCGACCCGGTAGCCGAAATAGCTCGCGCTGGTGGCCAGCAGCGTGATGCCGATGCCGGTGACGTGCTGAGACAGGCCCAGCGGCACCGTGAGGATGGCATGCAGCAGACCGAACCCGGCCCCGACCGCCGCCGCCACCGCGACCCCGGTCCACAGCGGCGCGCCCGCATAGACGGCGAGCCAGCCCGCCATGGCGCCCGCGACGAAGATGCCCTCGATGCCGAGGTTCAGCACGCCGGCGCGCTCGCAGATGAGCGCCCCCAGCACGCCGAAGATCAGCGGCGTCGCGATGCGGATCGCGGCGGCCCAGAAGCTCGGCTGCGCGAGGATGTCGAGCGCCGTCATCATGCCGGCTTCCCCCTGCGCACGATCCGCACCTCGAACTGCACGAAGAGCCCTCCGACGATGACGCACAGCAGCGACAGCGCCACGACGAGGTCGGCGAGGTAGTTCGACACGCCGATGCTGCGGCTCATCGTGTCGGCCCCGACGAAGACGCCGGCGACGAACACGGCGGCCGGCACGACCCCGAGGGGCGAGAGGCCGGCCAGCATGGCGACGACGATGCCGGCATAGCCGAAGCCCGGCGACAGGTCGGCGGTGAGATACCCCTTCAGCCCCGCCACCTCGCAGGCGCCCGCGAGACCCGCGAGGCCGCCCGAGAGCAGGCCGACGCGCAGGTAGGTCCCCGTCATCGGCAGGCCCGCGAAGCGCGCCGCGGCGGCGTTCTCGCCCACGGCGCGGATCTGGAAGCCCCACACGGTTCGCGCCAGCAGCACGTGCACGACGAGTGCCGCCGCGACGCCGATCAGCAGGCCAGCATGGACGCGCATCTTGTCGACGAGCTTGGGCAGCGTCGCCTCGTCGAGGAGCGGCTCCGACTGCGGCCAGCCGAGGCCCATCGGGTCCTTCAGCGGCCCCTCGAGCATCATCTGCACGAAGAGCAGCACGATGAAGTTGAGGAGCAGCGTCGTCACCACCTCGTCGGCGCCGAAGCGGGTCTTGAACAGCACCGGCCCCAGCAGCAGCAGGGCCCCCGCGGCGGCCCCCGCCGCCAGCACCAGCGGCACGAGCGCCCAGGCCGGCAACGAAACCGCCCCGGTGCCCACCGCCACCGCGGCCAGCGCGCCGGCGTAGAGCTGACCCTCCGCGCCGATGTTCCACAGCCGCGCCCGGAACGCGACGGCGGCGGCGAGGCCAGTGAAGATGAGCGGCGTGGCGCGGGACAGCGTCTCCGTCAGCGCGAACACCGACCCGACGGAGCCCTCGACGAGCATGGCGTAGGCCCGCCCGAGCGGCGCGCCCGAGATGGCGAGCGGCACGGCGGTGAGCGCCAGCGCGGCGAGGCCGGCGGCGACCGGCGCGCCGACCGAGAGCCACAGGGGCGGATGGTCGCGGCGGACGAAGCGGATCACGCGGCGATCCCCGGGTCCTGCCCGGCCATCATAAGGCCGACGCTGCGCTGGTCGAGGCGCGCGGCGGGAAACGCCGCGCTGAGATGCCCGTGGTGGATGGCGGCGATGCGGTCGGACAGAGCGAAGATTTCGTCGAGGTCCTCCGAGATCAGCAGCACGCCGGCGCCCCGGTCGCGCGCTTCCATGAGGCGGCGGTGGACGGCCGCGGTCGCGGCGACGTCGAGGCCGCGCGTCGGCTGGTTGGCCAGCACGATCCGCGGCGCGTGGCCGAGAGCGCGGGCCAGGATCACCTTCTGCATGTTGCCGCCCGAGAGCAGCCGGATCGGCGCGTCCGGGCCAGGGCAGCGCACGTCGTAGGCGGCGATCGCATCCACCGCCCGCTCCCGCATGGCGGAAAGGCGCAGGAAGCCGAGGGACTGGACGTCCGGGTCCCAGAGACGCTCCAGCACGAGGTTCTCGGCCACCGACATGGGACCGACCGCTCCGTCCTTGTGGCGGTCCTCCGGCACCCGGCCGACGCCGCGCGCCACCATGGCGGCAGGATCGGCGCGACGCACTTCGCCGCCGAGGACGACCAGGCGTCCCGCCTGCGGCGCCAGCAGCCCGGCGACGAGCGCCGCCAGCGCCCCCTGCCCGTTGCCGGACACACCCGCGATGCCGACGATCTCGCCTGCGCGCACCATGAGCGACAGCTCCGAGACGCGATCCCGGCCGCCCCGGCCGGCCGTCACGGCCTCCAGCGTCAGCAACGGCTCGCCCGCCGCCCGCGGCTCGGGCCGCCGGGTCTCGACGGAGCGCCCCACCATCAGTTCGGCAAGCGTCGCCTTGTCGGCCCCGGCCGTCGGCCGGTCGGCGACCTTGCGGCCCTGCCGCAGAACGACCACCCGGTGGCACAGCGCCACGACCTCCGCGAGCTTGTGGCTGATGAAGATCACCGCGAGCCCGCCCTCTGCCAGCCGCCGCACGACGGCGGCGAGCCCCTCCGCCTCCTGCGGCGTGAGCACGGCCGTCGGCTCGTCGAGGATGAGCACCTTCACGTCGCGGTAGAGCGCCTTGAGGATCTCGACGCGCTGCATCTCGCCCACCGAGAGGCGCGCCACCGGCACGTCGAGGTCGACGCCGAGGCCCGATTGACGCGCGATGCGCTCCACCTTCTCGCGGGCGCCGGGTCCGCCGGTGCCGAAGGCCCAGAGCGGCCGTGTGCCGAGCACGATGTTCTGGAAGCCGGTCAGGTTCTCCGCCAGCGTGAAGTGCTGGTGCACCATGCCGATGCCGGCCTTCAGCGCGGCATCCGAGGAGCCGGGTTCGAGCGGCCGCAGCGCGCCGCCGCCCTCCACCAGCACCTCGCCCTCGTCGGCCACGTAATGGCCGAAGAGGATGTTCATGAGCGTCGTCTTGCCGGCGCCGTTCTCGCCGAGCAGCGCGACGATCTCGCCGCGGGCGAGGTCGATGTCGATCGCCTCGTTGGCGACGAGCGGGCCGAACCGCTTCGTGATCCCGCGCAGGCGCAGCACCGGCGGGGCCCCTGCCCCGCCGGCCGTCCCGCTGCCCGGGATGCCGTCCGCCATCGGCCCGTCCGCGCCGCGATCAGAGCGTCGACTTCGGCTCCGCGTCGTTCACGTCGACCCGGAACACGCCGTCGGCGATCTCCTTCTCCTTCGCCTTGACGAGGTCGATGGTCGCCTGCGGGACGAGCGCCGGGTCGAGCGGCGCGAGCGAGGCGCCGCCATAGGCCATGTAGCTGTACTGGCCGTAGTCGGCCGCCTCGAAGGTGCCGGCCATGACGTTCTTGATGGCCCGGTCGATCGTCGGCTCCATGTGCCAGAGCGCCGAGGCGATCACGACGCCCGGGTACTGCGACGCGGTGTCGATGACGTTGCCGATCGCCTTCACCCCGCGCTCCTTGGCCGCGTCGGTGACGCCGAAGCGCTCCGCGTAGAGAATGTCCGCGCCCTTGTCGATCATGGCGAAGGCCGCTTCCTTCGCCTTCGGCGGGTCGTACCAGGAGTTGATGAAGGAGACGATGAACTTGACGTTCGGGTTCACCGCCTTGGCACCGTCCATGAAGGCGAACATCAGCCGGTTCACCTCGGGGATGGCGTATCCGCCGACCATGCCGATGACGTTCGACTTGGTCGCCTTCCCGGCCACCATGCCCGTCAGGTAGGACGGCTCGTGGATCCAGTTGTCGAAGACGGCGAAGTTCGGCTTCGTCGGCCCGAAGGACGAGCCCATCAGGAAGGCGGTCTTCGGATAGTCCGCCGCCACCTTGCGCGCCGCGCGCTCCACGGCGAAGGCCTCGCCGACGACCAGGTCGTTGCCCTCCTGCGCGTACTGGCGCATCACCCGTTCATAGTCGGTGTTGGCGACGTTCTCGGAGAACTTGTAGGTCACGTCGCCGCGCGCCTGCGCCGCCTTCAGCGCCTTGTCGATGCGCGACACCCACTGCTGCTCGACCGGGACGGTGTAGATCGCGGCCACCTTGATGGGCTTCGCCTTCTGCGCGAACGCGGGGCCGGCGCCAGCCGCCACCGCGGCGAGGCCGCTGCCCATCCAAAGCAGCTTGCGGCGGTCGATTGCCGAAAAATCGGTCATGGTCCTGAACTCCCCTCCGGAAAGACTTGGGCAAAGGCATGCGCGGGCCGGCGATTGTCCCGCCCGATGCCAGCCGTCTTGGCAAACGATATGCCAGCCGCGACCGCCTGCGCCAGACGGCCGCACCGCTCGTGAACAGGGAAACGGCCCCGTCGCCGGTCAGGCCAGCGCGTGGGTCCAGGGGAAGGTCCAGGTCTCCGTGAGCGCCCGCTCGCCCGAGCGCAGGTAGACCCGCAGGTCGGCGGTCTCCCCCTCCTTCAGCCGCACGTCGATGCCCGCGCGGAAGCCGCGGATGACGGGGTGCGGGACGAGGAAGGTCCTGGCGATCTCGCCCTTCGAGGTCGAGGCGGCGATCTCCACGGTCTCCGGCTCGCGAAGGAAGTAGCCGAGGTCGCCGCCCGCGAAATCGATGAGGAAACGACGCGTCCCGGCGGGAGCCGCGCCGCGGGCGCCCGCCGGCCGGGCCTCGCCCTGGAAGGTCGACACGACATGGCCGCCGGCGTGCAGGTCGAGCCCGGCGCCGATGACGCGCATGCGCCACGTCCACGTGGTGTCGCTGCCGGCGGCGAGCGGTTCCTTCGGCACCCAGAAGGCGACGATGTTGTCCTCCGTCTCGTCGCGCGCCGGCAGCTCGACAAGTTCCACGTGCCCCTCTCCCCACTCGCCCGTCGGCTCGATCCAGTAGCTCGGCCGCAGGTCGTAGCGCGCCTCGAGGTCCTCGTAGCGGTCGAAGTCGCGCTCGCGCTGGAGGAGCCCGAACCCCTTCGGATCGCGGTCCAGGAAGCTGGAGATGCCGACCGACGCAGGGTTGCGCAGCGGGCGCCACAGCCACTCGCCCGTTCCGGTCTGCAGCAGCAGCCCGTCGCTGTCGTGCACCTCCGGCCGGAATTCCGTCGTGAAGCGCCGGTCGTTCTCGCTGACGAAGAACATCGACGTCATCGGGGCGATGCCGACGGCCTTCAGCTCGCGCCGAGGGAAAAGCCGGCAGGTGACTTCCACGCCCGTGGCCGCCCCGGGCCACAGGACGAAGCGGTACGCGCCCGCGACGGACGGGCCGTCGAGAATGGCGTGGATGGTGATCGACCCCGATCCCGCCGGCGGGTCCTCCACCCAGAAGTCGGTGAAGGCGGGAAACTCCTCGCCCTCGCGGCCTGACCCGAGCGCGATCCCGCGCGCCGAGATGCCGTAGCGCTGGTCGCGCGACAGCACGCGGAAGTAGCTCGCGCCCAGGAACACGGCGACCTCGTCCATGACGCCGGGGTCGTTGAGCGGAAAGTGCAGCCGGAAGCCGGCAAAGCCGAGGTCCGCCGGCAGTGGAGAGCGGAAGACGTTGCGGCCTGGATCGAACAGCCGCGGGTCGTAGGCCACGGGCTCGGAGACGCCGTTGCGCACGACGGCGATGTCGACCGGGTTCCGGTACAGGAACCCCGGATGGAACATGTGCATCCGGAACGCGCCCGTCAGCAGCGCCTCCGTCGGCCGGAAGCGGATGTCGCGCCAGGCGTCGTAGTCGATGGCGGCGAGGGCCGGCGGCAGCGTCTTGTGGTCGGGCCGGAACGGCGACGCCGCCAGCCGGCGCGCGCGCTCCACCACGTCGTCGAAGGAAAAGGCGTGCTGCTGCGCCCGCGCGCCACCCGCCGCGCCGGCCGCGGCGGCGGAGACGAGCGCCAGCATCAGGCGTCTGGTGAGGATCATCGCGTCGCTCCCGTGTCTCCACGGAAACGACACGGCCGAGCCCGGCGTTCCAGCCGCCCGGTTTACGCCCGGCGCGCGAGCGGCTATCAGCGTCGCGAAAGCGCCCGCCTGCGGCCAGGGCGCCCCTCTTCACGCCAGGATGCAGCATGACGGCCCAGCCGAAGATCTCGTTCGTGTCCCTCGGGTGCCCCAAGGCGCTGGTCGACAGCGAGCGGATCATCACGCGCCTGCGCGCCGAGGGCTATGACCTCGTCAAGTCGCACCAGGGCGCCGATGCGGTCATCGTCAACACCTGCGGCTTCCTCGACAGCGCCAAGGCGGAGTCGCTGGAGGCCATCGGCGCCGCGCTGGCGGAGAACGGCAAGGTCATCGTGACCGGATGCATGGGCGCCGAGCCCGAGCAGATCCGGGAGCGGTTCCCCGCCGTGCTCGCCATCACCGGCCCGCAGGCCTACGAGAGCGTCATGGGCGCCGTCCACGACGCCGTGCCGCCGGCGCACGACCCGTTCCTCGACCTCGTGCCGCCGCAGGGCGTCAAGCTCACGCCGCGCCACTACGCCTACCTGAAGATTTCCGAGGGCTGCAACAACCGCTGCACCTTCTGCATCATCCCGAAGCTGCGCGGCGACCTCGTGTCCCGCCCCGCCGGAGACGTGCTGCGCGAGGCCGAGAAGCTGGTGGCCGCCGGCGTGAAGGAGCTGCTCGTCGTCTCGCAGGACACCTCCGCCTACGGCATCGACATCAAGTACGCGGCCTCGACGTGGAAGGACCGCGAGGTCCGCGCCCGCTTCCTCGACCTCTCGCGCGAGCTCGGCTCGCTCGGGGCGTGGGTGCGGCTGCACTACGTCTACCCCTACCCGCACGTCGACGAGGTGGTGCAGCTGATGGCGGAGGGGACGGTGCTCCCCTACCTCGACATTCCCTTCCAGCATGCTTCGCCCACGGTGCTGAAGGCCATGCGCCGCCCCGCCTCGCAGGAGAAGACGGCCGAGCGCATCCGTCGCTGGCGGGAGATCTGCCCTGACCTCGCCATCCGCTCCACCTTCATCGTCGGCTTCCCCGGCGAGACGGAGGAGGACTTCGAGTTCCTCCTGCAGTGGCTCGCCGAGACGAAGCTCGAGCGCGTCGGCTGCTTCAAGTACGAGCCGGTGAAGGGCGCGACCGCCAACGACCTCGGCCTCCCCCCGGTGCCGCCGGAGGTCCAGCAGGCCCGCTGGGAGCGCTTCATGGCGACCCAGCAGGCGATCAGCGCGAGGCGGCTCCAGTCCCGCGTCGGGCGCCGCATCAAGGTGATCGTCGACGAGGCCGGCCCCACCGTGGCCAAGGGACGCTCGCAGTGGGACGCGCCGGAGATCGACGGCGCGGTCTACGTCTCCTCGCGGCGTCCGCTGCGCGTCGGCGACATCGTCACCGTCAAGGTCGAGCGGGCGGACGCCTACGACCTTCACGGCGTGGCGGTCTGACCGGCCGGAGCTAGGCTGCACGGCACGAGGGGCGGAGCATCAGCCGGCAAATGGCGCAGACGCAGGGTCTGGACCAACTCGCCGCCTTCGGCGTCACCGTGAACCCCACCGCCCGTCTCGACGGCACGGTGCGCTTCGAGCGCAAGGTCGTGCTCTTCAACAACGTGGCCGTGCGCGACTGCACCTTCGGCAGCTACAGCTACGCCGCGCCCTACGCCCACCTCCTCTTCGCCGATGTCGGGCGCTACTGCAGCGTCGGCAACAACGTGGCGGTGGGCGGGTCGAACCATCCGCTCGACCACGTCTCGACCTCGCCGGCCTTCTACGACGGCGTGTTCGGGCCGCAGGCCTGGCCCCCCGCCCCGTTCGACCGCAATGGCGAGCGTGTCACGATCGGGCCCGACGTCTGGCTCGGGGCGCATGTGAAGGTGCTCCCCGGCGTCAAAATCGGCGCCGGCGCGGTCGTCGGCATGGGGTCCGTCGTGACGAAGGACGTCGAGCCCTTCGCCATCGTCGTCGGCAACCCCGCCCGCCTCGTCCGCCACCGCTTCGACGACGTGCTGCGCCAGCGCCTCACCGCCCTGCAGTGGTGGGACTACGACTGGCCCGGCGCTCCCGACGCCGCCGGCCTGTCGTGGTCGGATCCCGCCGCGACCGTGTCGCGCATGGAGGACCTCGTCGCCCGCGGCGCGGTTCAGCCGCTGGCGGGGGCCGTGGTCGAGGTGCGGCGGTAGGCGAAACGCCGCCTGCGAGAAAACACCCGGCGTCATCCCCGGCGGTTCGCGCAGCGAACCGGGAAGGGGATCCAGCCCTTATCCACCGCCGTCTGGATCCCCTTCCCGACCGGCTGCGCCGGTCGCCGGGGATGACGGCGGAAGACCTTCGAAACGAAAAAGGCCCCCCGGCCCGAAGGACGGGGGGCCCCGCGATCACCGCCTTACTTCGGCAGCTTGTCGTCGATGCCCTTCACGTAGAAGTTCATGCCGACGACCTGCTCGTCGGACAGCGCGCCGTTGCCCTTGCAGGGCACTTCCTTGCCGTCCTGGTCGAAGACGGGGCACTTGAACGGGTTCAGCGTGCCGGCCTTGATGGCGGCCTGGGTGGCCTCGGCCATCTTCTTCACGTCGTCGGGCATGTTGGTGAAGGGCGCCATGTGGACCATGTCCTCGGCGAACCCGCCCCACGTGTCCTTCGAAGCCCACTTGCCCTCCAGCATCAGGCGCACGCGCTCGATGTAGTAGGCGTCCCAGTAGTCGACGATGGCGGTGAGCTGCGCCTTGGGCGCGAACTTGATCATGTCCGACGCCTGGCCGAAGCCCATCTTGCCGGCGGCCTCGGCCTGCTGCTGCGGCGCCGGGCTGTCGGTGTGCTGGGAGATGACGTCGGCGCCCTGCGCCAGCAGCGCCTTGGCGGCGTCCGCCTCCTTGCCCGGGTCGAACCAGGTGTTCGCCCACACCACCTTCACCTTGACGTTCGGGTTCACCGAGAGCGCGCCGAGGTAGTAGGCGTTGATGCCCGCCACGACCTCCGGGATCGGGAACGAGGCGACGTAGCCCAGGATGTTCGACTTCGTCATCTTGCCGGCGATCTGGCCGATGACGTAGCGGCCCTCGTGGAACTTGGCCGAGTAGGTGGCGAGGTTCTTGTCGCGCTTGTAGCCGGTGGCGTGCTCGAACATGACGTTCGGGTACTTCTTCGCCACCTTCAGCGTCGGCTCCATGTAGCCGAACGAGGTGGTGAAGATGAGCTTGTGACCGGTGCGGGCGAGCTGCTCGATGGAGCGCTCGCTGTCGGCCTCCGGCACGTTCTCGAGGTAGGTCGTCTCCACCTTGCCCGGGAAGGCCTTCTCGATGGCGAGGCGGCCCTGGTTGTGCTGGTAGCTCCAGCCGAAGTCGCCGACCGGGCCGACATAGATGAAGCCGATCTTCAGCTTCTCCTGGGCCGAAGCCGGCCCGGCAAGGCCGGCGGCCAGCGCGGCGATCGCCGCGGCCTTCAGTATGTGACGCATCCTGTTCTCCACTGCGGGGCTTCTTGGTTTTCGGAACCGCGCCGTGCCCACCCGCGGCGCAGTCCCTTGATCGGTGGCGCCGGCCCGTCCCTCCCGGCGTTGCAGCGCACGATAGAGATCAGCGGTCGGGGACAAAAGGGGTCCCGAGAGAACCCGGTGCATAGCCCGCCCGCCGCCCGCCGATCGACATCGCCACCAGCGCCACGATGGTCGCGAGGTAGGGAAAGGCCGAGAGCAGCTGCGCCGGCACGCCGATGGAGGCCGCCTGCGCGTGCAGCTGCAGCACGGTGGCGCCGCCGAAGAGGTAGGCGCCGAAGAGAAGCCGCAGCGGCCGCCACGTGGCGAACACCACCAGCGCCAGCGCGATCCAGCCGCGCCCGGCCGTCATGCCGGGCGACCAGAACGGCGTGTAGACGAGCGAGAGGTAGGCCCCCGCGAGCCCCGCGCAGGCGCCGCCGAAGAGGATCGCCAGCAGGCGCACCTTCAGCACCGGCAGGCCGAGCGAATGCGCGGAGACGTGGTTCTCGCCCACCGAGCGCAGCGTCAGGCCCGCCCGGCTGCGGTTGAGGAACCACAGCGTGCCGAAGGCCAGCGCCAGCGACACGTAGACGAATGGGTTCTGCCCGAAGAGCACGTGCCCGCCCGGCAGGTTCGTCAGGCCGGGAATGAAGATCGACGGCACCGCGTCGCGCTGCGTGCCGACGAAGCCGGCGCCGATGAGGCCGGACAGGCCGAGCCCGAGGATCGTCAGCGCCAGCCCCGTCGCCACCTGGTTGGTGGCGAGCCCGAGCACCAGCAGCGCGAAGACGGCGGAGAGCGCCACCCCCGCCGCGATGGCGGCCGTCACGCCGACGATCGTGGAGCCGCTGAGGATCGCCGCCGCGAAGCCGCAGGCGGCGCCGACCGCCATCATCCCCTCCAGCCCGAGGTTGAGGACGCCCGACCGCTCGACCACGAGTTCTCCCATGCCGGCGATCAGCAGCGGCGTCGCGGCGGTGATGACGGTGATGAGGACGGCTTCCCAGACACCCATCTCAGCGCCCTCCCCCGACGATCCGCACGCGGTAGGACACGAGCGCGTCCGCCGCCAGCACGCACATCAGCAGCACCCCCTGGAACACCCGCGTCAGGTCGAGCGGCAGCTTGAGCGCGATCTGCGCGTTCTCCCCGCCGATCACCGTCACCGCCACGACCAGCGCGCCGAAGATCATGCCGAGCGGGTGTAGCCGGCCGAGGAACGCCACGGTGATGGCCGTGAAGCCGTAGCCCGGCGAGATGCCCGGCTTGAGCTGGTGGATCTGCCCCAGCACCTCGATCATGCCGGCGAGGCCGGCGAGCCCGCCGGAGATCAGGAACGCGGCGACCACCATTCTCTTGGCGTCGAAGCCGGCGAAGCGCGCCGCCTTGGGCGATTCCCCCGCCACCCGAATGCCAAATCCGAACAGCGTCCGGTTCATCACGAACCACGCCGCCAGTGCCACCAGCGGCGCGATCAGCACGCCCGCGTGCAGGCGCCCGCCCTCGGCGATGTAGGGCAGCGTCCAGTCGAAAGTCACCGTCTGCGGGAAGTTGAAGCCCTTGGGATCGCGCCACGGCCCGCGCACGAGGTAGTCGAGCGTCAGGTCGGCCACGTAGACGAGCATCAGGCTCGTCAGGATCTCGCTGACGCCGAACGTCACCCTGAGCATCGCCGGCACCAGCGCCAGCGCCATCCCGCCGACCGCGCCCATGATGAGGCTCGCCGGGATCACCCACCAGCCCGCCTCCGTGCCGTGCAGCCACAGCGGCAGCAGGCTGCCGGCCAGCGCGCCTGCGATGAACTGGCCTTCCGCGCCGATGTTCCACAGGTTGGCGCGGAAACAGAACGAGAGCCCGACGGCGATGATGAGCAGAGGCGTCGCCTTGATGACGAGTTCCTGCTGCGCCCATTCCTCGGTCAGCGGCTCGATGAAGTAGACCTGCAGCGCCGCCATCGGCGAACGGCCCATCAGCGCCACGATGATCCCGCCGATCAGGATGGCGGCGGCCAGCGCTGCGAGCGGCGACAGCAGCCGGGCGACCGGCGAGACGTCCGTGCGCGGCAGGATCTCAAGCCGCATGGGTCGCCCCCTGGCCGCTGCCGGCCATCAGCAGGCCGATCTCCTCGCGCCCGATCGAGCGCGCCGGATGCGCCTCCGACAGGTGGCCGTCGTGGATCACGGCGATCCGGTCGGCGATGGCGTAGATTTCGTCGAGGTCCTGGCTGATGACGACGACGGCGCTGCCGCGCGCCGCGAGGTCGATCAGCGCCTGCCGGATCGTCGCGGTCGCGCCGGGATCGACGCCCCATGTCGGCTGGTTGACGACCAGCACGCCCGGCTCGCGCAGGATGTCGCGCCCCACCACGAACTTCTGCAGGTTGCCGCCCGACAGCGTGCCCGCCGGCGGGTCCACCTTGCCCTTGCGCACGTCGAACGCCTTGATGATCGCCGCCGCCGCCTCCCGCGCCGCCGCGAGGTCGACGAGGCCGCCGCGGGCGATGCCGTCGGCATGGCGCGACAGGACGACGTTCTCCGACAGCGTCAGCCGTGGGGCCGCCGCGTGGCCGTTGCGCTCCTCCGGAATGAACCCTGCCCGCATCCGCCGGCGCCCGTCGATGCCGGTGCGGCCGACCGGCGTGCCGTTGATCAGCACGGCGTCGTCGCGATCCGCCTCGACCTCGCCCGACATCGCCGCGAAGAGCTCTGCCTGCCCGTTGCCGGCGACCCCGGCGATGCCGACGATCTCGCCGCCGCGCACCGCGAGCGACACCTCGACGAGGTCGACCCCGTGCAGGTCCGGCGAAGCCATGGTCAGGCGCCGCAGTTCGAAGCGCACCGGCCCAGTGGCGTGTGCCGCGGCCGGCCGCACCTCCGCGACCTCGGAGCCCACCATCAGGCCTGCGAGCGTCGCCACGGTCTCGCGCCGCGGGTCGCAGGCGGCGACGACCTTGCCGCCGCGCAGGATGGTGGCGCGGTCGCAGAGCCGCCGTACCTCCTCCAGCCGGTGGGTGATGTAGAGCAGCCCGCAGCCGCCCTTCGCGAGCGTCTCCAGCGTCCCGAACAGCACGTCCGCCTCCTGCGGCGTCAGCACCGAGGTCGGCTCGTCGAGGATCAGCAGCTTCGGCTGGCGCAGCAGCGCCCGGACGATCTCGATGCGCTGGCGCTCGCCCGCCGACAGCGTCCACACGGGCCGGCCCGGATCGAGCGCCAGCCCGTAGCGCTGGCCGACGGCCGCGATGCGCGCGTCGAGGTTGCGCAGGTCCTCGCCCGGCGGCAGGGCGACGGCGATGTTCTCGGCCACGGTCAGGTTGTCGAAGAGCGAGAAGTGCTGGAACACCATGCCGATGCCCAGCGCCGCCGCCGCGTCCGGCCGCGGCAGCTCGACCGGCCGGCCCTCCCAGCGGATCTCGCCCTCGTTGGGCTGGAGCAGCCCGTAGAGGATCTTCACCAGCGTCGACTTGCCGGCACCGTTCTCGCCCAGGAGCGCGTGGATCTCGCCCGCGCGCACGTCGAGGTCGACGTGGTCGTTCGCCGTCAGGGTGCCGAACCGCTTGACGATTCCCCGCAGCGAGACGAGCGGCTCGCCCCCGGTTGCCGACGCTTCATCGCTGGCCACTGCGCTCCCCCTCCCGGCGGGGGCCGCGCACGCTCCCGCCCGCACCGATCATGACCGCGGCCGGCCGTCCCCCGAAGCGCAGAGTTTCGCCTGAAACGCTCGCCGATTGCGAGCGGTCTCCGGCGTCGTCCACCTCTTTTCCGACGGCGGGGACAGCCTCCGCGTCAGCACCCCTGCGAGCACGTCCCCACCAGCTGGGAGGTCGGCGCCCTTCCCTTCTCCCCGCAGGCGGGGAGAAGGTGGCGCGCAGCGCCGGATGAGGGGCCGGCCGGATGCGGCGCCTCGCGACGCCTCAAGGAACGAGGACCGTGGCCCCCGTCGTCTCGCGCGCCTCCAGCGCCCGGTGGGCGTCAGCGACGTCCTTGAGCTTGAACCTCGCCCGCACGGGAATCTTCACGGCGCCGCTGACGACGACATCGAAAAGGTCCTTCGCCATCGCGTTCAGCACCTTGCGGTCGGCCATGTGCGTGAACAGCGTCGGCCGCGTCGCGTAGAGCGAGCCCTTCTGCGACAGGTGCAGGATGTTGAAGTTGTCGATGGCGCCCGAGGCGTTGCCGAAGCTGACGAAAAGGCCGAAGGGCTTCAGGCAGTCGAGCGAGCCCGGATAGGTGGCCTTGCCGACTCCGTCATAGACCACGTCGCACTTCCTGCCGCCGGTGAGCTCGGCGACGCGCTTCACCCAGTCCTCCTCGCGGTAGAGGATGACGTGGTCGCAGCCGTGCTTCTTCGCCAGCCGCCCCTTCGCCTTGTCGCCCACGGTGCCGATGACGGTGGCGCCGAGGTGCTTCAGCCACTGGCTGGCGATGAGGCCGACGCCGCCCGCGGCGGCGTGCAGCAGGCAGACGTCGCCGGGCTTCACCTTGTAGGTGCGCCGCACGAGGTACTGCACCGTCAGGCCCTTGAGCATCATCGCCGCCGCGGTCTCGTAGGACACGGCGTCGGGAATCTTCACGAGGAAGTTCGTCGAGACGTTGCGTTCGGTGGCGTAGGCGCCGAACCCGGCGGCCAGCGCCACCCGGTCGCCGACCTTGAAGCCCTTCACGCCCGGCCCGACGGCCACGATGTCGCCCGCCGACTCACCGCCCGGCACGAAGGGCGTCTGCGTCGGGTAGAGGCCGTTGCGGAAATAGACCTCGATGAAGTTGAGGCCGATGGCGCGGTTGCGCATCCGCACCACGCCCGGCCCCGGCGGCGGCAGGTCGAACTCCTCGTAGGACAGGGCCTCCGGCCCTCCGACCTTGTGGATGCGTATCCCCTTGACCATGCCCGGCCTCCCGATGATTCGGCCGCATCTTACGGGGCCTTACCGACTCGGCAACGGGCACGATTTCTGGCATGATCCAATTTCACATCGCCTGTATGTGTAATTCATCAGCCCTGAATCCCCTCCCCCGGGTTGCGCCATGAACGACATGAGACCGACGCTGCGGCCGCAGCCGAGCTTCGCGGAGCTCTTCACCCCGAAGCTCGTGACGGTGCTGCGCGAGGGCTACGGCTGGGCCGCGCTGCGGGCCGACTTCATCGCCGGCGTCACCGTCGCCATGGTGGCGCTGCCGCTCTCCATGGCCATCGCCAAGGCCTCCGGCACGACGCCGGACCGGGGGCTCTACACCGCCATCGTCGGCGGCTTCCTCATCTCGCTGCTGGGCGGCAGCCGCTTCCAGATCGGGGGGCCTGCCGGCGCCTTCATCGTGCTGGTCGCCTCCGTCGTCGAGCGCCACGGAATCGACGGCCTGCTGCTCGCCACCATGATGGCCGGCGTGTTCCTGCTCGCCATCGGCTTCCTGCGGCTCGGCACCTACATCAAGTACATCCCGCACCCGGTGACGGTGGGATTCACGTCCGGCATCGCCGTCATCATCTTCGCCAGCCAGGTTACCGACCTCCTCGGCCTCAGCCTCCCGGGACGCGAGCCGGCGGCGCTCGTCCCCAAGGTCGAGATGATCTGGGCGTCGCTCGGCACGGCGGTGCCCGCGGCCGTCGCGGTCGCCGCCGTCTCGGTCGGCCTGATCCTCGTCCTGCGGCGCTACCGTCCGGCATGGCCGGGCTTCCTCATCGCCATCGCCGTTGCATCCGTGCTGGCCCTGCTCCTCGCCGGAGCCGGCCTCCCCGTCGCCACCATCGGCTCGAAGTTCGGCGGCATCCCGTCGAGCCTGCCGGCGCCCGCCCTGCCGCCGCTGTCGCTGGAGCGCATGGCCGTCCTGCTGCCCGACGCCGCCGCCATCGCGCTGCTCGGTGGCATCGAGTCGCTGCTCTCGGCCGTGGTGGCCGACGGCATGAGCGGGCGGCGCCACCGCTCCAACTGCGAACTCGTCGCTCAGGGCTTCGCGAACATCGGCTCCGCCCTCTTCGGCGGCCTCTGCGCCACGGGCACCATCGCCCGGACCGCGACCAACGTGCGAGCCGGCGCGCGCGGCCCGATCTCGGGCATCATCCACTCGGCGACGCTGCTCGTGCTGATGCTCGTCGCCGCGCCGCTCGCCGCCTACATCCCGCTGGCCGCTCTCGCCGCCGTGCTGGCCGTCGTGTCGTGGAACATGGCCGAGAAGGCCGAGTTCGCAGCGATCCTGCGCCGCTCGCGCGGTGATTCCGTCGTGCTTCTCGCCACCTTCCTGCTGGTCGTGTTCCGCGACCTCACCGAGGGCATCGCCGTCGGCGTGGTGCTGGGCGCCGTCATGTTCATGCACCGCATGGCGCAGCTCGTGGAGGTGCAGACGCAGACGAGCGTCATCGACACCGACCAGGCCGACACGGCCGGCGCGGCCCGCACGCCCTATTCCGGCCCCCTGAGCCGCGACGGCGTCGCGGTCTACCGCATGACGGGGCCGTTCTTCTTCGGCGCGGCGGCGGAGGTGTCGGCCGTCCTCGACCGCATCGGCCAGACGCCGCAGACCTTCATCCTCGACCTGTCCGGGGTGCCCTTCATCGACTCGACCGGCGTCCAGTCGCTGCACGCCTTCGTGCGCAAGGCCCACAAGGGCGGGACGAAGGTGGTGCTTGCGGGCGCCCCGCGGGCGGTCCGCACGGAACTGATCAAGCACGACCTGCGCGAGCCCGACGTGCGCTACGCCGTCGACGTCGAGACCGCGCTGGAGGAAACGGCGCCCGCGTCCTGAGCCGTCAGGAGAGCGGGCGCTGGGGCCGGCGCCGCAGCAGGCCGAGCCCCGTGAAGTAGGCCGCGCAGCCCAGCAGCACGACGCTCGTCACCGGGTCCGGCTTCAGTCCCTCGGCGATGCAGGCGAAGCCCGCAATCGCCCAGACGACGCACATGCCCAGCGTCAGCGGCTTGAACTGCTGGACGCGGAACGGGTGCACGAAGACGAAGGGCAGCGCCTGCCCGACCGCGGCCGCCAGGATGATCACCGTCGCGACGAAGGCCGACGGCTGATAGACGACGAGGTAGAAGACCACGACGTTCCACACCGCCGGGAAGCCGGCGAACCAGTTGTCCGGCGTCTTCATGCGCAGGTCGGCGAAATAGAGCGCCGCGGAGACGATGACGATGATGCCCCACGCCATCGCCAGCGGCCGGGGCCACAGTTCGCAGAAGACCAGGATCGCCGCCGGCACGAAGACGTAGGTCGTGAAGTCGATCACGAGGTCCAGCACGTCGCCGGAGATGTTCGGCACGCGGTCGCGCACGTGGAGCGCCCGGGCGATGGTGCCGTCGACTCCGTCGACGATCAGCGCCACGCCGAGCCAGGCGAAGGCCGTGGCGAAGTGCCCGTCGATGGCGGAAAACAGCGATAGGAACGCCAGCGCGCCGCCGGACGCGGTGAAGAAATGCACGAGATAGGCAGGAAGACGCGTGCCGAAGGGCTTGCGGGACGGGCCTGCGTCACCGGGTTCTGTCGTCACTCTCCGCCTACCGACCGGATTGCGGGCCGGGCGCCCGCTCGTGGATGGATCTCGGGATTCCCGCCGGGCGGGACGTCCGCCGCGCGATAAAACATCACGGCGGCGGGCAAGGCCAGCAGTTTCGGCGTGACCGGTGCCGCAACCTCAGCGGCTCACCGCCCACTGCCACACCCGCTCCGGCCCTACCCCCGCCACCGCCACCGCGAGGCCCGCTGCAACCAGCAGGATGCCGATCGCCCTGCTCAGCCGGACGGACCCGGCAAGCTTCTCCACCGTCATCAGCACCGCGAAACCGCCCATCCAGGCGAGGTTCATGGTGCCGGAGACGAGCATCGTCGCCATCATCGCCCCGCAGCACCCCAGGCACCGTCGGCCCTGCTCGACCCCCATCGCGAAGACCCGCCCCGCCGGGGGCAGCGGGTCGGCGATGCCGGCGGGGAACGGGTGCCGGCACGCCGACAGGAAGGCGAGTTTCCGGTCGCTGAACTGGTAGAACCCGGCCGCGCCCAGCATCACGCCGGCGAGGATCGACGGCAGCGGCCCTGGCAGCGGCACGACCCGCAGCGCCAGCCCCGTCCCCACCTGGAGGACCGCCGCGACGACGGACACGACGAGCCAGACGCCGAGGTACCCCGCCACGAGGAAGACCGGCGCCGATGCGCGGCGACGGGTTGCCGGCATCTGGTCGACGAAGGCGAACACCATTGGCACCGCGGTCGGCAGCATCATGGCGACGCTCATCACGGCCCAGAGGCCGGCCGCGACGCCGACGTCGCGCAGGACGGAGGGCAGATCTGTGCCCGACGCGCCCAGCGGCCGGCACAGCGCCTCGAGGAAAGGCGTCGCCCCGTCGGGCGCCAGCAGCACCGCCTCGGCGAAGAGCGCCATCCAGGCCGCGAGCGTCAGGACGGCGACGGACACCGCCGCGACGGCCTCGGGGCCGGGGCGACGGACGGCATCGGAGGGTCCTGTCTGGGCAAGCGACATGCGGGGTTCCTCGTCGTCCCATGCGACATCGGCGCGCTGGGCGCAATCCGCATCACTGCTGAGCCCGTATCCGCGTCCGACGTTGCAGGATGGAACCGAGACTTGAGACGGGGGACGTGTCCCCGACAGCAGAACCGCCTGGCCGTGCGGCGTCCGGGCATCGCGACGGCCGGTGACACGGGTCGCAAAGGTCGCGAGCCCGTCCCTCCTCCTTTGGGTAGGGACCGAGGGCGGGGGGCGCGCCGGGGTTGCATTGAGACGGGAGGCTGGCCGCGCCATTCGCCCGGCCGGGGCGCTCCCCTGATCCTGTCCCATGAGGGGGAGGAGAACAGGTTCACGGATCGGCGCGTGGCCGGGATATAGAGTGGCGTGCCCCCTTCGCGGCGGACGCGGGACGCGGTAGGGACGAGGACGGAAGCGGACGGACACCATGGCAGGACGCGACAGCGGCAGGATCGGGATCGTGGGCGGCGGCGCGGCAGGGCTGGCCGCCGGCATCGCGCTGGCGCAGAAGGGCTGGCCGGTCACCCTCGTCGGCCCGACCGGCGCCCGCGCCGATGGCCGCACCGTCGCGCTGATGGCCGGCAGCGTCGAATTCCTGCGCTCCATCGGCGCCTGGGAGTGCGTCGCCCCGCATGCCTCGCCGCTCGCCAGCCTCTGCATCATCGACGACACCGGCTCCCTGCTGCGGGCCCCGCCCGTCACCTTCCACGCGACCGAGCTCGACCTCGACGCGTTCGGCTACAACGTGGAGAGCGTGACGCTGGTGCGTGCCATCGCGGAGACCGCCCGCGCCACGGCGGGGCTGGAACTGGTGGACGACACCGTCGAGACGCTGTCCTTCGAGCCGGGCGGCGCGACGCTGGCCCTCGCGGGCGGCCGCACCCTGGACGTGGCCCTCGTCGTCGGCGCCGACGGGCGCCATTCCGGCGTCCGCGAGGCGGCGGGCATCGCCACGAAGACGTGGAGCTACGACCAGTCGGCGGTCACGGCGATTCTCGCCCACGACCGGCCGCACCGGGACACCTCGACCGAGTTCCACACGCGGCAGGGCCCCTTCACGCTGGTGCCGCTGGAAGGCCGGCGCTCCAGCCTCGTCTGGCTCACGGCGCCGGCGCGCGCCGAGGAACTCGTCGCCCTGCCGGAGGAGGCCTTCGCCCGCGAGGTCGAGCGGCAGGCGAAGTCCATGCTCGGCGGCATGCGGCTCGACGGCCCGCGCGGCGTCGTGCCCATGGGAGGCCTCTCGGTGGACCGCTTCGCCGCCGGCCGCGCCGCGCTCGTCGGCGAGGCCGCCCACGTCTTCCCGCCCATCGGCGCGCAGGGGCTCAATCTCGGCCTGCGCGACGTCGCCGCCCTGGCGAAGGCCCTCGGGCCGGCGGCAGGCGACCCGGGCGAACCCCGCCGGATGGAGGCCTACGACGGCGCACGCCGCGGCGACGTCCGCACCCGCACCATGGCGGTGGACGCGCTGAACCGCTCGCTGCTCGCGGGCTTCCTGCCGGTCGACGCCGCCCGGGGCGTGGGGCTCATGGCCCTCTCCGCGATCACGCCGCTGCGTCGCTTCGTGATGCGGCAGGGGCTCGGCGCCAGCGCCTGAGCGTCACGGGAAAAGGTCGTAGCGCAGCACGTCGTGGCTGATGGCGTAGAGCAGCCACGTCACGGTGAAGACCGACACCACCGTGCCCACCAGCACCGCCGTCGAGGCCCGCTCGACATAGACCTGATACTGGTTGGCGAGCACGAACACGTTCAGCGCCGGCGGCAGAGACGCCATCAGGATGGCGGTGAACATCCACTCGCGCTCGAAATTGCCGATCCATGACAGCACCACCCACACGAGCAGCGGGTGCATCACCAGCTTCACGAAAAGCAGCGGCGGCAGTTCCCACGGCACCTTGCGCACCGGCCTCAGCGCCACGGTGACTCCCATCGTGAACAGCGCGCAGGGCGCTGCGGCGTTCTTCAGAAAGTTCAGCATCGCGTCGACCGGCGCCGGGGGCGCGTACTGGACGTAGGCGGCCGCCACCGCCACGGCCGTCGCGACGTTGAAGGGGTGGGTGACCACCCGCTTCACCACGTACCAGGCCGTCTCGCCGATGTTCAGCTTCGTCTCGCTGCCCAGCGCCATGAGGAACGGCGTCAGCGTGAACAGCAGGATGTTGTCGAACACGAAAATCAGCGCGGTCGGGACGATGGCCTCCTGCCCCAGCGCCGCGATCGTCAGGCCCGGGCCCATGTAGCCGATGTTCGAATAGGAGCCGATCACGCCCTGGATCGTCGCCTCCCGCAGCCGTCCCTGCGTCGCCAGCGTGCCGATGGTGAACGCCACCGCGAAGGCGACGTAGGTGCACAGCGTCGTGCCCACCACGTAGGGCCAGTTGCCGAGCTGCTCGAACGGCGTCGCCGAGATGAGCTTGAAGAACAGCGCCGGCAGCGCGAGGTAGACGATGAAGAAGTTCATCCACTGCAGGCCCGCCTCCGGATAGCGCATCAGCTTGCCGCAGGCGAAGCCGAGGGCGATCAGGCCGAAGAACGGCATCGCGAGGGACAGGACGCTGGTCACGCGGGGCTCTGTGGCGGCGGGGCGGTGTGTCGGACCCGGATTGGCCGGGCGGCGCGCGGCTCGTTCCGGGGCCGCCCCGCGCTGCTAAAGCGCGCCATCCGCCCCGTCAACCGAGCGGCGGGCACACCAGACCCCCGCCTTTCGTCACGGCGACCGTCGTGCTAGCGAACCGCGACGGCGGACGAGCGGCAACGGGACGGGCCAGGGCGGGTGAGCAGCGAGACCCAACAGGACGGCGGCAGCCGGGTGGCCCGGCCGCCGGGCCCGCCGCTGCTGACGCGCCTCGAGGACGTGGGCTTCCGCATCGTCGCCGCCGTCTTCCGGTCCCTCCCGCTCGACGCGTCCTCGGCCCTGTCGGGCGCCATCTGGCGCGTCGTCGCCCCGTGGCTGCGCCGCCACCGCCGGGCGGACCGCAACCTCGCCGCGTCCATCCCGGAGCTCGGGCCGGACGAACGGGCCCGCATCCTCGCCGGCATGTGGACCGTGCTCGGCCGCACCTTCGCCGAGGCCTTCCAGCTCGACGTCCTCGCCGCCGACCCGGACCGGATCGACCTGCGCATCGACCCGGCCCTGCTGGGGCGCATGCGCGCCGGCTCGATGGTGCTCGCCTCGATGCACAGCGGCAACTGGGAGGTCGCCGCGCTCGCCGCCCGCAAGGCCGGCATCCCGATCGCCGGCGTCTACCAGTCGCTGAAGAACCCGCTGGTCGACGCCACCGTCACCGGCATGCGCGCCCCCTTCTATCCCCTCGGCCTCTTCACCAAGGGGCACGAGACGGTCTTCCGCCTGATGCGCATCCTGCGCGGGGGCGGCACGCTGGCGGTGCTGGCGGACCTGCGCGAGCACAAGGGCATCGCGGTGCCCTTCTTCGGCCGGCCGGCGCCGACGAACCCCTTCCCGGCGCTGATCGCCCGCAGCCAGGGCGTCCCGCTCGTCGCAGTCCGTGTCATCCGGCTGGACGGGGCGCGCTTCGCGGTGGAGGCGGAGGAGGTCCCCGTGCGCCAGACGGCCGACCGGTCGGCCGACGTCGAGGCGACGACGGCGGCGCTCCACGCCGTCTTCGAGCGCTGGATTCGCGAGCGGCCCGAGCAGTGGATGTGGGGCCACCGCCGCTGGGGCTGAGGCCCTCCCCTCCGTCATAAGCCTTGCTAGGCAGCCCCCGCGCCCTGCTCCATATTGCACCGCAGCACTGCGCCGACGGAGGTCCCGATGAAGCTCGCCCGCAACATGTTCAAGCCCCTGGCCATCGGCGCCCCGGCGCCCTGGCGCGAGCTTCCCGTGCGGCTCGAGCGCATGATCCACTTCGTCCCGCCGCATCTGGAGAAGGTCCGCGCCAAGGTCCCCGAACTCGTCGCGCAGGTCGACGTGGTGCTCGGCAACCTCGAGGACGCGATCCCGGCCGACGCCAAGGAGGCCGCCCGCGACGGCTTCATCGCCATGGCGAAGGCCACAGACTTCGGCTCGACCGGCCTGTGGACGCGAATCAACGCGCTGAACAGCCCCTGGATGCTCGACGACGTCATCCGCATCGTCGGCGAGGTGGGAGACAAGCTCGACGTCGTGATGCTGCCCAAGGTCGAGGGGGTGTGGGACATCCACTACCTCGACCAGCTGCTCGCGCAGCTGGAGGCGCGCCACGGGCTGAAGAAGCCGATCCTCATCCACGCCATCCTCGAGACTGCCGAGGGCGTGAAGAACGTCGACGAGATCGCCGCCGCCTCGCCGCGCATGCACGGCATGAGCCTCGGCCCGGCCGACCTCGCCGCCTCCCGCGCCATGAAGACGACGCGCGTCGGCGGCGGGCATCCCGACTACAAGGTCATCGCCGACCCGGTGGAGGGCCGCGAGCGGGCGGTCGCCCAGCAGGATTTGTGGCACTACACCATCGCACGGATGGTCGACGCCTGTGCGGCCAATGGCCTCAAGGCCTTCTACGGTCCGTTCGGCGACTTCTCCGACCCGGTCGCCTGCGAGGCCCAGTTCCGCAACGCCTTCCTGCTCGGCTGCGCCGGCGCGTGGACGCTGCACCCCTCGCAGATTCCGGTGGCCAAGGCCGTGTTCAGCCCGGATCCCGGCGAGGTCGCCTTCGCCCGCCGCATCCTCGAGGCGATGCCCGACGGCAGCGGCGCCGTGATGATCGATGGAAAGATGCAGGACGACGCCACGTGGAAGCAGGCGAAGGTGATTGTCGACCTTGCCCGGATCGTGTCGGCAAAGGACCCCGAGCTGGCATCTCTTTACAAGCTTTAGGTTGTCGGATTTAGCATGTGCAGCCTCTGCTTAAGGCCATGCTCAACGCAGCGTTGACAGCACCTCGAACGCAGGCGTACCTGTTGCCGTCATGAAGTCCCGCGTCGCCAAATACTCCGTCGGACAGGTGGTGAAGCACCGCTTCTACCCGTTCCGGGGTGTTGTTTTCGACGTCGACCCGACGTTCAACAACACCGAGGAATGGTACAACTCCATTCCGGAGAATGTCCGCCCGTCCAAGGACCAGCCGTTCTACCACCTGTTCGCCGAGAACGCGGACACGGAGTACATCGCCTACGTGTCGGAGCAGAACCTGCTCCCCGACACCTCGGGCGAGCCGATCCGCCACCCGCAGGTGGACGAGACCTTCGTGCGCTCCGAGGACGGCGCCTACAAGACCCGCAACGGCCGGATGAACTGAGCCCGCGCCGAGGTGCGGGCAGCGCGTGAAAGCGCCCTGCCGGGTTGGCATCCGTCGATGCGAAGTTCGGCTGGCAGCAGCCAGCCTCCATGGGTCCGCCCCCTTGCCCTCATCGCCGTCGGCCTGCGCAGCAGGCCGGGACGGGATCCAGCCTTGAGCGGAGCGCACTGCCCGTCATGGTCGTCGGGCACGCCGGACTGCGAGGGTCCGCCGGGTCCCCTTCCCCTCCGCGGCTTTGCCGCTGCGGCCGGGGATGACGGCGAGGGCGCATCTGATGGCTCGCCCATGAAAAAGGCCAGCCCCTCGCGGAGCCGGCCCTTCGAATTCAAGGCCGTGCAGCCGGCCGCCCGATCAGGGCTTCGGCGCGGTCGGGGCGGCGCCGGGAGCCGGAGCCGGGGCGGCACCGGGAGCGGGTGCGGCGCCGGGCTGGCCACCGCCGGCCTCCAGCTTCTTGCGCATCTCCTCGGCCTGCTTCTGCATCTGCTCCTGCAGCTGGCGCTGCTGCTGCTCCAGCACGGCCGGGTCGATCGGCGCGCCATCGAAGGCCTTGCCGAAGCCGGACAGCGGCACCTGGAACGTCACCTCGCGGGCGAACTGGTTCTGCACGCTGATGTTCAGCAGCGTGCCGCGCTTCACCTGGTTGATGATGGCGTCGTTGACCTGCGACTCGGCGAAGCAGCCGTTCGGGAAGCAGATCGCGTACTTGCCGCCCTCGGACTTGCCGTTGTCCACGGCGAAGCGCACGCCCGGGTTCAGCAGCAGGCCGAGCGGCATCAGGAAGCGGACGATCTTCTGCGGGTCGCCCTTGATGTCGTAGACCGCCACCGCCAGCACCGGCTGGCCCTGGTCGGACACGAAGTCGCGGGTCGTGTAGCAGATCTCCTTGCCGTTGCCCGGATCCTTGCCGCACACCTTCACCCAGTCGGGCTGGGACGGCTCGGGCTTCACCTGCACCACGGTCGGGCCCGCCTGGGCCGGGGCCGCCGGCTGCTGCGCGGGCTGCGCCGGCTGGGCGGGCTGCGCGGGGCGCGGCTGGGCCGGGCGCGGCTGGGCCGGCGTGGTCTGGGCGAGGACGGGCGTCGCCGCCATCACGGCCGCAAGGGCAAGGGCCAGGTGCGAAGCGGTCGACCGGTGGAACGACATGGACGGAAAATCCTCTGGCAGGGCGGACAGGCTGGCGGAGGCGCCGGCCGACGGTATCGCCGCGACGCGTCCAGCGCCGCTGCTTCGGGGTCGAATGAGGCGGGACGATGACGCGGCGCTTGCTCTTAGCCGCTCGGCGGCTTGGTTTCCAGTCGAATTCGACGAGCGGATGCCGGCGACGCCGCCCGCCCCGGTCGCCCATGGTAAGATGCGCGCGCGCGAATCAAGTCGGGACACGGCGATGCCCCTGCGCCTTCCGCGGATCGTCGCGGTCCTCCTGCTGACCTTGCTGGCGCTGCGCCCGGCCACCGCCGAGCCGCGGCACGGCATCGCCATGCACGGCGAACCGGCCCTGCCCGCCGGATTCTCGAATCTGCCCTACGCCAACCCCGACGCGCCGAAAGGCGGGCGCATCGTCTTTGGCGTGCAGGGCACGTTCGACACGCTGAACACCTTCTCCGTCCGCGGGATCGCCGCGCAGGGAATCGTGCCGCCGATGGGTCTCGTCACACAGGGGCTGATGGCCCGCTCCTACGACGAGCCCTTCAGCCTCTACGGGCTCGTCGCCGAGAGCATCGAGACTCCGGAGGACCGCAGCTCCGTCACCTTCCGTCTCAACCCGAAGGCGAAGTTCTCGGACGGCAAACCCGTCACCTCGGCCGACGTGCTCTTCACGTTCGACCTCCTGAAGGCGAAGGGAAAGCCCAACTTCCGCAACTGGTACGGGAAAGTCGTCAAGGCTGAGGCCCCGGACGAGCGCACGGTCCGCTTCGACCTCACCGGCATCGGCGACCGCGAGCTGCCGCTCATCCTGGCGCTGATGCCCGTTCTGCCGAAGCACGCGACGGACGCCGCACGCTTCGAGGAGACGAACCTCACGCCGCCCGTCGGCAGCGGCCCCTACGTCGTCGCCGAGGTGCGCCCCGGCGAGAGCATCACCTTCCGCCGCAACCCCGACTACTGGGCAAAGGACCTGCCGATCTCGCGCGGCCTCTACAACGCCGACGAGATCCGCTTCGACTATTTCCGCGACGCGAACACCCTGTTCGAGGCGTTCAAGGGCGGCCTCTACGACATCCGCACCGAGGACAGCCCTACCCGGTGGACCACCGGCTACGACTTTCCCGCGGTGCAGGAGGGCCGCGTGGTGCGCGACCCGATCCCGATCCGCACGCCCAAGGGCATGAACGCCTTCGTCTTCAACACCCGCAGGCCGATCTTCGGCGACGTGCGGGTGCGCGAGGCGATCGGCCTGCTGTTCGATTTCGACTGGGTCAACCGCAACCTGTTCCAGGGCCTCTACGCCCGCACCACGAGCTTCTTCCACGGCTCCGACCTCGCCTCCACCGGGCAGCCCGCGTCGGCGCGGGAGCGCGAGCTCCTGGCCGGGCACGCAAGGGCGGTGCGCCCGGAGATCCTCGAGGGGCGGTGGGCTCCCGCCGCCGCCGACGGCAGCGGCCGCGACCGCGACCTCGCACGGCAGGCACTCGACCTCCTGAAACAGGCGGGCTGGACCCTGCGCGACGGGGCGCTGCGCAACGCCGCGGGCGAGCCCTTCGCCTTCGAGTTCCTGGCCGCGAGCCGGGTGCAGGAGCGGCTCGCGCTCAACTTCGCCCAGTCCCTGCAGCGCATCGGCATCGCGATGAAGGTGCGCCTCGTCGACGACGTGCAGTACTGGCGCCGCCTGTCCGCCTTCGACTTCGACATGATCCAGTTCACCTGGGGCGCCTCGCCCTCCCCCGGCAACGAGCAGTACGGCCGCTGGAGCGCCCGCGCCGCCGACCGGCAGGGCTCGCTCAACTATGCCGGCGCCCGCGAGCCCGCCATCGAGGCGATGATCGACGCCATGCTCGCCGCGCGGTCGCGCGAGGACTTCGTCGCCGCCACCCGTGCGCTCGACCGCGTGCTGCTCTCCGGCTTCTACGTTGTACCGCTCTTCAACCAGCCCGAGCAGTGGGTGGCCCGCTCCGCCGCGGTGAAGCGTCCCGACCGTGCCTCGCTCTTCGGATTTCAGCCGGAGACCCTCTGGAGAGAATCGCCGTGACGCGGCCACAATGCCGCCGTCCGCGCCCTGCCGTCCGGAGCCGTTGGTGACCGAGGCCCAATCCGCAGCCGTCTCGACCAGCGATGCCGCATCCGCGTCGGCCGCGCCGTGGAGCGGCGTCACGCTGCTCGACCTGTTCTCGCTCTCCGTGCAGTCCCAGCCGGGCGCCACCGCCGGCCGGCAGGTCGACGCGTCGGGCCAGCGCAGCATCACCTTCGCCGCAGCAGAGCGGGCCGTGCAGCGCCTGTGCGAGCAGTTCGGCGACCTCGGCCTGTCCGAAGGCGTCGTCGCCATCGCCCTCCCCGGCGTCGTCGAGACGCCGGTCGCGCTGCTGGCGGCGCTCCGCGCGGGCCTCACGCCCTGCCTCGTGCCGGTCGACCTCGATCCCGTTCACTACGATGCGCTGGCCGAGCGGCTTCCGCTCGCCGCAGTGGTGACGGTCGCCGCGCACGGGAGCCTGCGGCCCGCCGAGCGCTGGCGCACGGCCGCCTCCGGCTGGCCGCGCACGACGCCGGTGATGGGCTTCGGCGAGCGTCTTCCCGCCGGCGTCCTGCCCGTGTCCCCGGTGCTGGGCTCCGCGCCCGACGCCGGCTTCACCGCGCCCCGCGCGGGACGGCGCGACCAGCCGCCCGTCCTCACCGTCCGGGCCGGGACGGAGGGGCTCGACATCTACCGGCACGAGCAGGAGGGTCTCGTCGCCGCCGGGCTGTGGCTCGTGCTTCGCGCCGGGATCAACCCGTCCGAATCGATCCTCACCACCATCGCGCCGACCAGCCTCGCGGGCCTTGCCACCGGCTTCGTCCCGGCGCTGCTGACCGGCGGCACGCTGTGGCAGGTGCCGCAGTTCTCGAGCCGCGCCTTCCTCGACGCGCTCGACGGCATGGGCGGCGGCCACGTCGTGGTGCCGGGCAGCCTTGAACGCATGATGCGCGACGCCGGCCTGATGAAGGACCGCTCCGTCGTGCTGCTGCACCGGCCGCCCGTGCGCCTCGACATGCCCATCGCGGTCTCCGGCGAGCGCATCGTCGACGTGCTGTCCTGTGCGGACCATGCCGTGCTGATGGCGGTCCGCGACGCGGAGGGGCGCGTCGCGCTCGCGCTCGGCGAGGACATGATCCCCGATCAGCGCGGCGGCGTCGTCAGCCGGGTCGAGACGGGGCCCGGCGGGCAGCTCTACTTCGCCGGCCCGGCCGTCGCCACGCGGCTCGCCACCCTGGACCGGCCGGCCGGCGCCGCGGCCAGCGGTTTCGCTTGCCGGACGGACCAGCGCCGGCGCATCGTGGCCGTCTCCGCCGCCTGACCGCGGCCTGCACGTCCGGGAGACTGCCATGACCGACCCCGCCAGGACCGACCCGGCAACGACCCCGCTCGTGGTCGACGTCGTCTCCGACGTGGTCTGCCCGTGGTGCTTCGTCGGCAAGCGGCGGCTGGAGCAGGCCATCGCGAGCCGCCCCGGCCGCCCGGTCGCCGTGCGCTGGCACCCCTTCCAGCTCGACCCGACCATCCCGGCCGGCGGCATGGACCGGCGCGAGTACATGGAGCGCAAGTTCGGCACCGGCGGGCGCCTCGCCGAAATCCACCAGCGGCTCGAGGCCATCGGCTCGGAGGTGGGGATCGATTTCGCGTTCGGCGCGATCTCGCGGTCGCCCAACACGCGCGACGCCCACCGCCTGCTGCGCTGGGGCGCCATCGAGGGCGTGCAGAACGCCCTCGCGGAGGGCCTCTTCCGCGCCTACTTCGAGCAGGGTCGCGACATCGGCGACAAGGCGGTCCTCGCCGACTGCGCCGCCGACGCCGGCCTCGACCGCGACACCGCCGCGGCCTTGCTGGACGGCGACGACCTCTCGCAGGACATCGACGTCGAACTCGCCGCCGTGCAGCGTGCCGGCATCCAGGGCGTGCCGTTCTTCATCATCGCCGGCCGCTACGCCGTCTCCGGCGCCGAGGCGCCCGAGGTGCTGGCCGACATCATGGACCAGGCCGCGGCCGAGGCGCAGGCCTAACCGCCACCAGCGCGCGGAGGCCGGCGCCGGGAGACGTTCGAGGCCGCCCTTGTCAGGCGGCCTTCTTCTTCTCGGCGAGGCCGGCGAGGTCGCGCAGGATCACGGCCGTGCCCTTCAGCCGGTCGCGCGGCTCGTCGAAATCGCGCACGAACACGATCCGCATGTCGGGGCGTACCTTGGCGAGCGAGCCCTGCTGCCCGATGAACCGCACCAGCCCCTCCGGATTGGCGAAGGCGTTGTCGCGGAAGGAGACGATGACGCCCTTGGGGCCCGCATCCACCTTGTCGACGTTCGCGCGGCGGCAAAGCGCCTTGATCGCGACGATGTCGAGCAGTTGCTCGACCTCCTCAGGCAGCGGCCCGAAGCGGTCGATGAGCTCGGCCGCGATGCCCTGGATCTCCGCGTCGGTGTCGAGCATCGACAGCCGCTTGTAGAGGCCGAGCCGTAGGTGGAGGTCCTGCACGTAGTGCTCGGGGATCATCACCGGCGTGCCGATGGTGATCGACGGCGACCAGTGGTCGTCGCGCGCGTCCTCGTCCGAGATACCGGCCTTCAGCTGCGCCACGGCCTCCTCCAGCATCTGCTGGTAGAGCTCGTAGCCCACCTCCTTGATGTGGCCCGACTGCTCGTCGCCGAGCAGGTTGCCGGCGCCGCGGATGTCGAGGTCGTGGCTGGCGAGCTGGAAGCCCGCGCCCAGCGTGTCGAGCGACTGCAGCACCTTGAGCCGCCGCTCGGCCTGCGCCGTCAGCTGCCGGTTGGCCGGCACGGTGAAGAGCGCGTAGGCGCGGGTCTTGCCGCGGCCGACGCGCCCGCGCAGCTGGTAGAGCTGGCCGAGGCCGAACATGTCGGCCCTGTGCACCACGAGCGTGTTGGCGGAGGGGATGTCGAGGCCCGACTCCACGATCGCCGTCGACAGCAGGATGTCGTACTTGCCCTCGTAGAACGCCGTCATGACGTCCTCGAGCTCGGTCGCGGCCATCTGGCCGTGCGCCACGGCGACCTTCGCCTCCGGCACCTCTGCGGCGAGGAAGGCGCGGGCCTCCGCGATGTCCTCGACGCGCGGGCACACGTAGAAGCTCTGCCCGCCGCGGAACCGTTCGCGCAGCAGCGCCTCGCGGATGATCAGCGGGTCGAACGGCGTCACGAAGGTGCGCACGGCGAGGCGGTCCACCGGCGGCGTCGCGATGATCGACAGCTCGCGCACGCCGGTGAGGGCGAGTTGCAGCGTCCGCGGGATCGGCGTCGCCGACAGGGTGAGCACGTGGATCTCGGCGCGCAGCTCCTTCAGCCGCTCCTTGTGGCCGACGCCGAAGTGCTGCTCCTCGTCGACGATCAGCAGGGCGAGGTCCTTGAAGGCGATCCCCTTGCCGAGCAGCGCGTGCGTGCCGACGACGATGTCGACCGTGCCGTCGGCGAGGCCCGCCTTCACCGCCTTCTGTTCCGCCGCCGGAACGAACCGCGACAGCTGGCTCACGCGCACCGGCAGGCCGTGGAAGCGTTCGGAAAACGTCTTGTAGTGCTGGCGGGCGAGCAGCGTCGTCGGCACGACGACCGCCACCTGCCGGCCCTGGAGCGCCACGGCGAAGGCCGCGCGCAGCGCCACCTCCGTCTTGCCGAAGCCGACGTCGCCGCACACCAGCCGGTCCATCGGCTTGCCCTGCGACAGGTCGGACAGCACGGAATCGATGGCGTTCTGCTGGTCCTCGGTCTCGTCGTAGGGGAAGCGGGCGCAGAACTCGTCGTAGAGCCCCTCCGACGGCACGAAGCGCGGCGCATCCTGCAGTGCGCGGGCCGCCGCCACCTTGATGAGCGCGTGCGCCATCTCGCGGATGCGCTGCTTGAGCTTGGCCTTGCGGGCCTGCCAGGCGCCGCCGCCGAGCTTGTCGAGCGCGACCTCGGTGTCCTCCGAGCCGTAGCGCGACAGGAGCTCGATGTTCTCGACCGGCAGGAACAGCTTGTCGCCGCCCGCATAGTGCAGCTCGAGGCAGTCGTGCGGCGCCCCGGCGGCGTCGATGGTCTTGAGCCCCACGAACCGGCCGATGCCGTGGTCGACATGCACCACGAGGTCGCCCTGCGTCAGGCTGCCGACCTCGCCGATCACGTCCTGCGGGCGCTTGGCCCGGCGGGTGCGGCGCACCAGCCGGTCGCCGAGGATGTCCTGCTCGCCGACGACGGCCCAGTCCTCGGTCTCGAAACCGGTCTCCAGCCCCCAGATCGCCAGCGTGGCGACGTTGCGCGGCTGCGCCTGCGCGTGGGCGAGCTGCGCCACCGGCACCGCGCCCTTGAGGCCGTGGTCGGCCAGCACGTGGGAGAGGCGCTCGCGCGAGCCCTCGGACCACGATGCCACGACGACCCGCTTGCCCTGCCCCTGCAGGGCGCGGATGTGGGTGACGGCCGCGTCGAAGACGTTGGCAGCCCCGCTCTCGCCCTCGTGCGCCCGCTCCGCCGCGAAGCTGCGGCCCTGCCGCCCGCCGACGTCGATGACGGCACGCCCGGCCGTCTCCGGCTGCGCGAAGGGCGTGAACCGCACCACCGTGGCGGTCGCGAGCCGCTCGTTGAGCTCGTTCGCCGTGAGGTAGAGCGCATCGGGCTGAAGCGGCTTATAGGGCGCCCCCTGCCCCGCGCCCGTGCGCTCCAGCGCCGCCTTGCGCGCCTCGTAGTAGTCCTGCACCTGCGACAGGCGCTCGCCCGCCGCTTCGTCGACCCGCGCGTCGAGCGCGACGGGCGCGCTGCCGAAATAGTCGATCAGCGTGTCGAGCCCGTCGTGGAACAGCGGAAGCCAGTGCTCGAGCCCCGGATGCCGGCGCCCCTCGCTCACTGCCTCGTAGAGCGTGTCGTCGCGCGTCGCGGCGCCGAACAGCGTGACGTAGGCCTGCCGGAAGCGGCGGATCGTCTCCGTCGTCAGCTGCACCTCGCTCATCGGCACGAGGTCGAGCGCGCGCAGCTGTCCCGTCGTGCGCTGGGTCTCGGGGTCGAAGGCGCGGATCGACTCCAGCGTGTCGCCGAAGAAGTCGAGGCGCACGGGCGCCGGCAGGCCGGGCGCGTAGAGGTCGACGATGCCGCCGCGCACGGCGTACTCGCCCGTCTCGCGCACGGTCGAGGTGCGCAGGAAGCCGTTGTTCTCCAGCCAGGCGGCGAGGTCGCGCGTGTCGACCATGTTGCCGGGCGCCGCCGAGAACGTCTCGCCGGCCACCTTGGCCCGCCGCGGCACCCGCTGCAGCAGCGCGTTGACGGTGGTGAGCACCACCCGCGGCTTCTCCTCGCCGGAGCGCGAGCGCGCGAGCCGCGCCAGCGCCGTCATGCGCCGCGAGGCGATGGCGGCGTTCGGGGAGACGCGGTCGTAGGGCTGGCAGTCCCAGCTCGGGATCGACAGCACCTCGAGGTCCGGCGCCACGAAGGCGAGGCCGTTCTCCATCAGTTGCAGGCGCTGCCCGTCGCGGGCGACGAACACGACCGCGGCGGGAGCCTCCCCGCCCTCCCGCGCACTGGCGCGGGCAAGGTCGGCGAGCACCATCGCGTCGACGCCGTCCGGCACCGAGGAGAGCGTGAAGCTGTCGCGCCGACGCAGCAGGTCGGCGGCGCGGGCGGCTGGATTGGTCTTGGCCATGCGGTCGTGGCGGGGGCGCGCGCCCCCGCGCCTCAGATATGGATCGGCGCCATGTGGGTATGGAACGACTTCACCTTGCGGTAGACGTCCGTGTCGTAGTTCTCCGGCACGGGCGCCGCGTCGGTGAGCCAGGCGAAGAGGTCGCGGTCGGGAACCTCGATAAGCTGCTCGTAGACGTCGAGCTCGGCCTCGCTGAGGTCGGCGATGTGGGCGTCGGCGAACTGGCCCATGATCAGGTCCATCTCGCGGATGCCCCGGTGCCACGAGCGGAACAGGATCCGCCGCCGGCGAACGTCGAGGTCCGCGCTGCTGCGCCGCGTGCCGGTCATGGACGGGTCTCCGGGGACGAGGTCTCTTCTCGGGCCGGCCGCAGCCGCCAGGCCGCGTATATAGCGGCCCCCGCCGCCGCTGTCAGGTAGACCTGCGTCGCGCCCCGGGCATGGGCGCGGGCACGCGGCGCCATCGTGCGAACGACGACAACCCGCGATGCCCGTCGCCCCCTTCTCCCCGCATGCGGGGAGAAGGTCCCGGAGCGCAGCGGAGGGGGATGAGGGGCTGCCGGGGGTATCGGGTGCAGTCCTCGGGAGCGCGACCACAGCAAGCTCGGCGTGCGGCCGCGGCCTGTTGCCCGCCACCGCCCCTCATCCGGCGCTTCGCGCCACCTTCTCCCCGCAGGCGGGGCGAAGGGGAACGGCACCATCGCGCCCTCCCCGATCACCCCCGGCGGTTCGAAGGCGCGGGAAGGGGGTCCAGCCCGCTGGGTGCCTCACCCCTCCGCGTCGCCTCGGGCCCAGCCCTCCTTCACCGCCTCGACATGGGCGTCGAAGCGCTTCTCGGAGATGGCGCGGCGCAGGCCGGCCATGAGGTCCTGGTAGTAGGCGAGGTTCACCCACGTCAGCAGCATCATGCCGAGGATCTCGCCCGCCTTGACGAGGTGGTGAAGGTAGGCGCGGCTGTAGTCGCGCGCCGCCGGGCACGTCGACTCCGGGTCGAGCGGGCGCGGATCGTCGGCATGGCGTGCGTTGCGCAGGTTGATCTTGCCGAACCGCGTATAGGCGAGCCCGTGCCGCCCCGCCCGCGTCGGCATCACGCAGTCGAACATGTCGACGCCCCGGCGCACCGACTCGACGATGTCGTCGGGCGTGCCCACCCCCATCAGGTAGCGCGGCTTGGCGGCCGGCAGGTGCGGCTCGACGACGTCGATCATCGCCAGCATCACATCCTGCGGCTCGCCCACGGCAAGCCCGCCGATGGAGTAGCCCTTGAAGTCCATGTCGACGAGCGCCCGGGCGCTGCGGATGCGCAGCGCCTCGACCGCGCCGCCCTGCACGATGCCGAACAGCGCCTTGCCCGGCTGGTCGCCGAAGGCGGCCTTGCTGCGCTGCGCCCAGCGCAGCGACAGCTCCATGGCCCGCTCGGCCTCCTCGTCGCTGCACGGCAGCTTCACGCATTCGTCGAGCTGCATCTGGATGTCGGACCCGAGCAGCCCCTGGATCTCGACCGACCGCTCGGGCGTGAGCACGTGCTTCGACCCGTCGATGTGCGACTGGAAGGTGACGCCCTGCTCGTCCATTTTCCTGAGCTGCGCCAAGGACATCACCTGGAATCCTCCGGAATCGGTGAGGATCGGGTAGGGCCAGCGCATGAAGGCGTGGAGGCCGCCGAGGCGGGCGATGCGCTCGGCGCCGGGGCGCAGCATCAGGTGGTAGGTGTTGCCGAGCACGACGTCGGCGCCGAGCGCCTTCACCTGGTCGGCGTACATCGCCTTCACCGTGCCGGCGGTGCCCACCGGCATGAAGGCGGGCGTGCGGATGACGCCCCGCGGCATGCTGATCTCGCCGGTGCGGGCGCGCCCGTCCGTGCCACTGACGGTGAAGACGAAGGTGTCGGGGGTCGTCATGCGTCGGTCTCCGGCGCCCGGAACAGCAGGGACGCGTCGCCATAGGAGTAGAACCGGTAGCCCGACGCGATGGCGTGCGCATAGGCCGCCTTCATCCGCTCGAGCCCGCTGAAGGCGCTGACCAGCATGAACAGCGTCGACCGCGGCAGGTGGAAATTGGTCATCAGCACGTCCACCGCCCGGAAGCGGTAGCCCGGCGTGATGAAGATCGAGGTCGAGCCCTGCCACGGCGCGAAGCGGCCATCCTCCCCGACGGCGCTCTCCAGCAGGCGAAGCGACGTGGTCCCGACGGCGACGATGCGCCCTCCCCGGCGACGCACGGCGTCCAGCGTCGCCGCCGCCTCAGCGCCGATCTCGCCCCACTCGGCATGCATCCGGTGCTCGGCCGTGTCGTCCGCCTTCACCGGCAGGAAGGTCCCTGCCCCCACGTGCAGCGTGACGCGGACGGTGGGAATGCCGGCGGCCTCGAGCCTTGCGAGGAGTTCGGGCGTGAAGTGGAGGCCCGCCGTCGGAGCAGCCACCGAGCCCTCGTGCCGGGCGTAGACCGTCTGGTAGTCCAGCCGGTCGCGCTCGTCCTCGGGGCGGCGGCTGGCGATGTAGGGCGGCAGCGGCATGTGGCCGAGCCGGGCGATGGCCTCGTCGAGCAGCGGTCCGGAGAGGTCGAAGCGCAGCGTGATCTCGCCGCCCTCCCCTTTGGCCTCGATGGTGGCGTCGAGCTCGCCCAGGCTGCAGGCCATGTCGCTCGTCGCGCCGAAGCGGATGCGGTCGCCGGGGGCGAGGCGCTTGCCCGGCCGGGCGAAGGCGCGCCAGCGGTCGGGCGCCTCGCGCTGGTGCAGCAGCGCCTCGACCCGCACCTGCGTCTCGCCGCGCACCCTCACCCCGTCGAGCCGGGCCGGGATCACCCTCGTGTCGTTGACGACGAGGACGTCGCCCGGGGAAAGGCAGTCCGGAAGGTCGGCGACGATCCGGTCCGCCATCGGCGCCGGCGCCGCCGGCACGACGAGCAGGCGGGCCCGGTCCCGTGGCTCCACGGGCCGCAGGGCGATCCGCTCCTCCGGCAGGTCGAAATCGAACAGGTCGACGCGCATGATGGTCTCCGCGGGTCGCCGGTATGGCGGGGCTCCGCCGGGATTGCAACCGCGGCGCCCGCAACCGGCAAGCGTGCCCTCCCGTCGGATGCACGCGCCCTATGAGGCGGAAAGTCCAGAGCAACTAACCAGCAGTTGTATATTGCCCGATCAACGCAGAATGTCCGGAGCCGTTGCATCGAATCCGAATTGATCCGGAGTGGAAACGGCGAATACTCAACCCCGCCATTGAGGCATGACGTCCCGTTTCAGAATCAGTTTTCAGTATCATTTTCCCGAACTGCGGCGGCCGGCTCCCCAAGCCGGCCGTTTGCTGTGGGGGCTCATGATGAATGCGGCTTAACGCCCGATGCCGCGAAAATCCCGCGATCGCCGATACCACCGTTTTGCCTCAACCTTGAGCAAAGCGTTACACCCTCGACGGTGCGTGCCATAAGGACGGCGTGAAGACGGAGATTGCACTCCGGAGCCTCATTTCAGGCCATTCATTTCGAGGGTCAGGGCGACAACGAAAACGGCCGGATCGGGAGACCGATCCGGCCGAAATCGTTTCCGCCGAAGCGGCGTGGCGTGTCAGGCGGCGGCGCCGAGGCTTGCCTTGACGATGCGGTCGGGATCGCGCACGGGCTCGCCGCGCTTGAACTTGTCGACGTTCTCCATGCCTTCGACGACCTTGCCCCACACCGTGTACTGGCGGTCGAGGAAGCGGGCGTCGTCGAAGCAGATGAAGAACTGCGAGTTCGCCGAGTCGGGGTTCTGCGAGCGGGCCATCGAGCAGACGCCGCGCACGTGCGGCTCCGCGTTGAACTCGGCCTTGAGGTTCGGGTACTTCGAGCCGCCCATCCCGGTGCCGGTCGGGTCGCCGCCCTGGGCCATGAAGCCGTCGATCACGCGGTGGAACACCACCCCGTCATAGAAGCCTTCCGACACGAGCTGCTTGATGCGCGCGACGTGCCCGGGGGCGAGGTCCGGCCGCAGCTGGATGACCACGCGCCCCTGGGTGGTTTCGAGCACGAGGGTGTTGTCGTCTGTCGAGGTCACGTCCGGATCCTTTCGATCACTTCACGTCGGCGAGTACGCGCAGGGAGACGATCTTGTCCGGACCCCGCACCTGTCCGTTGGGGCCATCGCCCTTCTTGATCTTGTCGACGAACTCCATGCCCGACACCACCTGCCCGAAGGCGGTGTAGTTGCCGGTCAGGTGTGGCGCCGCGTCGAAGCAGATGAAGAACTGCGAGTTGGCCGAGTTCGGCGAGCTCGACCGCGCCATGCCCAGCGTGCCGCGCTGGAACGGCTGCGGCGTGAACTCCGCCGGGATGTTGGGCATGTCCGAGCCGCCGGTGCCGTCGCCCTTGGGATCGCCCGTCTGCGCCATGAAGCCGGGGATGACGCGGTGGAACACGATGCCGTCGTAGAAGCCGCGGCGCACCAGCGTCTTCACCTGCTCGACGTGCTTGGGCGCGAGGTCCGGACGCAGGCGGATCATCACCTTGCCGTCCTTCAGCGTCAGCACCAGCGTGTTCTCGGGGTCGAGCGGCGGCTGCTGGGCGTGGCCGGGCGAAAGGCCGGCGACGAGCACGGCCGCGAGGGCCAGCGTGGCAAGGGCCAGGGTACGAAGCATGGATCCTCCCGTTCAGGTCGTTCGAGGTGGCCTCACCGCGGCTTCGCCGCACGCGCCGCAAGGCGCGCCGCGACCCCGGCGGGGACGAAGGGGGTGACGTCGCCACCCATCGCCGCGATCTGCCGCACGAGCGTGGCCGTGATGGGGCGGACCGCGGGGGACGCGGGGCAGAACACCGTCAGCACGTCGGGGGCCATGGTGCCGTTCATGCCGGCGAGCTGCATCTCGTAGTCGAGGTCGGTGCCGTCGCGCAGGCCGCGCAGCAGCGCCGTCGCGCCCGCCCGCCGCGCCGCGTCCACGGCGAGGTCGGCGAAGGTCGTCACCTCGACCGCCGAGCCGGCGCCGGCGGCGATCGCGCCGCACTCGGCCATGATCATCTCCGCGCGTTCCTCGGCCGAGAACACCGGCGTCTTGCCCGGATGCACCCCGATGGCGACGACGACGCGGTCGAACAGCCGCAGCCCCTGCCGGATGACGTCGACGTGCCCGTTCGTCAGCGGATCGAACGAGCCGGCGTAGAAGGCGGTGCGGGGCGCGCGCGGTGAAACCATGGCGCGTGATTACAGGGTGCCCGAGGCCCCCGCAAGCGAGGCGGTGGACGATGCAATCCGCAAATGCGGGCGGGAAAAAGCGCAAGCCCTCGCTTCATGTGGCCTGCGGGCGGTTGCGGCGTGCGGCTAGCACCCGAATACTGGCGGCATGCTGGAACTGCTGCATGCCCACCTGACGCTCCTGTTCGGCTCGGCCCTTGCCCTCGTCGGCATCCTGTCGAGCCTCGCCGCCTCGCGCTTCGGCGTGCCCATCCTGCTCGTCTTCCTGGGCATCGGCATGCTGGCGGGCGAGGACGGCCTGGGCGGCGTGCTCTTCAGCGACTACCGCCTGACCTACATCATCGGCTCGGCCGCGCTGGCGATCATCCTGTTCGACGGCGGCCTGCGCACCCGCTCGGCCACGGTGCGCTCGGCCATCGGGCCTGCGGGAACCCTCGCGACCGTCGGCGTGCTCGCCACGGCGGCGGCGACAGGCCTCGTCGCGATGATGCTGCTCAAGCTCAACGTGGTGCAGGGCCTGCTCATCGGCGCCATCGTCGCCTCCACCGACGCCGCCGTGGTCTTCTTCCTGCTGCGCACGGGCGGCCTGCAGCTGCGCCGGCGCGTCGGCGCCACCCTGGAGGTCGAATCGAGCACCAACGACCCCGTGGCCGTGCTGCTGACGCTGGTGCTGGTGGAGATCGCCCTCGGCATGCCCGGCGAGGACTGGGGCCACGTCGTCGCCGCCATCCTGCGGGCGGTCACCATCGGCGTCGCGGTCGGCGTCGCCGGCGGCTTCGCGCTGGTGTCGGCCCTCAACCGGCTCACCCTGCCCACCGGCCTGCATCCGGCCTTCGTCGTCACGGCGGCGGTGGTGATGTTCGCCCTCGCCCAGTCGCTCGACGGCAGCGGCTTCCTCGCCGCCTACGTCGCCGGCCTCGTGCTGGGCAACCGGCCGATCCGCGCCTACGGCTCGATCATCACCTTCCACGACACCGCGACCTGGCTCTGCCAGATCATCCTGTTCACCCTGCTGGGCCTGCTCGTCACGCCGTCCAAGATCGTGCCGGTGCTGGCGCCGGCGATCGCCATCGCCGTGTTCCTGATGCTGGTCGGGCGGCCCTTCGCGGTCTTCATGTGCCTGATCCCGTTCCGCTTCTCGCGCCGGGAGATGACCTTCGTCTCCTGGGTGGGCCTGCGCGGCGGCGTCTCCATCTTCCTCGCGACCATCCCGACGCTGGCGGGCCTGCCGAACGCGGAGATCTTCTTCAACGTCGCCTTCGTCGTGGTGGTCGTCTCGCTCGTCGTCCAGGGCTGGACCATCGGCTATGCCGCGCGGCGCACCGGGGTGGCGCTGCGCGACAGCGCGCCCGAGGTGAAGCGCATCGACATCGACCTCCCCGGCCAGCTGGACGCCGAGCTCGTGGGCTACCCGCTCGTCGACCCCAGCCCCGCGACCCGCCACCGCGCCCTGCCGCGCTGGGTGAAGCCGGTGCTCGTCATCCGCAACGAGAGCATCCTGGAGCCCGCCGAGGCCGGGCCGCTCAAGGAGGGCGACTACGGCTACTTCCTGGCCCCGACGCAGCGCCTCGCCCGCCTCGACCGCTTCTTCGCGGTCGACGGTACCATTCCGGCGCCCGACGCCGTTCCCGAGTTCCCGTTCGACGCCGGCCTCAGCGCCGGCGCCGTGGCCGACCTCTACGGGCTGGAGATCGACGCCGAGGAGCGCGGCATGTCGATCGCCGACCTCTTCGCCGACCGGCTCGACGGCGCCCCGCAGGAAGGCGACCGGCTGGACTTCGGCGACGCCATCCTCATCGCCCACGACGTCGCCGACGACCGCGTCCGCCTCGCCGGCCTTCTGCTGGAGGCGACGCCCGAGGACGACGAAGGCCCGCCTCCCACCGGGCTGGCGGCCATCAGGGCCAGGCTAAAGGGGCTGCTGTCGCCCGCGTGAACAGGGCCAAAGCCTGGCCCGCGGCCCCGGTTCCGGCAGCCGCCAAGGCCATACTGGTGCCCGCCGCACATCGCTCCCCGCCCCGCCGCCATCCCTGGTGCGCCGCAGGCGCGGGAAGGGGGTCCATAGGATCGCACCCGACGCTGGATCCCCTTCCCGGTCCGCTGCGCGGACCGCCGGGGATGACGGCGGACGGTTTGGAGCAATGGTGATGAGCGACGGCGCGGCAAGTTCGGCAGGGCCGGTGCGGCGCAGACACGACGGCAAGGCGTGCGCGCACGGGGACACACGAAGCGCGACGCGCGAGGCCATCGGCCGCCCGTGTCGGGCTCCGCTGGCGAGGTAGGCACGGACGCGGGACGCGGTCCGGGATGCGGGTGGAAAGGTGGGAAGGCGTGGACCGCCTCCCGCGCCGGCCTTGTCCGCGGACCCGCGCTCGTCGGCGCGGTCCGCGGTCGGGCCTGGGTTCCGGTCGTCCGCCACGCGCGGCGGGCGTCGGTCAGGATGGCGTCAGGGCGTCGTCACAACCCATCTTCCGCCGTCGGGACGAAGCACGGGCCCATGCTTCGCGATCCGGTCCCGCACCACCCGATCCGGTTTCGGACGCTCGCGAGACGAGGAATATTTGCCTCGCATCGCATGCGCTGTCAAGCATGCATCGTCCGGCCTGCCACTCCGCAGGGGCGTTGCCGCTTACTCGGGCGCGACCTCCGTCCCGGCGGCTCCCTCGCCGTCGCCGGCATCGCCCTCGTCCTCGCCCTCGTCGCTGATGCGCTCGACCGAGACGACCTTCTCGCCGTCCGTCTTGAAGACGATGACGCCCTGCGTGTTCCGGCCCGCGACGCGGATGCCCGCGACGGGGCAGCGGATCAGTTGCCCGCCGTCGGTGACGAGCATGATCTGGTCCGTCTCCTCCACCGGGAACGCGCCCACCAGCGGCCCGTTGCGGTCGTTCATCGCCATCGCGACGATGCCCTTGCCGCCCCGGTTGGTGACGCGGATCTCATAGGCGGAGGTGCGCTTGCCGTAGCCGTTCTGCGAGATGGTCAGCACCACCTGCTCGCGGGCGGAGAGCTCGCTGTAGCGCTCCTGCGACAGCGTGGCGTCGTCCGCCGCGGCCTCGACCGAGGCCTCCGCATCCTCGGCCTCCGGCACGCCGGCCTCCTCGCCGATCCCCTCGCCCTGGACGGCACGGCGCATGCGCAGATAGGCGGCGCGCTCGTCCGGGGTGGCGTCGACGTGGCGCAGGATCGCCATCGAGATGATCGTGTCGCCCGACGCCAGCGAGATTCCCCGCACGCCGGTCGAGTCGCGGCCCTTGAAGACGCGCACGTCGTCGACGCAGAAGCGGATGCACTGGCCGAGCGCCGTGGTCAGCAGCACGTCGTCCTCGGCCGTGCAGATCTGCACGTCGACGATGCTGTCGCCCTCGTCGAGCTTCATGGCGATCTTGCCGGCCTTGTTGACGTTGACGAAGTCCGACAGCTTGTTGCGCCGCACGCTGCCCGTCGCCGTGGCGAACATGACGTCGAGCGTCTCCCACGCCGCCTCGTCCTCCGGCAGCGGCATGATGGTGGTGATGCGCTCGCCCGCCTCCAGCGGCAGCATGTTGATGAGCGCCTTGCCGCGCGCCTGCGGCGCCGACAGCGGCAGCCGCCACACCTTCTCCTTGTAGACCTGCCCGTGCGACGAGAAGAACAGCACCGGCGCATGGGTGGACGCGACGAACAGCCGGGCGACGAAATCCTCGTCGCGCGTCGACATGCCCGAGCGGCCCTTGCCGCCGCGCCGCTGCGCCCGGTAGGTCGAGAGCGGCACGCGCTTGATGTAGCCGGCGTGCGAGACCGTGACGACCATGTCCTCGCGCTGGATCAGGTCCTCGTCGTCGACGTCGCTGTCCCACTCGGTGATGATCGTGCGCCGCGGCGTCGCGTGCGCCGCCTTCACCTCGGCGAGCTCGGTCTTGACGATGCCGAGGATCCGCACGCGCGAGCGCAGGATGTCGAGGTAGTCCGCGATCTCGGCGGCGAGCTTGTTGAGCTCGTCGGCGATCTCGTCCCGCCCCAGGGCGGTGAGGCGCTGCAGGCGCAGGTCGAGGATGGCACGGGCCTGCGCCTCCGAGAGGCGGTAGGTGTCGTCCTCGGCCACCCTGTGCAGCGGGTCGTCGATGAGCGCGATCAGCGGCGCCACGTCCTTCGCCGGCCAGTCGCGCGCCATCAGGGCCTCGCGTGCGGCATTGGCGTCCGGCGAGGAGCGGATCGTGTGGATCACCTCGTCGATGTTGGCGACCGCGATGGCGAGGCCCACCAGCACGTGGGCCCGGTCGCGCGCCTTGCCGAGCAGGAAGCGCGTGCGGCGGCTGACGACCTCCTCGCGGAACTCCACGAAGGCCCGGATGAGGTCCTTCAGGTTCATCGTCTCGGGCCGGCCGCCGTTGAGCGCGACCATGTTGGCGCCGAAGCTCGTCTGCAGCGCCGTGTAGCGCCACAGCTGGTTCAGCACCACGTCGGCCATGGCGTCGCGCTTGATCTCGATGACGATGCGCATGCCGTCGCGGTCGGATTCGTCGCGCAGGTCCGAGATGCCCTCGATCCGCTTCTCGCGAACCAGCTCCGCGATCTTCTCGATCAGCGTCGCCTTGTTCACCTGGTAGGGGATCTCGGTGACGATGATCGCCTCGCGGTCCTTGCGGATCTGCTCGACGCTCGTCTTGGCCCGCATGATGATCGAGCCGCGGCCCGTCGTGTAGGCGTTGCGGATGCCGCCCTTGCCGATGATGCTGCCGCCGGTCGGGAAGTCCGGCCCCGGCACGTGCTCCATCAGCTGCTCGATGGTGAGGCCCGGATCGTCGACATAGGCGATGCAGGCGTCCACAACCTCGCCGAGGTTGTGCGGCGGCACGTTGGTCGCCATGCCGACGGCGATGCCGCCCGCCCCGTTGACCAGCAGGTTCGGGAAGCGCGCCGGCAGGACGGTCGGCTCCTTCTCGGAGCCGTCGTAGTTGGGCTGGAAGTCGACCGTGTCCTTGTCGAGGTCCTCGAGCAAGGCCATCGCGGGCTTGGCGAGGCGCACCTCGGTGTAGCGCATGGCCGCCGCGGGATCGCCGTCGACAGAGCCGAAGTTGCCCTGGCCGTCGGCCAGCGGCAGGCGCATCGAGAAGTCCTGCGCCATGCGCACCAGCGCGTCGTAGATCGACTGGTCGCCGTGCGGGTGGTACTTGCCGATGACGTCGCCGACCACGCGCGCCGACTTGCGGTACGGCCGGTCCGGGAAGTACCCGTTCTCGTTCATCGAGTAGAGGATGCGCCGGTGCACCGGCTTGAGGCCGTCGCGGGCGTCCGGCAGCGCGCGGCTCACGATCACGCTCATCGCGTAGTCGAGGTAGCTGCGCTTCATCTCGTCGGTGATCGAGACGGGGCGGATGTCCTGCCCCTCACCGGAGCCGGGAGGCGTCGTCTTGTCGTCGTCGGCCAACTGATTCGTCCATGGACGTTCGAGGTGCGTCGTCCTTACCCGATTCCGCTCCCGGAAGCCACCCCGCAGCACCCCTGTGGATGGCTTTTTTCCGTCGCTTTTTCAATGGGTTGTGGACAGGCCGGGATGGTCCGCCTCAGCCCGCCACGACGGCATGCATGATCCGCCCCGGCAGCAGGGTGAAAAGCCCAGCGACCACAAGCCCGTAGAGGAACAGGCCGCGCATCGTGCGCCGGTGCTCCTCGATGCGTCCGGCCCGCGCCGCGAGCACGCCCCGCACCAGCTGCGTCAGCACGAACACCGACAGCAGGTGGATGACGCTGAACGGCCCCAGCATGCGCAGGTCGTGGATCCAGAACGAGGACAGGGCGGTGGCCGCCATCAGCGCCACCCACACCATGCCGACGGCGCGGTGGACCGGCGTTCCCGGCCGCCCCAGGAACTGGTGCGCCGAGAGCGCCAGGGCGCCGAGCGCCGCGAAGGCATGCCCCTGGATGACCGGCGAGGCAGAGAGCAACGGCGCGAGCGTCATTCCGGCGGCTTTCGGTGCGGGTTCGAAGATGTGAATTGAATTTACATTGACCTCCCTACACCCCCGGCCGAGGTTCTGCAACGGCAGAGTCCCCCGCCGCCGCCCTCGCCGGCCCTTCCCGCCCCCGGACCGGATCATGCTCACGGACTACCTCACCTCCGCCCTCGTCACGCTCATGGTCACGGTCGACCCGCCGGGGCTCGCGCCGATCTTCCTCGGCATCACGCCCGGCATGTCCGACGACGCGCGCCGGCAGGTGGCGAAGCGGGCCGTCGTCATTGCGGGGCTGATCATGGCGGCGTCGGGGATCGCAGGGGCGCAGCTCCTCACCGCGCTCGGCATCACGCTGCCGGCGTTCCGGATCGCCGGCGGCCTGCTGCTGTTCTGGATCGCCTTCGAGATGGTCTTCGCCCGCCGCAACGAGCGGAAGACCGAGCACGCCGAGCAGGCGGTGACGATCGATCACATCCGCAACGTCGCGGCCTTCCCCCTCGCCATCCCGCTGATGGCCGGCCCCGGCGCCATCACGGCCACGATCCTGCTGGCGGGACGCGCCCAGGGCGACCCGGTGAAGCTCGGCATCCTGATGGCCGTCATCATCGCGGTGATGGTGTCGTGCCTCGCGGTCTTCCTGGCCGCCGGCCGCATCTCGAAGTGGCTGGGCATCACGGGCAACGTGGTGCTGACGCGCCTCCTCGGCGTCATCCTCGCGGCGCTGGCCGTGCAGTTCGTGGCCGACGGCGTGAAGGCGATCATCGCCGCCTGAGCGTCACGGCAGAAGCAGGCGCTCCATCAGCAGCGTCCGCGGCACGATCGACGAAACGAACCCATGCTCGTGCAGCGTGTGGGCGCCGTCGCCGTCGATGCCGAGCCCGTCCAGCGTCGGCACGCCGAGCGCCGCGGTGAAGTTGCCGTCGCTTCCCCCGCCGGTCATCGGCACGTCCTCCAGCGCGAAGCCGAGGTCGCGGGCATGGGCCTGCGCCTCCGCCAGCAGCGCCGCCACGGCCGGCGACTTCTCGTAGGGCGGGCGGTTCATGCCGCCCGTCACCGTGACACGGACGTCCGGATGGACGGGCCTGAGCCCGAGGATGGTTGCCGACAGGCGCTCGCCGTCCGCGACCGACGTCACGCGCAGGTCGACCGCGAACTGCGCGTGCTGCGGGATCACGTTGGCGGCCGTGCCGCCCGACATGAGGCCGACGGTCGTGGTGACGCCGCTCGCATAGTCGGTGAGACCCTCGACCGCGAGGATCTGCCGCGCCGCCTCGCGGATGGCGCTGCGGCCGTCGGCATGGCGCGAGCCCGCGTGCGCCGGCCGGCCCTCGACCCGCACGTCGAACCGCCCCACCCCCTTGCGGCCGGTGACGCAGCGCCCGCCGTCGCGCGCCGGCTCCGTCACCAGCACGCGCGACGCCTCGCGCCCCAGTTGCTCGATGATCTCGCGGGTCGTCGGCGAGCCGATCTCCTCGTCCGGCGTGACGAGCCAGGTCAGCGGCACCGGCGACCGGCCCGACGCCGCAGCGGCGCGGAAGGCCGTGAGGCCCATGAAGGCGCCGCCCTTCATGTCGTAGACCCCCGGCCCGTAGAGCCGGTCCCCGTCCCGGCGCACGGGCAGGTCGCGCGCAAGCGTGCCGACCGGGTGCACGGTATCGATGTGCGACATCACCAGCGGGCCCGGCCGGCCATTGCGGGGCCCCGCGCGCAGCACCAGCACGTCGCCGAGGCCGTCGCGCCCGGGGATGCGCTCGATGCCGATGCCGGGCGCCGCCGCGTCCGCCGCGACGGCGTCGACCATGCGGTTCACGGCGTCCCTGTCGCTCGTCGGGCTCTCGATTTCCACCCAGCGGACGATGCCGGCCAGCATGGCGTCGAGATCGGGATGGGGCATCGGGCACTCCGGCGGCAAGGGGATTCGAGGGGGCCGAAATCCTGCGACGGGCCGAGGACCGGCGCCAGCGTCATCCCGGCAGGGGTGCCACGAGCCTGCGGTAGAGGTGCCACGTGGTGTGGCCGAGCACCGGCAGGACCACGGCGAGGCCCAGGAAGGCCGGCAGCGAGCCGATGATGAGCGCGACGACGACGACCGCGGCCCAGCCGACCATCGGCGCCGGGTTGGTGACGACCGAGCGCACGCTGGTGATCATCGCGGTGATGAAGTCGACGTCGCGGTCGAGCAGCAGCGGGAACGAGACCACCGTCAGCGAGAACAGCACCAGCGACAGGATCGCCCCGTCGACGTGCCCGATGAGCAGGAACAGCAGGCCCTCGGGCGTGCCGAGCAGGTTGCTGAGGAAATCGTTCATCGCCATGGGCTGGAAGCCGAAGAACAGGGCCACCAGCAGGCGGATCTGATACATCCACAGGATGAACAGGAAGACGCAGACGAATGCCATCCAGCCCAGTTCCCGGCGGCTCTGCGCGAAGACGACGCCGAGGATCGCGCCCCAGGTGATCGACTCCCCGGTCTCCCGGCGCCGCGAGACCTCGTAGAGGCCGACCGCGACGAACGGCCCGATGAGCGCGAAGCCCGCCGCCAGCGGATAGACGAGGTAGAGCAGCCCCCACGATGCGGTGGCGAGCAGCATCACCAGTCCGCCGACGGCGTAGATGCCCCCGAAGAAGAGCCCGTAGACGGGCTGGGCCTGGAAGTCCCGCAGCCCCGCGGCAAAGGCCTCGGCCACGTCCTGGCGGGTGATCCGCCGGATGACCGGATCGGGCCGCAGGGCCGCCGTGCCGTCCGTACCGGCGCCCGGCGCCTCGCCGGCGATCTCCACGCCCCGCCCCTCGCTCATGGCCATCTCCTCTCCTCATGGACGCCGTTCGGGGGCCGGCGGCGCGTTTTCGCGCATGACGGAAGGATGCCATGACACGGCGGGGGATCAAGGGGCGGGCGAGCGTTCACCGCGCGGGCGCCGCAGGGCCGCTCCGGCATGGCGCCCCACGGCCCTCACCGGCAGGACGCCCCACGGGGTCGTCACCCGAACCGCTTTCGCGCGCCAACGCAATATGCCGGGCGGTTTGCAGCCTCCCTCCCCCTTGTGGGGAGGGATTGAGGGTGGGGGTCGATGCAAGAAGGTGTAGGCCGGTGCAACGGGCCACCCACCGACCGGTGAGGCGCGCGGCCGTCGACAGAACCCCACCCCCGACACCTCCCCACAAGGGGGAGAGGAATCGCTTCCCGACAACCATCGATGCGCCGGCGCGCCATTGCCGGCGTGCTTCAGGGGGAACGCGTTCCGGCGAGGCCTGCCGCTCCGGGATCGATGCCCGGCGCCAGCGTCCTCAGAACGGGATGTCGTCGTCGAGGTCGCCCGCCGGGCGGCTCGAGGCCGGGGCCGGGCGCCGCTCCATGGGCGAGGAGCGGCCGAAGTCCCCGCCGCCGCTGCCGCCGCCCATGCTGCGCCCGCCGGACATGCCGCCGTAGTCGTCGTCGCCGCCGCCCTGGCCGCGGCCGTCGAGGAGCGTGAGTTCGCCGCGGTAGCGCTGCAGCACCACCTCCGTCGTGCTGCGCTCGGCGCCCGTCTTGTCCGTGAACTTGCGGGTCTGCAGCTGGCCCTCGATGTAGACCTTCGACCCCTTCTTCAGGAACTGCTCGGCCACGCGGGCGAGGTTCTCGTTGAAGATGACGACGTTGTGCCACTCGGTGCGCTCCTTGCGCTCGCCGCTGGCCTTGTCGCGCCACGTCTCGGAGGTGGCGACGCTGAAGTTGACGACCGGCTCGCCGCTGCCGAGGCGGCGCACCTCGGGGTCCCGCCCGAGATTGCCCACCAGGATCACCTTGTTGACGCTGCCAGCCATGACGCTCTCCTGACGCTTTCCTGGAAAATCGGTCGACACAATACAGGTCGGGGACGGCGTGCAGGCCCCCGCGCCCCGGTTATCCACTGCCGGGTTATCCACAGCGGCCCACCGGCCGAGGTCCCGTTTGTTCCTGTTGTGTTCTTATCACCCGGCTGCTACACGAGCAAGTGACGGTTTGCCCTGTTGTCGCGTCCCGTGTCGCACTAGGTAATGCCGATGGGCATGGCGGCCGGGCCAGGGCAGCTGCCGCCGCCGCGCCATCGCCCGCGCCGATCATCCAGAGACCGACATGGCATCCATCGACGACCTCTTCGACCGGGCCGCGCGTCCCGGGGACACCCGCGTCATCGCCATTCGCGGGGCGCGCGAACACAACCTGAAGAACGTCGACCTCGTGATCCCGCGCGACAGGCTGGTGGTGTTCACCGGGCTCTCGGGCTCGGGCAAGTCCTCGCTCGCCTTCGACACCATCTATGCCGAGGGCCAGCGGCGCTACGTGGAGAGCCTGTCGGCCTACGCCCGCCAGTTCCTCGAGATGATGCAGAAGCCGGACGTCGACCAGATCGACGGCCTGTCTCCGGCGATCTCGATCGAGCAGAAGACGACCTCGAAGAACCCGCGCTCCACCGTCGGCACGGTGACCGAGATCTACGACTACATGCGCCTGCTGTGGGCGCGCGTCGGCATCCCCTACTCGCCGGCCACCGGCCTGCCCATCGAGAGCCAGACCGTCTCGCAGATGGTCGACCGCGTGCTCGCGCTGCCCGAGAAGACCCGCCTGTTCCTGCTCGCCCCGGTGGTGCGCGGGCGCAAGGGCGAGTACCGCAAGGAGCTCGCCGATTTCCAGAAGCGCGGCTTCCAGCGCGTCAAGATCGACGGTGCCTTCCACGAGATCGCCGACGCGCCGGCGCTCGACAAGAAGCTCAAGCACGACATCGACGTGGTGGTGGACCGCATCGTCGTGCGCGGCGACATCGGCTCGCGCCTCGCCGAGAGCTTCGAGACGGCGCTGGAACTGGCCGACGGCATCGCCGTAATCGAATTCGCCGACGAGAAGACGGACAAGGGCGAGGCGCGCCGGCTCATCTTCTCGCAGAAGTTCGCCTGCCCGGTCTCCGGCTTCACGATCCCCGAGATCGAGCCACGGCTGTTCTCCTTCAACAACCCCTTCGGAGCCTGCCCCTCCTGCGACGGCCTCGGCCACGAGATGGCCATCGACCCGATGCTGGTGGTGCCGGACGAGACGCTGACGCTGCGCGGCGGCGCCGTCGCGCCGTGGGCGCGCTCCACCTCGCCCTACTACGGGCAGACGCTGGCGGCGCTGGGCCAGCACTTCGGCTTCAAGCTCACCGTGAAGTGGGCCGACCTGCCGCAGAAGGCGAAGGACGTCATCCTCTACGGCACGGGCGACGAGAAGGTCCGCTTCTCCTACGACGACGGCCTGCGCGCCTACGAGGTCAACAAGCCCTTCGAGGGCGTGGTGCGCAACCTCGAGCGGCGGTGGAAGGAGACGGAGAGCGACTGGGCGCGCGAGGAGATCGGCCGCTTCATGTCCGAGACGCCCTGCGCCGCCTGCGGCGGGCACCGGCTGAAGCCCGAGGCGCTGGCGGTGAAGATCGCCGGCGAGCACATCGGCGGCGTGGCGCGGCTCTCGGTGCGCGAGGCGCACCGCTGGTTCGGCGACCTGCCTGCGTCACTCGACCCCAAGCAGCAGGAGATCGCCGGCCGCATTCTCAAGGAGATCCGCGAGCGCCTCTCCTTCCTGCTCGACGTCGGCCTCGACTACCTCACTTTGTCGCGCGCCTCCGGCACGCTGTCCGGCGGCGAGAGCCAGCGCATCCGCCTCGCCTCGCAGATCGGCTCCGGCCTCACCGGCGTGCTCTACGTGCTCGACGAGCCCTCCATCGGCCTGCACCAGCGCGACAACGAGCGCCTGCTGCAGACGCTGAAGCGGCTGCGCGACCTCGGCAACAGCGTCATCGTGGTCGAGCACGACGAGGACGCCATCCTGCAGGCCGACTACGTGGTGGACGTGGGCCCCGGCGCCGGCATCCACGGTGGGCAGATCGTCGCGCAGGGCACGCCGCAGGAGATCCTCGCCGACAAGCGCTCCCTCACCGGCCGGTACCTCAAGGGCGACCTCGCCGTCCCCGTGCCGCCCAAGCGCCGCAAGCCGCAGAAGGGCCGCATGCTGCGCATCACCGGGGCGCGGGGCAACAACCTCAAGGGCGTGACGGCGGAGATCCCACTCGGCACCTTCACCTGCGTCACCGGCGTCTCGGGCGGCGGCAAGTCGACGCTCGTCATCGACACGCTCTACAAGGCGGTCGCCCGCCGCCTCAACGGCGCGCTGGAGCACCCGGCGCCCTTCGACACGATCGAGGGGCTGGAGCACCTCGACAAGGTCATCGACATCGACCAGTCGCCCATCGGCCGCACGCCGCGCTCCAACCCGGCGACCTACACCGGCGCCTTCACGCCGATCCGCGAGTGGTTCGCCGGCCTGCCGGAGGCCAAGGCGCGCGGCTACCAGCCGGGCCGCTTCTCCTTCAACGTCAAGGGCGGGCGCTGCGAGGCCTGCCAGGGCGACGGCGTCATCAAGATCGAGATGCACTTCCTGCCCGACGTCTACGTCACCTGCGACGTCTGCAAGGGCAAGCGCTACGACCGCGAGACCCTGGAGGTGAAGTACAAGGAGAAGTCGATCGCCGACGTGCTCGACATGACCGTCGAGGAAGCGGGCGACCTGTTCAAGGCCGTGCCGGCGATCCGCGAGAAGATGGAGACGCTGGCGCGCGTCGGCCTCGACTACGTCAAGGTCGGCCAGCAGGCCACGACCCTCTCGGGCGGCGAGGCGCAGCGCGTGAAGCTGTCGAAGGAGCTCTCGCGCCGCTCCACGGGCCGCACCCTCTACATCCTCGACGAGCCGACGACGGGCCTGCACTTCCACGATGTCGCCAAGCTGCTCGAGGTGCTGCACGAGCTCGTCGAGCAGGGCAACACGGTGGTCGTCATCGAGCACAACCTCGAGGTGGTGAAGACCGCCGACTGGGTGATCGACATGGGTCCCGAGGGCGGCGACGGAGGCGGCATCATCGTCGCCCAGGGCCGCCCGGAGGACATCGCCAAGGTCGAGGCCAGTCACACCGGCCGCTTCCTGCGCGAGGTCCTGGCGCGGCGGCCGTTGAAGGCGCGTTCGCAGGCGGCGGAGTGAGAGCGCAGGCGTTGCGGGGTCATCCCGCGCCGTCCGCCGAAGGCCGCAGCGACGGCCGAACGGGCCCGGCGAGGACGGCGGACGGGTCCGGCCATGACGGAGGATGGAGCCGGGAACGACGGCGGAGGCAGCCGTCCGTCCTTTCCCGCCCGGACGAAGCGGTTGCTGAGGAACGACACACTGCCGCAACGGCCGCGCTGGAGCCCCTCTGCAACCAGTGAAGTCCCCTCTCCCGGACGCTTCCCCTTCAGCTTTCCCTGCCGCTTCCCCAGCAGCTTCCACGGCAGGACCCCTCGCCGGGCCGTTCCGCCACGCGGCGTCATCCTTCGAGACGGGGCTGCCTCTTCACCGTCATCCCCGGCGCGCCGCAGGCGCGGGAAGGGGATCCAGCGATGTCGCAGTGCAGCACACAGCGGTGGGCCTCACCCTGGACTGGCACCGCCTTCGCCATGTGTCCTACGCAGATGGCCGGATGATCTGTGTCAGCTGCCGGTTGACGCGACCCGACCCGTGAAAGCCATCAAGGCCATGAATTATCATGCTTTTCAAGGAACCCAAGCAGAGCGGGTCAATCCCGGCCTCCCCGATCCGTTAAATCTTCATGACCGAGCCATGCATTTTCGTTAGGTCAGGAGTGTTGACACGCTTCTGGTCCAGCTGGGGTCCCCGACGTATATGCAGTGCAACAAATGAACGCGGCCAACGCCGCTGACCAAAGGCGAAACCGCCAGTCGGCCAGGACGTTACCGCACTGCAGCAACGAATGGAGACCACCATGCTGACCGTCGACAAGCTCGCCAAGCGCCTTCGCTCCTGGAACCGCTATCGCACCACGGTGCGTGAGCTCTCGCAGCTCACGGACCGCGACCTGAACGATCTCGGCATCTCGCGCAGCGACATCCGCTTCATCGCGAAGAAGAACGCCCGCTGAGCCTCGCCTCGCGCGAGTTGACAGCAGGAACTCCGGACGGCCGTATCCCCTCCCTCGGCCGGAAGGACGCAGCGCCCGCCCCCTTGGCGGGCGCTTTGCGTTTCAGGGGCCGTGCGCTAGAGCAACGGCAACGATCGGCTGCCGCGCCCGCCTGACGGTCCCCTTCGTGGCGGGCCCCTGAAGCGGCATGCCGGCGGCGCCAGCGAGGGAGTGCGTTGCATGGCCACACGGCCCGTTCATGTCGTCGGCGGGGGGCTCGCGGGCTCCGAGGCCGCCTGGCAGCTCGCCAGCGCCGGCGTTCCCGTGGTGCTCCACGAGATGCGGCCGGTGCGCGGCACCGAGGCGCACAAGACCGACGGCCTCGCCGAACTCGTCTGCTCGAATTCCTTCCGCTCCGACGACGCGCGAACCAATGCGGTCGGCCTGCTGCACGCCGAGATGCGGCGGCTCGGTTCGCTCGTCATGGCGAGCGCCGACCGCAACCAGGTCCCGGCGGGCGGCGCGCTCGCCGTGGACCGCGACGGCTTCTCGGACGCCGTGACGGCGGCGCTGGCCTCCCATCCGCTCGTGACGGTGGAGCGCGGCGAAGTCGATTCGCTGCCGCCGGAGACGTGGGACAGCGTCATCGTCGCCACGGGCCCCCTCACCTCCCGCCCGCTTGCCGACGCCATCCTGGCGCTCACGGGCGAGACCTCGCTCGCCTTCTTCGATGCCATCGCCCCCATCGTCTACCGCGAGAGCGTCGACCTCTCCGTCGCCTGGTTCCAGTCGCGCTACGACAAGGCCGGCCCGGGCGGGACGGGCGCCGACTACATCAACTGCCCGCTCGACAAGCCGCAGTACGAGGCCTTCGTCGACGGGCTCATCGCCGGCGACAAGACCTCGTTCAAGGAGTGGGAGGCGAACACCCCCTACTTCGACGGCTGCCTGCCCATCGAGGTGATGGCGGAGCGCGGCCGCGAGACCCTGCGCCATGGTCCGATGAAGCCCTTCGGGCTCACGAACCCCCATACGCCGGGCGTGAAGCCCTACGCTGTCGTCCAGCTGCGTCAGGACAATGCACTGGGGACGCTCTACAACCTCGTCGGCTTCCAGACGAAGCTGAAGCACGCCGAGCAGGTGCGCCTGTTCCGCACCATCCCCGGCCTCGCCAACGCCGAGTTCGCCCGCCTCGGCGGCCTGCATCGCAACACCTACCTCAACTCCCCTCGCCTGCTCGACCCGCTGCTGCGCCTCAAGGCCCTGCCGCGCCTGCGCTTCGCCGGGCAGATCACGGGCTGCGAGGGCTATGTGGAAAGCGCCGCCGTGGGCCTGATGGCCGGCCGCTTCGCCGCCGCCGAGCGGCTGGGCCGCGCGCCGGCCGCGCCGCCGCCCACGACGGCGATGGGGGCGCTGCTCAACCACATCACCGGCGGCCACATCGAGACCATCGACGAGGGACCGCGCTCGTTCCAGCCGATGAACGTCAATTTCGGCCTGTTCCCGCCGCTCGCCAGCGCCCCGAAGAGCCCGGACGGCAAGCGCCTGCGCGGCGCGGAGAAGGCCATCGCCCGCAAGATGGCGCTGACGGCGCGGGCCGGGGGCGACCTCGAGGCGTGGCTTGCCGCGCAGGATACCGAGGATCGCGGCGCCGCCGCGTGACGCCGGAGCACCGTCCGGCCCTCCCCGCCGGTTTCCATCCGGCGGGACGATGCCCTAGGCGAAGCGCGCCTGCCGGGCGGCGCGCCAGACGGCCCAGATCGCCCGCCACGCCGGCAACGTGACCGGCGTCGCGAAGACGCGGTAGCGCGGGCGCTCCATCTGCCGGAGATACGGCTCGACGAGCGACACAGGCAGCAATGCCGGGGCGACGGAGGGTGGTAGCGCCGCGATCCCGCGCCGCGTCGCATCGAGGTGGTGGCGCGCCAGGGCGCGCAGTTCCGCCAGCAGCGACCGCAGGGCCGGCGTCTCCTTGCCGGACAGAACGTCCTCGCGCTCCACGCCATGCCGGGCCATCAGGTCCGCCGGCAGGAACACCTGCCCCCGCGCGGCGTGGAACGGCAGCGCCCGCAGCAGTCCCGTCAGGGCGTAGGCGACGCCGGCATGGCCGGCGACGTCGGCCCCGCCCGGATCGGCGCCGTCGGCGAGGATGAACGTCGCCAGCCGGATCAGGACGGACGACGTCTCGCCGCAGTAGCCCTCGAGGTCTGTGAGCGTCGGCATCGGGTCGTCGTAGAGGTCGAAGGTCCGCGCCTCGATCAGCGCCTGCAGCGCGGGGACCGGCAGCCCGTAGCGGCGGATGGCGCGCATGAGCGCGGCCGCGACCGGATGGGCGTTCGCATCCCCCCGCGCCTGACCCGACAGGAGGTCCCGCCACCACTGGAAGCGCATCTCGCCCGGCAGCGGATCCGACACCACGTCGCGCACCCGCGCGATCTCGAGGTTGAACGCGTAGAGGGCGACGAGCGCGTCGCGGCGGTCGCCGGTGACGAACAGCGTCGAAATCCAGCGGTCCCGGTCGTGCTCCTTGAGATCGACCGCCAGCGAGGGGTCTGCCGCCACCGGTTCGATGGCGGGCACGGGCGCGCCCATGCCTCAGTCGACCGCGATCAGGGCGGCGCCGACGGCGCGGTCCTCGGCGAGAAGAATGTTGTACGTGCGAGCCGCCGCCCCGGTCTGCATGACGTCCACCCCGATTCCCGCCGCCCGGAGCGTCTCGCGCACGTCGGGAGGCAGCATGGCCACCTCGCGCCCCGTGCCGACGAGCAGGATCCGGACGGCCCCCGCCTCCGCGACAACTGGCGCGAAGACGGCGGGGGTCAAGTCCGCGGCCGACGTCACCGGCCAGGCGTGGATGCCGCCCGGCAGCGCGAGGATGGACCCCCGGTGGGACATGTCCGCGAAGCGGAAGCCGCCGTTGCCGTAGGCGTCGATCAGGTGGCGACCCGGGACGAACCCCTCGTAGCGGGGTCGTCCGCTCATCGCGCCGGGCTCTCGCTCGGTCCCTTGCGCCGCCCCGTCGCGGCCGCCGGCGCGGCCTCCGTGTCGCTGGCCGTCTCGGTCCCGGTCTTCAGGCCGAGGTAGATGAGCACCGGCGCGGCGATGAACACGGACGAGTAGGTGCCCACGATCACGCCGAACATCATGGCGTAGGAGAAGCTCTGGATCACCGAGCCGCCGAACAGCACCAGCGCCAGCAGCGCGAGCATCGTCGTCAGCGACGTGTAGATCGTGCGCGAGAGCGTGGTGTTGATGGCGATGTCGAGCAGCTCCTCGATCGGCATGCGCTTGTACTTGCGCAGCATCTCGCGGATGCGGTCGAACACGACGACGGTGTCGTTGAGCGAGAAGCCGACGATCGTCAGGATCGCGGCGATCGCCGTCATGTTGAACTCGAGCTGCGAGATGGCGAAGAAGCCGATGGTCAGCACGAGGTCATGCATCGTCGCGATGACGGCGCCGACGGCGAACTGCCACTCGAAGCGGAACCACAGGTAGACAAGCACGCCGACGATGGCGAGCACGACGCCCAGCGTGCCGGACTGCACGAGCTCGCCCGAGACGCGCGGGCCCACCACCTCGACGCGTCGGAAGTCGTAGTCCTTGCCGAAGGTTTCGCGGAAGCGCTCCAGCGCCTGCTGCTGGGAGCGCTCGCGCTCCTGCTGTGTGGCCCCGGGCTGCAGGCCGAAGCGGATCGACACCTCGCCCTTGTCGCCGAACTCCTGCACCTCGATCTCGCCCACGGCAAGGTCGACGGAGGCCTCGCGCACGGCCGCGATGTCGGCCTTTCCGGCCTTCGACTGCATCTCGATCAGCGTGCCGCCGGTGAAGTCGATGCCGAAGTTCATCGACACGCCGAAGAAGCAGACGATGGCGACGACCGACAGGAGTGCGGAGAACGGAAAGCTGATGCGCCGGGCGCGCATGAATCCGAACTTCGTGTCGTCCGGGATGATCCGCAGGGGCTTCATGTCCGGTCTCCGATCAGAACGGCAGCTTGGTGGGCTTGGCCCACCGGTACCAGAGCGCGATCATCATCCGCGTCATGGTGACGGCCGTGACGACGGTCGTGACGATGCCGAGGATGAGGGTGACGGCGAAGCCCTTCACCGGCCCGGAGCCGAGGAAGAACAGGATCGCCGCGGCGATGAACATCGTGACGTTGGAGTCGATGATGGTCGCGAAGGCGCGCTGGAAGCCCGCCTCCAGCGACGAGACCATCGATCTCCCGAGCCGCGCCTCCTCGCGGATGCGCTCGTAGATGAGCACGTTCGAGTCGACCGCCGTGCCGATGGTGAGCACGATGCCGGCGATGCCGGGCAGCGTCAGCGTGGAGCCGAGCATCGACATCAGCGCGAAGATCAGCACGACGTGCACGAGCAGGGCGATGTTGGCGAAGAGGCCGAACAGCCCGTAGCAGATCAGCATGAAGGCGACGACGAGGACGGCGGCGACCCACGAGGCCTTCTTGCCGGCGTCGATCGAGTCCTGGCCGAGGCCCGGACCCACCGTGCGCTCCTCCACGATGGTGAGCGGCGCCGGCAGCGCGCCGGCGCGCAGCAGGATGGCGAGGTTGTTGGCCTGCTCGACGGTGAACCGGCCCGAGATCTGGCCCGACCCGCCGGTGATCGGCTGCAGGATGCGCGGCGCCGAGATGACCTTGCGATCGAGCACGATGGCGAGCGGCCGGCCCACGGCCTCCGTCGTCACCTGCCCGAAGCGCTGCGCGCCGCGGATGTTGAACTTGAAGTTGACGATCGGCTCGGACGTGCGGCTGTCGAAGGCCGGCTGCGCGTCGATGAGGTCCTCGCCCTGCACGATGACCCGGCGCTCGATCTGCATCGGCGCGCCGCCCTCCTCGGAGGACGGGAGCGTCTCGACCTCGCTCGGGTTGGCGCCGGGTTCCGCCACGAGGCGGAACTCGAGCTGCGCCGTGGTGCCGAGGATTTCCTTGAGGCGCTGCGGGTTCTGCAGGCCGGGGACCTGCACCAGAATCCGGTCGGCGCCCTGGCGCTGGATGTTGGGCTCGGTCGTGCCGAGCGCATCGATGCGCCGGCGCAGCACCTCGATGGCCTGGTCGACGGCCTTGCGCACCCGCTCGTTGATGCCGACGTCGGTGACGGTGAGCTGGATCAGCCCGTCAGGCTGCTCGGAGAGCTCGATGGTGGGCTGGCCGCCGCCCATGCCGAGCGCGCCGCCCACCGGCTGGGCGAGCTTGCGCAGCTCCGGCAGCAGCTTCTGGCGCTCGGCCGCGTCCTGGACGCGGATCGAGACGCCGCGCGCCTGCACGCCGATGCCGCCTGACAGCGACACGCGCTGCTCGCGCAGGATGCGGCGCACGTCGTCGCGCAGCCCGTTCACCTGGGCGCGGATGACCGACGACGTGTCGACCTCGAGGAGGACGTGGGACCCGCCCTGCAGGTCGAGGCCCAGCACGATCGCCTGGTGCGGCACGATCCAGCGCGGGATGAAGCCCGGGATCGACTGCTCGATGCTCTTGCGGGTCTCCGGCGAGAGCAGGCTCGGCATGGCGTAGAGGAACCCCGCCAGGGTGAGCAGCAGCACGCCGATGGTCTTCAGTCGGGAGAAACGCAGCATCGTGTCGAACGGTCCCGGATTGCGGCTGCCGGCGGTCGCCGGCCATGCGCCCGATGGCGGATCGGACGAGGAATCAGGCCTTGACGGGTTCGCCCTTGGCGCGGACCTCGGAGATCATGCCGCGCAGCAGGCGTGTCCGCACGCCCTCGGCGATCTCGATCTCGATCTCGGCGTCGTCGGTGACCTTGGTGACCTTGGCGATGATCCCGCCGGTCGTGACCACGGTGTCTCCCCGCCTCACGTTCTTGATCATCTCCTGGTGCATCCGCGCCCGCTTCTGCTGCGGCCGGATGATCAGGAAGTACATGATGATGAAGATGAGGATGAAGGGAACCAGCTGCACGAACATGTCGACGCCACCGGGCGCGGCCGCGCTCTGGGCGAATGCAGGCGTGATCACGGGGAAGCCTCCGCAAGGGTTGGGAAAGCCCGTTGCCGCGGCAGGGGCCTCCGAAAGTGGCGCGGACTATAGCCAGCGCGGGTGGGAAAGCAAATTTCGACGCCGACCCGGCCGGCCCGCTCAGCCGTCGCCGGCTGCCCCTGCCGGCGGACCACCGCCGTCGCGCCCAGCCGGCGGCCATGCTTCAGGGGAAGCGGGCCACGTGACTTGTCGCGTGACCGCAGATAATGAGGCGCGGGCGCCGCGGCAAGGGCCGTGGCGCAGCCGCCCCCGCCCCGGATCGCCCGCATGACCACGCCCGACACGACCGCGCCCGACACGACCGCGCCCGAAACCAGCGTCCTCCTGGCCCGCATCGCCGACGCGCTGGAGCGCATCGCCCCCGCCAGGGCCCCTGCCCCGGACTTCGACGCCGCCGACGCCTTCGTCTGGCACCCGCGGCCGCCGTCCCTCGCCGCGGTGCCACGCGTCAACAGGGTCGAGATGGTGCTGCTCAAGGGAATCGACCGCGTGCGCGACATGCTGGTCGACAACACCGCCCGCTTCGCCGCCGGCCTGCCCGCCAACAACGCGCTGCTGTGGGGCGCGCGCGGCATGGGGAAGTCGTCGCTCGTGAAGGCAGCGCACGCGCAGGTCAACGCCGGCCGCGCGGCCGGGACCCCGCCGCTGAAGCTCGTCGAGATCCATCGCGAGGACATCGAGAGCCTGCCGGGCCTGATGGCGCTGCTGCGCCCGGCGCCGTTCCGCTTCCTCGTCTTCTGCGACGACCTCTCCTTCGACGGCGCCGACACCTCCTACAAGTCGCTGAAGGCGGTGCTGGAGGGCGGGATCGAGGGGCGGCCGGACAACGTGATCTTCTACGCCACGTCCAACCGCCGCCATCTGCTGCCGCGCGACATGATGGACAACGAGCGCGCGACCGCCATCAACCCCGGCGAGGCGGTGGAGGAGAAGGTCTCCCTGTCCGATCGCTTCGGCCTGTGGCTCGGCTTCCACCGCTGCAGCCAGGACGAGTACCTCGCCATGGTCGACGGCTACGTCGCGCACTTCAGCCTGCCGGTCGAGGACCGGGACGCCATGCACCACGCGGCGCTGGAGTGGTCGACGACCCGCGGCTCGCGTTCAGGTCGCACGGCGTGGCAGTTCATCCAGGACCTCGCGGGCCGGCTGGGGCGGCCGCTGGGCTGAGCGCGCTCCCAATCTGCCGACACAGCAAAAAGGGCGGCCCGGAGGCCGCCCTTCGTCATTTCAGGGACTGCGCCGTCAGGAACCGAGGTGCGGCAGCGGGTCGACCGGGGTCGAGCCCTTGCGGATCTCGAAGTGCAGCTGCGGCGAGGAGACGTTGCCGGTCTGGCCGGAAGTGGCGATCGTCTGGCCGCGCTGGACCGTGTCGCCGCGCTTCACCTTCAACTCGCCGTTGTGGGCGTAGGCGGTGACGTAGCCGTTGTCGTGGCGGATGAGCACCAGGTTGCCATAGCCCTTCAGCTCGTTGCCGGCATAGGCGACCGTGCCCGACTCGGCAGCCTTCACCGGGGTGCCCTCCGGCAGCGCGATGTTGATGCCGTCGTTCTGCGTGCCGCCCTTGCCGCCGAAGCCGGTGATGACCCGGCCACGGGCCGGCCAGCGGAAGTCGGTCAGCGCGGCCTTGCCGCCGGAAGCGATCGACGCCGTCTCCTGCGGCTCTGCCGCGGGAGCCGCCGGCGCCTTCTGGGCGGTGGCAGCCGGCGCGGCCGCTGCTTTCACGGGCTCGGCGGCGGGCTCCGGCTTCGCGGGCTCAACCTTGGCCGTCTGCAAGGGCTTGACCGGCTCGGCCTTGGGCTTTTCGACCTTCGCCACCTCGGCCGGCTTCTTCGCCTCGACCTTGGCGGGCTCGGCCTTCGTCGGTTCGACCTTCGCGGTCTTCACGGGCTCGGGCTTCGCCGCGGGGGCCGGTGCGGCTGCCGTCTTCGTGGTGGCGACGGGCTGCGCGCCCTTCACGAGCTGCATGCGCGCGCTGCCCACGGGCGCCGGGCGCTCGATGGCGACCGGACCCGACTGCGCCACCATCTTCGCGGCAGGAGCCGACACGGCCGCGGGTGTCGAGGCCGGCGCCTCGACGGCGGTGGCGTGGTAGACGGGGATGATGACCCGGGCGCCTGGAGACGGCTGGGCGCTGCCGGCAAGGCCGTTGGCGGCGCGGATCGCGGTCTCGGGGACCCCGTAGCGGTTGGAGAGCGTCTTCACCGACTCGCCGGCGGCGACGGTCACGGCCGATCCACCCTCCGTGGTCCAGCCCTTCGCGCCGGGCAGCGAAACCGGCGCGCGACCCGAGGACGGGAGGGCCGAAGCCGTGGCGACGGGAGCGGCGGAGACCGGCGGCAGCGGGCTTGACGCCACCGGCGTGACCGGCGGGAGCGACGCGGCCTGCACAGGCTGGGTGGGCGCCGCCGTGACCGAGGCGGTCGACTGGGGCTCGACCCGCGCCGAGGTCCCGAAGGGGTTGCCGAACGGGCTCTCGGCGAACCGCATCGTGTCGGAGCTGCAGGCGGCCGAGAGGCTGCCGATGGCGCAGACGAAGGCGACGCGGGCGACCGACTGATGAAGGGAGAAACGCTGACGCTGACTCATGTTGGACCCGACCCGAACGCGACAGATGCCCCGGAAATTCACGAGGCCATTAAAGGGTCGTTGGGGTTAAGGAATGGTTTGACGGACCGCTCGAAAGCGCCGTTTCGTTCACCCTGATCCATCAAAGGGCGGCAGCGACACCCTCGGCGAGCGGTGCGCCGGGAAACGGCTGCATCAGTTCGATGTTGAAATCGTGGGTTGTGGCCCGCGAGAGCTTTGCGAGGCGCTGCGGCCCCTCCCCCGAGCGCAGCACGGTGACGATTCGCCCGCTGGGGACGAGCTGCGACGCCAGCGCCGGCGGCACGGCCTCGACGGAGGCATCGATGACGATTCGGTCGTAGGGCGCGCCGGCCGCATGGCCGCCGCGGCCGTCCGCATGCACTACGCGGACATTGGCGAAGCCGAGCGCATCCAGCCGGGTCGACGCCTCGAGGCAGAGGCTCCTGTACCGCTCCACCGAGACGACGCTGGCCCCGAGCCGCGAGAGAATCGCGGTGCCGTAGCCCGACCCGGTGCCGATCTCCAGCACGCGGTGCTCCGGCCGCACGTCGAGCGCGACGTACATGGCTGCCATGAAGGACGGGGCGAGGATGGTCTGGCCGCAGCCGATGGGCAGCGCGATGTCAGTCAGGGCGACATCGATGAACCGCCGCGGCACGAATCGGCTGCGCGGCACCGTCTCGAAGGCCCGCAGCACCGCCGTGTCCCGCAGCCCCTGCGCCCGAAGCGCGAGCAGGAAGGCGACGCGGGCTTCGGCCCCCTCGTGGTCGGTGACGACGGACATCGACGCCGCCCCGCCCGCCGGGTCAGTGGCGCCCGAACAACTGCGCGTAGCGCGTCAGCGTCGGCTCGTCGGTCATGTCGATGCGCAGCGGCGTGACCGCGATTCGCCGCGAGGCCAGCGCCGCGAGGTCCGTGCCGTTGGCCGGCGCGAACGGCTCGCGGGCGAAACCGAGCCAGTAGTAGGGGTTGTAGCGCCCGTCGCGCCGCTCCTCGATGGTGAAGAGGTTCTGCGCCCGGCGCCCCTGCATGGCCACCGTCGTGCCGACGACCTGCTCCGGCGGGCAGTTGGGGAAGTTGACGTTGACGAGCACGCCCTCCGGCACGCCCTCCTTCAGCACGGCGCGGATCACGTCGGGCGCCAGCGTCTCGGCGCAGGTCCACGGGATCGCGTGCCGCGTCTCCGGCCCGTAGGCCTGCGACAGCGCGAAGGCCGGGATGCCGAGCAGCGTCGCCTCGATGGCGCCGGCGACCGTGCCGGAATAGGTGACGTCCTCGGCGATGTTCTGGCCGCGGTTCACGCCGGAGATCACGAGGTCGGGCGCCGCGTCCTTCATGATGTGGCGCACGCCCATGATCACGCAGTCGGTCGGCGTGCCTTTCACGGCGAAGTGCCGGGGCGAGATTTCGCGCAGGCGCAGCGGGTCATTGAGCGACAGCGAGTGGGCCACGCCGGACTGGTCCGTCTCGGGCGCCACGACCCAGACGTCGTCGCCGATCGCCCGCGCGATCGCCTCGCAGACCTTCAGGCCGGGTGCGTGGATGCCGTCGTCGTTGGTGACCAGGATGCGCATCAGGCCCTCTCGATCCGCGTGACCCCACCCATGTAGGGCACCAGCACGTCCGGCACCGTCACGCTGCCGTCGGCGTTCTGGTAGGTCTCCAGCACGGCGACGAGCGCGCGGCCGACCGCCACGCCCGAGCCGTTGAGCGTATGCACGTAGCGGTTGCCCTTACCCTCGGCGGGCCGGAACCGCGCCTGCATCCGGCGGGCCTGGAAGTCGCCGCAGACCGAGCAGGACGAGATTTCGCGATAGGCGTTCTGCCCGGGCAGCCAGACCTCGATGTCGTAGGTCTTCTGCGAGCCGAAGCCCATGTCGCCCGTGCACAGGAGCACCGTGCGATAGGCGAGGCCGAGGCGCTTCAGCACCTCCTCCGCCGCCGCGGTCATGCGCTCGTGCTCGGCGAGCGAGGTCTCGGGCGTCGTCACCGAGACGAGTTCGACCTTGGTGAACTGGTGCTGGCGGATCATGCCGCGCGTGTCGCGCCCCGCCGCGCCGGCCTCCGAGCGGAAGCAGGGCGTCTGCGCCGTGAAGCGGAACGGCAGTTCCTTCTCCTCGACGATCTGCTCGCGCACGAGGTTGGTGAGCGACACCTCCGACGTCGAGATGAGCCAGAACCCGTTCGTGGTGCGGAACAGGTCCTCCTCGAACTTCGGCAACTGCCCGACACCGTAGACGGCCTGGTCCCTCACCAGCAGCGGCGGGTTCACCTCGGTGTAGCCGTGCTCGCCGGTGTGCAGGTCCAGCATGAACTGCCCGAGCGCGCGCTCCAGCCGCGCGAGCGGCCCGCGGTTGACGACGAAGCGGGCGCCAGACATGCGCGATGCGGCCTCGAAGTCCATCTGCCCGAGCCCTTCGCCGATCTCGAAGTGCTGCTTCGGCGCAAACCCCATGGTCTCGGCGGTCCGCGGGGCGCCCCAGCGGCGCACCTCGACGTTGCCGTGCTCGTCGGCCCCTACGGGCACGTCCGCCATCGGCGTGTTCGGGATCGCGGCGAGCGACATCTCGAGGTCCTCGACGAGCGCCTTCTCCTCCGCCTCGGCGGCGGCGAGTGCGTCCTTCAGCGCGGCGACCTCGGCCTTCAGCGCGTCGGCGCGCGCGGTGTCCTTCGCGGCCATCGCCTGGCCGATCTCCTTGGACAGCGCATTGCGGCGCTCCTGCGAGGACTGCGCGGTCTGGATCGCGGCGCGCCGGCGGTCGTCGAGCGCGATCAGTTGCGCCGAAAGGGGCTGCGCGCCCCGGTTCGTGAGCCCGGCGTCGAAGGCCGCGGCGTTGTCGCGGATCCACTTGATGTCGTACATGCGCGTCCCCGTTGCCGGCACGGACGATCCGCCGGTTTCGGGCGGACGCCGCGCGGCCATGACGCTGGCTTGGTAGAGGAGCCTCGGCCCCTTCGCAAGGGACGGGCGATGTCCGCTCCGAGCACGCCAGCGGATACTCCTGCCGGTCGGCGGTACCCCCCCACCCTCGATCCTCCCCACGAGGGGGAGGGAGGCCCATGGCGGCCGTCACGAGGATCCCACGGGGTCAACGACGACGGGATGATGCCGTCAACGGAAGTATGGTGCCGAACTGGCGTTCCCCCCCCTTGTGGGGAGGCGTCAGGGTTGTGGGGCTGGCGGTCGCCTCTTTCGGGCGGCGCAGTGTCCGGCCGGACAAGCAACCGTCACGCGTCGGCGAGGTCGAGCCGGCGCTCGATGCGGTCGAGCCGCAGTTCCACGCGGTCGATGCGGCGGGAGATGGAGGCGGTCGTCTGCTCGAGCAGACCCAGCCGCGTCTTGATCTCGCGGTTGTCCTCGTGCAGCGCCTCGAGCTGTTCGGCCATCCGCCGCAGCTGGATGAGCACGAGGTTCTCGGGCTCCGTCATCGAAATCTCCATCATAAAAAGACTATCACATAACCCCGCGAGGCGGAAAAAACCCGCCCCGCGCCGTCAGCTCGCCGCCTCTTCGGCGTCCTCCTGGGCCTTCTTGTCCGCCATCTTCTTCTCGACCATCTGCACGGCGAAGATCGACGCCTCGTAGAGCAGCAGCGTCGGGATCGCGAGCGCGAGCTGGCTGATCACGTCGGGCGGCGTCAGCACGGCGGCGATGATGAAGACGATGACGATGGCGTAGCGCCGCTTCTCGCGCAGGAACTTCGCATCGATGAAGCCGGCGCGGGCCAGCAGCGTCAGGACCACCGGCAGCTGGAAGCAGATGCCGAAGGCGAAGATCAGGGTCATGATCAGCGACAGGTACTCGCTGACCTTCGGCAGCAGCTCGATCGCCGCCTCGCCCGGCACCAGCTGCTGCTGGCCGATGGAGAACCGCATCACGATCGGCATCGCGATGAAGAACACGACCGCCGCGCCCAGCGTGAACAGCAGCGGCGTCGCGATGAGATACGGCCGGAAGGCCTCGCGCTCGTTCTTGTAGAGGCCCGGCGCCACGAACTTGTAGAGCTGCGTCGCCACGACGGGGAACGAGAAGAACGACGCGCCGAACACGGCGAGCTTGATCTGCGTGAACAGGTACTCAAGCGGAGCCGTGTAGATGAGTTTCACGGAGGCCGCGTCGCCCGCCGCCAGCACATAGGGGAAGATGAGGACGTTGTAGATCTGCTTGGCGAAGGCGAAGCAGATCACGAACATGACCATGAAGGCCGCGATGGACTTGATCAGCCGCGAACGCAGCTCGATCAGGTGCTCGATCAGCGGCGCCTTCGTCGCCTCGATGTCGTCGTGCGTCATGCCGGCTCTTCTCCGGCGTCGGACGCCTTGGGCTTGCGGGCGGCCGCCTTGGTCTTGCTGCGGATGACCGGAACCGGCTCGGCCTCCGGTTCCGCCTCGGCTTCCGGCGCCTGCACCGTCGCAGGCGGGGGCGGAAGCGGCTCGGGCAGCGCCGCCGTCTCGACCGGCACGGTCGGAACGGCGGGAGGCGTCTCCTGCGGAACAGGCTCGAAGGCTGCCTTGATCTGCTCCGGCGTCAGGTCAGGAACCGGCGGCGGCTCGGGCACGCTGATGACGGGATCGGGCTTGCGATCGGCCGTCACGCTCTCGACAGCGCCCTTGATCTCGTCCCGGATCGTCTGGATCGGGTTGAAGCTCGCGGCCTGGTTGAGGTTCTCGACCGACTTGCGGGCCTCGTCGATCTCGGCCTCGCGCATCGCTTCCTGGAACTGCGACTGGAATTCGCCCGCGAGCCTGCGGATCTTGGCCACGGCTCCGCCCACCGTGCGCAGCACGCCGGGCAGTTCCTTCGGCCCGATCACCACAAGCGCCACGACGCCGATGACGACGAGTTCACTCCATCCGATGTCGAACATGACGTACCGATCAACGGGTCCGGTCGCTCTCGGCCGGACCACTCCGTCCCCCGCGGAGGCCGGGCCTCCGCACCGTCGTCGGCCGCGTCAGGATGCCTTGCGCTCGCCGGCCGGCGTCTGCACGCCGGCGGCCCGCTGGTCCTCGATCGACTTCATGGGCTCGGCCGGCTTCGCCGCCTCGGCGGTCTCGTCCTCGCTCATGCCCTTCTTGAAGGCCTTGATGCCCTTCGCCACGTCGCCCATCAGCTCGGAGACCTTGCCGCGCCCGAAGAGCAGCAGCACCACGATACCGACGACGATCCAGTGCCAGATGCTGACGCCACCCATTGTTCAACTCCAGAGCGCGGGGCGGGCAGCCTGCCCGATACCCGACCTTGCGATATGGCCGGGAACCTAGGACGCCGTTGAGGCAAAAACAAGAACCTCGTCCGAGTCGATGTCGACTCCGACGTCCTGACCCTGCACGGCGGCAATCCCGCCTCGCAGGCGCGCGCGCACCGGCGCATCGAGGCCCTGGACCGCGAGCTCCAGCAGGTCGACCTCGCCGAGGAACCGGCGCGAGAGCACCCTTCCGGGCAGGCAGAATCCCGCCGCGCGCAGTCGGATGGCCTGCGGGCGCACGCACACCACGCCCGGCCCGTCGGGCAGGCCCGGCGCCGGGAACACGCCGAGCGGAGAGTCCGCCCGCCCGGCCCGGACCACAGCATCGACCTCGTTGAAATCGCAGAAGAACCGTGCCGCGGCGAGATCGACGGGGCGGCGGTAGAGATCGACGGCCGGTCCCGCCTGCACGATCCGGCCGGCGCGCATCAGCACCACCCGGTCGGCGATCCGCATCGCCTCCTCCGGATCGTGAGTGACGATGATGGTGGTCGCCCCCATCTCGCGCAGCAGGGCGACCGTCTCCTCGCGCACGGCGTCGCGCATGCGCCGGTCGAGGTTGGAGAACGGCTCGTCCATCAGGATCACGCCCGGACGCGGCGCCACGGCGCGGGCGAGCGCCACGCGCTGCTGCTCGCCGCCCGACAGCATGTGGGGATAGGCGTCGCCCCTCCCCTCCAGCCCCACGCGCGACAGCGCCCGCCCCGCCGCCGTCTGGGCGTCGGCCGCCGAGAGCTGGCGCAAACCGAACAGCACGTTCTGGCGCACGGTCAGGTGGGGAAACAGCGCGTAGTCCTGGAACATCAGGCCCACGCCCCGCTCCTCCGGGGGCACGAACTGGCGCCCGGCGACCTCGCGCCCGTCGAGGAAGATCGACCCCTGGAGGGGTGCCTCGACGCCGGCGGCGAGCCGAAGCAGCGTGGTCTTGCCGCACCCGGACTGCCCCAGAAGGCACACGACCTCGCCGGGCTCGACGTCGAGGTCGATGTCGCGCAGCACGGTGACGGCGCCGTAGCCGTGGGTGACGCCCTGCAGGCGCAGCCTCGCGGGGATCGCGGCTCCCGCCGTCCCGCGCTGCCCCCAGCGACGCGGGAGGGCGGCCGACGGATCGCTCACGCCCCGCCGTCCTCGCGCAGCGGCTCGTCGGCCCGGTTGATGCGCTCTTCCGTGAGTTCCGTGAACAGGTCCTCGCCGAGCGGCTCCTCGTCGGGGCGCAGCGTCGGGTCGTCCGAAGGCACGGGCACGCCGAAGCCCGGCGGCAGGCGGCCTTCGAGGAAGCCGGAGCCCTTGAGCTCCTCCAGGCCCGGCAGGTCGTCGATGCGGTTGAGCCCGAAATGGACGAGGAACGCCTCGGTCGTGCCGTAGGTCACCGGCCGGCCGGGGGCCTTGCGCCGGCCACGGATACGGATCCAGCCCGTCTCCAGCAGCACGTCGAGCGTGCCCTTGGAGAGCGAGACGCCGCGGATGTCCTCGATCTCGGCACGCGTCACCGGCTGGTGGTAGGCGACAATGGACAGAGTCTCCAGGGCCGCCCGCGACAGCCGGCGCGGCTCCACGGCCTCCTTGGAGAGGAGGTAGCCGAGGTCCTCCGCTGTCCGGAACGCCCATTTTCCGGCGATCTGGACGAGGTTCACCCCGCGCGGGGCGTATTCGTCGACGAGCGCACGAAGGACGGTCGCGACGGCCACGTCGCCCGGAAGCCGGCTCGCGATGGCCTCGGCCGACAGCGGCTCGGCGGACGCAAAAAGAAGCGCCTCGGCGATCCGGCAGGCCTCGGCGAACGACCGCACGCCCGCGGCATCCTCCGCCAGCGCCCGCGCCGACGCCTCGAGGGCCTCGAGCGCCCGCTCGGCCCCGTCATCCGCGTCCGCCATGGCGCGCACCTGTCGCATGCCGTCGTCCATTCCGCTCCATCCCGCCCGTCAGGCGGCCCTCGCCTTCACGTAGATCGGCGCGAAGGGCCGTTCCTGCTGGACCTCGATCAGGCCCTCCCGGACCATTTCCAGCGTGGCCGAGAAGGAAGAGGCCCTTACCGTCGCCCGCATCCCCGGCTCCACCACGAAGCGGTTCAGATAGTCATCGAGCACCGTCCAGTCCACCGCCATGCCGACAAGGCGCTCAAGCGCCTGGCGCGCATCCACCAGCGACCAGAAGTGCCGCTTGCGGAAGGTCATGCGGGAGTGGGCGTGCTTCTGGCGCTCGCGGGCATAGGCCGACAGCAGGTCGTAGAGCGAGGCCTCCCACTGCGCGGTCTTCGTCACCAGAACCGGCTCGGGCATGCCGCGGGCAAAGACGTCCCGGCCCAGCCGGTTGCGCTCCACCAGCAGCCGCGAGGCCTGCCGCAGGGCCTCCAGCCGCTGCAGCCGGAAGGCGAGCTGGCCGGCGAGATCCTGCGCCGACGGCTCCTCGCCCTTGGGCGGCTCGGGCAGAAGCAGGCGGGACTTGAGGTAGGCGAGCCACGCCGCCATGACGAGATAGTCGGCGGCGAGTTCCAGCCGGTAGTGGCGGGCCTGCTCGACGAAGGCGAGATACTGCTCGGCCAGCGCCAGCACGGAAATGCGGTGCAGGTCCACCTTCTGGCGCCGGGCGAGTTCCAGAAGCAGGTCGAGCGGCCCCGCGAAACCGTCCACGTCGACGATCAGCGCGGGCTCGGACTCGCCCCGCTCGACCGCCGCCGGATCCTCGAAATCGAGCTGCTGCGCCATGCTGCCGGTGATTCGCCCCTGCCGGATGCAACGGGCGTCACACTGGCCGCCTCAGGCAGGGACCGCAAGCAGACTGTCGAGCCGCGCCCGCGCGTCCACAGGATCGAACGGCTCCGGCAGGTGCCGCAGCCGTGCCAGCGCCGCCTCGGCCCGCACCTTCCGGCGTCCGGCGAGGCGCGGAGCGGCTTCCGCCACCTGGCGCATTTCGGCGAGATCGCCGTTGCAGTGCAGGCCGATGTCGCAGCCGGCCCGGAAGGCTGCCTCGGCCCGCTCGCGCAGGGACCCCGACAGCGCCTTCATCGACAGGTCGTCCGACAGCACCAGGCCGCGGAAGTCGAGTTCCCCCCGGATGATCCGGCGGAACACGGTGCGGGACGTCGTCGCCGGCGCCGAGGGGTCGAGGTCGGTGAACACCACGTGCGCCGTCATCGCCACCGGCATGTCGGCCAGGATCCGGAACGGCAGGAAATCCCGGGAGGCAAGCTCGGCGTGCGGGGTGTCGACGGTTGGCAGGTGCTCGTGGCTGTCGACCCGGGCCCGGCCATGGCCCGGCATGTGCTTGATCACGGGAAGGACGCCACCCGCCAGGAGCCCCTCCGCGGCAGCCCGGCCGAGAACGGCGATCGTGCGGGGATCCTCCGCATAGGCGCGGTCGCCGATGATGCCGTGCGCTCCCGGCACGGGGACATCGAGCACCGGCAGGCAGTCGACGGTGATGCCGACCGCGGCGAGGTCGCTCGCGATGAGCTGCGCGCCGAGCCGCACCATCTCGCGAACGGCGAACGGATCGTTGAAGCGGGCCTCGTTGTAGCGGCGCGCGGCGGGATAGCGCGGCCAGTGCGGCGGGCCGAGCCGCTGCACGCGGCCCCCCTCCTGGTCGACGAGGACCGGAGCATCCGCCCGGCCGGCGGCCTCGCGGAACGCCGTCGTCAGGGACAGGACCTGCTCCGGCGTCTCGACGTTGCGGCGGAACAGGATGAGGCCCCAGGGTTGGGCCTCCCGGATGAAGGCCACCTCGTCGCGTGACAAGGAAAGGCCCGCGCAACCGGTGACGAAGGCGCGCACGCTCATGGGGTCGGCCGGCCTGAGATGGGCTGGAAAAGGACCGCCCCCGCGAGGGGGGCGGCGGGATCGAAGGGTGGCCGCGTCAGTTCTTGGCGACGAAGCACTGCCCGCCGGCCGACTTGAGCCGCTCGCAGAGCGAAGTCGCCTCGTCGCGGGGGAGAGAGCCGACGCGGACCCGGTAGATCGTCTTGCCGTTCACCTCGGCCTTGCGGATCACCGGCTGCATGCCGCCGAGCTCGCCAGCGAAGCGCCGCTGCAGCCGGGCCGCCGTGTCCTTGGCCTCCTGTTCGCTCGCCGGAGCGGCGAGCTGGACCGAGAAGCCCGATCCCGGCGTGTCCGACGTGGATGCCGCGGCCGCAGGAGTGGCCGGCGCAGCAACGGGCGCCAAGGCGGCGACCTGCGCCGGCTTGGGCGGCGCTGCAGGCGTCGTGCCGGCGGCGGGCGCGGCGACGGCAGGCCTGGCCGGAGGCGTCGACGGGGCGGCGACCGGCTTGGGCGGGGCGCCGGGCGGCGCATTGACGATGGCCGGCGCCTCCATGCGGCGTGGCGGCAGGACGGTACCGCCGCTGGCGGCCGGGGCGGCCGGCGTCGTGCCGGTCGTCACGGGAGACGCAGGCACGGGAGCCGGCGCTGGGGCGGCGACCGGCACCGCCTGCGGCGACCCGAGCGCCGCCGTGCGGCCGAGGGTGGCCTCCGTCGCCGCGTCGATGATGGTTCCATCCGGACGGACCGACACGGTCCGGACCCGGCGCGGCTCGCCGAGGCCGGCGACTGCCTGGGAAGCCTGCGGCGGCTTCGGCACTTCGACCTGCGCGGCGGTCGGCACGGCGCCCGCCGTGGTGGACGTGGCGTCGCCGCTGCCGTTGGGCAGCACGACGCGCGGCGCCTGCACCTTGGCCGCGACGTCGACCGGCTGCTCCTCGCCGCCCACCACCTTGGCACCCTTCGGGTCCTCGGCCTTGCGGGTATAGATGGCGCGGTCCTGGTTCGGCACCTCGACCCCGCCCGGATTGGCGGGCTGCACCTTCATCGGGCCGGGCTCGGCCTTAATGACCGGAGGAGCCCCGGCAGTCTGCACGGCCGAATTCGAAGAACCGAGGCCCCGCATGGCGAGCGCGGCCGCCACGCCGACCGCGGCGACGCCGAGCACGGTCGCCACCGCGAGCACGCCCTTGCGGCGCGGCCTCGGGGCGATCTCCTCGGCGATCTCCTCATGGGGCGGCAGGCGCCCCTCGGCCTCGTAGACCGGATCCGTGTCGCGATAGGCCGCAGGCTCGGGCGCCCGCGGATCGAACGGCACGACGTTCTCGGGATAGCGCTCGGACACCGGATCCGCGTAGCGATCGGACGCCGGCTCGGGCGCCGGAGATCCGGTGGACCGCAGCTGCCAGTCCTGCGGATCGTCGAAGGGAACGGTGTCGGGCGCCGGAGCACGGCCCATTTCGGGGGACGGCGCACGGCCCATCTCCGGCTCCACCCGCATGGGCTGCTCTGGAGGCGTGAAGCGCTCGCCCCGGGTCAGGGCAGCGAGTTCCGCCTCGAAATCATCGAAAGGTTCGTCGGCCCGCGGTGCCGCCGCGGCAGGTGCCTGAGGCGCCTGCGCCGCCGGAGCAGCCGGGCGGGACTGCCGCCAGGAGCCGCGGGAGGGATCGTCCTGACCGACGATGCGGGCCAGCTCTGCCAGCGGGTCGTCACGTCCGGAGGCGTCGGCCCGACGCGGCGCGGCCGCCGCCTCGCGCAGCTGGCGCTCCAGTTCGTCGAGGTCGATCACCGGCCGGGATCTGTTCTGCTCTGTCATGGACGCACCCACCGTTCACCGCCCAGCCCGCGGCCCGTTCTCTGGCCTTCGGGCGATCAATGCCAAGGGTCCCGGATCCATCCGAAGCCGGCAGGCCACATTAGTGGCGCGCCGGGCCCCGTCCAAGCTCGCTTCGGCGAGCGTCCGCCCCTCATCTCATCTCGTCGGGAGCGGACACTCCGAGGAGCTCCAGACCCGTTGCGAGCACCGTCATGACCGTCCAGACAAGCGCGAGTCTCGCATGTGACGACATTCGATCAGTTTCGATAACAAAGCGTAAATGCGGCGCTTCTTTGCCTTTGTTCCAGAGGCTGTGGAAGTCACTGGCCAGATCGTACAGATAAAACGCGACGCGATGTGGCTCGTGCGCGGCCGCGGCGCCTTCGATGATTCTCGGGAACTGCGCCATGCGCCGCACGACATCGAGCTCAGCCGCATCGGCCAGCGCCGAAAGATCAACCGCCGCGAGCGTCGACGCATCGAACGTCGTGTCGCCGAAAGCGTCCCTCGCCTGCCTGAAGACCGACTTGCAGCGCGCATGCGCATACTGGACGTAGAAGACGGGATTGTCCTTCGACTGCTCGATGACCTTGGCGAGGTCGAAGTCGAGCGTCGCGTCGTTCTTGCGGAACAGCATCATGAACCGCACGGCGTCGCGGCCAACCTCGTCGACGACGTCGCGCAGGGTGACGAATTCGCCGGCCCGCTTGGACATCTTCACCGGCTCGCCGTTGCGCAGCAGCCGCACCAGCTGGCACAGCTTGACGTCGAGCCTCCCCTGTCCGGCCGTCACGGCCTGGACGGCCGCGTTCATGCGCTTCACGTATCCGCCGTGGTCCGCGCCCCACACGTCGATCATCTCGGCGAAGCCGCGGGCGAACTTCGAGGCGTGGTAGGCGATGTCCGAGGCGAAGTAGGTGTAGGAGCCGTCCGACTTCAACAGCGGGCGGTCGACGTCGTCGCCGAAGGCGGTCGCGCGGAACAGCGTCTGCTCGCGGTCCTCCCAGTCCTCGACGGGCTGGCCCTTGGGCGGCGCAAGGCGCCCCTCGTAGACGAGGTCGCGCGCCCGCAGGTCGGCGATCAATGCCGCGATCCGGTCGTCCGGCCCCGCCGAAAGCGACCGCTCGGAGAAGAACACGTCGTGGCGGATGTCCAGCGCCGCGAGGTCGTCGCGGATGCGGTCCATCATCATGGCGATGGCCGTCTCGCGGACGACGGGCAGCCACTGCGATTCGTCCCGGGACAGGAGAGCCGCCCCGAAACGCTCGGCCAGCGCTGCGCCGACCGGCTTCAGGTAGTCGCCCGGATAGAGCCCTTCCGGGATGGTTACGACCTCGCCGAGCGTCTCGCGGTAGCGCAGGTAGGCAGAGCGGGCCAGCACGTCGACCTGCGCGCCGGCGTCGTTGATGTAGTACTCGCGCGTGACCGCCCGCCCGGCGAAGGCCAGCAGGTTGGCGAGCGCGTCGCCGAACACGGCGCCGCGGCCGTGGCCGACATGCATGGGGCCTGTCGGGTTGGCCGAGACGTACTCCACGTTGACGGGCGAAACGTCGGGATCGGCCGGGCGGCCATACGCCGAGCCCAGCCCGACGATGGCGCGCAGGACCGACCGGAGCACGTCTTCCTGCAACCGGATGTTGATGAAGCCGGGGCCGGCGATCTCGATCGCGGCGACGCCGTCCTCGCCGCGCAGCCGTTCCGCGATCATCTCGGCGAGGTCGCGCGGCTTCATGCCGGCGTCGCGGGCGAGCACCATGGCGGCATTGGTGGCGAGGTCGCCGTGGGCGGCATCCTTCGGCGGCTCGACGACGATGCGGGAGGTGTCGAGCCCGGCCGGGATGCGTCCCGCCTGCGCCAGCGCCTCGACCGCGGTGGCGACGCGCCGCTGGAAGTCGTTGAAAAGGTTCATGCCGTTCCCGTCCTGCCCGTGCCGCCGACCGCGAGCGCCGGGCCCTTTCCGGCCGTGGCGGCTGGGCGCGCCTAACGCAATTCCGGGGTCTCGTCAAACAGGCGCCGGTGCTCCAGCAGGGCGTAGCGGTCGGTCATGCCGGCGATGTAGTCGGCCACCCGGCCCGCCCGCGCGGCCTCGTCGGCGCCTTCCAGCCCCAGGGCCCATTCCGGCGGCATCGCGCCGGGGTCGCGCAGGAAGCGGTCGAACAGGTCGTGCACGACCTGGTCGGCCTGCCGGCGCACCGTCACCACGGACGGGTGCCGGTACATGTTGGCGAAGAGGAACGACTTGATGTCGAAGTCGGCCGACGCGATGGCCTCGCTGAAGCAGGCGACGGGATGCCCCGCCCTGCGGATGTCGTCGGCGTGGCGCGGCTTGAGCGCGCCGATGCGCCGCTGCGTCTCGCCGATCACGTCCTCGACGAAGCGTGTGATGATGCGCCGGACGAGCTCGTGGATGACCCGCCCGCGCTCCAGGCCCGGCCATCGCGCCGCGATCTCGTCGAGAAGGCCCGCGACGAAGGGCACGGCGGCACGAAGCCCCTCGAGGTCGAACAGGCCGGCGCGCAGACCGTCGTCGATGTCGTGCGCATTGTAGGCGATGTCGTCGGCGACGGCTGCAACCTGCGCCTCGGCGCTCGCGTGCGACCAGAGCCAGAGGTCCTGCACCCCGTCATACGCCGCGATGGCCGCCGGGACGCCTCGCGCGGCGTAGCGCCCGACCGGCCGCCCCTCGCCATCGACCAGCGGGCCGTTGTGCTTCACCAGCCCTTCAAGCGTCTCCCACGACAGGTTGAGCCCGTCGAAAGCCGCATAGCGGTGCTCGAGGACCGTGACGATGCGCAGCGCCTGCGCGTTGTGGTCGAACCCGCCATAGGCCGCCATGCACGCATCGAGCGCATCCTCGCCCGTGTGTCCGAAAGGCGTGTGGCCAAGGTCGTGCGACAGGGCCAGCGCCTCGGCGAGGTCCTCGTCGAGGCCGAGCGCGCGGGCGATGGAACGCGTCACCTGCGCCACCTCGATGGTGTGCGTGAGGCGCGTGCGGAAGTGATCGCCCTCGTGGTAGACGAAGACCTGCGTCTTGTGCTTCAGCCGGCGGAACGCCGTGGCGTGGACGATCCGGTCGCGGTCGCGCTGAAATTCGCTGCGGGTCGGCGAGGTCGGCTCCGGGACGAGGCGGCCCCGGCTCTGCGCCGGATCGGCGGCCCAGGCTGCGCGCCAGCGGTCGAAGCGGCCGTCCTGCCCCGTCGGGTCCACGCGGTTCGACTCCGGTTGAAGTTCGCCGGTCACGCACTTACGTTCCGGTCTCGCGCCGTGGCAAGCGCCTTTCGCCGGAAGAGCGCCATTCGCCTGGAGAAGTCATGTCGATCGCGTCCGACGTTTCCCCGCTCGCCCCCCTCGCCGTCACCGACAGCGCCGCGCGCCGCATCCGGCAGATCGCCGCGGGCGAGGCGCCGGGCGCCATGCTGCGGGTCAGCGTCAGCGGCGGCGGCTGCTCGGGCTTCCAGTACGGCTTCTCCTTCGACACGGCGGTGCAGGAGGACGACCTCGTCATCGAGCATGACGGCGTGCGCGTGCTGGTGGACACCGTGTCCCTGCCCTTCCTGCAGGGCTCGACGCTCGACTTCGTGGACGACCTGATGGGCCAGTCGTTCCGCATGCAGAACCCGAACGCGACGGCCTCCTGCGGCTGCGGGACGAGCTTTACCATCTGACGATCGGCCCCGGCTGGCCGAAAACGTTGTTTACCTCGTGCGTGATAGAGGTCGGCTCCAGTCGGAGGCCGGTCGCGGCCGTATTTCTACAGGCGAGGATTGGATGATGTCCGCCAGAAGGCGTCTTGCTTGCACCGTTTCGGCCCTCGCGCTCCTCGGTGCCGCCGGCGGATATGCCGGCCACCGCGTCGTCGCCGCCGGGGCGGAAGCGGCTCTTGCCGACGCGATCGGCGTCGCGCCCGGCCATTCCGACGTCGACCTGCTCTCGGGCCGGGTCGTGCTGCGCGACATCGTCGTCCCCGCCGGCGACGGCTGGACGGTGCGCATCGGCGCGGTGACGCTGCAGCGCCCCGGCCTCGTAGGGGCCGCGCTTGCCGCCGAGAACTTCAGCGTCGAGAACCTCGCCATCAGCGGCAACGGCATCAGCTACGGGATCCCGCGGCTCGACGTGGTGGCCGGCAGCATGACCCCGGCCGACATCCGCGCCCTCTTCGACACGGCCGCGACGACGCCGATGTCCCAGCGCGTCGCGCGCCTCGATGCCGAATCGATCGTCATCCCGCAGATGCTGGCGACCTCCAGCAGCGGCGGCATCACCTCCCGCTTCGTCTACAACGACGTGCGCTTCGTGGGCGTGAAGGCCGGGGTCGTGCGCTCCATCGCCAGCGCCGGCGGCACCTTCGAGAGCCAGGCCACCGACGCCCCCTCCAGCAAGGGCGCCTTCGGCCCGTCATCGGCGACGGCCGTCGACCTGCCCTGGATCGCGAAGTCGTACCTCGAGCCCGCCGGCCCGCAGGACAAGGAGGCGCGCGTCGCCTATGCCACCGTCTCAATCGAGGGCATCACCGCCACGTCGAAGTCCGCCTCCGGCGAGGACCTCGGCACGTTCAGCGTAAGCCGGATCGTCGGCCGTGACTTCAGGACAAAGCCGACGCGCGAGCCGTGGCTGGGCGTCGTCCAGTCGCTGGCGAGCCGCCAGGGCAAGGACGTGGACAGCCTGCCTCCCGCCGAGCGCAGCCGCCTCGTGACCGCCATGGTCGACATGATGGAGGCGAGCGACGTCGCTCTGGTCGAGGCGACGGACATGCGCTTCGCCGGCGCCGGCAGCGACGGCAATGCCCGGATCGCCCGCATGTCCTACGCCGGCGCCGCCGTCGGGCGCCCCGCCGAGATGCGGATGGAAGGGCTCGAGATCACCGGCAAGGACGTGAAGGGGCGCATCGGCACCATCGTCCACTCCGGCTTCTCGTTCTCCAACACGCTGAAGGGCCTGCGCGAGACGCTCGGCAGCCCGGACTTCGACCCGACCGACTTCGACCCGCGCAAGCTGGTGCCGGAGCTCGGCACCTTCTCGATCCGCGACGTGGACATCGACGCGCCCGGCGCCAAGGGCGCCGCGCCCTCGCGGGTCGGGGTCAAGACCTTCGAGGTGTCGGCCACCGAACCGCTCGGCGGCATCCCGACGGCGCTGCGCTTCAGCGTCGACCGGCTGACGATGGCCCTGCCCCCGCAGCCCACCGAGGACGGCCTGAAGGACCTCGTCGCGCTCGGCTACAAGGACGTCGACCTCTCGATGGGCCTCGACGCGCGCTGGCGCGAGGCCGACAACGACCTCACCATCGGCAATGTCGGCGTGCAGGGCGTGAACATGGGCGCCGTCGCGCTGCGCGGCACGGTCGGAAACGTCACGAAGGATGTCTTCACCGGCGACGCGACGATGGCGCAGATCGCCCTCTTCGGCGCGACCGTGAAGCAGGTGGCCCTGACCATCGACAACAAGGGCCTCGCCGAGCGGCTGCTCGACCGGGAAGCCAGGCGCCAGAAGAAGACGCCCGACCAGCTGCGCAAGGAGCTCGGCGGCGCGGCGCAGATGATGATCCCCGCCATGCTGGGCAACACGCCGTCCAGCAAGGCCGTCGCGGCCGCGGTGGCGAAATTCATCGCCAAGCCGAACCGGCTGGTGGTGACGGCCAAGGCGAAGAACCCGTCCGGCCTCGGCGCCGGCGACCTGCTGATGGCCGGCGGCTCGCCCGCCGACATCCTGTCGCAGATCGACCTGACGGCATCGGCGGAGTAACGGCCGGGCGCAGGCGGCCGCTCAGGCGGCCTGCGTTTTCAGCCCGCGGCCGACCGCGCCTGCGCCTCGGCCACCGCCAGCGCCGTCATGTTGACGACGCCCCGCGCCGTCACCGAGGACGTCAGGATGTGCGCCGGCAGGGCCGGGCCGAGGAGGATCGGGCCGATGGGCAGCGCGTCCGCCAGCACCTTGATGAACTGGTAGGCGACGTTCGCCGCGTCGAGGTTGGGCATCACCAGCAGGTTCGCCTCGCCCTTCAGCGAGGAGGCCGGCAGCTTGCGGTCCCGGATCACCTGCGAGAGCGCCGTGTCGCCCTGCATCTCGCCGTCCACCTCGAGTTGGGGCGCCCGGTCGCGGATCAGCGCCAGCGCCTCCCGCATCTTGGTGGAGGACGGCGTATCCGCCTCCCCGAAGTCGGAGTGGCTGACCAGCGCGATCTTGGGCGTGATGCCGAAGCGGGCGACGTGCGAGGCGCACAGCACCGTCATGTCGGCGATCTCTGTCGCCGACGGGTCCGTGCGGACATGCGTGTCGGCCAGGAAGTAGTTGCCCTTCGAGGTGATGAGCAGCGTCATCGACGACAGGCCGCGCACCCCCGGCGCAAGGCCGATGATGTCGCGGATGAGCCGCAGCTTCGACTGGAAACGCCCCTCCAGCCCGCAGATCATGGCGTCCGCGTCCCCGCGGACGACGGCGACGGCGGCGATGACGGTGGTCGAGGTGCGCACCAGCGCGCGCGCCGCATCCGGCGTGATACCGCGCCGGCCGGAGCGCTCGACGAAGGTCGCGACATAGTCGCGGTAGCGCGGATCGTCCTCGGGGTTCACCACGGCGAGGTCGCGGCCCGGCCGGATACCCAGGCCGTAGCGCTCGCAGCGCGCCTCGATGACGGCGGGGCGGCCGACGAGGATCGGCACCGCGATGCCCTCCTCGATGGCGACCTGCGCCGCACGGAGCACCCTCTCGTCCTCGCCGTCCGCGTAGATCACCCGCTTCGGCGCGTCCTTGGCCTGCGCGAAGAGCGGCTTCATGATGAAGCCCGAGCGGAAGACGAAGCGCGACAGCTGCTCCTCGTAGGCGCGGAAATCGGCGATCGGCCGCGTCGCGACGCCCGAATCCATCGCCGCCTTCGCCACGGCGGGGGCGATGCGCAGGATCAGCCGCGGGTCGAAGGGGCTGGGGATCAGCGACTCGGCGCCGAAGGTCTTCACCTCGCCGCCATAGGCCCGCGCCGCGACGTCAGAGGGAGCCTCGCGGGCGAGCCGTGCGATGGCCTCGACCGAGGCGAGCTTCATCGCCTCGTTGATCGTCGTCGCAGCGACGTCGAGCGCACCCCGGAAGATGTAGGGGAAGCACAGGACGTTGTTGACCTGGTTGGGATAATCCGAGCGCCCGGTGCAGATCATCGCGTCGGGCCGCACCGCCTTGGCATCCTCCGGCATGATCTCCGGGTTGGGGTTGGCCAGCGCCAGGATCAGCGGGTGCGGCGCCATCGCCTGCACCATGGCGGGCTTCAGCACGCCGCCGGCCGAAAGACCGAGGAAGATGTCCGCGCCGGGGATCACGTCCGCCAGCGTCCGCTTGTCCGTGCGCTGCGCGAACGCCGCCTTCCAGCGGTCCATCAAAGCCGTGCGGCCCTCGTAGACGACGCCCTCGATGTCGGTGACCCAGATGTTCTCGCGCCGGGCGCCGAGCGCCACCAGCTGGTTGAGGCAGGCGAGCGCGGCGGCACCGGCCCCGGAGGCGACGATCTTCACGTCGCCGATCTGCTTGCCGGAGATCGCCATGGCGTTGAGCACGGCGGCGCCGACGATGATCGCGGTGCCGTGCTGGTCGTCGTGGAAGACCGGGATCGCCATCCGCTCGCGCAGCCGTGCCTCGACCTCGAAGCACTCGGGCGCCTTGATGTCCTCGAGGTTGATGCCGCCGAAGGTCGGCTCCAGCGCCGCCACGACGTCGACGAGGCGGTCGACCTGCTTCTCGGCCACCTCGATGTCGAAGACGTCGATGCCTGCGAACTTCTTGAAGAGGACGGCCTTGCCCTCCATCACCGGCTTCGCCGCGAGCGGCCCGATGTCGCCCAGCCCGAGCACGGCGGTGCCGTTGGAGACCACGGCGACGAGGTTCTGGCGGGCGGTGTAGTCCGCGGCCTTGCCGGGATCGGCGGCGATCGCCTCGCAGGGGGCGGCGACGCCGGGGGAATAGGCGAGCGCGAGGTCGCGCTGGTTGCCGAGCGGCTTGGTCGGCTGGATCTCCAGCTTCCCGGGCTTCGGAACCTGATGGTAGACCAGCGCCCCCGAGCGCAGGTCCTCGGACATGTTCGATGCCATGGCACACCCCCCGCGCCGGTGACTGGTCTCGTCGCGCCCGTGACCGGCGCCTGGTTCCCTGTCTATCGCCCGGGCGCGGGGCCCGTCCAGTCGTCAGGCCGGTCCCGGAGCCTCCGGCGTGCCCGTCCGGGGCGCGACGGGCCGGCACAGGCGGGCCTTCCAGCCCAGCGCCGGGCGCTCGACGAGCCGCCACGACGCCATGCCGACGATCCACGACAGGACGAGCGACGGCACGAGCAGCACGACCGCCGACGCCGTCGGGAACAGCGCGTAGAGCGACTGCTGGATCGGCCAGCCGTAGAGGTAGATGCCGTAGGACGGGTCGTCGCGGAACTCGAACTCCGGGCGCACGACGGGCGGCGCCAGCGCCAGCCAAAGGATGCCGTAGGCCTGCGCCGCGAACATGACGGCGAAGGTCAGCGCCGTGCCATGCACCGCCCACGCGGCGGCGGCGAGCCCCAGCACCACGGCCAGCGACAGCCGGACGCGGTGCCGTTCGAGGTAGAGGACGCCCCCGGCCGTGAACAGGAATGCCAGCCGCAGCGCCGTGCGCAGCCCCATCCCGGCCTGCGGGAAAAAGCCCTCCACGACCACGAGCGCCACGAACAGCGCGGCCGCCAGAGCCAGCCCGAGGCGCGGGGCTCGCATGAGGCCCACGAGGCCGAGGCCGGCGAGCGCGAGGTAGAACAGGCTCTCGTAGCGCAGCGTCCACACCGTCCCCATCGGGAACCGGTACGGATTGCTCTCGAACAGCCCCGGCAGGCGGGTGTTGGAGCGGAACTGAGTGAGCGTCTCGACGATGAAGCGCCCGACGCCGGGATGGCCGAAATAGGCCGACAGCGTCAGCGTCGTGAGCAGCGGCCCGATCACGAGCGCCACGAAGAGGGTGGCGACCACCACGCCGGGCCCGATCCGCAGCAGGCGGGAGACGAGGTAGTCCCGGGTGCCCCGGGCATCGAGGCTCATCGTCACCAGGAAGCCCGAGATGACGAAGAAGCCGTTGACCGCGTGCTCCCCGAGCCGCAGCCCGGTGAGGTGCGCCAGCGGCTCGTCCTGCGGGTTTCCGGTCGTCAGGCTGAAGGCGTGCGACACGATGACGAGCGCGGCGAGCACCAGCCGCAGCAGCCCGAAATTGTTGTGCGGCCCCTTGAGGGCCTCGCCGATCGTCATCCGTCCTGCCGTCCCCGGGAGGCCGCCGCTTGACGAGCGGCCGCGAGGCAGCGTCTAGAGCATGACGCGGGAAAGGGAAACGTGCTTCCTCGCCCAGCCCCGATGTCGGCACCCTCCCCGCCCGGGACCGGCCCGACGCCCGAGAGAACCGCATGGCCGCCGAGACGCCCGCCACTTCTGACGCCCGCACGGTCGGCCGCCCGGCCCGGTGCCTCGTGGTCACGTCGATCGCATCGGGCGGCGGCGTCACCGAATCGGTGTTCACCGCCATCGACATGCTCGGTCGGGCCGGCGTCGAGACGGTCGCTGCCGTGCCGTCGGATTTCCTGTTCCTCGACCGGATGCGCGCCACGGGCATCCCCGTCCACGCCGTGCCGGGCCTATCCGCCGGCGGCGCCGCCTTCATCCCCCTGCAGGCTTGGCGGCTGGCGAGGATTGCGCGGGACGCCGGCGCCGACCTCGTCATGGTCAACAACGGGCGCTTCGTCGGCGCGCTGAAGCGCCTGCTGCGCATTCCGGTGCTGACCATCTACCACGGCGGCAAGGTGGAGCGCTTCATGGGCGCCGACCGGATCATCACGATCAACGAACCGCAGCGCGACCTTCTGATCGAGAGGGGGTATCCGGCCGAGCGGGTCACGGTGGTCGACAACGCCCTCCCGGTGGAGGAAATGCCGCCGTTCCGGCCGCGCCCCGCGACGGCGAACCCCGTGGTCGGCACGTTGCGGTTGCTGGAGCCCGCCAAGGGCGTGGACACGCTCATCGAGGCGATCGCCCTGCTGGCGGGGCGCGGCCGGCGGCTGCGGACCCGCATCGGCTCGACCGGCAGCCAGGAGGCGAAGCTGCGGGCGCTGGCGAAGGAGCGCGGCGTCGCGGACCTGATCGACTTCGCCGGCTGGATCGACGACAAGGACGCGTTCTACGCGAGCCTCGACCTCTACGTGCTGCCCTCCCGCGCCGAGGAATGGGGCATCGGCATCGTCGAGGCACAGGCGGCGAGCCTTCCGGTCGTCTCGACGGCCTGCCTCGGCCCGCTGCGCATCGTGAAGGACGGGATCACGGGGCTGCTCGTGCCGCCCGAGGATCCGTCCGCCATGGCGGACGCCATCGACCGGCTGGTCGCGGACCCTGCCCTCGCCGCCCGGCTGGCCGAGGCGGGCTGGCGGGACTGCGGGGAGAACTACATCCTGCCGCGCATCGCGCCGAAATACGCCGCCGACGTGCTGGAAACGCTGCGGATGCCGCGCCGCTGACCGACCGGCCTACCGCTTCGGCGCGAAGTAGTGGTCGTGGACCACCTTGCCGATCAGCCCGTAGCCGTGCCCGTCCATCCAGGCGATGAGTTCGTCGGCCTTGTGCTCGAAGCTCTCGATCTGAAGCAGGCAGTCGTTCTCGGCGAGGATGCGCGTCATGCCGGAGAGGACGAGCAGCTCGTAGCCCTCAACGTCGATCTTGGCGGCGATGAAGGCGCCCTTGGCCGGGATCGCGTCGTCGACCCGGACGGCCTCGACCTCGACGGTACGCACCCACTGCGCCTCGCCCTGCTCACCGAGCCGCGAGCCGCCGCGGTTGGTCTCGGACGCCATGTGGAAGGTGATGCGCCCCGGCGCGTCCGACGCCGCCGCCTGGATGACCCGGATGTCCTCGACGAGCCCGTTGAGGAACAGGTTGCCGCGAAGCTGCGCGACGTTCACGGGGTCCGGCTCGAAGGCGATCACCTCGTCGAGGAGGCCCGCCTGCTTGAAGAGGATGGAGTACAGCGCCCCATGGGCGCCGATGTCGAGGAACATCGTCGGCCGGCCGCTGCCCCGCCGCTCGCGGATCAGCCGCTCGAAGGTCTCGAGCTGACGCGGCTCCCACTGGCCCTTGATCAGCAGATTGCGGTCGACCGAGTTCTTCCGGTCGAGCAGGAAAAAGGCGCCGAGGCGCTTCTCGACGCTGTAGCGGTGCTTGAAGAGCTCGGCCCAGCGCTTCCACAGGCTCGCCACCCAGCGATCCAGCGGGTGGATCACCATCAGGGCGCGGGGCGGCGGCCACATGGCGTCACTTCTCCGGCAGGTTGAGCCGCAGGTGCAGTTCGCGCAGCTGCTTGGGCGTCGCCTCGCTGGGAGCGCCCATCAGCAGGTCGAGCGCCTGCTGGTTCATCGGGAACAGCGCGACCTCGCGCAGGTTCTGCGCGCCGACGAGCAGCATGACGATGCGGTCGATGCCGGCCGCCATGCCGCCGTGCGGCGGCGCGCCGTACTGGAAGGCCCGGTACATGCCGCCGAACCGCTCGACCACCGTCTGCTCGCCGTAGCCGGCGATCTCGAAGGCCTTCACCATCGCCTCGGGGCGGTGGTTGCGGATGCCGCCCGACGCGATCTCGTAGCCGTTGCAGGCGATGTCGTACTGGAACGCCTTGATCGTCAGCGGATCCTGCGTCTGCAGCGCCTCCAGCCCGCCCTGCGGCATCGAGAAGGGGTTGTGCGAGAAGTCGACCTTCCTGTCGTCCTCGTTCCACTCGAACATCGGGAAGTCGACGATCCAGGCGAGTTCGTAGCGGTTCTCGTCGACGAGCTTGAGGTCGAAGCCGACCTTGTTGCGCGCCAGACCCGCGAACTTGACGAACTTCTCCGGGTCGCCGGCCACGAAGAAAGCAGCGTCGCCGTCCTTGAGGCCGAGCTGCGCGCCGATGGCGGCGGTGCGCTCGGGGCCGATGTTGTTGGCGATCGGGCCGGCGCCCGCGCCCTCGCGCCACATCACGTAGCCGAGGCCCGGCTGGCCCTCGCCCTGCGCCCAGGCGTTCATGCGGTCGCAGAAGGCGCGCGAGCCGCCGGTCGGCGCCGGGATCGCCCACACCTGGTTCTTCGCATCCTCCAGCAGGCGGGCGAACACCTTGAAGCCCGAGCCGCGGAAGTGCTCGGAGACATCCTGCATCACCAGCGGGTTGCGCAGGTCCGGCTTGTCGGAGCCGTACTTGCGCATCGCCTCGGCGTAGGGGATGCGCGGCCACGGCATCGGCGTGACGGGCTTGCCCTCGCCGAACTGCTCGAAGACGCCGGTCAGCACCGGCTCGACGGCGGCGAAGACGTCCTCCTGCGTGACGAAGCTCATCTCGAGATCGAGCTGGTAGAACTCGCCCGGAAGGCGGTCGGCCCGGGGATCCTCGTCGCGGAAGCAGGGCGCGATCTGGAAATAGCGGTCGAAGCCCGCCATCATCAGCAGCTGCTTGTATTGCTGCGGCGCCTGCGGCAGCGCGTAGAACTTGCCCGGGTGCAGGCGGGACGGCACGAGGAAGTCGCGCGCGCCCTCCGGCGAGGACGCCGTGAGGATGGGCGTCTGGAATTCGTTGAAACCCTGCCCCTTCATCCGCTGGCGCAGGCTGTCGATGACCGCGACGCGGGTCATGATGTTGCGGTGCAGCTGCTCGCGGCGCAGGTCGAGGAAGCGGTAGCGCAGCCGCGTCTCTTCCGGATAGGGCTGGTCGCCGAACACCTGCAGCGGCAACTCCGCCGCCACGCCCAGAACCTCGATTCCAGTGACGAACATCTCGATCTCACCGGTGGCGAGGTCGGCGTTGCTGGTGCCCTCCGGACGCGCCCGCACCTTGCCGTCGAAGCGCACGACCCACTCGGCGCGCAGCTTCTCGGCGTCGCGGAAGGCCGGAGAATCCGGGTCCACCACGCACTGCGTCATGCCGTAGTGGTCGCGCAGGTCGATGAACAGCACGCCGCCATGGTCGCGGATCCGGTGGCACCAGCCCGACAGGCGCACCTCGGAGCCGATGTCGGTGGCGCGCAGCGCGCCGCAGGTGTGGGTGCGATAGCGGTGCATGGTCGGCACGTCCTCGGTCACAAGCAGGGGCGGAGAACGCATGCACCGCCCGGACTTGTCAAGCACGGGCCCGTGCCGCCGGACCTCCAACATGGCCCGCATCCTGCGTCGTCCGGGGGCGTGGCGCCCCCGCCGCGATTCGGATAACAGTCCTCCATGCCTCTGATTGCCTCCACCGCCGCCCTTGCCGACGCCTGCGACAGGCTCGCCCGCCATCCGTTCGTCACCTTCGACACGGAGTTCATGCGGGAGACGACCTATTACCCGAAGCTGTGTCTGATCCAGCTCGCCTCGGCGGACGACGTCGTCCTCGTCGATCCCCTGGCACCGGGCATCGACCTTGCACCCTTCTTCGCCCTGATGCGGAACGAGAAGGTCATGAAGGTCGTGCATTCCGGGCGGCAGGACCTCGAGATCCTGTGGAACCTCGACCAGTGCATCCCCCGGCCGCTGTTCGACACTCAGGTCGCGGCAATGGTCTGCGGCTACGGCGACAGCGTCTCCTACGAGCAGCTGGCCCACGACCTCGCCAAGGCGCGGATCGACAAGTCCTCCCGGTTCACCGACTGGTCCAAGCGGCCGCTGTCGGAGGCGCAGCTCGCCTACGCCCGCTCCGACGTGACCCACCTGCGTCTCGTGTATGCCGAATTGGCGAAGACGCTGGAGAAGACCGGCCGGCTGCCCTGGCTCGCGGACGAGATGGCCATCCTGACGTCGCCGGCCACCTACACCTCCCACCCGGAGGACGCCTGGCAGCGACTCAAGGGCCGCATCCGCAAGCCGAAGGAACTGGCCATCCTCATGGAGCTCGCCGCATGGCGGGAGCGCGAGGCCCAGTCGCGCGACGTTCCGCGCAGCCGCGTGCTGAAGGACGACGCCGTCATGGACATCGTGACGGCCGCGCCGCGCTCGGCCGAGGCGCTCGGTCACCTGCGCTCGATCCCCTCCGGTTTCGAGCGCTCACGGGCCGGCGGGGACATCGTCGCCGCCGTCGAGCGGGGGCTCGCCCGCGACCCGAAGGAACTGCCGCCGCTGGAACGCAACCATCGCAAGGCCGCCAACCCGGCGACGGTCGACCTACTCAAGGTGCTCCTGAAGATGGTGTCCGAGGCGGAGGGCGTCGCGGCCAAGATCCTCGCGACGGTCGACGACCTCGAGGCCATCGCCGCCGACGACAACGCCGACGTGCCCGCCCTGCGCGGCTGGCGCCGCGACGTCTTCGGCGACAAGGCCATCGGCCTCAAGCACGGCCGCGTCGCTTTGGCCGTCGAACACGGGAAGGTCGTCGCCCTGCCGCGGTAGGAGACGTCCCTGAAGGAGCGCCTGACCTCCCCTCCGCAATCCCGGGTGACCGGCGCAGCCGGCCGGGAGGGGGATCCCGACCCGCAAGGCATCCGCGCACCCCGCGTGCCATCGACGAGGCGCACTCGGGCGTCCTGTGGATCCCCATCCCCTCCGCGGCTCCGGCCGGGGATGACGGCGGAACGCCAGCGGGCGCCGGATGCGGCTGCCGTTCGCAGGCGCCAACGAGCCACGGCGACACAGGACACCAACCTCCGTGGACACCCCGGACGACGGATGCCATCGTCACGGCCGAGCTCACGTCGGGCACCAGCGGAGGTCGTTCCCATCAGCGCACAGGCGACAGCGCAGGTCGAGGCCCGCAACGTCGGGATCGACGCTCTGCGGGCCGCCCTCACGGTGCTGGTGGTGTTCCACCACGCCGCCATCGCCTATGGGGCGAGCGGCAGCTGGTTCTACCGGGACCCCGCGCCGGCCGGATCCGGGACGGCGTTGCTGCTGACCGTCTTCTGCACCCTCAACCAGGCCTTCTTCATGGGCCTGTTCTTCCTCCTTGCGGGCGCCATGACCCCGGCCGCGCTGGCGCGCCGCGGGACGCGGGCTTTCCTGACGGAGCGTTTCCTGCGCCTCGGTATACCCCTTGTCGTCTTCGCGGTGCTGATCGGCCCCCTGACGGACGTGCTGGGCGGACTGGGCGCAGGCGTTCCGGCCGGCGAGACGCTGTCGCGGCTCGCGCGAAGCGGCTGGCTGGTGCCGGGACCGATGTGGTTCGTCGAGGCGCTGCTGATCCTGTCGGTCGGTTACGTCGTGCTGCGTGCAGTCGCGGGCGCGGACCGCGTCGAGGCGGCCCGCCCCTTCCCCTCGGACCGCGCGCTGGCCGCCGCGGCGGTGGGCGTCGGGGCCGCCGCCTTCCTGCTTCGGCTGCGGTGGCCGGTGGGCACGTCCGTGCTGGCGCTGCAGCTCGGTTACTGCGCCAGCTATGTCGTGCTGTTCCTCGCCGGCTGCCTCGGCGCCCGCGGCCGCTGGATCGAAAGGGTCCCGGCGACCACCGCAGCCCGGTGGCTGAAGCTTTCGCTGGTGGCCGGGCTCGCCCTGCCCGCCGTGCTCGTCACACTGCGCGCCGCGGGCGGTGACGTCGAAGCCGCCAGCGGGGGCTGGTCGTGGCTCGCGGCTTTCTACGCCTTCTGGGAGCCATTGTTCGCCTGGGGCGTCAATCTCTCCCTGCTCCTCGGCTTCCAGCAGCGGTTCGCGACCCTGGGCCCGGCGTGGAGTCGTCTCGTCCGGCGGGCCTACCTGATGTTCATCGTCCACCCGCCGGTGCTGGTCGCCGTCTCGCTGGCGCTCACAGCGGTGGCGGCGCCGGCATGGGCGAAGTTCGTCGTGGCCGGTGCGGTCGCGACCGCACTGAGCTACGTCCTTGCAGGCCTGCTGCTCGCCATCCCCGCCGTCCGGCGCATCGCCTGACGGAAACTCAGGCGCTGGCCACCCGCGGGGCCGGGGCGATGACGATGTTCGGCGTCCGGCCGACGATGCGGGCGAGCTGTTTCAGCCGGTTGAAGACCCGGTCGTTGGAGAGCGGCGCAAGGTCGGCCGGGAACTCCAGCTCCAGCAGGCCGTGCGCGCACTGCATGGGCACGCGCGGCAGCATGCCGGGCGAGGCGGCGCTGATCAGGTAGGCGACGCGCATGGCGGCACCGAGGATGCGCGCCCGATCGAGCATGCGCGTCGACACCAGTTCGCGCAGGCGCGGGCTCACCTCGTCGTCGTTGAGGCCCATGTGGCGGTAGGCGACGGCGAGCGCGAGATAGGCGCGGCCCGGGTGATCGATGCCGATGAAGCCGGCATGGGCGATGATGTTGAGCGACTGCTCGCCGCGGTAATCCGGATGCGCCCGCCATCCGATGTCGGCCAGCAGGCACGCCCCGTGTCGCAGCCGGCGCTCCTCCGGCGTCTCGTCGAGGCCCGTCGAGTGCATGAACCGGTCGGTCCACTCGCACAGCTCCTCGCCGTGCACCGGATCGCGCGAGCGCAGGACGTTGAGCTCCCGCGCCATGGCGATGAGCGGGTCCTGGTGGCGCCTGTCGGCGTCCAGCATCTCGTAGAGCAGGCCCTCGCGCACGCCGAGCGCGGAGACCACGATCTCGCTCGGCCGCGCGAGCTTGATGAACTGCTCCATGATGAGCGCGCCGTAGGCCAGCAGCGGCCGGCGCTGGGCGGAGACGCTCTCGATCGACATCAGCGTCTCGGCCTCGACCCGCTCGACGAGGCGCGCGAAGTCCGCGGCGTCGGCTGCCGGGATTACGTAATTGTGCATCACGTGAAGGGGATAGCCGCGCTGCTTCATGTGGAGTCGCGCGAGCGAGCGCCACGTGCCCCCCACCGCGTAGAAGGCCCGCCCCTTCGCGTTCTGGATGAGCGGCTGTTCCTCCAGCGCCTTGCGGACGATCTTGACCGCCTTCTTGAGGTTCCCGCCCGACTGGTCCTGCAGGGCGAGGCCGCCCAGCGGCAGCGACACCGCGCCGGTCAGCTTGTGGCCGCGGACGTCGATAAGCTCCAGCGACCCGCCGCCCATGTCGCCGACGATCCCGTCCGGCCTCCAGATGCCCGACACGACGCCGAGCGCCGAGAGCTTGGCCTCGCGCTTGCCGGAGATGAGGTGCACCGGGGCGCCGGCCTCCCGCTCGCATTCCGCGAGGAAATCCGGGCCGTTGCTGGCGTCGCGGGCCGCCGCCGTGGCCAGCACCCGGACATCCGATATGCCCATCGCCTGGCACAGCACACGGAAGCGCCGCAGCGCTGCGAGCGCCTTGGCCATGGCGTCCTCGGAGAGGCGACCGGTCGAGAGGACCCCGCGGCCGAGGCCGGCCAGGACCTTCTCGTTGAAGATCGGCGTCGGCGCCCGCGTCAGGCCCTCGTAGGCGACCAGTCGGACGGAGTTCGAGCCGATGTCGATGATGGCGATCGGTTCGCCGACCCGGAGCCGGCCCTGCGGATGTTGCGGCATGTCCTTCGTCTTGCGGATCACGCGGCGCGTGTCAACGCGACGGCGCGCTTCTCCACCGTGGGCTGAGCGGCCGGCCTCACCGGCTCTTCTGGGAGGCGAGGCTCTTGGGGCTGGAGCTCTTGAGCGACTTCCCGCGTCCGGAGAGGCTCGGGTTCGTCATGAAATACTTGTGCGCGTTGAAGGGCTTGTCGTCCTTCCTTGGCGCGATCCTGCGGCTCGACCCGTCCTGCAGCACCTCCCAGCTCTGCTCGTTGTCGAGGAGGTTGGCCTGCATGATCTGGTCCAGCACCTGCTGGTGGACGGTCGGGTTGAGGATCGGCATCAGCGCCTCGACCCGGCGGTCGAGGTTGCGCTGCATCAGGTCCGCCGACGAGATGTAGACATGCGCCTTGGCGCTCGGCAGGCCGTGGCCGTTGCCGAACGCGTAGACGCGGGAGTGCTCCAGGAAGCGCCCGACGATGGACTTCACGCGGATGTTCTCCGACAGTCCCTTGATCCCGGGCCGCAGGCAGCAGATGCCGCGCACCACCAGGTCGATCTGCACGCCCGCCGCGCTGGCGTCGTAGAGCGCATCGATGATGACGGGGTCGACGAGGGCGTTGCACTTTCCCCAGATCGCGGCCGGCCGGCCCGCTTTCGCGTGCTCGATCTCCTCGGCGATGTGCTGCAGCAGCCGCTTCTTGAGCGTCAGCGGCGACACCGCCATCCGCTCCAGCTCCGCCGGCTCGGCGTAGCCGGTGATGAAGTTGAAGATGCGCGCCACGTCGCGCGCGATCACCGGGTCGGCCGTGAAGAAGCTGAGATCGGTGTAGATGCGCGCCGTGATCGGGTGGTAGTTGCCGGTGCCCACGTGGCAGAACGCCATCAGCTGCCCTGCCTCGCGCCGCACCACCATCGAGAGCTTGGCGTGCGTCTTCAGCTCGATGAAGCCGAACACAACCTGCACGCCCGCCTTCTCGAGATCCCGCGCCCAGCGGATGTTCGCCTCTTCGTCGAAGCGGGCCTTGAGCTCGACCAGCGCCGTCACCGACTTGCCGGCCTCCGCCGCCTCCGCCAGGGCCTTGACGATCGGGCTGTCGGACGAGGTGCGGTAGAGCGTCTGCTTGATGGCGATGACGTTCGGGTCGCGGGCGGCCTGGTGGAGGAACTGCACCACCACGTCGAAGGACTCGTAGGGGTGGTGGACGATGATGTCCTTCTGCCGGATGGCCGAGAAGCAGTCGCCGCCATGGTCGCGGATGCGTTCGGGGAACCGGGGGTTGTAGGGCGTGAACTTGAGATCCGGGCGCTCCAGGCCCACCAGCTGCGACAGGTCGTTGAGCGCCAGCATCCCCTCGACGAGGAAGAGCTCGTCGGCGGGCACGTCGAACTCGTCGGCCACGAAGTTGGCGAGGCTCTCGGGCATCGAGGCCTCAACCTCCAGGCGGATGACCGAGCCGCGGCGCCGCTGCTTCAGCGCCGTCTCGAACAGCCGCACGAGGTCCTCGGCCTCCTCCTCGATCTCGATGTCGCTGTCGCGGATGACCCGGAAGCCCCCGAGGCCGCGCACCGTGTAGCCGGGGAACAGGCGCCCGGTGAACAGCGCGATGGCCTGCTCCAGCGCGATGAAGCGGGCCGCGCCGGTCTCCGCGATGTCGGGCAGCCGGATGAAGCGGTCGATCCGGTTCGGCATGCGGATCAGCGCATTGAGCGTGCGCCCGTCGGTGGGACGGAACAGCTCCAGCGCCAGCGTGAAGCCGAGGTTCGGGATGAACGGGAACGGATGCGCCGGGTCGACGGCGAGCGGCGTCAGCACCGGGAAGACGTGCAGGAGGAAGTAGTCGTCGAGCCAGGCGAGCTCGGCCTTGGTGAGCTGCGGGCCGTCGACGAGCACGAGGCCCACCTCCAGCAACTGGTCGCGCAGCTCCGTCCAGCGGCGCTGCTGGTCGCTCGCCAGCACGGAGACGGCGTCGGCGATCCTGGCCAGCTGCTCGGCCGGCGTCAGCCCGTCCTGCGAGAGCTGGGCGACACCCGTCCGGACCTGACCCTTCAGGCCCGCGACGCGAACCATGAAGAACTCGTCGAGGTTGTTGGCCGAGATCGAGAGGAACCGCAGCTGCTCGAGAAGCGGATGGCTGCGGTTCGAGGCCTCCTCGAACACGCGGCGGTTGAAGTGGAGCCAAGACAGCTCCCGGTTGAAGAACCGGTCGGGCGAATGGCGCAGCTCGTTCGGGGCCGGCGTCCCGGCCGCCGGGACCGGCGCCGTCGTCTGCGTGCCGGCCTTGCGGGCCACCGCCTCGTCCTTGAGTGCCACGGGTTCCTCCCTCGGGCAGCGCCGCCGCCGCGGTGCGCCTTGTCTCAGGACATCACGACAGAACAACGACGGGGCGCGGTCAAGCCTGAGCCGCGCCGTCAGGGTCCCGTGAAGCCGCCAGCGCCTCGGCCGCGAGCGCCCGCGTGATCCGCCGCCCGCGCTCCAGTCCCAGGCGGTCCAGCCTGTCGACGACCTCGCGCGCCTGCGCGATCGACCGGTCGAGGTGCAGGGCGAGATAGTCGACGACGCTGATGTCGACGACGAGCTGGCGCTCCACGAAGAGCTTCACCAGCACGGCGCGCAGCAGGCCGTCGTCCGGGCTTTCCAGCGCCACATGGGGTGCGAGCCGCAGCCGCGACAGCAGGTCGGGCGTCACGAGCCCCCATTCGTCGGGCTCGCGGCGGGCCGTCAGCAGCACGGAGGTGCCGCGCTCGCGCGCGAGGTTGAGCAGGTGGAACAACGCCGCCTCCCCGCCCCCGGCGTCGTCGCAGTCCTCGACCACGAGCGCTCCGGCCGAGACGAGCCGCGGCACGTCCTCGTCCCGCAGCATCCGGCGGGACACCCGCCAGGCATGGGCGCGCGCCGCCCAGATCGCCGCGCAGTGGCTCTTGCCGGAGCCCGGCGGCCCGGTGAGCACCAGCACCGGGTCGGGCCAGGCCGGCCACGCCTCGAGCGCGGCATACGCCGCCTCGTTGGAGGCGCTGACGAGAAAGTCCTCGGCATCGAGCCGGTCCTGGACCGGCAGGTCCAAGGCCAGCTGCCGCGGCGTATCGGACATGGGACGCCCCGATCCGCTTCAACCATCCGTCTCGGGACCGGGCGCCGGCAGGGACGCGCCGTCCGAGTACAACCGGCTCGACAGATATTGCCGCAGCGCGAAGCGCGCCAGCACCCCCACCGTCGCGGCGAGCGGCACGGCGAGCAGCAGTCCGACGAACCCGAACAGCGAGCCGAAGGCGAACAGGGCGAACATCAGCCACACGGGGTGCAGGCCCACCGCCTCGCCGACGAGCTTGGGCGACAGGATGTTGCCTTCCAGGAACTGGCCCGTGAAGAACACCGCCAGCACGGCGCCGATCATCACCGGGTCCGGCCAGAACTGCACGATCGCCACGCCCGCCGACAGCACGAGCCCCGTCATCGACCCGACATAGGGGATGAAGGTCAGGAACCCCGCGAGCAGCCCGATGACGAAGCCGAAGTTGAGGCCCACCACCGAGAGGCCGACGGCGTACCATGTGCCGAGGATGAGGCAGACCATCGCCTGCCCGCGGATGAAACCCGCGATGGCGGCATCGATCTCGCGGGCAAGGCCGCGGATCGTCTCGCGGTGGCGCAGCGGCAGCCAGGAGTCGACCGTCGCGATCATGTGGTCCCAGTCGACCAGGAGGTAGAAGGCGACCACAGGCGTGACGACGACGAGCGACACGACGCCGACCAGCGCCTGGCCTCCCGTCCACAGGCGGGTCAGCACGTCGCCCAGCCACGTGGCGCCGCGGCTGATCACGCCGCCGAGCTGGCCCTGCAGGTCGGAGAGCGACGGGTTGATGCCGAGCTTCTCCAGGTAGGGCATGCCGCGGTTGGCCAGCAGCTCCTGCAGCGACTTCGTGTACTCGGGCACCTTGGCGATGAACCGCATCAGGTCGGAGCCGACCACCGGCACGACGACCAGCAGCGCCACCACGAAGAGCAGAACGAACACGCACAGGATGAGCAGCGTGGCCCAGAGGCGGCTGAACCCGATCTTCTCCAGCCGGTCGGCCAGCGGATCGAGGAAATAGGCGAGGACGAGCCCCGCGACGAAGGGGAGCAGGATGTCGCTGAAGAGCCACAGGCCGAGGATGGTGGCGACGAGCGCGCCGATCCAGAAGCCGACCTGCCGTTCGAGCGCCATCGCCCTGCCCCCGCCCGCCGCGGACGACGCCTCAGGACGTCATGTGCCGCAGCCACTGACCGAGATAGGCGGCGGCGGAAGCGATCGTCAAGGCGGCGACCACCACCAGGAGTTCCCACTGGAGAACGTAGTCCTCCAGATTGAACGCATGCGCGCCCAGCGCCAGCCCCGCGAGGCCGATCTGGGCCGCCGTGTTGATCTTGGAGAGGCGGGACGGGTTGATGGCCACCGGATTGTCCAGCAGCCACGACAGGACGACCGCGCCCATGATCATGATGTCGCGCGACACGACGACGATGGCGAGCCAGCTCGGAAGCACCCCGACGATGGCCAGGGTGACGTAGATCGAGACCAGCAACGCCTTGTCCGCCAGCGGGTCGAGATAGGCCCCGAGTTCGGAGCGCATGTCGAAGCGCCGGGCGATGTAGCCGTCGATCGCGTCCGAGACACCCGCGAGCACGAAGGCAAAGAAGGCGAGCTGCCAGTTCTGGCGCGCGATCATCGCCACGACGAAGGGCACGAGGAACAGCCGGCCGATGGTGATGATGTTGGGCAGGTTGACCGGCAAGGCGACGACTCCTCCACCACGAAATGTAGGACGGCCCGTCGCGTTGTGCGAGACGGCTTGCGCCGTCCCGGCGCCCGGCTTACTCCCACCGGGACAGGAGGGCTGCCGATGGCCGAGACACCCCGGAACGGGCTGACCTACGCGGACGCGGGCGTCGACATCGATGCCGGCAATGCGATGGTGGACGTCATCAAGCCGCTCGTGCGGGCCACGCGACGCCCGGGGGCCGACGCCGAGATCGGCGGCTTCGGCGGCCTTTTCGACCTGCGCGCCGCCGGCTTCAAGGATCCGGTCCTGGTCGCCGCCAACGACGGCGTCGGCACCAAGGTGATGATCGCCATCGAGAGCGGCCGCCATGCCACGATCGGCATCGACCTCGTCGCCATGAGCGTCAACGACCTCGTGGTGCAGGGCGCCGAGCCGCTGTTCTTCCTCGACTATTTCGCGACCGGCAAGCTGGAGCCCGCCGTGGGGGCCGAGGTGGTGAAGGGCATTGCCCAGGCCTGCGTCGAGGCGGGCTGCGCCCTGATCGGCGGCGAGACCGCCGAGATGCCGGGCCTCTACAAGGCCGGCGACTACGATCTCGCCGGCTTTGCCGTCGGCGCCGCCGAGCGCGGGACGATGCTGCCCCGCCCGGACGTGCTGCCGGGCGACGTCGTGCTCGGCCTGCCCTCCTCCGGCGTCCACTCCAACGGCTTCTCACTCGTCCGGCGCATCGTCGCGGCGAGCGGTGCGAAGCTCGCCGATCCCGCGCCCTTCGATCCGTCGCGCTCGCTGGCGGACGCGCTGCTCGAGCCGACGCGGCTGTACGTGAAGCCGCTCCTCGCGGCCCTTCGCGCCACCTCCGGCATCAAGGCGCTGGCCCACATCACCGGCGGCGGCTTTCCCGACAACATCCCCCGCGTCCTGCCGGCCGAGGTCGCGGTCCGGCTCGACCTCGCCCGCATTCCCGTGCTGCCGGTCTTCCGCTGGCTGGCGCAGGCCGGCGGCGTCGCCGAGGCGGAGATGCTGCGAACCTTCAACTGCGGCATCGGGATGGTCGCCGTCGTGGCCGCCCCCCGCGCGGACGAAGTCGAGGCGGCGCTGCAGGCGGCCGGCGAGAAACCGGTCCGGCTCGGCTCCGTCATCCCCCGCGACGGCGGCCCCGCCGTGGTGACGGTCGGCTCGCTCAGCCTATGAGCGGCACCGGGCGGCGGCGCGTCGCCATCCTGATCTCCGGCCGCGGGTCGAACATGACGGCCCTGCTGGATGCGGCTCGCGACCCGGCTTTTCCCGCCGAACCCGTCCTCGTGCTCTCCAACCGGCCCGGCGCCGCAGGCCTCGACCGCGCTGCGGCCGCGGGGGTCGCGACGGCGGTCGTCGACCACAAGGCCCATGCCGATCGGGAAAGCTTCGAGCACGCGATCCAGCGCCATCTCGAGGACGCGCGGGCCGACCTCGTCTGCCTCGCCGGCTTCATGCGGGTGCTGACCCCATGGCTGATCGGCCGGTGGGACGGGCGGCTTCTCAACATCCACCCCTCATTGCTGCCGTCGTTCCGGGGCCTGCACACCCACGAGCGGGCGCTGGAGGCCGGCGTCCGCATCCACGGAGCGACGGTTCATTACGTGGTGCCGGAACTCGACGCCGGACCCATCATCGCCCAGGCCGCCGTGCCGGTGCTTCCCGACGACACCGCGGACACCCTGGCCGCGCGGGTGCTCTCAGCCGAGCACAGGCTCTACCCGCATGGATTGGCACTGGTCGCATCGGGCCGTGCCAGGCTCGTCGAAGGCCGCGTCGTCCTCGCCGATGGCGGCTACGCCGGTCCACCCTTGATCGCACCGTCTCCCGGCGCCTGAGGCGCGGTCGGAACGTCCGGATTGTGGCAGACCCGCCACGATCGCGCACGGATCAGGTCAAGGTTCCGCCGGCATTGGAGGCGGAACTGGACCCATGAAACGACGCGATTCGGGGTCCCCCATGACCGGCAGCAGATCGTCCTTCGGTGCCCTGCTCTGCGCGATGCTCGCGGTGACGCTGGGCCTCTATCTCGTCATCGACGGACTCAGCACGCCGCGGCCGGAGCCGCGCGTCGCCGTCTACAAGGCGAAGCTGCCCACCATCATCCGCTGATCGAGGCGCCTCAGCGGCTGCTGCGGATCACCTGGATCTCCAGGTCCCTGATCTTCTTGCGCAGCGTGTTGCGGTTGAGCCCGAGCAGCTCCGCGGCCTTGATCTGGTTGCCCCGCGTCGCCGCCAGCGCGGCGCCGATCAGGGGCTCCTCGATGTCCCTCAGGATGCGGTGATAGAGCCCGGGCGGCGGCAGGTCGCCCTTGAACTGGGCGAAGTAGTCGGCGAGATGCCGCTCGACCGAGCCCGACAGCGTGTCCTCGTGGGGATGGGCGTCCGCCTTCACCAGACCCGAGGGCGAGAGCGACGGCTCGGCCAGTTCGGCCTCGATCTGCGCCTCGCCGATCGTCTCCTGCGGATAGAGGGCGGCAAGCCGCCGAACGAGGTTCTCGAGCTCGCGGACGTTGCCCGGCCAGCGGTACTTCTTCAGCCGCTCGAGCGCCTCGCCGTCGATCTGCTTGCGCGGCAGGCCCTCCTTCTCGACGAGCGCGAAGAAGTGCCGCACGAGGTCGGGCACGTCCTCGGCCCGCTCGCGCAGCGGCGGCAGGCGCAGCGGCACGACGTTCAGCCGGAAGAACAGGTCCTCTCGGAACAGCCCCTGCTGGATCGAGATCCGCAGGTCCTTGTTGGTGGCGGCGACGATGCGCACGTTGGTGCGAATAGGCGTGCGGCCGCCCACGGTGGTGTACTCGCCCTGCTGCAGCACGCGCAGAAGGCGCGTCTGTGCCTCCATCGGCATGTCGCCGATCTCGTCGAGGAAGAGCGTGCCGCCTTCCGCCTGCTCGAAGCGGCCGGAGGCGCGCTGCAACGCCCCGGTGAAGGCGCCCTTCTCGTGGCCGAACAGCTCGCTCTCGATGAGATCGCGCGGGATCGCGGCCATGTTCACGGCGACGAACGGGCCCTTGCGGCGCTTGCCGTAGTCGTGAAGCGCGCGGGCGACCAGTTCCTTGCCGGTCCCGGACTCGCCGGTGATCATCACCGTCAGGTCCGTCTGCATCAGGCGGGCGAGTGCCCGGTAGATTTCCTGCATGGCCGGCGAGCGGCCCACGAGCGGGATGTCGTCCGGATGCTCGCTCTGGGGCGCCGTCACCGGCGCCTTGGGCCGCGACAGGGCCCGGGCCACGATGGCCATCAGCTCCTTCAGGTCGAACGGCTTCGGCAGGTACTCGTAGGCGCCGCGTTCCGACGCCTTGATGGCGGTCATGAACGTGTTCTGGGCGCTCATGACGATGATCGGCAGGTCGGGCCTGAGCTTCTTGATCCGCGGCAGGACGTCGAAGGCATTCTCGTCCGGCATCACCACGTCGGTGACGACGAGGTCGCCCTCGCCGGCCGCGACCCAGCGCCAGAGCCCGGACGCGGTTCCGGTGGAGCGGACCTCGTAGCCCGCCCGCGCGAGGGCCTGGTTCAGAACCGTCCGGATCGCTGCATCGTCATCGGCCACGAGAATGGTGGCATTGGCCATGTAATGGACCTCTATGCTTCGGAGGCGCGGCCGTCACGAGCCGCGTGCATCGGCATCAGCACGCGGAACGTGGTCCTGCGGGGCAGGGACTCGCATTCGACGACACCTCCGTGGTCGCCCACGATTTTCGCAACCATTGCAAGACCGAGGCCACTGCCCGAGGCCTTGGTCGTGACGAACGGATCGAAGAGGTTGCGCATGAGGTCTGGCGGCACGCCGGGGCCGTTGTCCCGGACGCAGAACTCCAGCGGCAGGCTCACGCGGTCGGGAGAGCCCGGCACGCTGATGCGCACGCCCGGGCGGAAGGCGGTGGTGAGCTCGATCTCCCCGTCGAGCGCGTCCGGCCCGATCGCCTCGGCCGCGTTCTTCACCAGGTTGAGGAACACCTGCACCAGTTGGTCACGGTTCGCCCAGACCGGAGGCAGCGACGGATCATAGGATTCGATAAGGCGTATGTGTCGGGCGAAGCCGCTGCCGGCCAGTCGCTTCACGTGCTCCAGCACGGCATGGATGTTGACGGCCTCCCGCTCGACCGGCCGCCCGTCGGCGAAGTGCTCGAACCGGTCGACGAGCTTCACGATGCGGTCGGTCTCGTCGATGATGAGGCGGGTGAGCATCCGGTCGCCGTCGCCGAGGCCACCCTCGAGAAGCTGGGCGGCGCCACGGATGCCCGACAGCGGGTTCTTGATCTCGTGCGCCAGCATGGACCCCAGCGCGCCCACGGATCGCGCTGCTCCACGATGCGTCAGTTGTCTGTCTATTTTTTCGGCAATCGTCCGTTCTTGAAGCATGATGACCATGGATTGGTCACCTTCGCCCGTCGGGGTGACGAAAACATCGACAATCCGGTCCGTCCCGGTGCGCGGCGTGCCGATGTCGACCCGGTACTCGTTCATGCTGCCGCCGCGCCGGCGCGCCTCGTCGACGAGCGCGATGACCGGCGATCCGAACGGCAGCAGGTCCGCGAGGCGGTTGCGCCGCAGGACGGAGCGCGACGCCTGGAAAAAGCTCTCGGCGCTGGCGTTGGCCTCGATGACGCGATTGCGCTCGTCGACCTGGAGCACCGGGAGTGGCAGCGCGTTGAGGATCGCGTCGGCGGAGGCGATCGGCGCGACAGTGTTCATGCGGCAAGTTCCCGTCGGGACGGATCGTAGAGGCGCGCGAGACCGTCGAGGACCTCCCGCGGCGCCACGCTGGTCACGAGCATGCGGCGCAGCGCCTCCGGAACGGCGAGGCCGGACGCGGCGGCATCGTCCGCATAGGCCGCGAGGTGCTTGCGGGCATGGCGGACCCCCACGTCGATCCCGTAGGCGGAGAGGAGGGACTCGTAGTGCTCCGCGGCGGCCGCCGCGCGCAGGCCGAAGTCCGGCTCGTCCGCCGCAGCAGCGCCGCCGCGCAAGCCGCGCGCAATGGCGCCGACCAGCCACGGCCGACCGGTCGCTGCCCGCCCGATCATCACCGCGTCCGCCCCCGAGGCCGCCAGCATGGCACGGGCGTCGGCCAGCGAACTCCCGTCGCCGTTCACGACGAGCGGAAGTCGCGTCGCCTCGCGCACGCGGCGGACGGCAGACCAGTCCGCCTGGCCCTTGTAGAACTGGCAGCGGGTGCGTCCGTGAACGGTGACCAGTTTCACCCCCGCCGCTTCGGCGCGGCGTGCCAGTTCGGGCGCGTTCAGGCTGTTCTCGTCCCAGCCCAGGCGCATTTTCACCGTGACCGGCCGCGATGTCGCCGCCACGGTGGCCTCGATGAGCGAGAGCGCATGGTCGAGGTCGCGCATGAGCGCGGAGCCCGCCATGCCGCCCGTCACCTTCTTCGCCGGGCAGCCCATGTTGATGTCGATGATCGCGGCCCCCGCGCCCTCGGCCACGCGCGCGGCCTCCGCCATCCATGCGGGATCGCAGCCCGCAAGCTGGACGACGTGGGGGTCGATCCCCTCCCCCTCGGCCCTGAGCCGCGCCTCCGCCGAGCCCTTCACGAGCTCGTCCGAAGCGACCATCTCCGAGACGACCAGCGACGCGCCGAAGCGGCGCGCGATCCGGCGCATGCCGGCGTCGGTCACGCCCGACATCGGCGCGAGAAAGGCCCGCCCGTCGATGGGCACGTCGCCGATCAACAGGGCCGGGGCGGAGCCGGTGTCACGCCGTCCGGCAGGCTCAGGGGGATATTGCATCATTTTTCAGCACGAACACGCAGTGCCTTTATCTTAGTCTTTTTTTGCAGCGCAACAACAAGCGCTGACGCGGCAATTCGACAGGGCCGGCAGTGGGAACACGCGCCATTTGACCGGCCGGGCGAGTTGCGCGACACGAAGGCGATGGACAATCCCCTTTCCGACGTCGCCGTGATCCTTGTCGCCGCCGGACGCGGCGAACGCGTCGGCGGCGCCGTCCCCAAGCAGTACCTCCGCCTCGCCGGCCGGATGATCCTCACCCGCAGCATCGAGGCGATGGCGCGGGCTGTTCCAGGCGGACCGCTGCTCGTCGTCTGGAATCCTGCCGACGCGGCCCTGTACGACGCGGCGGTCACCGACCTTCCGGCCGGCGTCCGGAAGCGGCTCGTGCAACCGGTTGCAGGCGGTGCCACCCGCCAGGCGTCCGTCCGCGCGGGGCTCGAGGCGCTGGAGCGCCTCGCCCCTGTCCCGCGCATCGTCCTGATCCACGACGCCGCCCGCCCCTTCGTCACGCCCGCGACGGTCTCGGCCGTCATGGCGGCGGCCCCGCGGGGCGGCGCCATCCCGGGAATCGCGGTGACGGACACGATCAAGCGCGTGGAGGCGGATGGGCGTATCGCCGAGACGCCCGAGCGCGGCCGTTTGCGCGCAGTCCAGACGCCGCAGGGCTTCCCCTTCACCCGCCTTGTCGACGCCCATCGCCGCGCGGCGGCCGCCGGCGTCACGACCCTCACCGACGACGCCGCCATCATGGAATGGGTGGGCGAAACCGTGGTCGTCGTCGAGGGCGATCCCGGCAACACCAAGATCACCACGACGGCCGACATCGCCGAGGGCGAGCGCCGCCTCGCCGGGAGCACAGGCATGACAGAGACCCGCGTCGGCTCCGGCTTCGACGTCCATGCCTTCACCGATGGCACCTTCGTCACCCTCGGCGGCCTGCAGATTCCGCACGATCGCGGCGTCCTCGGCCACTCGGACGCCGACGTCGTCCTGCACGCGATCACGGACGCGGTGCTCGGCGCGCTGGTCGACGGCGACATCGGCCAGCACTTCCCGCCCAGCGACCCGCAGTGGAAGGGCGCCTCGTCCGACCGCTTCCTCGCCTTCGCCGTCGAGCGCATGCGCCGGCGCGGCGGGCGCCTCGTGCTCGTCGACGTCACGGTCGTCTGCGAGGCCCCGCGCATCGGCCCGCACCGGGAGGCCATGCGCGCACGGATCGCCCAGATCTGCGGAATCTCCCCGTCCCGCGTCGCCGTGAAGGCGACGACCTCCGAGCAGATGGGCTTCACCGGCCGGCGCGAGGGCATCGTCGCTCAGGCGACGGCGACCATCGAACTGCCCCGCGTCGTCGACGAGGAGCCGCAGTGATGCTGGACGATCCAGGTCTCGAAGCCCGCGTCGCCGCCCTTCTCGGCCACCTGCGCACGCGCGGACTAATGGTGGCCACAGCCGAAAGCTGCACCGGCGGCCTCGTCGCCGGGGCCCTCACCGCCATCCCGGGCTCGTCGGATGTCGTCGACCGCGGGTTCGTGACCTACTCCAACGAGGCCAAGACCGACATGCTCGGCGTGCCCGCCGCGGTCATCGCGGCGCATGGCGCCGTGAGCGAACCGGTGGCCCGGGCCATGGCGGAAGGGGCGCTGGCCCGCTCCAGAGCCGGCGTCACCGTGGCCCTGACAGGCATCGCGGGCCCCGGCGGCGGCAGCCCCCAGAAGCCCGTCGGCCTCGTCCACCTCGCGGCGGCGCGACGGAGTGGCGCAACGCTGCATCTCGAAAGGCGCTACGGCGACCTCGGCCGGGCCGGCATCCGCGAGGCGGCGCTCCGGGACGCGCTCGACCTGATCGAGCAGGCGTCAGGCTGACGTCAGGGGGCAGGCTGGGAGGCGATCCGCCGGCCGCCGACCCCGTAGACGAGGTCGGCCCGCTCCTCGAACGCCTCGGAGAACTTGCGGAAGGCGCGCTCGAACATGGCGCCCATCAGCAAGCCCAGCGTGCGGCTGCGGAACTCGTAGTTGATGAAGAAGCCGACGTCGCAGGCGCCGTCGACGGTCGTGAAGCTCCAGCGGTTCTCCAGGTGCCGGAACGGCCCGTCGACATACTCGACGAGGATCTTCAGGCGCGGTCGGTCCAGCGTGACGCGGCTCGTGAAGGTCTCGCGGATGGCCTTGTAGCCGACCGTCATCTCCGCCACGAGCACCTCGACGCCCTCGTCGGTACGCGAGCGGCGGCGGATGGAGAGACCCTCGCACAGCGGCAGGAACAGCGGGTACTTCTCCACGTCCGCCACGAGGTCGAACATGTCGGACGCGCTGTGCCGGACCCGGCGCGTGGAACGGAAGCTCGGCATGCGGTCAGCGCGCCTGCCGGGCGAGCCGCGCCGCCTTCAGCTTCGCGAAATCCTCGCCCGCGTGGTGCGACGAGCGCGTCAGCGGCGAGGAGGAGACGAGCAGGAACCCCTTCGTCAGCGCGATCGTCTCGTAGGACTTGAACTCGTCCGGCGTGACGAAGCCGACGACCGGATGGTGCTTGCGCGTCGGCTGCAGGTACTGGCCGATGGTGAGGAAGTCGACGTCGGCCGAGCGCAGGTCGTCCATCAGCTGCAACACCTCGTTCCGCTTCTCGCCGAGGCCGACCATGATGCCGGACTTGGTGAAGATGGTCGGGTCGAGCTCCTTCACGCGCTGCAGCAGGCGGATGGAGTGGAAGTAGCGGGCGCCGGGGCGCACGGTCAGGTAGTTCGACGGCACCGTCTCGAGGTTGTGGTTGAACACGTCGGGCCGCGCCTCGACCACCACCTCCAGCGCCCCGTCCTTGCGCAGGAAATCGGGCGTCAGCACCTCGATCGTGGTGCCGGGGCTGTCGCGGCGGATGGCGCGGATCACCTGCGCGAAGTGCTCCGCCCCGCCGTCGGCGAGATCATCGCGGTCGACAGAGGTGATGACGACGTGCGACAGCCCGAGCTTGGCGACGGCGCGGGCGACGCTGTCCGGCTCGCCCGCGTCGAGCGGCGCCGGCAGGCCCGTCTTGACGTTGCAGAAGGCGCAGGCGCGCGTGCACGTGTCACCCATGATCATGAAAGTGGCGTGCTTCTTCTCCCAGCACTCGCCGATGTTGGGGCAGCCGGCTTCCTCGCACACCGTCACGAGCTTGTTGTCGCGCACGATGCGGTGCGTCTCCGCCCATTGCGGGGAGCCCGGCGCCTTGACGCGGATCCAGTCGGGCTTGCGCAGCACGGGCTGGTCGGGGCGATGGGCCTTCTCCGGGTGGCGGGGCTTCGCCTCGCCGTCGCCCGACTTGCGCGGGTCGGGTCCAAGCGTGTCGATCAGCAGGGCCATCGCGGTCTCCTCGCCCGGGCGCCGCCGGGTCCCACGGAACTAGTCACTTTCGGCGCCCCGGACAAGGCGCGACGATGGTTGCAAGCGGATCAATTGGCCATGGCGCCCTGCGTCATTCCCTTCACGAGGAAGGGTTCCAGCAGGACGAACAGGACCAGCATCGGCAGCACCGAGAGGGTCGCGGCGGCCATCAGGCTCGACCACTCGACGAGATACTCGCCGGTGAAAGACTGGAGCCCCACGGTGACGAGCCAGTTGTCGGGCTTGCTCATCAGCGTGCGGGCGAAGACGAGGTCCGACCAGGTCACGATCGCGACGTAGGCCGCGCAGGCGGCAATGCCGGGCCGCGACAGCGGCAGGACGACGTGGCGGAAGGCGCCGATCTCGTTGCAGCCGTCGAGGAAGGCCGCCTCCTCCAGTTCCCGCGGGATGGCGTCGAAGAACCCCTTGAGCAGCCAGGTGGCGAAGGGCACGGCGACCGCGCTGTTGGCGAGCACGAGCCCGAGGCGCGTCTCGATCAGCCCGATGGTCGAGAACAGGATGAAGAAGGGGATCACCACCAGCGCGCCGGGCAGCATCTTGCTGAGCAGCAGCCCGAGGCCCATCGCCCGCTGCGCCGCCGTTCGGTAGCGCGACAGGCTATAGCCGGCCATGGCGGAGGCGACGAGCGTCACCGCCAGCGTGCCGAGCATCACGAGGGTGCTGTTGGCGATCCAGGTCAGCAGCGGCTTGCGCAGGAGCACCGTGGCGTAGGCGTCCCACGACATCGCCGAGACGGGCGGGAGGATCGGCGGCGAGCGCGACAGCATCAGGCTCGTCGGCAGCACGGAGGTGAGCACCATCCAGTAGATCGGGAAGAGCGCGATGCCCATGGCGGCCAGCGCGCCGAGGAGGAGCAGGAGACGGCGGCGCCTGTCAGCCATGGGCCGGCTCCCGGCGAAGGCTGAGCCACGACAGCACGGCACATCCGGCCAGCAGGATGAGGCCGATGGCGGACGCCATGCCGAGCCTGAAGAACTGGAAGGCCTCCTCGTAGACCAGCAGCGAGAGCGTCTGGGTCGCGCGCGAGGGCCCTCCCCCCGTCGTGGCGAAGATGATGTCGAAGTCCTTCACCACCCACAGCGTCTGCAGCACCAGCGACAACGCCGCCGCGCCGCGGATGCCGGGCCACGTGACGTAGCGGAAGAGCTGGAGGCGCCCGGCCCCGTCCATCCGTGCCGCCTCGTAGAGCGCCACGGGGATCGACTGGAGCGCGGCGAGCAGGGTCAGCACGAAGAAGGGAAAGCACTTCCAGATCGCGGGCAGCAGCACCGCCCACGGCGCGGTCCGCGCTTCCGTGAACCAAGCGATGTCGCCGCCGCCCCAGCCGAGGCCACGCAGCCCGGCGTTCACGACGCCGTAGGACGCGTCGAACATCCACAAGAACGAGATGGCGGCCACGACGCCCGGCACGGCCCAGGGCAAGAGCATCAGGCTGCGCACGACGCGACGGCCCGGGAAGTCGCGGTTCAGGAGCAGCGCGAGGCCGAGGCCGATCAGGAAGGCCGGCCCGATCACCCCGACGGCGAAGAACGCAGTCCGCCCCGCCGCCGCCCACACCACCTCGTCCGTGAGCGCCCGCTCGAAGTTCCCGAGGCCGATGGGGAGCCGGTCGAGCCGCGCGATGTTGGGCGCGCGGCCGACCCTCAGGCTCGTGGCGACGATGCTGTACAGCGGATAGGCGACGAGCCCCGCCACCAGCACGAGCGCCGGCGTGAGCAGGCCCCACGCGATGACGGTCTCCCGGCGCGGCCTCATGCCGCGTCCGCTGGATGGGATTGCGGAGCGCGCCAAGGGGCGGGCCCCCTCGCCGAACCCGCCGTCACTTCAGCGGCACGGCGCGCTCCAGTTCCTTCTGCAGGTCGCCGAGGACCTTCTCGGTCGGGTCCTGCGTCGACTGCAACTTGAGCATCGCACGGCCGAAGATGGTCGCGTACTCGTTGTAGCTCTCCATGAGCGCCGGCTGCGTCGGGAAGACCGACACCGCGGTCGCGGCGGAATCCATCACGAGCTTGAGGTGCGGGAGCTTCTGCGCCGCGTCCGCTGGCAGCGAGTCCCGGCGCGGCGCAGGCGAAGCGGACATCAGCACGTACTGGCCCTGCCACTTCGGCGTCGCGGCCAGCTGGATGAGCTTCCACACCAGCTCCTGCTTTTCCTTCGACGTCCCCGCGGCAATGTGGATGGAGTTCGACGTGCCGCCCGTGACGTTGGGGAACGGCACACGCGTGACCTTGAGGTTGGCGCGCACCGCCTCCGGTGCCTTCTCGACGAACGCCCAGATCCACGGCCCGTCGCGCAGGAAGGCGGCTTTGCCGTCGATGAAGAGCTGGCGCGCGGTCGTCGAGTTGGTACCGGGAGGCGCGAACTTCATCGACGTGCGGTACTGCTCGACCGCGGCCACCACCTTCGGGTCCGTGAAGGCGTACTTGCCGTCCTTCACCCAGTCGAGCCCCTGCCCCATCACCCACGTTCCGGCCTCGACCACGAGGTTGGGATGCTCGATGGAGGTCGCGACGAGGCCGAACTGGCCCTGGTCGCGCTTGGTCGTCTTCTCGATGGCCGCAAGCCACTCGGCCGGCGTGGTCGGCACCTTTGCGCCGGCGTCATCGAGCAGCTTCTGGTTGTAGTAGAGCAGGCTGCCATAGCCCATGAGCAGCACGCCCTGGACCTTGCCGTCCCACTTCATGTCGCCCTGCAGCGGTGTCCACATGGCGGGGATGTCGGTGGCCTTCAGCCGGTCGTCGATGGGCAGGAGCCAGCCCTGCGAGGCGAAGGCTGCGAAGTTGCGCGTCGGCAGGTGGACCACGTCCGGCGGGTTGTTGCCGGCGAAGCGCACGGTCAGCTGCTGCACGTACTGGGCGAAGGGGATCGAGTAGAGGTTGACCTTGACGCCCGGGTTCTGCTGCTCGAACTCGGCGATCAGCGCTTTCCACCAGCCCGAGACGCCCGGCTCCTCCGCCTGCCAGCTCGGGAAATCCAGCGTGACCGTCTGGGCGGAGGCCGGCATCCCCATGCCGGCGGTGAGGGCGAGGCCGGCCGCGAGGGCCAGCCCGTGACGGCGCGTGATGCGTGCCATGTGGCGATCTCTCCCCTGGGTTGTGCTGTCGTCGCACTTGCCGGGGAGTGTGGGCTGCCTGCCGCGGGATGTGAAGCGCAATTGCGCGGGTCAGGCCCGCGCGCGCAAGCCTTGGGCATCAGGCTTCGGCACTCAGGCCCTGGGCGTGCCGCCCGAGCGCACCTGCCGCCAGGCCCACAGGACGAGGACCGCGCCGGCGACCGCCGCGATCAGGGTGCGGAAGAAGCCGAAGACCGGAATGTTGAGCAACTCGGCGAGCTTGCCGCCGACGAACGCCCCGATCACGCCGACGATCAGGTTGGTGACGAGGCCATGGCGGGACTCGGTGATCTTCTCGGCGATCCAGCCCGCCAGCAGGCCGATCACCAGCATCATGAAGAGCCCGACCCCGGGCTGCCCGAGCGCCGCGTAGACCCCGCCGTCCATGCCCCTCTCCCCGCCGCCTCAGGTGTGGATCACGCGTCCATAGGCGTCGAGGACGCTTTCGTGCATCATCTCCGAGAGCGTGGGATGGGGGAAGACCGTGTGCATCAGGTCCTCCTCGGTCGTCTCCAGCGTCATGGCGACGACGTAACCCTGGATGAGCTCCGTCACCTCCGCACCGACCATGTGCGCGCCGAGGAGCTTGCCGGTCTTGGCGTCGAACACGGTCTTGACGAGGCCGTCCGGCTCGCCGAGCGCGATGGCCTTGCCGTTGGCGACGAAAGGGAAGCGGCCGACCTTGACGGTGTAGCCCTGCTCCTTCGCCTTCGCCTCGGTGAGGCCGACGCTGGCGATCTGCGGGTTGCAGTAGGTGCAGCCGGGGATCTTCAGCTTGTCCATCGGGTGCGTGTGCAGGCCCTTGATGGTCTCCACGCAGATCACCCCCTCGTGCTCGGCCTTGTGGGCGAGCATCGGCGGGCCGGCTACGTCGCCGATGGCCCAGATACCGGGCACGTTCGTGCGGCCCGTGCCGTCGGTGACCACCGTGCCGCGGTCCATCTTCACGCCGAGCGCCTCGAGCCCGAGCCCCTCGACGTTGCCGACGACGCCCACGGCCGAGATCAGCTTCTCGGCCGTCAGTTTCTGCACCGACTTGCCGTCGTCCACCGTCGCCGTGACCCCGGCGGCGGACTTCTCCACCTTCGTCACCTTGGCGCCCGTGATGATCTTCATGCCCTGCTTCTCGAAGCGCTTGCGCGCCAGCGCCGCGATCTCGGCGTCCTCCACGGGAAGGATCTGCGGCAGCAGCTCGATGACCGTCACCTCGGCGCCCATGGTGCGGTAGAACGAGGCGAACTCGATGCCGATGGCGCCGGAACCCATCACCAGCAGTGACTTCGGCATCGACGGCGGCACCATCGCCTCGAAATAGGTCCAGATATGCTTGCCGTCCGGCTCGATGCCCGGCAGCACCCGCGGACGCGCGCCGGTCGCGACGACGATGTTCTTCGCCTTGTAGGTGCCCTCCCCCAGCGTGCCCTTCGGCGGCGGGTTCTGCGGCTGGACGGCGGGCTTCTTCGGTGCGGCGACCTTCACCTCGCCGACCTTCGTGATGGTGGCCTCGCCCCAGATCACGTCCACCTTGTTCTTCTTCATCAGGAAGCCGACGCCGCCGTTGAGCTGCGCCGAGACGCCGCGCGAGCGCTTGACCACCGCCCCGACGTCGAAGCCGACGCCCTGCGCCGTGAGCCCGTAGGCCGAGGCGTGCTGCATCTGGTGATAGACCTCGGCCGAACGCAGCAGCGCCTTGGTCGGGATGCAGCCCCAGTTGAGGCAGATGCCGCCGAGATGCTCGCGCTCGACGACGGCCGTCTTCATGCCCAGCTGCGCCGAGCGGATCGCCGCGACGTAGCCGCCCGGGCCCCCGCCGATGATGATGACGTCGTAGTCGGACATGAGTGCCCCTCATCGCTCGGGCGAGCGCGGATGCCCCCGCATCCGCTGATGCTTCGCCGGTTGCCGGAAGGTCGGCCGCGCCCGCGGGGGCACGAGCTGACGACTTAGGTCTACTTTTCAGGTCTCGTTGGCATGCGTTGGCCGCAGTCCGCGGTGACCCCGCCTTGGCGAAGGCCTCGCGGTGGTCGCCATCGCGGTCAAACCAGCATTCCCATCGGGTTCTCGATCAGCTGCTTGAAGGCGCCGATCAGCTCAGCCCCTAGCGCGCCGTCGACGGCACGGTGGTCGGTCGAGAGCGTCACCGACATCAGCGTGGCGACGGCCGGCTGGCCGTTCTTCACGATCACCCGCTGCTCGCCCGCCCCGACGGCGAGGATCGAGGAGTGCGGCGGGTTGATCACCGCGGCGAAGTCCTTGATGCCGAACATGCCGAGGTTGGACACGGCCGACGAGCCGCCCTGGTACTCCTCGGGCTTCAGCTTGCGGGCGCGGGCTCGGGCGGCGAAGTCCTTCATCTCGTTGGAGATCGCCGAGAGCGTCTTCGTGTCGGCCTTGCGCACCACCGGCGTGATCAGGCCGCCCGGGATGGAGACCGCGACGCCCACGTCGGCGTGGCGGTGCTTGAGCATCGCGCCGTCGGTCCAGGTGACGTTGGCCTCCGGCACGCGAACCAGCGCGAGCGCCAGCGCCTTGATGACGAAGTCGTTGACCGAGACCTTGAAGGCCGGCTTGCCGTCCTTGTCCTTCGGCGCCGAGCCGTTGATCTGCTCGCGCAGGGCGAGCAGCGCGTCGAGCTGGCAATCGATGGTGAGGTAGAAGTGCGGGATCGTCTGCTTCGCCTCGAGCAGGCGGCGCGCGATCACCTTGCGCATGTTGTCGTGCGGCACCTCTTCGTAGCTGCCGGGCTCGTAGAGCCTGCGGATGGCATCGTCGCCCATGCCGGCCGGAGCCGCAGCGGGAGCGGGAGCCGGTGCTTTCGCGGCCGGAGCCGGAGCCGAGGCGGCGGGGGCCGGGGCAGCAGCGGCCGGCTTCGCCGTGCCGCCCGCGAGCGCGGCGCGCACGTCGCGCTCGACCACGCGCCCGTGCGGGCCGGTGCCGGCCACGGTGGCGATGTCGACGCCAGCCTCCTTCGCAATCCGACGCGCCAGCGGCGACGCAAACACCCGGGCCGCGCCGTTGGCGCCCGCGGGCGCACCGGCAGGAGCCGGGGCCGCGGCAGCAGCGGGAGCGGCTGCAGGTGCGGGAGCGGCGGGAGCCGGAGCCGCCGGGGCCGCAGCGGCGGGGGCCGGCGCCTTCGCGCCGCCGCCGGCCGAGACGGCCTTCGGATCCTCGCCCTCGCCGGCGATGAGCGCGATCAACTCGTTGACCGGCACGTCGGCCGTGCCGGCCGGGACGACGATCCTGGCGAGCACGCCCTCGTCGACCGCCTCGACCTCCATGGTCGCCTTGTCGGTCTCGATCTCGGCGATGACGTCACCCGCCTTGATCGTATCGCCCTCCTTCTTCAACCACTTGGCGAGGTTGCCCTTTTCCATCGTGGGCGAGAGGGCGGGCATCAGGACGTTGACTGGCATCGGGCAGCCCCTGGCTCGGTCAATTGATGGCGCCGGTGGCGCCGGGATCGGTGGGATTGTCAAGTTCGGCCTGCAGGCCCTCGACGATGCGGGCCATCGCCTCGCCTTCCGACATCTCCGTCTCTGCGGCGTAGATGCGGGCGGCGTGGCGGGCGAGATCGACGAGCAGCATGCCCCACACGAACGGGTCGTCGAACGACCGCCGCATGGCGACGCTGACGGCCCCGTTGCTCACGAAGGCGCGGACCACCTCGTGCCCGCCGTTCTCCACGACGTCGGGCGGTGTCTCCAGCGCGTGAAGCTCGGGGCCGTCGCTCACGGCGTCACCGGTACGTCACGGAGCGGACGGCCTCGATGACCTCCGCGACGCTCGGCAGCGCGAGCTTCTCGAGGTTGGCGGCATAGGGCATCGGCACGTCCTTGCCCGTCACGCGCTTCACCGGCGCATCTAGGTAGTCGAAGGCGCGCTCCATGATCTGCGCGGCGATCTCGGAACCCACGCCCGACTGGGGCCAGCCCTCCTCGACCGTGACGCAGCGTCCGGTCTTCTGGACCGATGCCACGATGGTGTCGACGTCCATCGGGCGGATCGTCCGCAGGTCGATGACCTCGGCGTAGATGTGCTTCTTGGCGAGTTCCTCGGCTGCCTTCAGGGCGTAGGTCATGCCGATGGACCACGAGACGATGGTCACGTGGTGGCCGGGCCGCGCGATGCGGGCCTTGCCGATCGGCAGCACGAAGTCGTCGAGCTTCGGCACGGGGGCCGACTGGCCGTAGAGGATCTCGTTCTCGAGGAAGATCACCGGGTTGGGATCCCGGATCGCCGCCTTGAGAAGGCCCTTGGCGTCGGCCGCGTTCGACGGCGACACCACCTTCAGGCCCGGGATGTTGGAGTACCAGGCGGCGTAATCCTGGCTGTGCTGCGCGGCGACGCGGGCCGCCGCGCCGTTGGGACCGCGGAACACGATCGGGCAGCCCATCTGGCCGCCGGACATGTAGAGGGTCTTCGCCGCCGAGTTGATGATCTGGTCGATCGCCTGCATGGCGAAGTTGAACGTCATGAACTCCACCACCGGCCGCAGCCCGGTGAAGGCCGCGCCCACAGCGACGCCGGCGAAGCCGTGCTCGGTGATCGGCGTGTCGATCACGCGGCGGGCGCCGAACTCCTGCAGAAGGCCCTGCGTGACCTTGTAGGCGCCCTGGTACTCGGCGACCTCCTCGCCCATCACGAAGACCGACTCGTCGCGCCGCATCTCCTCGGCCATCGCGTCGCGCAGCGCTTCGCGCATGGTCATCGTGACGAGCTCGGTGCCGGCAGGCACCTCGGTCGACGCGTCATAGCCGGACGCGGGGGCGGCGGGCACCGTCGCCGGCGCGGGAGCCTCGACCGACACCGCCGGCACCGGCTCGGCCGCGACCTCGGCCGTCTCCGGCTGGCCCGGCATCGAGGCGCCTCCGGTGGCGGACACCGTGGCCGGATCCTCGCCGTCGGAGGCCAGGATCGCGATCTTCTCGTTCACGGGGACGTCGGCGGTGCCGGCGGGCACGAGGATCTTGGCGAGGACACCCTCGTCCACCGCCTCGACCTCCATGGTCGCCTTGTCGGTCTCGATCTCGGCGATGATGTCGCCGGACTTGACCTTGTCGCCTTCGTTCTTGAGCCACTTGGCGAGGTTGCCCTTCTCCATCGTCGGGGAGAGCGCGGGCATCAGGATGTCGATCGGCATGGAGAGCAATCCCCGTGGTCGGCCGTTGAGCGGGACCGCCGCCCGGCGCGCGTCGGGGCGCGCCGCGGGCCGCGGTCTTCGAGTTTCACTTCAGGATGTCGGTCCAGAGCTCTGACGCATCGGGCTCGGGATCGTTCGTGGCGAACTCGGCCGCCTCGTTGACGATCTCGCGCACCTTGGCGTCGATGCCCTTCAGCTCGTCCTCGGAGACCTTCCAGTCCTCCAGGAGACGGCGCCGGACCTGCTCGATCGGGTCCCGCTCCTCGCGCATCTTCTGCACCTCGTCCTTCGACCGGTACTTGGCCGGGTCGGACATGGAGTGGCCGCGGTAGCGGTAGGTCTGCATCTCGAGGATGTACGGGCCCTTGCCGTCCCGGCACCACTGCACGGCGCGCTGGGCGGCCGCGTAGACGGCGCGGACGTCCATGCCGTCCACCTGCTCGCCCGGGATGTTGAAGGAGATGCCGCGCTTGGAGAAATCCGTCTGCGCGGACGCGCGGCTCACGGCCGTGCCCATGGCGTAACGGTTGTTCTCGATGACGTACACGACCGGGAGCTTCCAGAGCTCAGCCATGTTGAAGCTCTCGTAGACCTGGCCCTGGTTGGCCGCGCCGTCGCCGAAATAGGTCAGCGAGACATTGTCGTTGCCGCGGTAGCGGTTGGCGAAGGCGAGGCCCGTGCCCAGCGACACCTGCGCGCCGACGATGCCGTGGCCGCCGTAGAAGTGCTTCTCGACGCTGAACATGTGCATCGAGCCGCCCTTGCCCTTGGACAGGCCGCCGCGCCGGCCGGTGAGCTCGGCCATGACGCCCTTGGGGTCCATGCCGCAGGCCAGCATGTGGCCGTGGTCACGGTAGCCCGTGATGACCTGGTCGCCCTGCTTCGTCGCCATCTGCATGCCGACGACGACGGCCTCCTGGCCGATGTAGAGGTGGCAGAAGCCGCCGATGAGGCCCATGCCGTACATCTGGCCGGCCTTTTCCTCGAAGCGGCGGATGAGCAGCATCTCGCGGTAGGCCGCGACGTCCTGGTCGCGGGTCAGCGGCGCGGGGCCGGACGCCTTGCGGCCGGCCGTCTTGCTGGGCGCTGCGGAACGGGACGCGGTCGACTTGGACGCGCCCCCTGCTTTACGGGCGGCAACCGCCATCGGCACCTCCTTGGAGAGCCCTCCCCGGGCTCGACTGTTGGCGTGACAGTATCGCAGCCGCCGCGCATTTGCGAGCGCAAGAATGGTTGCAACCGAGACCGATTGCCCGAACAAGTTATTGAATTACCACGCGCTTAGGCGATGAACTGGAATGTCGTTCATCTGCTGCGATGCAACAAAGCGTTGCTGCGGCGCCGTTACTGGCCCAGCGCGGCGTTCGGCCCGGTCATGATGACGACGTCATTGCGGTGAAGCCGGTTGAGGGTCAGACGCGCCCGCTCCTCGAGCAGGTCGCGGTCGACATTGTCCGTGCGCATCATCGCGACGCGCCGTTCCCAATCGGCCCGCTCGTCCTTCAGCTCGCCGAGTTCGCGCTCCATCTCGACGATCTGCTGCTTCAGGGCAGCCTTGGTCTCGATGCCCCGGCTGCCGTGCTGCGCATGGTACATGAAGTAGTACACCGCTCCGCCGGAGACGGCGTAGAGCACGAGCGGAATCAGGACGGCGCGGAGGCGGCGGCGGACGACCATGGCGGAACCATCGCGCCCGGATGGTTGACGCCGTGTTAACGCCCGGCGTCCCGCAACTGCCTCCGTCGTCTCCTCACAGAGGCGGCCCCCAATGGAAACGGCCGGGCACGAGGCCCGGCCGGAACCGTCGAGAGCTCAGTGCGGGCGTTTCAGGCGCGCGCCAGCGCCTTCAGGGCGCCGCGCCCGGCGTAGCGGGCCGAGGTGCCGAGCTCCTGCTCGATGCGGATCAGCTGGTTGTACTTGGCCGTGCGGTCAGAGCGGGCGAGCGAGCCCGTCTTGATCTGCCCGCAGTTCGTCGCCACGGCGAGGTCGGCGATGGTCGCGTCCTCCGTCTCGCCCGAGCGGTGGGACATGACGGCCGTGTAGCCGGCGCGCTGGGCCATGTCGACCGCCGCGAGGGTCTCGGTCAGGGAGCCGATCTGGTTCACCTTGACGAGGATCGAGTTGCCGATGCCGTTGGCGATGCCCTGCGACAGGCGCTTCACGTTGGTGACGAACAGGTCGTCGCCGACGAGCTGGCAGCGGTTGCCGACGAGGTCGGTCAGGATCTTCCAGCCCTCCCAGTCATCCTCGGACATGCCGTCCTCGATGGTGGCGATGGGATAATCGCCGACGAGCTTGGCGAGGTAGCGCGCCTGCTCCTCGATGGAGCGGGTCTTTCCCTCGCCCTCGTAATGGTAGGCGCCGTCCTTGAAGAACTCGGTCGAGGCGCAGTCGAGGCCGATCAGCACGTCGTCGCCGGGCTTGAAGCCGGCCGCCTCGATGGCCTTCATCACGAAGTCGAGCGCCGCCTCGGCCGACGGCAGGTTCGGGGCGAAGCCGCCCTCGTCGCCGACGTTCGTGTTGTGGCCGGCCTTCTTCAGCGCGCCCTTGAGCGTGTGGAACACCTCGGCGCCGACGCGCACCGCCTCGGCCAGCGTCGGTGCGCCGACCGGCAGGATCATGAACTCCTGGAAGTCGATGGGATTGTCGGCGTGGGCCCCGCCATTGACGATGTTCATCATCGGCACCGGCAGGACGCGGGCCGAGGTGCCGCCGACGTAGCGGTAGAGCGGCATGGCGCTCGCCTCGGCCGCCGCCTTGGCCACCGCCAGCGACACGCCCAGGATGGCGTTGGCGCCGAGGCGCGCCTTGTTCGGCGTGCCGTCGAGCGCGATCATCGTCTCGTCGATCTTGACCTGCTCCTCGGCGTCCATGCCGCCGATGGCGTCGAAGATCTCGCCGTTCACGGCGTCGATGGCCTTGCCGACGCCCTTGCCGAACCAGCGGGTCTTGTCGCCGTCGCGCAACTCGACCGCCTCGTGGGCTCCGGTCGAGGCGCCCGACGGAACGGCCGCGCGGCCCATGGAGCCGTCCTCAAGCGTCACGTCGACCTCGACGGTGGGGTTGCCGCGGCTGTCGAGGATCTGGCGGGCGACGATGTCGACGATGGCGGTCATGCGGATCTCCTTCGTGGTCGCCCGGCGGCGCGGGCAGGCATGCCGGGCTTTTACGCCATGGGCGCGGGCGCGCAAGGGCGCACGCTCCCCGACGGAAGCATGAAACCGAGACGAAAAGCCTGTATGACGCGCGAAGCGAACGCCCAGCCGCGGGCATCTGGAACGGAAAAGGCCGCCATGACCCTCGAAACCCTGCAGCTCGGCAAGGCCAGCGCCCTCCCCGCCTCGCCCGAGGAGGCCGTGCTCGACCGCGTGCCGAACCCGCAAGCGGGCACGCGCTACCTCGCCCGCTTCACCTGCACCGAGTTCACCTCGCTCTGCCCGGTCACGGGCCAGCCGGACTTCGGCATCCTCGTGATCGACTACGCGCCGGGCCAGTGGCTGGTGGAGTCCAAGTCCCTCAAGCTGTTCCTCGGCTCCTTCCGCAACCACGGCGCCTTCCACGAGGACTGCACGGTGGGCATCGGCAAGCGTCTGGCCGACCTGCTGGAGCCAGAGTGGCTGCGCATCGGCGGCTACTGGTACCCCCGCGGCGGCATCCCCATCGACGTGTTCTGGCAGACGGGCGCACCGCCGGATGGCCTGTGGCTGCCCGACCAGGGCGTCGCGCCCTACCGGGGCCGCTAAGTCAGCCGCAGAGGCCCATCTGACGAAGGGTCGCCGTGTGCAGCGGCGCGCCCGGCCGGGCGAAGGCGTCCGTGAGGATGCTGATGTGGTTGGCCTGTGCCACCACGTGCAGGTGCGCCTCGTGCCCAGCTTCCTGCCACGCCTGCGCATACTCGATCGACTGGTCCACGAACTCCTGCGTCTCGGCGCCGCCGACGGTCACGACCAGGGGCGCAGCCTGTGCCGGCAGGCGCCGCAGCGGGCTCCACCGCTCGGCATCGTCCTCCGAGAAATCCAGAGTGTCCTGCTGGAACGACCGACGCAGCGGCTCGAGTTCGAAGACGCCCGAAATCGCGATGCCGCCCCGGACACAGCGCGGCGGCAGGCCCGCCTCCTTCTGCCACGCCTGATCGAGCAGCAGGGCAGTGAGGTGGCCTCCGGCCGAGTGGCCGGCGACGTGGAGGCGCGCAGGGTCGCCGCCGTGCTCCGCCGCGTTCTGCGCGAGCCAGCGTAGCGCCTCCCGCGTGTGGTCGACGATGCCGTCCATCCGCACGGCGGGGATCAGCGGATAGTCGATCACGGCCACGAGGGCGCCGGCGGGGGCGAAGGCGCCGCCGACGAAGCTGAAGGTCGCAGCATCGAGCGCCTTCCAGAACCCGCCATGGATGAACATCAGGACGGGCGCGGGCCGGGCCGCCTCCTCCGGGAAGAAGAGGTCCAGCGTCGCGTCCGGCCCAGGACCGTATGGGACCTTCAGTCGGTGCGGCCGTGCCGCGCGCGCCGCCGCGGACAGGTCGAGGCGGCGCTGCATGATCCCCGGCAGGTCGGAGACGGTGTCGAGGGTGAACTGGGCGTCCAGGGACGCCTTGTCGGGATAATGACGCCAGAGCATGCCCGGCAGTCTGGCAGGAACCGCCCGGTGCTGCCAACCGCCCACGCGACGGGCCGTTGACGCCGGTCCACGCGGTGCGCCACACATGGGCCATGTCCGTGAATACCCTCTCCCACAGTTGCACGGCCCTCGTCGCGGCCCCTGCCCGGACCGTCTTCGACTTTCTCGTCGATCCCGTCCGGCTCGGCCAGTGGTCCCTCGGCTGCATGCAGGTCGAGCCGGCCGGGCCCGCCGGTATCTGGACCGGCCGCTCGCTGTTCGACGGTGGCCAGGGTTACTTCGAGATCGATGCGGATCCGGCCCGGCTGCTGATCGACTATCGGGTCGGCTCGCTGGAGGTTCGGCAGCCGCGGATCAGCGCCCGCGTCGTACCCGGTCCGGTGTGCGGGCTCGGCGAGAACCAGTGCTACGCCACGCTCACCGCATGGCGCCCGCCGACCATGCACGAGGATCGCTGGGCCCGGCTCTGCGCGGCGCACGAGGCCGAGATCTGGCTGATCAAGGAGCAGATCGAGGCGCGGCTCGAGACACCGCGAGCCTGAACCCGGCCGTTCCCCCGGGCCGCATCGTCCGGCAAACACGGCGGAAGTCGTCCAGCTTGCAACTGCGGCTTGCAGTGGCGGGCGCCCTCCGCTCAACTGCCTCGGCGCGGCCAACCGGAGTCCCTCCCCTGCGCATCGCATCGAAGGTCATCCTCGTCGGCGGCATTCCCATCGCCATGGCGGCGGTCATCGCCGCCACGGCCTGGCTGCTGCTGCAGGAGGCCGACCGGGCGCGCAGCGGCGCGGTGCTGGCCGGCAGCATCTACCGTGACGTGCTCGTCTCGACGGCCGAACGCGACCGCTTCATCGTCGCCCCCTCGCAGGACCGCATGGCGGCCGCCGGCCGCTTCTTTGCCCTGACGAACCGCGCCCGCTCCGACCTCGCCGCCCTCGTCGCCTTCACGCGGACGCCGGAACAGACGGAAGCCGTGCAGCGGGCCTCCTCCGATCTCTCCCGCTACACGGAGCAGATGGGGCTGCTCGTGCACGCCATGGAGCAGAGCGAACGCCTCGTCCGCGAGATGGCGGAACGCGCGTCGAGGCTGATCGCGCTGACGGACGAGGCGCGGGTGCGTCAGCGGGCCTCCAACGCCGACATCGTCAATTCGCTCGCCGAGAAGGACCGCCGCCTTTCGCTGATCGGCGACGTCGTCGACAAGACGCAGGACCTGCGCGCCCTGGTTGCCTTGGCGGCGGCCGATGGCGCGGGACGCGGCGCCGCCCGCGCAGAACTGCGCAACGCCAGCCAGGACCTCGCCGCCGCCCTCGAGGCAGCCGGACGCGGACCCGATGTTGCCCAGTTGCGGCGGCTGACGGACAGCCTCAACGCCGATGCCGGCGTCTCGACCTCCACCGGCACCCTCGGCGCCACGGGACGCGCCCTCGTCGACTGGTGCGAGCGCCTGTTGAAGATCGACGAGACGGAGCGGCGCTCCCTGCAGGAGGAGGTGGCGCAGCTCCTCACCTACTCGGTGAAGGCGAACGAGACCGAACAGGCCACCCAGAACGTCGCCATCTCGGCGCTCAAGCTCGGCCAGCGCTCAGGCCAGGCCCTAGGCAACCGCGACATCGGCGCCGTCGCCATCCTCGGAGAGGAAAGCGCCGAACTCGCGGCCTCGATCTCCGCCCTGCCGATCTCTCCGCTGATCCAGAGCGAGATGGTGGACGCCATCCGCGCCTGGCGCGACCGGTTGCTGACCACCTCCGCCGGCCTCCGCCAGCAGAATGCCACCGCCGCCTCCATGGATCTCGCCGCCGAGGCCCTGACGCAGGGCGCGAGCGAGCTCAACGACACCTTCACCGGCGACGCCGACCGACTGGGCGGGACGACCCGCAAGATCCTGCTCATCGGCGCGACCATCGCGCTGCTGACTGGCATCATAGCCGCGCTCGTGGTGGCGCGGTCGATCACGCTTCCGCTGCACCGGCTGCGGCTCGCCATGCTGAAGCTGGCCGACGATCCCGCCAGCGGCGGCGTCACGGACGCCGGGCGCGGCGACGAGCTGGGCGACATGGCGCGCGCCGCCAACGTCTTCGTCGGCGAGATCGTGGTGCGCGAGCGGGCGCTGCGGGAGGCGGTTTCCCGCGCCGACCAGGCGCTCGCGGACCTGCGGCGGACGCAGGCCGACCTCATCCAGGCCGAAAAGCTGGCCTCGCTCGGCCAGCTCGTCGCGGGTGTCGCCCACGAGATCAACACCCCCGTCGGCGTCGCTCTTACGACGGCCACGCAGATGGGCGAGGAGGCGCGCGGCTTCGCCGAGGAAGCCCGCGGAGACCAGCTCCGCCGCTCCCGCCTGATCGCCTTCACCGAGCGCATGACGGAGGGATCCCGGCTCCTCTTCGCGAACCTCACGCGCGCCGCCGATCTCGTCCAGAGCTTCAAGCGCGTCGCGGTGGACCAGGTCAGCGGAGAGCGGCGCAGGGTCGACCTGCGGGAATGGCTGGCCGAGATCGTGACCAGCCTCACGCCGGTGCTGCGCAAGCGAGGGCTCTCGGTAACGATCGACTGCCCGCCGGACGTGGAGATAGAGACCTACCCGGGGGCCCTTGGGCAGGTGGTCACGAACCTCGTCGTCAACGCCTCGATCCATGCCTATGACGAGGGGCAGTCAGGCGAGGTCGCGATCTCGGTCGCGCCCCACGGCATGGACCGGGTGACGCTCGTCGTGGCCGACAGGGGCCGCGGCATCGATCCAGAGGACCTCGGCCGGATCTTCGATCCGTTCTTCACCACGGCCCGGCAGCGCGGCAGCACGGGCCTGGGGCTGCACATCGTGTACAATCTCGTGGCCCAGACGCTGAAGGGCCGCATCGACGTGTGGAGCGAACCGGGACGCGGCACGCGCTACACCATCGACCTGCCACGGGTCGCCGCGCCGGCCGATGCGGCCGGTCGCAACGGAAACGCCAACGCACAGGGGAGGACAGGATCGTGACGAACGGGATTCGGTCTTTCGCACCCATAATGGCGGCAGGGACGCTGGCCGTCGCGCTGCTCGCGGCCCCTGCCGGCGCCAAGACGCTCGTGTTCTGCTCCGAGGGCAATCCCGAAGCCCTCAATCCGCAGATCGTCACGACGACGACCGGCATGAACGCCGGGCGCCCGATGTTCAACAACCTGGTCGAGTTCGAGAAGGGCTCCACGACCATCCGGCCGTCGCTGGCGGAGAGTTGGACGATCTCAGCCGACGGCACGGAATACGTCTTCCGGTTGCGCACGGGCGTCAGGTTCCACGCGAACGCGCTGTTCCAGCCGACCCGTGAGATGAACGCGGACGACGTCGTGTTCTCGCTGGTCCGCCAGTGGAAGGAGGATCACCCGTTCCACAAGGTGTCCGGCTTCAGCTTCGATTTCTTCCGCGACCTCGGAATGCCGGACCTGCTCAAGTCGATCGACAAGATCGACGACCGGACGGTGAGGATCACGCTCACCAAGCCCGAGGCACCGTTCCTCGCCAACCTCGCCATGCCCTTCAACGTGGTCCTGTCGGCCGAGTACGCGGAGCGGCTGCTGGCCCTCGGCAAGCCGGAACTCCTCGACACGCAGCCGATCGGCACCGGGCCGTTCGTTTTCGACAGCTTCCAGAAGGACGTGACGGTGCGCTACCGCGCCTTCGAGGGCTACTGGGGCGGGCGCCAGCCCATCGATACGCTCGTGTTCTCGATCACGCCCAACCCGGCGGTGCGCTTCACCAAGCTGAAGGCCGGTGAATGCCACGTCATGGCGTTCCCCAGCCCGGCCGATGTCCCGCGCATCGCCCAGGATCCCGCGCTGACGCTCCTCCAGCAGGAGGGCCTCAACGTCGGCTACATGGCCATGAACACGACCCGCCCGCCGTTCGACGACCCCCGCGTGCGCCGGGCCGTGAGCATGGCGATCGACAAGGCGGCGATCATCTCGGCCGTCTACCAGGGCGCCGGCAAGGTGGCGAAGAACCCGATCCCGCCAACTCTGTGGTCCTACAACGACGCCATCACCGACCATCCCTTCGACCGCACGGCGGCCCTGAAGCTGCTCGCCGAGGCCGGCAAGCCGGACGGCTTCGAGGCCGACCTCTGGTACATGCCCGTGAGCCGCGCCTACAACCCCAACGGCAAGCGCATCGCCGAGATGATCCAGGCCGACCTCGGGCGCATCGGCATCCGGCTGCGGCTCGAGACGCGCGACTGGGCGGAGTACCGCAAGGAGTTGCAGGCCGGCACCCCCACCCTCTCCCTCTACGGCTGGACGGGCGACAACGGCGACCCGGACAACTTCCTCTACGTCCTGCTCGGCTGCATCGCGGCGCGTCCCGGCGGCAACAACGTCGCCCGCTGGTGCAACACCGACTTCGACGGCCTCGTCACGCAGGCCAAGCGGACGCCGGACCGGCCGACCCGCGAGGCGCTCTACCGCAAGGCACAGGAGATCGTGCACGACCAGGCGCCGTGGGTGCCCATCGCGCACTCCGTCGTCTTCATGGCGACGCGGAAGGAGGTGACGGGCTTCGTGATGGACCCTCTCGGCCGCCACCCCTTCGACGGCGTCGACCTCAGGCCGTAGCGCGGTCCCAGCGCCAGATCCGCATGGGCTCGGCGATGTTCTTGAGGTCGTGCAGCCCCTCGTCGACGAAGCTCGCGGCGACCTTCCCGCGCACCAGCTGGTGCACGTAGTCCGACAGCATCACGTCGCCGGGAGCAGCCATCTCCTGGACCCGCACGGCAAGTGCGACGCCCTCCCCGAAGCGGTCCTGGCTGCTGACGACGATGTCCCCCACGGCGATCCCGACCCGGAAGTCCAGCCGGGGGGCTGGTGCGAAGGTCTCGGCGGAGACCTCCGCCTGGAAGGCGACGCTCCACTCCACGGCGTCCACGACGCTCTGGAACTCGATCAGGGCGCCGTCGCCGAGCATCTTGAAGAGCTGCCCGTTCCGCGGAGGGAGCGAAGGGGCCACGATCTCGGCGAGCACGCGGTCGACGGCCGCGAGGGTTCCCGGCTCGTCGTCCTGCACGTGCCGGCTGAAACCGACGATATCGAAGGAGACGATGGCAGCCAGCCTGCGCTCGGCCTGCGCCGGGCGCACCCACCGGACCCGCCGCAGGACGGAGCGGACGCGGGCCAGGAGTTCGCGCAGCTCGCAAGGCTTGGCGAGGTAGTCGTCGGCGCCGAGCTCGAGCCCGACCACGCGGTCGATGGCGCTCGCCGTGGCCGTGAGCATGATCACGGGCACCGCCGTCGTCTGCTTCATGGACCGGATGATCGAAAGCCCGTCCTCCTCCGGCATGTTCAGGTCGAGGATGACGAGGTCCGGAAGGTCGCGTGCCATCAGCTGGCGCAGCGCGGCGCCGCCGTCGCACAGGGACACGCGGAAGCCGTGAAGGGACAGGTAGTCTCCGACCATGTCCCGGGCATCCGCCTCGTCGTCGACGACGGCGATGTGGTTGTGGGTCTTCACGCCGCCACCTCCCGGCCGACGGCGGCGCGGATGGCGATGGTGAAGACGCTGCCCATGCCCGCGCCGAGCGAGCGGACGTCGAGCCGCCCCTCGTGCAGGTCGACGATGCGCTTGGTGATGAAGAGGCCGAGCCCCGTGGAGTTCTCCCCGCCGGTCGGCCGGGCCGAGAGGCGCTGGAACCGGCCGAACAGGCGCGGATAGTCCTCCGGCTGCAGGCCGGGGCCGCTGTCCTGCACGGCGATGACGACCTCATCGCCCAGCCGCGATACCGTCACCGCGATGTGGCCGTCGCGCGGGCTGTACTTGACGGCGTTGCTGACGAGGTTGTCCACCGCCTCGCGCATGCGCTCGTGGTCGCAGACGACGTCGAGCCGCGGCGGCGCGACGAACTGGATGTCCTGGCCCTTGCGCTCGGCGAGCGGCCGGTTCGCGTCCACTGCCTCGCGCACCAGCGCGACCGCGTCCGTGGATTCGAGGCGCATCGGAAGTTCCGACGCATCCACCATGGCGTCCTTGATGAGGGCGTCGACCATGCCCGTGAGGCGGCGGGCCGATTCCCGGATCCGTTCCAGCTGGCCGCGAGTCATCTCCGCCACGTCCGGCAGCCGGGCGAGCGTCTCCTGCAGGATCTCGGTGCGCCCCATGATCACGGCAAGCGGATTCTTGAGGTCGTGCGCCACGATGCCCAGCACCTCGTTCTGGAAGGCGGCCGTCCGCCGGGCCCGCGCGTACTGGGTTTCCAGACGCCGGTTGGCGGCCATCAGCTCGCCCGTGCGCTGCGCGACGCGCTGCTCCAGCTGCTCGTTGGCCAGCCGCAGCTCCTCCTGGAGCAGCAGCATGTCGAACGCAGCCGCCACCCGGTCCATGAAGAGCGGCAGCAGGACGGGGTCGGCCATGCCCGCCCCGCCGTCCACGCGGATCGCGACGCGCCGCCCGCCGGCCGTCGACAGCGCGACGCGCAGCGGCACCGCCGAACGCAGGCCGGGCGGCCCGTCGAGGAGCGACCGCAGGTCCTCCCCGAGCTCCTCCGGCAGCGCGGCGAACGCACCGAGGCCGCCGGCGCCGCCATGGATGCCGGTGCTGGCCAGAAGCCGAACGCCCTGGCTCGGGCGCGCAGGCTCGTCGATGGCGACGAGGGCGCCGGAGGGCTCGCCCGCGAGTTCGGCGAGGCATTCCAGCACCTCGTCGGCAAGCCTGTGGACGGAGCGCTGACCCATCAGGCGCGCCGTGAACTCGACCATCGACTTCAGCGCGCGGTTGGTATCGCCGATGCGGACCAACTGGTCATGGCTGCGCAGCGCGGCGGTCAGCGTCGTGAACAGCTTGTCGGCGGTCAGCTCCGTCTTGGCCTTGTAGTCATTGATGTCGTAGCGAAGCACGACCTCGCGCTCGGGCGCCTGCCCGGGCTGGCCGGTGCGCAGGATGATGCGGATCGTCTCGTTGCCGAGCTGCTTGCGGATGAACTCGACGAGGTCCAGGCCCGCCCGGTCCGTCTCCATGACCACATCGAGGAGAACGACCGCCGTCTCCGGATGCCGCTCGAGAAGATCGCGGGCCTCCTGGGCGGAGTAGGCGGAGAGGATCCGAAGACCCACCCCTTCGAGCACGTAGTCCTGCAGGGCGAAGCGCGTTCCCTCGTGCACGGCCTCGTCATCGTCCACGACGGCGACGGTCGCCACGCGCCGAGCGGCCCTCGCCTCGGGCGTGTCGTCCACGACGAGGAGAAAATCGTCCTCCGGCTCCACGACCAGTCCCGACGCGCACCACGCGATTGCAAACGGTTCGCTTACTTAAAGCACTACCCGAGGGTGCAGGGCAATCGCGTTACACACGCGGCGCGTGAGGCGGCGGACATCGCGAACGCTGACGCGTCAGTGCAGCCGGTGCAGGAGGTCCTGGGCCATGGCCACGACGTGGACGAGACGGCCGGAGCCGACGAGCCAGCCGAACCCGACCGCGGCAACGACGATGACCGCCGACGAAACGAAGCCAATCCGTCGGCCAGGTCGCTGCACGGTGACGGACTCGACGCCGCCCGCCCCCGCACGCCGTGTGCGAAAGTCCTGACTGAGCGATGAGACACCGGAGCTGGCACGCATGACGCATTTTCCTCAACTTTGAGTAGAATGCCCGCCAGCCGTCACCAACTCCTTGCCGAATTCCATAAAATTTTAACGGATCTGCAGATTTTGAGTAAAACCCAACGAAAATCTGGTGATTAAACGGCCGCTTGACGTGCGGGCTGCTCCTCCCCATCTCGGAAGGCACCGCGGAAACGCCTGTCCGGCGCCGCTCGACGATGAAACGCCGGAGAGACCGGGTGGCGCCACCTTCATCAACCCTCATGTCCGCCCCGGCGAGCCCTGCCGAACCTGCGCCGCGTCCGGCGGCCCGCCTCCGCCGCAACGGCGTCATCCAGCGCAGCCTGCTGGATCTCGCCGAAGGATTGCGACAGCACCGCTATTCCAACCAGCCGCTGACGCTGGGCGACGCCTTCGATCGCCTGGGCCAGGAGGGCCTGGGGCTCGCGCTGCTGATCCTCACCCTTCCGGCCCTCATCCCGATTCCCGGCCCGGTGGGCCTCACCTTCGGCACGCTTACCTTCTTCATCGGGTTGCAGGTGCTGCTCGGACTGCGCTCGCTGTGGCTCCCGGGCGTGTTGCGTCGCCGGGAACTGCCGGCGGCCTCGCTGCGGCGGGTGATCGCCGCCGCCCTGCCCTGGCTGCGCAAGGTCGAGCGGCACTTGCGCGAGAGCCGGTTCCCGACCCTGGCCGGCACCCGGGCGCGCGTGCTCCTCGCCGCCCCGGTCATGGCGCTTGCCATCATCATCGCGTTGCCGATTCCCTTCGGCAACTTCGCGCCGGCCGTCGCGCTCATCGCCTTCGCCGTCGGCTTCCTCGCCCGCGACGGGCTCGCGGTGCTGGCGGGCGTCGTGTTGTCCGGCATGGCTTTTGGCTGGACGGCCGTTCTGCTGGTCGCCGGCGCCGAGATCGTGGCCTGGACCTACGGCCTCGTCGGCTGGTGAACGGCCGAGGTCGCCTGCGCGACAAACCGGTCGCGGCTGTGGGCCGGTGGTGCTGCTTCCCGTGAACGGCGAAGACAAGGCCTTGCCCCGGCGTGCGAATATCCCTTCAATGACGATGACGTGACACGCAGGGAGGGAGCCTGGATCATGACGTCGTTCTGGAAGGGATTGGTCGCGGGCGCGGCCATGCTGGCGGGCTTCGCGGCCCAGGCCGGCGAAATCACCGTCTACACCTCTTACGAGGAAGACGAGGTGAAGGCCTACCTCGCGGCCTTCAACAAGGCCAATCCGGACATCAAGGTGAACGTCCTGCGCCTGTCGACGGGCGACCTCGGCGCCCGCATGCTTGCGGAGGCGTCCAACCCGAAGCATGACGTGATCTGGGGCTGGGCGGTGACCAACATGGTCGACCCCCGCATTCTCGAACTCACCGAAGGCTACGCCCCCAAGGACGCGGACAAGATGAATCCGCGCTTCCGCGACCCGCAGAACCGCTGGGTGGCGACGACGGGCTACATGGCCGCGTTCTGCGTCAACACCGACGTGCTGGCCAAGAAGAACCTTCCCATGCCGACAAGCTGGAAGGACCTCCTCAACCCCGCCTACAAGGGCGAGATCGTGATGCCGAACCCGGCCTCCTCGGGCACGGGCTACCTGCAGGTCGTCGCGCTGCTCCAGGGCATGGGCGAGCAGGCGGGCTGGAAGTACCTGAAGGACCTCGACGGCAACATCAGCCAGTACATCAAGTCGGGCTCGCGGCCGTGCCGCATGGCCATCGCGGGCGAGGCGGCGATCGGCCTCTCCTACGAGTTCGTGGCGATCAAGGCCATCGCCGGCGGCGCTCCGATCAAGATGGTGATTCCGGCCGAGGGCGCGGGCTACGAGCTCGAGGCCAACGCCCTGATGAAGGCGTCGAAGAACAAGGCCGACGCCAAGAAGTTCCTCGATTGGGCCCTCACCCCCGAGGCGGTGGCCGCCTACAACGCCTACAAGGGCATCGTCACCGTCCCGGGCGGCAAGCTCTCCGACGAGGCGATCAAGGCGGGCCTGCCGGCCGACGTGAGCACCGTGCTCTTCAAGATGGACTTCGACTCCTCCGCGAAGAACCGCGATGCGATCCTCGAGCGCTGGAAGAAGGACCTCGAGCGCTGACAGACCCGACCCCCGCGGCCCGGCCGCGGGGGTCTTTCGTTCGACCCGGCCGCAGAGCCCCCCGGCGCCCGCCAAGGCGCAGCCGCGGCACCGCCGTGCGGTCTCTTTCCGTTTCCCGTCGCCCACAGGGTCCGCGCTCCCGTGCATCTGTCCGTCCGCAACGTCACGAAGCGCTTCGGCAACGTCGTCGCCCTCGACCACGTCGACATCGACGTGCGCGACGGCGAGTTCGTCTGCCTCCTCGGCCCCTCGGGCTGCGGCAAGACCACGCTGCTGCGGATCGTGGCCGGGCTGGAGGAGGCCAGCGAGGGCACGGTGACGCTCGACGGCGCGGACCTGACAGACCTGCCCGCCCGCCAGCGCGGCTTCGGCATCGTCTTCCAGTCCTACTCGCTGTTTCCCAACCTCACCGCCGCCGAGAACATCGCCTACGGCCTGACGCTGCGTCGCGTCCCGAAGGCGCAGGCGCAGGAGAGGGTGCGCGAATTGCTCGACACGGTCGGCCTGCCCGGCATCGGCGACCGCCTGCCCCACCAGCTCTCCGGCGGCCAGCAGCAGCGCGTCGCCGTCGCCCGCGCGCTGGCGGTCGAGCCGAAGCTGCTGCTCCTCGACGAGCCCCTGTCGGCGCTCGACGCCAAGGTACGGCTGACACTCCGCGACCAGATCCGCGACCTGCAGCGCCGCCTCAACCTGCCGACGCTGATGGTGACGCACGACCAGGAGGAGGCGCTCGCCGTCTCCGACCGCGTCATCTGCATGAACCACGGGCGGATCGAGCAGGCCGACACGCCGGAAGGGCTCTACCTGCGCCCCACCACGCGCTTCGTCGCCGAGTTCGTCGGGCACATGAACTTCCTCGGTCCGCAGGACATCGCCCGCATCGGCACCCTGCGCGGTCCCGGCGGGCCTGTGTCCCCCACTGGCATCGCGGGTATCCGGCCAGAGCACGTGGTCGTGCTGCCGGCCGGCTCGCCGCCGGGCGAGAATACGGTGGCGGGTCGCGTCGTCTCCCGCCAGTTCCTCGGCGCCACCATGCGGATTGAGGCCGATGTCAACGGCGTCACCGTCGTCGTCGACGCCCCTGGCCTCTCCGCCGTCGCCGAGGGCGAGGCCGTGACCCTCGCGCTGCCCGCCGAGCGCCTGCGCGAGTTCCCCGCATGAGCGCCCGCTCGCTGAAGCTCGACGCCGACAAGGTCTTCGTCGCCACCATCGGGCTCGCCATCGTCGCGCTGCTGGTCGTCTTCGTGGCCTGGCCGATGATGATCATCGTCGCCAAGAGCCTGGCGACAAAGACCGGCTGGGGCCTCGACAACTACTGGCGCGTCTTCGGCGGCCGGAAGTTTCCGACGGTCACGTGGAACAGCTTCGCCGTCTCCATCACCGTCACCGTCATCACGGTCTCGCTGGCCTTCGTTTACGCCTACGCCCTGACCCGCTCCGCCATGCCCTTCAAGGGCGTCTTCCGGTTCCTCGTGACGCTGCCGGTCTTCGCCCCCTCGCTGGTGCAGGGCATCGGGCTCATCTTCCTGTTCGGACGCAACGGGCTCGTGAACAGCACATTCGACCTGCAGATCAAGATCTACGGGTTCTGGGGCATCGTCATCGCCAACGTGCTCTACGCCTTGCCGCAGGCGGTTCTGCTGATCTCCACGGCCCTCGCGGTGGCCGACGCGCGGACCTACGAGGCCGCGACTGTGCTGGGCGCCGGGCCGGTGCGGAAGTTCTTCGACATCACGCTGCCCAGCGTGAAGTTCGGCCTGCTGGCCGCCGCCTTCCTCGTCTTCACCATCGCCCTGACCGACTTCGGCAACCCGATGGTGATCGGCGGCGACTACACCGTGCTCGCCAACGACATCTACAATCAGGTGTCGGGGCAGATGAACTTCCAGCTCGGCTCGGTGGTGGCGATCGTCCTGCTCGCGCCGGCGCTGCTCGCCTTCCAGATCGAGCGCATCGCCAACAAGCGGCAGTTCGCCCTCGTCGCCGATCGGTCCGTGCCGCTCGTGCCGCGTCGGGCGCCCCTGTTCGACACCGTCATGTTCGGCGCGGCGAGCCTCATCGTGCTGCCGATCGTGGCCGTCATCGGCATGGTGGTGTTCGCGAGCTTCGTGAAGGGCTGGCCCTACAACCTCACCTTCACGCTCGACAACTACCTCAACAACACCGCCCAGAACGGCTACGAGCCCCTCGTCAACAGCGTGCTCGTGTCCCTCATCGCCGCCGCCATCGGCGTCGTCACCACCATGGCCGCGGCCTTCGTGATCAAGCGCGACAAGGGCATCGTCGGGCGCATGGTCAACGGCATCGGCCTGCTGCCGGCCGCCGTCCCGGGCATGGTGCTGGGCCTCGCCTACATCTTCGCGTTCAACCAGGCGACCGGGCCGTTCTCCCTCATCTATGACACGCTGCTGATGCTCGCGCTGTGCAACGTGTTCCACTACTTCTCCCAGGGCATGCTGACGGCCTCGACGTCGCTGCGGCAGATCTCGTCGAGCTTCGACGAGGCCTCCGCCTGCCTCGGAGGGCGCGTGGTGGACACGCTGCGCCACGTCACCATCCCGCTCGTGCTGCCGACGCTGCTGGCAATCGGGATCTTCTTCTTCATGCGCTCGATGGTGACGCTGTCGGGCATCATCTTCCTCGTTTCGCCCGGCACGAACCTCGCTGCCGTCACGGTGATGCTGCTCGACGACGCCGGCGCGACGACGCACGCCGCCGCCTATTCCACCCTCATCATGCTGGTGGTGATCGGGGCGCTCGTGCTGCTCAACCTGACGCTCAGGCTGTCTGGACGCGACATCCCGCGCGCGGCGATGTGACGGCGACGGCGGAGGGGGCGGTACCATGACAATTCGGCGACGCACCGTCATCCAACTGTTGTGGCAGCCCGCCAAAAGGGTTCAAGATCACGGCCAGCGCGTCACGCGACCGCCGGTCAACGGGCGGCAGTGAGCGCCGGGACGGAAAGCACGTGTCGCGGATCGACGTCGAATCCCTCGAGAAGCGCTTCGACGGCAAGGCCGTCGTCAGGGAGGTCTCCTTCAGCGTCCCGCACGGCGACCTGTGCGTGCTGCTGGGGCCGTCGGGATGCGGCAAGTCGACGACGCTGCGACTGATCGCCGGGCTGGAGGATCCCACCGGAGGGCGAATCTCCATCGGCGGGCAGGACGTGACCCATCTCGCCGCCAAGGACCGGCGCATCGCGATGGTGTTCCAGTCCTACGCGCTGTTCCCCCATCTCGACGTCGCCGACAACATCCTGTTCGGCCTCCAGGTCCGCAAGGTGCCCAAGGACGAGCAGAAGAAGCGACTGGAGCAGGTGGCGGCGCTCACGGGCCTCGCCCCCTACCTCGCCCGCAAGCCGGGCCAGCTCTCGGGCGGGCAGCGGCAGCGCGTGGCGCTCGCCCGCGCCATCGTCAGCGAGCAGCCCGTCTGCCTCATGGACGAGCCGCTCTCGAACCTCGACGCCAAGCTGCGCAACGAGATGCGGCTCGAGATCCGCTCCCTGCAGCAGCGCCTTGCGATGACGATGATCTACGTCACGCACGACCAGATCGAGGCCATGACCATGGCCGACCAGATCATCCTGATGAATGACGGCGTGATCGAGCAGGCCGGCACCCCGTCCGACCTCTACGAGCGGCCCGCCAGCGTCTTCGCCGCGCGCTTCATCGGCGCGCCGCCGATGAACATGTTCACCTCCGCGAACCGGGCCGGCATCCCCGAGGGCGACATCGTCGGCGTGCGAGCCGAGCACCTGCGGATCGAGCCGCCGTCCGGGGGACAGGACGACCACGTCGTCGCCGGCGTCGAGTATCTCGGGGCCGATGCCATCGTCGGCCTGCGCCCTCTCGGCGAACCCGACGGCGCGCAGGTCTTCGCCCGCGTGGCGGGCGCCCGGCGACCGGCCGCGGGCGAGCGCGTCTCGCTCGCCTGGAGCGCCCATGACGAACACCGCTTCGACGCCGCCACGGGGCTGCGGCGCGAAAGCGGACGCATGACCGAAGCCCCGAGATCCGTCCAGAAAGGCTGACGCGATGATCCACCTGACCCGCCGCACAGCACTCGGGGGCGCGCTGGCCGCAGCCCTCGCCGCTTCCACAGTGCCCGTCTCCGCGCAGGAGATGGAACTCCGCTTCTACTACCCGATCGCCGTCTCCGGCCCGATCACCAAGCTGATCGACGGCTACGCCGCCGAGTTCGAGAAGCAGAACCCGGGCGTGAAGGTGAAGCCGATCTACGCCGGCGACTACGTCCAGACGATCGGCAAGGCGCTGACCGCCATGAAGGGCGGCGACACGCCCGAGATGGCGATCCTGCTCGCCGCCGACATCATCACCCTGACCGACGAGAATGCCGTCGTCGCCATCGACGACCTCGCCAAGACGGCCGAGGACAAGGCGTGGCTCGCGAGCTTCTACCCGGGCTTCATGGAGAACGCGAAGCTCGACGGGAAGACCTACGCCATCCCGTTCCAGCGCTCGACGCCCGTGCTCTACTGGAACAAAGACGCCTTCAAGGAGGCGGGCCTCGATCCCGACAAGGGTCCCGCGAACTGGCAGGAGATGGCCGACTTCGCCAAGAAGCTCACCAAGAAGGACGCGTCGGGCAACGTCACCCAGTGGGGCGTCCAGATCCCGACGGACGGCAACACCTCCTGGCTCTTCACCGGCCTGACCACGGCGAACGGCGTGCGGCTGTTCACGCCGGACGGCAAGAAGACCAACTTCGCGGATCCCAAGGTCGTCGAGGCGCTGCAGTACCTCATCGACCTCTCCAAGCAGGGTGTGCAGCCTCCGGGCCTCACGTCCTGGGGCACGACCCCCAAGGACTTCCTGGAGAAGAAGCTCGCCATGATGTGGACCACGACGGGCAACCTCACCAACATCAAGAACAACGCCACCTTCCCCTTCGGCGTCGCCATGCTGCCGGCCAAGGTCAGCTACGGCGCCCCGACGGGCGGCGGAAACTTCTACATCTTCAAGAACATCCCGCCGGCCAAGCAGGAAGCCGCGTTCAAGTTCGTGCGCTTCATGACAACGCCGGAGCGCGCCGCCGAGTGGTCGATCGCCACCGGCTACGTCGCCACCTCGCAGGCGGCCTATGACACGCCGGTGATGAAGCAGTACCTCGCCGGCTTCCCGCAGGCGGGCGTGGCGCGCGACCAGCTGAAGTACGCCGTGCCGGAGATCACCGTGCACGAAGCCCAGCGCGTCATGAAGGTGTTCAACGACAACCTGCAGGCCGCGATCACGGGCTCCAAGACGGCCAAGGCCGCCATGGACGACGCCCAGCGCGAGGCCGAGCGCATCCTGCGCGACTACAAGTGAGACGGCGCGCCGGGCGGACCCTGCCGCCCGGCGCCCTTCGCCACCGGTCCGACCCGTGAGCAACGCCCCCCTCTCGATGCCCCTCGCCGGCACCCGTGCCGGAGCCGCCGGCGCGCGCCGGCGCCGCTGGATCGAGACGGCGGAGGCTTGGCTGCTGCTGCTGCCCTCGGTCGTCCTGTTCGCCACCTTCACGCACGTGCCGGTGGTGGTGACGCTCATCGACAGCCTCTACTCGACGCCCCGGCCGCGCCGCCCGTCACGCTTCGTGGGGCTGCAGAACTACCAGGATCTCGCGGCCGACCCGCTGTTCTGGAAGGTGCTGTGGAACAACACGATCTACGCCGTGGCGACGATCCCGCTCTCGGTCGCGCTGGCCCTGACGATGGCGCTCTTCGTCAACGGGAAGGTCGCCGGCCGCGGCTTCCTGCGCCTCGCCTACTTCACGCCCACCGTGCTGCCGATGATCGCGGTCGCGAACATCTGGTTGTTCTTCTACACGCCCGACTACGGCCTCCTCGACCAGGTGCTGCGCCTCTTCGGGTTCGGCGCGACCAACTGGCTCGGCCAGCAGGAGACGGCGCTCGGCGCCATCATCGCCGTCACGGTGTGGAAGGAGGCGGGCTTCTTTATGATCTTCTACCTCGCGGCGCTGCAGCAGATCCCGCCGGACCTGCGCGAGGCCGCCGCGATCGAGGGTGCGTCGCGGTGGACCTTCTTTCGCCGCGTGACCTGGCCGCTGCTGGCGCCCGTGACGCTGTTCATCCTCGTCAACGCGGTGATCAACGCCTTCCGCACGGTCGACCACATCTTCGTCATGACGCATGGCGGTCCCGACAACGCCACCAACGTCCTGCTGCTGATGATCTACGAGACCGGCTTCAAGTTCTGGGACCAGGGCCTCGCGACGGCGCTCACCGTCGTGCTGCTCGCGGTCCTTTCGCTGCTGGCGCTCGTGCAGTTCCTCTTCGCCCGCCGCCGGGTGCACTACCAATGAGCGCAGTCGACCGCAGATCGCCGCTGGTGCGGCACGGGGAGACCGCGATCGCCTGGATCCTCGGGCTCCTGTGGCTCGCCCCCCTGCTCTACGCGATCTGGACGGCCTTCCATCCGGCCGCCTATTCGACCCGCTTCGACCTCACCGCGCCGCTCACGCTGGAGAACTTCCGCCGCGCCTGGGACGCCGCGCCGTTCTCCCGCTATTTCCTCAACACGATCCTCATCGTGGCGATGATCGTCATCGCCCAGTGCGTGCTGTGCACGATGGCGGCCTTCGTCTTCGCCCGCTCGAAGTTCCGTGGCCGCGACGTGCTGTTCGGCCTCGTCCTGCTTCAGCTCATGATCTCGCCGGACATCCTGGCGGTCGTGAACTACCGGACGATCCGCTCGCTCGGGGCCGTGGACACGCTTTTCGGCGTCGCCCTGCCCTACTTCACCTCCGCCTTCGGCATCTTCCTGCTGCGCCAGGCCTTCATGACGGTACCGCGCGACCTCGAGGACGCGGCGCGGATCGAGGGCTGCAGCACCTATGGCGTGCTCTGGCGCGTCTACGTGCCCCTCGCCCGCCCGATCTACCTCGCCTACGCGCTCGTGCAGGTGAGTTTCCACTGGAACAACTTCCTGTGGCCGCTCATCATCACCAACTCCGTCGAGACCAGGCCGCTGACGGTAGGCCTCTCGGTGTTCTCCTCCGTCGACCAGGGGATCGACTGGTCCGTCATCACCGCCGCCACGCTGATGACCTCCGGCCCGCTCCTCGTCGCCTTCCTGATCTTCCAGCGCCAGTTCGTGCAGAGCTTCATGCGCGCCGGCATCCGCTGAGGTCCTTCGATGAAACTGCTGCAGTGGAACATCCAGTGGGGGCTCGGGGTCGACGGGCGCTGCGACCTCGCCCGCATCGCCGCCGAGGTGCGCCGGATGGGCGATCCCGACGTCGTCTGCCTTCAGGAACTGTCGGACGGCATGCCGGACCTGAAGGACAACGACGGCGGCGACCAGTTCGCCGCCATGGCCGCGCTGTTTCCCGGCTTCGCGGCGATCGACGGCGTCGCCGTCGACGTGCCGCCGCTGCAGGCAGGCGGGCGGCGCCGGCGCTTCGGCAACATGATCCTGTCGCGCCTGCCGGTCGGGCAGGTCATGCGCTACCTGCTGCCGTGGGAGGCGGACGCCACGCCCAACATGCCGCGCGTCATGATCGAGGCGACGCTCATGGCGCCGTCGGGACCGGTCCGGGTCATGACGACCCATCTCGAATGGTCGTCCGTGAAGCTTCGCGCGGCGCAGGTGCAGGGCATCCGCGAGGCCCACCGCGCAGCCTGCGAGCGCGTCGCGACCCCTCCGTCTCCCTACTACGGCCCGTTCATGCCGCAGCCCGGCACCACGCGCGCCATCCTGACCGGCGACTTCAACATGAAGGACGACGACCCGGTGAAGCGGGCGATCGAGGTTCCCTTCGGGCCCGGCGTGCCGTCCCTGCGCGATGCCTGGACGGTCGTGCACCCCGGGCAGCCGCATCCGCCGAGCTTCTGCATCGTCGACCAGAGCCACTCGCCGCCGCACTGCTGCGACTTCGTGTTCGTCAGCGAGGACCTCGTCCCCAACGTCCGCGGCATCGCCTACGACGTCGACACCCGCGCGTCCGACCACCAGCCGGTCCTGCTCACGCTCGACGTCTGACGTTCGCCTCGCCTGCCGCGGAACGCCTGCTGCTCCGTGCCGTTCCCCGTCGAAAGGCGGAGGAGGCACGGATGGACATGCTGGGCCCCGCGGCGATTCCCTGGCCAGACCTCGTCTGGCGTCTGGGCGTGGCCGCTCTCCTGGGCTTCGTTGCGGGCCTCGACCGCGAGATTCGCGGGTTCTCGGCCGGCGTACGGACGCACATGATGGTGGCGCTGAGTTCGGCCGCCACCATGCTGATTGCGCTGGAACTGCAGCGGCAGGTGCAGTCCGCCGATCCCAGCCGGGCCATCCAGGGACTGGCGCAGGCCATCGGCTTCCTCTGTGCGGGAGTCATCTTCGTTTCGCGCGGCACCGTGCGGGGCCTGACCACGGCCGCCAGTCTCTGGATGACGAGCGCGCTGGGCATGGCCGCGGGAGCCGGGTTCATCCGGATCGCGCTGGTGGGGCTGGTCGCCGCGGTGGCGGTGGTCACGCTGCTGTGGCTTGCCGAGCGGCTCGTCGAACGGCGACGACGGAGCCACCCGTCTCCGGAAGACTGATGATCTCGAAAAAAAGGCGGCCATGACGGCCGCCGGGTCTCGAGAAAAAGTCCGGCGGGCTCCGAAGGCCGGTTCCGGCGACCATTTTGACGGGTGGGAGCTCGCGACCCAGGCCAACCGGACGCCCCGGGTCTGCCGCCCGAAGCCAATCATCTGTCACCCGCCGGGACCCGCCCCGCTATCCCGTACGCGCAGTTGCGGCCCCTAAACGCAACTCATTGTCAACTCGAAGTGATCAGGAGAGATGCACGATGCCGTTGACTGTCCTAGGGGTGCAGCCAAGCTGGCGGTGGATGGGCATGGCATGACCGACATCGAGTACCGCGACCCCGACGAGGCTCTGGCCGCCCTGCGCGGGAGGACGGGCCGCGTCCGCGCCATCAGCGCGCTCGAACGGTCGTTCCGCCTCCGCTATCGCACGGTCGAGCGCGGATCCGTCCACCTGTCCCGCACCTGGGAGCCGCATGCCCGGTTCACCGTCGATGGCGAGGCCATTCCCGTGGTCTTCTTCCCGATGGCAGGACGCTGCATCGTCGCGACCGGCCGCGAGACCCACGAATGCGCCGCGCGCAGGGGCGGCAGCTTCACCGTCAGCCAACCCGCCTCCTTCACCGCCGAGAACGGCTACAGCGAGTTCGTCATCCGCTTCGACGCCGGTGCACTGAGCACCATGCTGAAGCGCCTCGACGTGGACCAGCCGCTCCAGCGATTGTTGTCCCTCGCGGCCATGCGCACCGACCTGCCGGGATTCGACAGGCTCAAGTGGATGGCCGCCGACGTATTCAACTCCACGGAGGAGGCGGGTTCGCCGCGATTCCTCGCACTGCATCACCGGATGCAGGAGGACGGCCTCCTCCTGCACACGGCCAACGTGCTCGCGGGGGTCATGCGCAACGACATCCACCCCCGCGGCATCTCGCCGCTGCCCCTTCGCGCGGCCATGGAGTTCATTCGCGAGCGGCTCTCGGACGAACTCACCGTCGACATGATCGCCACCGCAGCCGGAGTCAGCATCCGGCAGCTTCAGCATCTGTTCCGCCAGGAGCATGCGTGTTCGCCGACGGACTTCGTCCGCAATGCGAGGCTGGACCTCGCGCGGCAGCTGCTCACCCTTCGCAAGGTCGCTTCCGTCACGGAAGCCGCCTCGGACAGCGGCTTCGGGCATCTGGGCAAGTTCGCGGCCTACTACGCGGCCCGGTTCGGCGAGACGCCGTCGCAGACGCTCCGCCGCTCGCACTGACAGAACACGTCTTGGCACGCGGCCGGGGCCGCCGCACTCTGGCAGCGGCATACCCCTGCCCCGCTCCGGAGTCCCCATGTCCCGCCTCTCGTCCAGCATCACGGTCGATGCCATCCGCGGCATCGTCGGCATCCTCCCGACACCCTCCACGCCCGACGCCGACCACTGGTCCTGCGAGCAGTCGGTCGATCTCGAGGCGACCGCGGCGATGGTTCGCATGGTGGTGGACGCGGGCGTCGGCATCCTGATGACGGGCGGCAGCTTCGGCGAAGGGCCGACGCTGACGTGGCGCGAACACCGGGCCTTCACGGACGCCATCGTCCAGGCGCATGGCGGCAAGGCGCTGCTCTTCGCCGGCGTCACCACCCTCAACACACGCGACACGATCGAGCGCGCCCGCGGCCTCGTGGCGCTGGGCGCCGACGGCCTCTTCCTCGGCCGTCCGATGTGGATGGCGATGGACCACCCCGCCATCGTCCGCTTCTACGCCGACGTGGCGGAGGCCTGCCCCGGCGTGCCGATCGTCGTCTACGACAACGAGTTCGCCTTCAAGGGCAAGATCGCGACCGAAACCTACCGGGAATTGTCCCGCAACCGGTCCATCGTCGCGACCAAGCACATCGGCGGCCCCTCGATCGTGGACGACCTCCTCGCCGTCGAGGGCCGCATGCGGGTGCTGCCCATCGACGCCCAGTGGGGCAAGCTCGCCCGCGCCCATCCCGACGCCGCCCTCGCCTGCTGGACCGGGAACGTCGCGGACGGGCCGGAGCCACTGGTGGCCCTCGCCCGCGCCGTCGAGGCGCGCGACTGGGACCGCGCCGACCACATCGGCGCGCGCATGTGGTGGGCGCAGGCTCCCATGTTCCCCGGCGGCAAGCTGGAGAACTTCGTCGACTACAACATCCCGATCGCCCACGGGCGCCTGTGGGGCTCGAAGCTCGTCCGCACCGGTCCGCCGCGGCCGCCCTACCTGTTCGCACCGGACGGGCACGTCGAGGGCGGGATCGAGACCGGCCGGCGCTGGGAAAGCCTGCGCCGGGAGTTCCCCCTCGCCTGAGCGCCTTGCCAGCGGGCGGCTTCGGCGCAACGATGCCCCCATGGGCAGGGAAGAACGGATGCAGGCATCCGGACCGGACGGACGGGCCGTGCGGCGGCCCCTGCATGGCCTGATTCGCGATGCGCTTCGGGATGCGATCCGGCGCGGCGACTATCCGGAGGGCGACAGCCTCCCGTCCGAACAGGAGATCGGCGAGCGCTTCGGTGCGAGCCGCATCACGGTTCGCCATGCCCTTCAGGGCCTCGAGGCGGAAGGCTACGTGCTCAAGCAGCATGGGCGCCGCACGCAGGTCGTGTCGCGCGAGCCCGCGCCGCGTCCCGTCTGGCAGATCGACACGCTGGACGACCTCATCGCCTCGGCCGGCGACGCCAGCCTGCACATCCTCGGCTACCGTGCCGAGACTGCGCCGGAGGCCGCGGCCGCGCTGGGTCTCGACGCCCATGCTCCGCTCTGGTGCCTGCGCAGCCTGCTGGAACGGCGCGGCCGGGCCTATGCGAGGTCCATCATCTACTTCCCGCCCGACATCGGGGCCCGCCTGACGCTCGCCGACTTCGACGACGTCATCATCTTCCGCGTGCTGGCGAGCCGCCTGCGCATCGCCGTGGCAGACGTGACGATGACGGTGCGTGCGGCCAAGGCGGACGCCGAGGATGCTCGCCTTCTCGGTTGCCGGCGAAACGAACCCATGCTGACGACCCAGCTCGTCTACCGGCGGGCCCCGGGCGACACCCCGGTCGAGGTCGCGTTCACCCGCTTCCCCGCCGAGGGCTACAGCCTGAGCTACTCCCTCACGGCGGGCGCGACGCGCTGACGAGCGCCTGCAACCGCCTTGACAGGACCGGAGAACCGGCCCGAAGATGTTATAACAAGTTGCCTGCCGCACCCGGCGCGGAAGAAAGAGACCGGGACGAGGAAGCGCCGAGGAGAACACCATGCGGGTCGATCTCGCGGGGAAAGTCGCGCTCGTCACCGGATCGGCTCAGGGCATCGGCCGCGCCATCGCCGACACGCTGGCCGACAACGGCGCCACCCTGATCTACAGCGACAGGCAGCCCGGCGACCTCGCCGAGCACGCAGCGAAGGGTGGGCACCACTTCGTGCCCATGGACGTCTCGAACGGCGACGACATCGTCCGAGGCGTCGACGCCGCGCTGAAGGCCGCGGGGCGCATCGACATCCTCGTCAACAACGCCGGCATCGGCGTCAAGGCGGACGAGCGCAAGACGGTCGACGAGTTCCCGGTCGAAGCCTGGCACAACCTCATCTCCATCGACCTGACCGGCGTCTTCCTCGTCAGCCGCGCCGTGATCCCGTCGATGAAGGCGAACGGCGGCGGGCGGATCGTCAACATCGCCTCGGTCCTCGGCCTCGTGCCGATGCGCCTGCAGAGCTCCTACGTGGCGGCCAAGGCGGGCGTCGTGAACCTCACCCGCTCGATGGCCCTCGAACTCGCGCCCGACGGCATCCTCGTGAACGGCATCGCCCCCGGCTCGACCGCCACCGAGGGTTGGGCGAAGTGGATACACAACGCCAAGGAGGCACAGGACGCCCATGCGCGGTTGATGTCCCACATCCCGCTCGGCCGGCCCGCCTCGACGCAGGAGATCGCCAACGGCGCGCTCTTCCTCGTCGCGCCCGCCTCCTCCTACGTCACCGGCCACATCCTCGCCGTCGACGGCGGCTGGACCGCCGGCTTCGCCCGCGACTTCTGAGGAGGCGACGATGGCCGCCCGCCCGAGGCTCTCTTCCGTCGACGCCCGTTCCAACGTCCCGCCCCTGCCCGAGGGGCTCGACGGCCCGACCCTCCTCAAGCTCTACCGGGAGATGGTGCTGCTGCGGCGGTTCGAGCTCGCCGCGCAGGTCGCCTGCCGCTCCGGCGAGACACCGGGCTTTCTCCATCTCTACATCGGCGAGGAGGCCACGGCGGTCGGCGTCTGCGCCCATCTGCGATTGACCGACTGGATCACCTCCACGCACCGCGGGCATGGTCACGCGCTGGCCAAGGGCATGAGCCCGAACGTGCTGATGGCCGAGCTCTACGGCAAGCGTGACGGCTGCTGCGGCGGGCGCGGCGGCACGATGCATCTCTACGACACCGCGACCGGCCTCTTCGGCACGAATGGCCTCGTCGGCGGCGGAATTCCCTCCGCCGTGGGCGCGGCGATCTCCGCCAAGTTCCGCGGCACCGACGGTGTCGCCGTCGCCTTCTTCGGCGACGGGGCGGCGAACCACGCCGCCTTCCACGAAGGGTTGAACTTCGCCGGCGCCCGGCGGGCTCCCGTCATCTTCGTCTGCGAGAACAACCTCTACGCGACGGCGACCGCGTTGCGCGACGTCACGCTCAACCCCGAGATCGCCACGCGCGCCGCCGCCTACGGCATCCCGGGCGTCGCGGTCGACGGCAACGACGTCGTCGCCGTCTGGCAGGTCATGCAGGAAGCCACGGCCCGCGCCCGCCGCGGCGACGGCCCGACCCTGATCGAGTCGAAGACCTATCGCACGGTCGGCCACCACGAGGGCGACCCGGTCGTCGGCATCTACCGCACCCAGGAGGAGATCGACGACTGGGTGAAGCGCTGCCCCGTCACGACCTTCCGCAAGCGACTGGTCGAGGACTATGCCGTCGTCACCATGCAGGAGATCGAGGCCGTGGAGGCCGAGATCGACCGCATCGTGAAGGAGAGCATCGAGTTCGCCCGCCGCTCGCCCGAGCCCGACCCGGCGACGGCACACCTGCACGCCTACGCAGATCCGGTGAACCCGCCCGACGCCTTCGCGCCCATGCCGGAGGACACCCGCTTCGTCGAGACCAGCTGGCTCGACGCCGTGCGCGACGGCATCGCCGAGGAAATGCGGCGCAATCCCAACATCATCTACTTCGGCGAGGGCACGGGCGAACGCGGCGGCACCTTCGCCCACACCAAGAACCTCTACCAGGAGTTCGGCAAGGAGCGGATGGTCGACACGCCCATCTCCGAGCTGGGGTTCACCGGCGCCTCGCTCGGCGCCTCGGCGACGGGCGTTCGCTGCATCGCCGACCTGATGTTCGCCGACTTCCTGTTCGAGGCCGGTGGGCAGATCGCGCTGCAGGCCGCCAAGCTGCGCTACATGTCGAACGGCCAGATGGTGGCCCCGATGGTCGTGCGCGTCGGCGCCGGCGCCGTGCGGTCAGCCGGACCGCACCATTCCGGCACCTACCATCCCTCCTGGGCGCACATTCCCGGGCTGATCGTGTGCCTGCCGTCGACCCCCGCCGACGCCAAGGGCCTGATGAAGACGGCGCTGCGCGCCGGAGACCCCGTGCTGATGCTGGAGACCAAGGCGCTGTTCGCCAGCAAGGGGCCGGTTCCCGAGGGCGACCACCTCGTGCCGTTCGGCGTCGCCCGGATCGCGCGCGAAGGCCGCGACCTGACCATCGCCTCGGCCGGGCAGCTGCTGCACCGGTCGCTCGAGGCCGCCGAGGCCCTGGCCGCGGAGGGCATCGAGGCCGAGGTCATCGACCTGCGCACCATCCAGCCGCTCGACGTGGACACGGTCGCCGCGAGCGTGCGCAAGACGCACCGCCTGCTCGTGGTCGACGAGGCCTACGCCCTCTACGGCGTCGGCGCCGAGCTCGGCCAGGCCATCCAGGAGCTCGCGTTCGACCACCTCGACGCCCCGGTGGCTCGCCTGCATACGCGGCCGATGCCCCACCCCTTCGCGCCGGCGCTGGAGCGGGCCATGCTGGTCAACGTCGACCAGATCGCCCGGGCCGCGCGCGACCTGCTGGACGGTCGGGTCGCGCCGTCCGAACGCCTGACGGCGGGCGGTATCGGACGCTCCGCCGCCGCACGGGCACCCGCGCCGGCAGCACCCCGCCCGGCCGCTCCCGCCGTCACGGCGCCAGCCGCCAAACCAGCCGCGCCAGCGGTCGACCTGCCGCCGGGCGAGCCGGTCAAGATGCCCTTCGGCGACCTCACCGTCAGCGAGGGCAAGCTCGTGCGCTGGCTGAAGAAGGCCGGCGAAGCCGTTGCCGCTCAGGAGATCGTCGCCGAGATCGAGACCGACAAGGCCGTCGTGGAGATCGAATCCCCCGCCGGCGGCGTGATGGCGGCGCTGCTCCACGCGGAGGGCGACGTGGTGAAGATGGGCGAGACGATCGCCGTCATCGGCAAGGGCTGAGGAGCCATGGACATCGTCCTCGTCCATCTCCCGCCGGACGCCGACGACGACCTCGAACGCCGCGTCGCGGCCGGGCGGGCGACGATCCACCGTCATGTCAGCGGCCCCGTGCCCGACGATCTGCGCGCGAAAGCCGACGCCCTCGTCGTCTATTCGGCCGGCAACACGCTCGGACACCCGCCGGAGGCCTTCCCCCGCTGCCGCATCGTGGTGCGGCTCGGTGTCGGCTACGACAACATCGACCTCGCCGCGTGGGGCGCCGCGGGCGTGCCGGTGTGCAACGTGCCCGACTACGGCACCTCGGAGGTCGCCGACCATGCGCTGGCGCTGGCGCTCGGCCTGCTGCGCGGCGTCGTGCACAACGACCGCCTCATCCGCGAGAACCCCGCCGAAGGCTGGCGCTACGCCGCCTCGCCGACCATCCGGCGCATCCGCGGCCTCACGTTCGGGATCGTCGGCATGGGCCGGATCGGCACCGCAGCAGCGGCGCGCGCCCGTGGCTTCGGCATGGAGATCGCGTTCTACGACCCCTACCTCTCCAGCGGCATGGAGATCGCGCTGGCTGCGCGACGCGTCGGCAGCCTGGAGGAACTCTTCGCTGCGAGCGACGTCGTCAGCCTCCACGCGCCGGCCTCGGACGCGACGCGCGGCATGATCGACGCCCGAATCCTCGCGCAGGCGAAGCCCGGTCTCGTCCTCGTCAACACCGCCCGCGGCGCTCTCGTCGACGTCGCTGCGCTCACGGATGCTCTGCGGCAGGGCCGCATCGCGGGCGCCGCGCTCGACGTGCTCCCGCAGGAGCCGCCGGACCCGGCGAGCCCGCTTCTCGCCGCATGGCGGGCACGGGAGCCGTGGATCGACGGGCGTCTCGTGCTGACACCCCATTCGGCCTTCTACAGTCCCTCGGCCCTCGACGACCTGCGCACCAAGGGTCTGGAGACCGCCCTCGCCCTCCTCGAACGGGGCGAGACGCGCAACTGCGTCAACGCCGACCAGCTCGGTGCGGCGCCGCCGCAACCGGCCACCGGCTGAGCGTGACGGCGGGGGCGCGCGGTGGGCTACACCTTCCAGTTCGGGCAGATCCTCGGCTACTGGCCCCAGTTCCTCCAGGGCGCCGTGCTGACCGTGAAGCTGTCCGCCTTCGCCATGGTGTTCGGGCTGGTCATCGGCATCGCGTGCGCCCTCGCCCGCAGCTACGGCTCGCGGCCGGTGGCATGGGCGGCAGCGGCCTATGTCGAGTTCATTCGCAACACGCCCTTCCTGATCCAGCTCTACTTCGTCTTCTTCGCGCTGCCCAACGCCGGCATTCGGCTCGACCCCAACACCGCGGCGCTGCTCGCGATGAGCATCAACCTCGGCGCCTACTCGACCGAAATCGTGCGGGCGGGCATCGAATCCGTCCCCGTCGGGCAGATCGAGGCGGGTCGGTCGCTCGGGCTCACCCGGCTGCAGATCATCCGGTTCATCGTGCTGCTGCCGGCCATCCGCGCCGTGTACCCGGCGCTGTGCAGCCAGTTCATCCTGACGCTGCTCGGCTCCTCCATCGTCTCCGCCATCGCGGCGGAGGAACTGACGGCCTTCGCCAACAGCCTGAACATGCAGACCTTCCGGTCCTTCGAGATCTATCTCGTGGTCACCGCGATCTACATCGCCATGGCCTTCGGCTTCCGGGCCATCTTCGCCGGCGTGCACCGCCTCGTGTTCGCGGACAGGGGCTGATCATGCTGCGCGAATTCAGCTCCAACGAGGTCTGGTTCCTCATCATGGCGGCGCGGTGGACGATCGTGCTGTCCGTCCTCGCCTTCGTCTTCGGCGGCCTCGTCGGGCTGCTCCTCGCCGTCGCCCGCATCGCGCCCTGGAAGCCGCTGCGGCTCGTCGTGTCGCTGTGGATCCAGATCGTCCAGGCCACGCCGATGCTGATGCTGCTCCTGCTGTTCTACTTCGGCGTGAACATGGTGGGATTGCGGATCGACGCGTGGACCGCCGCCGTCATCTCCTTCACCATCGGCACCAGCGCCTTCCTCGCCGAGATCTGGCGCGGCTGCATCCAGGCCATCCCGAAGGGCCAGTGGGAGGCGGCCAAGGCGCTCGCGCTGAACTTCAAGCTGACGCTCGCGCTCGTGGTGATCCCACAGGCGGTGCGCATGGCCCTGCCGCCGACCGTCGGCTACATGGTGCAGGTGGTGAAGGGCACCTCGCTCGCCGCCCTGATCGGCTTCACCGAGCTCGCCAAGGCGGGCCACCAGATGAACACCGTCACGTTCCAGCCCGTCGCCGTCTTCGGCACGGTCTCGCTCATCTACTTCTCGATCTGCTTCCCGCTCAGCATGCTGGCGCGGCATCTCGAGAAGAAGCTCCAGGTCGGCACCCTGCGCGTGCAGGCCCTCTGACCGACCGGCAACGAGACCCGGGCCGGAGGGGCGGCCCGGACAACCGGCGTCGCCGCCCTGCGCGGACCGCCTCACGGAGGAAACGACGATGCGCTTCTCACTCAGGCGACTTGCACTCACCCTCCTGCCCGCCATCGGCCTCGCCGCTGCGGGGCTCACCGCCGGGCTTTCCTCGGCCTCGGCGCAGACCCCCGACGAGATCATCAAGCGGGGCAAGGTGGTCATCGCCATCGACACCACCGTGCCGCCCTACGGCTCGCTCGACGCCAGCAACCAGCCGCAGGGCATCGACATCGACGTCGCCAACGCCATCGGCAAGCAGCTGAAGGTGCCGGTGGAGTTCGTCACGGTGAACTCGCCGGGCCGCATTCCGGCGCTGCTCTCCAACCGCGTCGACATGGTGATCGCGATCTTCTCGATCACGCCCGAGCGCGCCCTGCAGGTCTCGTTCTCGATCCCGTACGCCGGCCAGTCGGCGGTGCTGATCGCCCCGAAGTCGGTGAACATCAAGGGGCCGGACGACCTGAAGAACATGAAGGTCGGCGTCACCCGCGGCGCGCTGGAGGACGGAGCGCTCACCGCGCTCAACATCCCCGGCATCCAGATCCTTCGCTTCGACGACGGTCCCTCGACGGTGCAGGCCATGCTGTCGGGCCAGATCGACGCCATGGGTGGCGGCGACTACGGCGAGATCTACCTGCGCAAGGGCGCCAAGGGCGAGGAGTACGAGCAGAAGTTCCCGCTGCGCGCAGCGCACTTCGGCATCGGCATCCGCCGTGGCAATCCGGAATTGCTGCAGTGGCTCAACACCTTCGTCTACTCGATCAAGAACTCGGGCGAGCTCGACGCGATCTCCAAGAAGCACCGCAACGGCGCGCCGATGATGCCGCTGCCGGTGTTCTGATCCACGCGATCGCCAGCCGCAAAAACGGAAACGGCGGCCCGCGCCGCCGTTCACCTGCCTGGACAGACCAGGGAGCCGGCCCTTCTCAGGCGGAGGGCCGGTTCAGTTTTTCGCGCAGCTGCTGCGACGTGAAGGGCTTCACGATCACGCCCGTCGCCTTCAGCCGCTCGGCCGCGCGGATGTTGTTGATGTTGCGGCTGGCCGTCATCAGGATCACCGGCTGGTGCGTGTACTGCGGCGTGCTGCGGATTCCCTTGAGCAGCGTCAGGCCGTCGACCGGCGCCATCTCGATGTCGACGAGCATCACGTCCCACTTCCGCTCGTGCATGGCCTTGAAGGCATCCGGCCCGTTCGACGCCTCGCCGATCTCGGTGATGCCGATTTCCTTGAGTAGCTGGATCACGAAGGCCCGCATGCTGGCCTGGTCGTCGACCACGAGCACGGACCCGGCCTTCCGGGAGGTGGCCGCGCGGACATCGACGAAATGGTCGGTGCCGGTCACCTGGGAAAAGTATGGTTGCGCAGGCATGACGGGAAAACCCTGATTCAACCGGGGCATCCTGCGCCATTTCCACTTAACGAAGCTCTAGCTGGACCTTCTAAACCCCGGGTTGCGCCTCAGATCGCGGCACCGTCGATCAGCGCGTCGCCGCCGAGATGCTGCCGCACGGTCGCGACGAGGCCGGCGTTGTCGGCCCCGCGCCGGCGCGGCCGGGACGCCTCGATGCGATGGTCGGCGACGACGTGGCCCGGGCTTCCCGCCAGCACCACCACGCGGTCGGCGAGATAGGCCGCCTCCTCGATGTCGTGCGTGACGAACAGGATGGTGGTGCCCGTGACGGCCTGGATGCGGGTGAGTTCGTCCTGCAGCGTCTCACGGGTGATGGCGTCGAGCGCGGAGAAGGGCTCGTCCATCAGCAGCACCTCCGGCTCCACCGCGAGCGCGCGCGCCAACGACACGCGCTGCCGCTGCCCGCCGGAGAGCTGGTGGGGCCAGCGCCCGGCGAGATCGGCGAGGCCGACGATGGCGAGCGCCCTCAGCGCGCGTTCGCGCCGCTCGGCCCGGGACAGCCCGCGTCCCTCGAGCCCGAAGGACACATTGTCGGCGACACGGCGCCACGGCAGCAGGCGCGCATCCTGGAAGACGAGCGCCAGCGGCTGGCGTTCCTTCGAACGGGTGCCGAGGGCGACCGTGCCGGCGCTGGCCTTCGCAAGGCCCATCAGCACGCGCAGCAGGGTCGACTTGCCCACGCCGGAGGCGCCGACGACGGCAACGAAGCTGCCCCGCTCGACGACGAGGTCGAGCCCTTCCAGAACTTGCGTGCGCTGGCCATCGCGCTCGAAGGCGAGCGACAGGCCGCGGATGTCGATCACGCCTTCCATCGGACGAGCCAGTTCTGGAGGGCGACGAAGGCGCTGTCGAGCAGGCCGTAGAGCGCCGCCATGGTGAGCATGTAGACGACGACGAGTTCCGTCGCGAGGAGGCTGGAGGCCTGGATCATCCGCTGGCCGAGCCCCGGAACGCCGAAGATCTCGGCGGCGACGACAGCCATCCACGCCTGTCCGAGTGCGGTGCGCAGCCCGACGAGGATCCCCGGAAGCGCGGCCGGGAGGAGGATCTTCAAGAGCCGCTCGAGCGGGCTGCGGAAGCCGAAGGCGTCCGCGACCTCGATCAGGTCGCGATCGACGCCGCGGATGGCCCCGTTCGTGGCGAAGAACACGATCCAGAAGACGCCTATGGCGATGATGAACACCGCCGCCGAGGGACTGACGCCAAACCAGATGATGGCAAAAGGAACCCATGCGAGACCCGGTATCGGCCGCAGGATGCGCACGATCCACGAGGTGGCCTCCTCCACCGGGCGGAACATGCCCGTGACGATGCCGAGCCCGACCCCGAGCAGCGTGCCGACGCCGAGCCCCAGCGCGTAATGGGTCAGGCTGACGACAACCGAGGAGCCCCAGACGCCGGAGCGCAACTCCTGCATGAACGCGGCCGGGACCGCGCTCGGGCCCGGCAGCATCATCGGGTTCACGAAGCCGAGCCGCGGCACCGCCTCCCACGCCGCGAGGAACAGCGCGAGACCAGCCGCCGCGAGCGCCAGCGGACGGACGGCAGCCGAGAGCCGGGAGGGAGCCCACCCGGGGCGCGTTACCTCCGGTACGGCGCCGGGCAGGGATGCCCCTGCGACGGGAACGCCCGTCTCGGCCATGGCCCGACGCCCTCAGTTCGTGCCGGTGGCCCTGAGGAAGAAGCTCGCATCGAACAGGGCGTCGAGCGGCACCTCCTCCTTCAGGCTGCCGAGCTTGACCTGGTAGGCCTGCATGGCCTTGGAGGGCTCCACGATCACCCGGGGATCGGCAACGAAGCGGGAGGCGGGCGACTTGAGGGCCGCAGCGATGGTCTCGACATCCACGATGCCCTTCGCCAGCGCCTGCGCCACCTGCGGCGCCACGCTGTCCGGCGCCTTGCGCAGCACGTCGACGGCGCGGACGGTGACGTCGACGAGGGTCTGGACGGCGTCGCGCTGGCGGCCGAGGAACGCGCCGGATACGGCGACGACGGTGCCGGGCTGCCCCGGGAAGAGCTCGTCGCCACCCGCCAGCAGCTTCACCTGGGGGTTGCGCTTCTGGATGATGGTGAGCGCCGGCTCGCGCACGATCGCGCCTTCGACCGCATCGGCGAGCATCGCCTGCTGCGTCGCGTCGATGCCCATCGGTACGACCTCGACGTCCGCCTTGTCGGCTTTGGCCTGCTCCCAGAGCCAGTACTGCAGGGTCGTGTTGGGAACGGACCCCGGTGGCTGCGTCGCAAGGCGCGCCGCCTTGCCCGTCTCGGCCCGGTAGGCCTTGAAGGCCTGCGCCGGCGGCACGCGGAGCTGGAAGTGCTTCGTCAGCCGCGGCGAGCCCACGAAGACGTTCTCGCCCACCGCTGTGCTGGCCACCACCCTGACGTCGACGCCGCGCGAGCGGGCCACGCCCAGCGGCGCCACCCCGGCGACATAGAGGTCGATCGTGCCCGAGGCGAGCGCCTGGATCATGTTCGGGCCGGATTCGAAGGTGGTGAAGGTGAGGTCGAGGCCCCTCTCCTTCGTCCAGCCGAGACCGTCGGCGACGAAGACGGGGGCCGCGCCGACGATCGGGATCACCCCGACACGGACCGGCACCCGCGCCGACTGCGCGACCGCGCCGCTCCGCAAGGCGGGGGCCGCAAGGGCCACGAGGCCGCCGGCGAGAACGGCGCGGCGATGAAGGTGCGGGAGGGACATGCGGCTGATCCTCGTTGGAACGGGACGAGCGGCCGGAGGCCACCGGACACCGCCCGGCAAGGGCGGGTCAGCCGCAGATAGATTGTTGTTCTCCCGGGCACAATCCGCTGGAAAACAAAAAGAAAATCGGTCTAGGCCAACCCGTGCGGAGAGAAATTCGTTCTCCTTCGGCGTGGCACGGGAGATGGCGTTTCCCCCTCACCGCCGGTCACCCGTCACTCCCCGGCGACGGGAACCGGGCGGTCGCGGTTCAGCGACCACATCGAGAAGTTGAGGGCCGCGGCGAACGTCACCCATGCGAGGTAGGGCACCATCATCAGCGCCGCACCGGTGTGGATCGGCCAGAACGCGATGATCGTGGCCAGGATCGAGGCCCACAGGAACAGCACCTCGACGAAGGCCCAGCCCATGCGCTTGAGGCCGAAGAAGATGCCGGACCACGCCGCGTTGAGCACAAGCTGCACGCCCCACAGCGTGAGCGCCGTCGAGGCGGCCGCGAAGCTGCCGGCCTGCTTCCACACGAGCCAGCCCGCCACCGCGATCATGGCGTAAAGCACCATCCAGGCCGGCCCGAACAGCCAGTTCGGGGGATGCCAACTGGGCTTGGCCAGGCTGCGGTGCCAGGCGCCGGGCGGAAAGATCGCCCCGCTCATCGCCGCCACGAAGCACAGTCCGATGAAGACCCACAGGCCGAGATAGTCGCCGTCCACCGTTGTCTCCCGTCCATCCACCGCATGGAGACGGCCCGGAGGCCGCCGTGGTTCCATCCGCCAAGCTAAGTCGCGACGCCGTGAAGTCGAGAGGCGCCCCTCGACAGGCGTTCACGCGACCTGACGCATGCCTCCGAGCCCCACCTCGCGCAGATAGTAGAGCAGGTCGAGTTCCGGCGCCGCGCCCGCGAGCCCGGTCAGCAAGGCATGCACCTGCCCGCGATGGTGCGTCTGGTGGTTGAAGAAGTGGTCGAGGGCCGGCGCGAGGTCCTGCTCCCACTCGACGTTGGTCGTCACCGCACGGTAGCGGAAGCGGCCCGCGAGGTCCGCGTCCGTCAACCCGTCAACCCACCCGACGATGCGCGCGTCCTCGGCTTCCCGCGCCGCCGTCAGCGAAGCAAGGTCATCGTGCAGGATCGTGTCGAGCGGTCCCGGCGGCGTCCCCTCCCCCGTGAATCGCAGCATCCAGATCCGGTCCGCGACGAGGATGTGGTTCAGTGTTCCGTGCACCGAGCGGAAGAAGGCGCCCCGGTCGGCGCGGTAGTCCGCGTCGGACAGCCGCGCGGCGGCGGCATAAAGGCGGGCATTCGCCCACTGGTTGTAGCGCGCGAACGTCCTGTAGCGGTCGTTGACCATGGGCCGGGCCTCCTGTCGCAGTACGGGCGCGCCGCCTTGTGGCCGCCCCTTGCCTTGGCTATAAGCCGCGCACCTCAGATCGACAGTGCAAGGGAAAAAGACCGATGGCGGTTCAGCGCACCTTCTCCATCATCAAGCCGGACGCGACGGCCCGCAACCTGACCGGCGCCATCAACCAGGTGATCGAGAACGCCGGCCTGCGCATCGTGGCGCAGAAGCGCATCCACATGACGCGCGCCCAGGCCGAGACGTTCTACGCGGTCCACAAGGAGCGCCCCTTCTTCGGCGAGCTCGTCGACTTCATGATCTCGGCGCCGGTCGTGGTGCAGGTGCTCGAGGGCGAGAACGCGATCGCCCGCTACCGCGAGGTCATGGGCGCCACCAATCCGGCGAATGCCGCCGACGGCACCATCCGCAAGCTCTTCGCCAAGTCGGTGGGCGAGAACTCCGTCCATGGCTCGGACGCTCCCGAGACAGCCGCGATCGAGATCGCGCAGTTCTTCTCGGGCAACGAGATCGTCGGCTGACAAGGCCCGACGCGCTTGACACGGGGCGGCTTTGGCCGCCCCTTTTCGTTTGGGGAGGGGCCGGAGGATCGGCATTCGTCGCCCGGCGTCCCTCCGCAACCTGCCAGCAGGATCGCCGATGAACGCCCCAGCCCCCGTCGTCCGCCGTCCGTCGGTGTGTCCGCACGACTGCCCGTCCGCCTGCGCACTCGAGGTGGAGGTCGTCGGCGGCTCGCGGATCGGCAGGCTCTACGGCTCGGAGACGCAGACCTACACGGCCGGCGTCATCTGCGCGAAGGTCGCCCGCTACGCCGAGCGCGTCCATCATCCAGATCGCCTGCTCCACCCGATGCGCCGCGTCGGCCCGAAGGGGTCCGGCCAGTTCGAGCGGATCGGCTGGGACGAGGCGCTGGACCGGGTCGCCGAAGGCTTCCTCGCCGCCGAGCGGGACTTCGGCAGCCAGTCGGTCTGGCCCTACTACTACGCCGGCACGATGGGCCTCGTGATGCGCGACGGCATCAACCGCCTCACGCACGCAAAGCGCTACTCGCGCTTCTTCTCTTCCATCTGCATCAACACGGCATGGCCGGGCTTCATCGCCGGCACCGGCCGCCTCGCCGGGCCCGACCCGCGCGAGATGGCCAGGGCCGACTGCGTCGTCATCTGGGGCACGAATGCCGTGGCGACGCAGGTCAACGTGATGACCCACGCCACCCGCGCCCGCAAGGAACGCGGCGCGAAGATCGTCGTGGTCGACATCTACGAGAACGCCACGGTGAAGCAGGCCGACCTCGGCCTCGTGCTGAAGCCGGGGACGGACGGCGCGCTGGCCTGCGCGGTGATGCACGTCCTCTTCCGCGAGAACCTCGCCGACCGCGACTTCCTCGCACGCTGGACCGACTGCCCGCAGGAGCTCGAGGAGCACCTGCGCGCGCGCACGCCGGAGTGGGCTTCGGCGATCACCGGGCTGCCGGTGGCGGACATCGAGGCGTTCGCGCGGCTGGTCGGCACGACGAAGCGGACGTTCTTCCGCCTCGGCTACGGCTTCTCACGCCAGCGCAACGGCGCGGCAAACATGCACGCGGCTTCCTGCATCGCCGCGGTCACCGGGGCGTGGCAATACGAGGGCGGCGGCGCCTTCCACAACAACGGCGCGATCTATCACTTCAGGAAGAGCCTGATCGAGGGGCTCGACGTGGTCGACCAGACGACACGCCGCCTCGACCAGTCCAAGGTCGGCCGTATCCTCACCGGCGACCGGGAGGCGCTTTTCGACGGCCCGCCCGTGAAGGCCATGCTGATCCAGAGCACGAACCCAGCCTCCGTCGCGCCGGAGCAGGGCCTCGTGAAGGCGGGCTTTGCCCGCGAGGACCTGTTCACGGTCGTCCACGAGCAGTTCATGACCGAGACGGCCCGGCTCGCGGACATCGTGCTGCCGGCGACCATGTTCATGGAACACGACGACCTCTATTACGGCGGCGGCCACCAGTACATCGGCTTCGGCGGCAAGCTGGTCGACCCGCCGGGCGAATGCCGCTCCAACCACGAGGTCATCTGCGGCATCGCATCCCGGGTCGGGGCCGAGCACGAGGGCTTCTCTATGGAGCCCCGCGCCATCATCGACTGGACGCTGCAGCATTCCGGATGGGGCACGCTGGCCGAACTGGAGGAGAAGAAGTTCCTCGACTGCCAGCCCTCCTTCGCGCAGGCGCACTACGTCGAGGGCTTCGCCTGGCCGGATCGCAAGTTCCGCTTCCGTCCGGACTGGCCGAAGGTGCCCTTCGCCAACAACGGCCCGATGGGCCCGATCGCACAGATGCCATCCCTGCCGGACCACTGGGCCGTGATCGAGGACGCGACGCCCGAGTACCCGTTCCGGCTCGCCACGAGCCCGGCCCGCAACTTCCTGAACTCCACCTTCAACGAGACGAAGACGTCGCGGGAGCGGGAGGGGCGACCGACCGTCTTCATCCACCCGGCCGACGCCGCGGACCTCGGCATCGCCGACGGCGACCGCGTGGTGCTGGAGAACGAGCGCGGCGCCGTGACGCTCTGGGCCCAGCACTTCGCGGGCGTGCGCCGCGGGGTGCTGATCGCCGAATCGATCTGGCCGGACGACGCCTATCCCGACGGCAAGGGCATCAACCACCTGACGGGGGCCGATTCGCCGGCTCCCTTCGGCGGCGCGGCATTCCACGACAACCGCGCGCGGGTGCGAAAGGCCGCCGGCTGAGCCATTGCCGTGGCGCACGGCGCGCGGGCTTGACCTCGCGCGCCCGGCGGACGAAACCAACTGCCGTCCTGGCTGTCCGAATCGGGGAAGACCGTGATGCGCGCCGTCCTGCCTGCCGCCCTTGCCCTCCTCCTCGCAACGGGGGCCGCGTTCGCCGGTGCGTCGTCGTCCAACTTCCCGCCGCAGCCCGATCCCGACACCAAGTCGATGACCCGGCCCCAGGCCAAGCAGTACGTCGCCGAGGGCTGCTCGAGGCAGTGGGCCAAGACCAGCGGGCTTCCGGCGGGCGAACTCGCCAACGCCTGCTCCTGCTACGCCAACCGCACCGTCGACCGGCTGAGCAAGGCCGAGTTCGCGTTCTTCCAGGAGAAGAGCTACTTCGACGACACCGGCCGCGAGAAGGCGCTCAAGGCCGTCGACCAGTGCAAGCTCCCGCGCCCGCTCTGATCAGCGCCGCGTCCACACCGTCAGATCGATCGCCGCCGCAGCATCGATGCTGACCGGCGGTGTCGCAGCGAGACCATGCGCTCCCAGCAGCGCCTCGGCTCCCGTTCCACGCTCGACTGCTGCGAAGACCCCCCGCCCTCCCGGAACCGTCACGCCGCGCGCACGGGTGAGGTGGAAGGCGTCGTAGCCGATCCCCAGGAACAGGTCGAAGACGCCCTGCCCTCCCGGTACCGCGACCTCTCCGCCGGCGGGAACCACTTCGGCGATGGCGGAGGCGAAGGCCACCTTCTGCGGGTTCCACCACCAGCCGTCCGGACGCCGCTCCAGACCCGCGACGCCGGTCGAGACGACCATGCGCAAGCGGTTGCGCCCGTTGGGATGGGCCTCGTGGCCGAGCCGGCCAAGCACCGTCACCGCCGCCGCGTCCAGCGCGGCCTGGAAGCGCTGCCAATCGGCCTCGTTCTTCAGCGAATCGGGCATCCGACCCTGCGCATCGGCGATGCGGTCATCGGCGGACACGATGGCGTAGCCCACGACGGGCCAGCGGCTGGGCATTCCCGGTTTCTCCCTCACCAGCGGCGTGGACAGCGGCGGACGCAGGCGCGGCTCCCGACGTGTCCGCCTCCCGCCACCGCCTTGTTCCCTTCCGGATGCGGCATGGTCTAGTGTCCGACCCGTTCGACCCGGAGTGCCTCATGCGCATCGCCACCTGGAACGTCAACTCCGTCAAGCAGCGGATCGGCCACCTGACGGACTGGCTCAAGGAGGCGCAGCCGGACATCGTCTGCCTGCAGGAACTCAAGTGCGTCGACGACGCCTTCCCGGCCGCGGACATCGAGGCGCTGGGCTACAACGTCGCCGTGCATGGCCAAAAGACCTTCAACGGCGTGGCGATCCTCTCCCGCCGCCCGTTCGACGAGGTGACCCGGCGGCTGCCCGGCGACGACGGGGACGAGCAGGCCCGCTACGTCGAAGCGGTCATCTCCACCGACGGGGGCGTGGTCCGCGTGGCCTCGATCTACCTGCCGAACGGGAACCCTCCCGAAACGGAGAAGTACACCTACAAGCTCGCGTGGATGGACCGTCTCATCCGTCACGTGCAGGGCCTGCTCGCGCTGGAGGAGCCTCTCGTCCTCGCGGGCGACTACAACGTCATCCCGACGCCGCGCGACGTGCACGATCCCGCCGCCTGGGCCGGCGATGCCTTGTTCCTGCCCCGCACCCGCGCGAAATTCGTCGAGTTCGCGGCGCTGGGGCTCACCGACGCGTTCCGCGCCTGCGACAGCCGCGATGGCCAGTACACGTTCTGGGATTACCAGGCCGGCGCGTGGCCGCGGAACAACGGCATCCGGATCGACCACCTGATGCTCTCGCCCGAAGCTGCTGACCGGCTCGTGTCCTGCCGGATCGACAAGCATGTCCGCGGCTGGGAGAAGCCGTCGGACCACGTGCCGGTGATCGCGGACCTGAAGCTCTGAAGGATCGCGGGTGCAGGCCGGCGCTCAGGGGCGCCGGCGCATCTGCTGCTCGAGCATCGCCAGCGCCGCCGTGCGGTCGCTCTCGGTCGCCTGAGCCGTCGCCTTGCCGTGCAGCTCGAGGATCCAGGCGTCCCGCTTGGTGTCGGCGCCGTCGCGGGCCAGCATCAGCCACATCAGGCCCCGCGGCTTCTGCTTGCTGCTGTCGCCGAAGAACAGGAGGTTGCCGAGCACGGCCTGCGCCTGCACGTGGCCCTTCTCGGCGGCGAGGTTGAGCCAGCGAACCGCCTTGCGCGGCTCCTTGGGCCCGCCGACCCCGTCGAGCTGCAGCATCGCGAGATTGTACTGCGCGTTGGGGTCCCGGTAAATCGTCGCGGCGTAATCGAATAGCTCGCGCGCCCGGAACGGGTTCGGCTTCACGTAGCTGTTCGGGATGCCCTGGACCAGATAGGAGCCGAGCGCCACGTAGGCCATCGAGACGGCGCCCGCGTTGGGGGAGTCCTCAGCCTCGTCGGCAAACTGGTCGTAGATCGTCTTGTAGTGCTCGAAGGCCTTCACGTCGTCCTGCGGGACGCCCTCGCCCTCGGCATACATCTGACCGAGCTTGAGCGCGGCAGCGACGTTGCCCTGACCCGCCGCGTACTCCAGCGCGCGGACAGCCCCGGCTGGGTTGCCGGCATTGAGGTTCTTGACGCCGCTCTGGAGCGCGTCCTTGGCCGACTTGAACGAGTCCGCCGGGAGGGGAGCCGCGGGCTGAGCCTGCAGCTTCGCATCCAGGGCCGATGCCGGCGCGGACAGGGCCAGCGCGGCCGCGCAGGCGAGAGAAGCGGCCCAGGCGGGGCGGCCGAGAAACGAAGCGAGACGGGAAGCCATGCTGCGAACCGCGACAACGGCCGGCCGGGCGGGCCGGACAGGATGATCCATGGAGACGTCGTAGAAGCCGATTGCGCCGAGGAGATTGAGCGGCGAGGACGTTTTCAGGTCGCTTTTGCGGCAAAGTCGACGGTCGGGCGCCACAATGCGCAAAGCCGGCGCTTCGCCGTCCGTCCGCGCGCCGCCCTGGACGTCATGCCTTTGCATCGCCTCACCCGCCACGTCGCCGTCCGCCTTCTGCGCCGTACCACGCCGCATTCCGACCGCAAGGAGTTCCACCCGACACAGCCGTCTCGCGCATCACGTCAACCATGGATTGGTTAACGCCCTGCGAACCAAGAAACCGTGCGATTTCAGGATCTTGCAGATGATGCGACGCTGCGCCCGGTTTGTGGCGGGATCGCGGCATCGGGCAGGCGGCGGAGGCGCCCCGCGGCGATTGCCCCTGCTTGTTGCAGTCACGCCACAGCCGCGTCGAGGCGCGCCGCCCGTTTCGACGCGGTAGAGTAAGCGGCCCGGAACCCACGACGAATCGAACCGGCATGCGTCCGTCCGTCCTCAACCCGCTTTTCGCCAGCGTCACGGCCCTCCCGGGCATCGGGCCGAAGCTGGCGCCGCTGTTCGACAGGCTCCTCGGCGAGCCGGGTCGCCCCGCCCGGGTTCTCGACGTCCTGTTCCACCTCCCGCACGCCGTGATCGACCGCAGCACGCGCCCCCGCATCGCCGACGCACCTCTGGACGCGATGGTCACGCTCGAGGTGCACGTGGAGGCCCACAAGGCGTCGCCGCCGGGCCGCTCGCGCGCGCCCTACCGTGTCCTCGTATCGGACGACACCGGCGACGTGACGCTCGTGTTCTTCAACGCCCACGCCCAGCGGATGCAGAAGCTGCTGCCGGTGGGCGAGACGCGCTGGGTGTCCGGCCGGATCGAACTGTGGGACGGTCGGCGGCAGATGGTCCACCCAGACCGCGTCCTCGACGCCGCCGGCCTCGCCCGGCTCCCGCCCTACGAGCCGGTCTACGGAGCCACCGAAGGGCTCTACCCCAGCGTGCTCGCCCGCGCCGGCACCGCGGCGCTCGAGCGCCTGCCCGACCTGCCCGAGTGGGGCGATCCGGCGCTGCTGGCGTCACGCGGCTGGCCTGGCTTCGCCGAGGCTCTGCAGGCGCTCCACCGGCCGGCCCGCGAGAGCGACGTGGCGCCGTCGTCCCTGCCCCGGCAACGGCTCGCCTACGACGAATTGCTCGCCAGCCAGCTGGCACTGCTTCTCGTGCGCCAGTCGATGAAGCGGGCCGCCGGGCGGCCGCTCGTCGGCGACGGTCGCATCACGGAGCGGATCGTTTCCGCCCTGCCCTATTCGCTGACCCAGGCCCAGCGCTCCGCGGTCGAGGACATCCGGAAGGACCTGTCCGCGCCGGAACGCATGCTCCGGCTGCTGCAGGGCGACGTCGGTGCCGGAAAGACGATCGTCGGGCTGCTGGCCATGGCTACCGCGGTCGAGGCAGGCGCGCAGGCGGCAATGATGGCCCCGACGGAGATTCTCGCCCGCCAGCACTACGAGCGCCTGCGCCCCATGGCGGAAGGCGCGGGCCTTCGCCTCGGCCTGCTGACGGGGCGCGACAAGGGCAGCACCCGCGCCGCCACGCTCGCCCGCCTCGCCGAGGGCACCCTCGACATCGTCGTCGGCACCCACGCTCTCTTCCAGGAGGAGGTGCAGTTCAGGGACCTCGGCCTTGCCGTCGTCGACGAGCAGCACCGCTTCGGTGTCCACCAGCGCCTTGCCTTGTCCCGCAAGGGCGCTGCCGTGGACGTCCTCGTGATGACGGCCACGCCGATCCCGCGGACGCTCGTGCTCTCCTATTTCGGCGACATGGACGTCTCGGTCCTGCGCGACAAGCCGGCCGGTCGCCAGCCCATCGACACGCGGGCCGTGTCGATCGACCGGCTCGACGAGGTGGTCGGCGCGGTCGGGCGCGCCCTCGCCTCCGGCGCGAGGGTCTACTGGGTCTGCCCACTGGTGGAAGAGTCCGAGGAACTCGACGTCGCTGCCGCAAACGAACGCTTCGACACCCTGCGGCAGGTCTTCGGCGAACGTGTCGGCCTCGTGCACGGCAAGATGCCGGGCCGTGACAAGGACGCCGCCATGGCCGCCTTCGCCCGCGGCGAGACGGCCATCCTCGTCGCCACCACGGTCATCGAGGTCGGGGTCGACGTGCCCGAGGCGACGGTCATGGTCATCGAGCACGCGGAGCGCTTCGGTCTCGCCCAGCTCCACCAGCTGCGCGGCCGCGTGGGACGCGGCTCCGGCCGCTCGACATGTCTCCTGCTCTACAAGCCCGGCCTGGGGGAAACCGCCCGTGCGCGGATCGAGACGCTCCGACGCACGGAGGACGGGTTTGAGATTGCGGAAGAGGACCTGCGGTTGCGTGGCGAGGGCGACGTCCTGGGCACCCGGCAGTCCGGCATGCCCGGGTTCCGCCTGGCCGTGCCCGAGGTGCAGGGCGAACTGCTGTCCGCCGCGCGCAACGACGCGAAGCTCGTCCTGGCGCGCGACCCCTCGCTGGCGAGCCCGCGCGGCCAGGCGCTGCGCACGCTGCTCTATCTGTTCGAGCGGGACGAGGCCATCCGACTGCTGCAGGCAGGCTAGCGCACGCTGCGCGTCCGGGGACCGCAGCAGGCCCGGCCGCTCACGCGGCGGAGCGCGCCTCGGCGGCCAGTGCGGCGAGCTTCTTCTGCCCCTCGGGCTGGATGAGGCCGGCCGACATGATGAGCTTGGCGCCCTCGTCGACGCTGATCGTCAGCTCGATCACCTCGCGGCGGGGCAGGTAGAAGAAGAAGCCGGTCGTCGGGTTCGGCGTGCAGGGCAGGAAGACGGCGACGTGCTCGTCCGGTCCCGGCAGGCGCTCGGACATCTCGCCCTGCGGCGGGGTCGACATGAAGACGATCGACCACATGCCCTTCGCCGGGAACTGCACCAGCCCGACCGTCCGGAACGACGTGCCCGACTGCGAGAACACGGTCTCGAAGATCTGCTTCACGCTCTTGTAGAGCCCGCGCACCACCGGCATCCGCCCCAGCAGCGTCTCGCCGAAATCGACGAGAGAGCGCCCGACCAGGTTGGCCGTCAGGAAGCCGAGCAGGGTGAGCCCGACCAGCGCGACGATCAGGCCGAAGCCGGGGATCGACATCTGCAGGTAGGTCTCGGGCAGGTAGCGGGCCGGGATGAGCGGCTTCACCCACCCGTCGATGAGGTTGATGAACCACCAGGTCACGGACGCCGTCACCGCGAGCGGCCCGGCGACGACGATCCCGGTTAGGAAATAGGCGCGCAGCCGGTGCCCCGGCGAGCGGCGGACCGTCGGCGGCACGGCGAAAGCCGGGTTCGGCATCCCGCCGCCCGGTCCCTGCTCGCCCGTCTCCTGTCCTGGACCGCTCATGACCCCCCGTCCCCCCGCGCAACGAGAAGATGGCTCTCCCTCCGTCGCATGCAAGGCGCATGCTACGGCGCGGGGGCTCTTCCGTCGCTGATGATTATTCGACGGTGACGGATTTGGCGAGGTTGCGCGGCTGGTCGACGTCTTTCCCCAGCACGACCGAGGTGTGGTAGGCGATCAGCTGGATCGGGACGGCGTAGACGATGGGCGCGAAGTGGTGCCCCATCGCCGGGAGTTCGATCGGCTCCACGTCGGCGATGCCGGTCTCCGCGAGCCCCTTGGCATCCGACAGCAGGATGATGCGCCCGCCCCGCGCGGCCACCTCCTGCATGTTCGAGACCGTCTTCTCGAAGACCGGGTCGTGCGGGGCGATGACGATCACGGGCATCGTCTCGTCGATGAGCGCGATGGGGCCGTGCTTGAGCTCGCCCGCCGCATAGGCTTCCGCGTGGATGTAGCTGATTTCCTTGAGCTTCAGTGCACCTTCGAGCGCCATGGGATAGCTCGTCCCGCGCCCGAGGTAGAGCACGTCCGACACCTTGGAGAGTTCCCGGCTGACGTGCTCGACGCCGCTTTCGCGCTTCAGCGCCTCGGCCATGAGCCCCGGCACCGCCATGAGCTCGGAGACGAGCGCCTTCGCTTCCAGCGCGTCCAGCGTGCCGCGCGCCAGCCCCGCCGCGATGGCGAGGCACGCCAGCACCGTCAGCTGGCAGGTGAACGCCTTGGTCGAGGCCACGCCGATCTCCGGCCCGGCCAGCGTCGGCGCGACCACGTCGCTCTCGCGCGCGATCGAGGAGGTCGGGACGTTGACGACGGAGAGGATGTGCTGGCCGCACTCCCGCGCGTAGCGCAGGCCGGCCAGCGTGTCGGCCGTCTCGCCTGACTGGGAAATGAAGATCGCAAGCCCGCGCTCGGGCATCGGCGCCTCGCGGTAGCGGAACTCGGAGGCGATATCGATGTCGACCGGCAGCCGCGCGAAACGCTCGAACCAGTACTTGCCGACGAGGCCGGCGATGTAGGCGGTGCCACAGGCCGAGACCGTGACGCGGTCGAGGGCCTTCCAGTCGAACGGCGGCTCGAACGGCAGCCGCACGCTGCCCGATGCCATGTCGAGGTAGTGGGCGAGCGTCCGCCCGACGACCTCCGGCTGTTCGTGAATCTCCTTCGCCATGAAGTGGCGGTGGTTGCCCTTGTCGATCGTGAAGGCGCCCGCCGCCGACTTCTGCCGCTTGCGCTCGACGAGCCGCCCCGACGCATCGTGGAACACGGCGCCGCCGCGGGTCAGCTCGGCCCAGTCGCCATCCTCGAGGTAGGTGATCGTGTCCGTGAACGGCGCCAGCGCCAGCGCGTCCGACCCGAGGAACATCTCGCCGTCGCCCCAGCCCACGGCGAGCGGCGCCCCCTGCCGGGCGCCGATGATCAGGTTCTCCTCGCCGTCGAACAGGAAGGCGAGCGCGAAGGCACCGCGCAGCTGTGCGAGGGTGTTCGCCACGGCCTTGGCCGGCTCGTTGGTCTTGCGCAGTTCGTACGTCGCCAGCTGGGCGACGACCTCCGTGTCGGTCTCGGACTCGAAGTGGATGCCCTCGGATTCCAGCCGGTCCCTGAGCTCGCGGAAGTTCTCGATGATGCCGTTGTGGACGACGGCCAGCCGGTCGGTCGCGTGGGGATGGGCGTTGCGCTCGGTGGCGCGGCCGTGGGTGGCCCAGCGCGTGTGCCCGATGCCGACGGTCCCCTGCATAGGGTCCTCGCGCAGCCGTGCCTCCAGGTTTCGCAGCTTGCCCTCGGCCCGCCGACGCGCCAGCCGCCCGCCCTCCAGCGTCGCGACGCCGGCGCTGTCGTAACCGCGATACTCGAGCCGCTTCAGGGCATCCACGATGGAGGATGCGACGGGGGAGGTTCCGAGTATTCCGACGATACCGCACATGGGGCCGACGTTCTCCTTGCAGAGCCGCGCTGAACAGCGAGCCAAGAGCTAGGCCATCGCCGGCCCCGCGCCAAATCAAGTGTTGTGACGGTCGGTTAAATTTCGATCCGCCCCGGGCGGCGAGACACGTCGCGCCGCCTGCCCGCTCCGTTCAGCGCGGCTTCGACTTCTCCTTCGACTTCCGATCGCGGAAAGCCTTCGCCCAGCCTTCGCGGACCATCTGGCGGCCGCGGGCGACGGCGAGCGCATCCGCCGGCACGTCCGTCGTGACGACCGAGCCCGAGCCGACATAGGCCCCGTCCCCGATGGTCACGGGCGCGACGAGCGAAGAGTTGGAGCCGATGAAGGCGCCCTCCCCGATCACCGTGCGGTACTTGCCGTAGCCATCGTAGTTGCAGGTGATGGTGCCCGCCCCCAGGTTGGCGCCGCTGCCGACGGTAGCGTCGCCCACGTAGGTGAGGTGGCTCACCTTGGCGCCCGCGCCGACATCGGCGTTCTTGATCTCGACGAAGTTGCCGACCTTGGCCGCCGGGCCGAGCTTTGCACCCGGCCGCAGCCGGGCGAAGGGGCCGACCGATGCGCCGGCCGCGACGCTGGCGCCCTCGAGGTGGCTGAAGGCGTGGATCGTGGCAGGACCCTCCACCGTCACGCCGGGGCCGAAGACCACGTGCGGTTCGACGATGACGTCCGGCGACAGGCGGGTGTCGGCGCTCAGGAACACGGTCGCGGGAGCCACCAGCGTCGCCCCGGCCCGCATCGCCTGCTCCCGCAGACGGCCCTGAAGGATGGCCTCGGCCTGCGCGAGCTGGACGCGGTCGTTGATGCCCATCACCTCGTCCTCGGGAGCCACGAGCGCCGTGGTGCGAAGGCCCCGCTGGCGCGCCACCGCGACCGCGTCGGTGAGGTAGAATTCGCGCGCCGCATTGTCGTTTCCGATCGCCGACAGGATGTCGAGCGCCGCGCGCCCATCAAGGGCCATCAGGCCCGCGTTGCAGAGGCGGATCTGCCGCTCCGCCGGCGTGGCGTCCTTGTGCTCGCGGATGGCGAGCAGGCTGTCGCCGTCCATCACGAAGCGGCCGTAGCCGGTCGGGTCGGCGGCCTCGAAGCCCAGCGCGACGACGGCCGAGCCGCCCCTCACCGCCTCGCGCATCCGCGCCAGCGTCTCCGGGCGAACGAGCGGCGTATCGCCGAACACGATGACGATCTCGTCCCAGCCGTCGGAGATGGCTTCCCGCGCCGCCAGCACCGCGTGGGCCGTGCCGAGCCGCTGTTCCTGAACCGCCACGAGCGAGCCCGGAACGACCCGCCGCGCCTCTGCCGCCACATCCTCGCGGCCGGGCCCGACCACGGTGACCACTGCCGTTGCCCCGGCACGGCCGACCGAATCGAGCACGTGGGCCACGATGGGTCGGTTGCCGATGGCGTGAAGCACCTTGGGCACGGCGGACTTCATCCGCGTGCCTTCTCCGGCGGCCAGGACCACGGCCAGACAGCGGCCGCCCGTCGAGATGTCCGTCATGATGAACGTCGTCCCCGGCTTGGTTGCAGTTCGTTAACCATGCGCGCGTTCCAATGCGTCAGGCATCCGCGTCATAAACGGCTCGAGCGATGACGTCGACATTCCAGCGCCTGGAACCGTCTTTCGATCCGCCGCGCCCCGCGCCCGTGGCATCGCCGGAGACGGTCGAACGCCTCCCCGCCCTCTGGCCGTGGCTCGCGGCGGCAGTGGCGTCCGTCGCCCTTGCCGTTCCCACCGTCGTCTCCGGGGCCCTGCGCCAGCAACCGGAACCGCCGCCCGCGGTGAAGGCCCCGCTCGCAGATCCCGTCACCACGGGCTCCATCCTCTCGCCGACGCGCGGCATGCCCATGCCCGACCCCGTTCTGAGGCTCTTCGGCGTCCGGCTTGCGGGCGGGGAGAGCGCCGACCTTCTCTGGGCCCACTGGGGCGAAGTGCGCGAGCGGTTTCCCGGGGTCCTCGACGGCCTCGGCATCACCGTACGCCCCGCGACCGCCGGCACAGCCGACAAGCCGCGCTTCGAGCTGATCGCCGGTCGCTACCGCAATGCCGCCGAAGCCGCCGCGCTGTGCGGGCGGCTGAGGGCGCACGAGATCGTCTGCGCCGTCCGCGAGCTCGAACAGGTGCCTTCCGGACCGCCTTCGTGACCCATGCGCGCAAAGCGTGCGTCATCTGCAGCCCTACACCCCCGTCCAAGCCGCAATCCCTCTGTTATTGCCCGAAAAATGTGCTAGTTGCTTCATGGGGTTCCGGCGCGAGCGTGGCGGTGTGCGGGGTGGGTCGTCACGGCCGGCCCGGCGAGGCGGTGCAACCGCGCGTCCGAATCGATCCCCCGGCGAAACGAAGTGGTGCTCCCCGCATTGGGGCAGGCCGACGCGAGGGCGTCTGTGGTGATGGCCACCGGGAGCCCCGCAGATGGCGTGACCGGGTGCCGGCGGGTCGCCGTTCATCCCGAGTTCAGCGTTGAAAGCGCGTAACGCGTCCATGGCCGACCTTGCCGCATCGCCCTCTCCGCCCGACGCCCGGCTGGGCATCGACAGGCGGAGCTTTCTGGCCGGCGGCGCGTCCGCCGCGGTCGCCCTCGCCGCGGCCGGTCCCGCCGCGGCTCAGTCCTTCGCGCAGACCGCGATCCAGAGTGCGCTGGGCGAAGGCACTTCGTTCACCCCGGGAACGGTGGTGGAACTGGCCCGCCTGCTGTCCAAGAAGGCCTACAACGCCCCGGCCACCGACTTGCCGGACCCCTTCAACGGCCTGAACTACGAGCAGTACATCGGCATCCGGGCTCTTCCCGCAACCGTGCTGTGGCAGCAGGAAGGCCGCGGCTTCACGGTCGAGCCGCTGCACCGCGGCTACGCCTTCCAGAGCGCTGTGTCGCTCTTCGTCGTCGAGGACGGCACCGTCCGGCGCGTCAGCTACGACCGCAACAAGTTCGAATACGGGCGCCTCAACGTGCCCGCCACCCTTCCGGACATCGGCTTCTCCGGCTTCCGCGTGTTCGGCGATGCGCAGGGCGGGCGCCAGCGCGAAGTCGCGATCTTCCAGGGCGCGACCTTCTTCCGGTCGTCTGCCCGCGGGCAGAACCTCGGCGTCATGGCCCGTGGCCTGACGCTGAAGGCCGGCGACCCGAAGGGCGAGGAGTTCCCGCAGTTCCGCGCCTACTGGATCGAGCAGCCGTCCGCGCGGTCGGACGCGCTGGTGATTCACGCGCTTCTCGACAGCGAGAGCGTGGTCGGCGCCTACCGCTTCATGCTGCGCACCGGGGACGTGTCGATCATCGACACGGAAGTGACGTTGTTCCCGCGCGCCAACGTCGAGAACTACGGCATCGCCGGCATGACCTCGACCTACCTGTTCGGCACCAACGACCGCCGCAACATCGACGACGTCCGGCCGGCGGTCCACGAGAGCTCGGGGCTGCAGATCCACAACGGCAACGGCGAGTGGATCTGGCGCCCCCTCTCCAACCCGGAGACACTGCAGATCTCCGCCTTCGTCGATCCCTCGCCCAAGGGCTTCGGGCTACTGCAGCGCGAACGCGACTACGCGAGCTTTCTCGACGACGATCAGAACTTCGAGCGCCGGCCGAGCCTGTGGATCGAGCCCATCGGCGACTGGGCCCCCGGCCTGGTCCAGCTGATCGAGATTCCGACCGACAGCGAGATCAACGACAACGTGCTCGCCTACTGGCGTCCCCGGCAGCCCCTGGTGGCGGGCGGCGAAACCTTCTTTGCCTACCGCCAGTTCTGGTGCTGGCAGCCGCCGGAGCGGCCGAGCCTCGCGCAGGTGACGCAGACCCGGGTGGGCCGCGGCCGCAACGCGGCACAACGCCGTTTCGTGGTCGACTTCTCCGGGGAGGGCCTGCGCTCGACCCAGACCACGACGGAGCTGCGTCCGACGCTCTCCGCCGCGCCGGGGCAGATCGTCAACGTCCGGATGTGGCCTTATCCTGAACGAAAACTCGTCAGGATTGGATTCGATCTGGATGTCGGCAGCGAAACGCTGAGTGAGTTGCGCCTCGTGCTCGAGGCGGGTGGGAAGCCGGTGAGCGAGACATGGCTGTATCGTTGGACGCCATAGAGGGCGGCAAGTCGGCCTTGCCTGCCGACGGGGCGTCCCTGCCGGCGCTTCCGCCCGAGCATCCGCTGGCGATGCCGGTGCAGTCGCTCAAGTCGTTTCCCGCCTCGCAGCGGCGAAAGCCCGTGCGGCCGCGCCGGGCGCCGTGGCTGGCCCGGATCCTCGTCTTCCTCGGAGCCCTCGCGCTGACGGCGTGGGGCACGTTCGAGATGTACAAGGTCGTGTCGGTCTCCAACGTCACGATCCTGCAGTGGGCCCTCGTCGCCCTGTTCTCGATCAATTTCTCCTGGATCGCCCTCGCCTTCACGAGCGCGGTGGTCGGCTTCCTCGTGCTGCTGCGCCGGCCGCGCGGCACGCCGCTGCCCACCCGGCTCGACGCCCGGACCGCCGTGGTCACGCCGGTCTACAACGAGGCGACGGCCCGCGTGTTCGCCTCGCTGCAGGCGATGATCGAGGACATCGAGCGCACGGGGCTGCTCGCATCCTTCGATTTCTTCATCCTGTCGGATTCCACCCAGCCCGACGCATGGGTCGCCGAGGAGCGGGCCTTCCTCGCGCTGCGCGAGCGCATGCCGCAGGCGCGCATCTACTACCGCCACCGCAAGCGGAACATCGGTCGCAAGGCTGGCAACATCGAGGACTTCGTCACCCGCTGGGGCGGGGCCTACGACCACATGCTGGTCCTCGACGCCGACAGCCTGATGACCGGCTCCTGCATCGTGCGCCTCGCTGCCGCGATGGAGTCCGATCCGGACGCGGGGATCATCCAGTCGCTGCCGCTGATCATCAACCGCAACACGCTGTTCGCGCGTCTCCAGCAGTTCGCCGCCAAGATCTACGGGCCGGTCATCGCCACCGGCCTCGCCGTGTGGTCCGGTCGCGAGGGCAACTACTGGGGGCACAACGCCATCATCCGCACCCGGGCCTTCGCTGCCCACTGCGGGATGCCGACCCTGTCCGGCAAGCCCCCGTTCGGCGGCCACATCCTCAGCCACGACTTCGTCGAGGCCGCCCTCATCCGCCGCGCCGGATGGACCGTCTACATGCTGCCCGATCTCGACGGCAGCTACGAGGAAAGCCCGCCCTCGCTGATCGACCTCGCCACCCGTGACCGCCGCTGGTGCCAGGGCAACCTGCAGCATTCGCGCGTCATCGGCGCCGCCGGGCTGACATGGCCCACCCGCCAGCACTTCGCCACGGGGATCATGGGCTACCTCGCCTCCCCGCTCTGGCTGGCGCAGCTGGTGGTCGGCATCGTGCTGGTGCTGCAGACGCGCTACGTGCGGCCCGAGTACTTCACGCGGGACTTCTCGCTGTTCCCCACCTGGCCCCGCTTCGACGCCGAGCGTGCGCTGCAGCTCTTCCTGATCACCATGGCGATCCTCCTCGCCCCAAAGGTGTTCGGCCTTCTGCTCGCGCTGCTGCGCCGATCGCTGCGCCAGGGGTCGGGTGGCTCGCTGCGGCTCGTGGTGTCCGCCGTCATCGAGATCATCATGTCGGCCCTGCTCGCGCCGATCCTCATGCTGATCCAGTCGGGTGCGGTGTTCCAGATCATCGCGGGGCGGGACACGGGCTGGAACCCGCAGCGCCGTGACGATGGGTCGATCCCCTTCCGCGACATCGTGCGGCGCCACCGCCTGCACACGGCCTTCGGGCTGTTCGCGGGTGTCTCCGCCTTCATGATCGCTCCGTCGCTGTTCGGCTGGATGTCGCCCACCATCGTGGGCCTCGTGCTGGCGATCCCGATCTCGGCCGCGTCTGGCCAGCTGTCGCTCGGCCTCGCGCTGAAGCGCGCCGGCCTGCTTATGACGCCCGAGGAGACGACGCCGCCGCCGATCGCGCTGCGCGCCAACGCGCTGATGAAGGACCTGTCGCAATCCGGCTTCGACGACGCGAACGCCCTCATCGCCATCCATGCCGATCCCGTGCTGCGTGCCCGCCACGAGGCGATGCTGCCGCCGCCCGACCGCCCGAAGCGCGGCGAGATCGACCGGGACCGCGTCGTCGCCGAGGCGAAGGTCCGCGAGGCGGAGTCGATCGAGGAACTCGTCGGCTGGCTGCACGGCAAGGAGGTCGCCGTCGTGCTGCACGACCGCGTCCTCCTGGGCCTCGCCGCCGGCCTTCCCCGCCGCGACGCTGCCCTCGCGGCGGAGTAGCCGCGCCGCCCGCAGCCGACGCGCCTTCTATTGACCCCGCGGCCCGTCGCGGCTAGGCAGGCGGCGGCTTCGCGCCGGGCGGGTAGCTCAGTGGTAGAGCAGCTGACTTTTAATCAGCTGGTCGCGGGTTCGATCCCCGCCCCGCTCACCAGTGTCTCGAAGGAGACGGTCGGCCGTTGCTGGAGGGCCGGGCAGCATTCCCCGCGAACTCGCTCGCTGCGCCGGGACGCCCGGCTCCGGGAAGCGGTGCCGAAGAGATCCATCCTTCGCGGGAACCCGTTCCGGTTGCTCTGCCGCAAGGCGGGTCCGTCGCACGTGTTGCATTCACGTCCGGGTGACGCGGGGCTTTCCGGCTTGTCGCGGGCTCAATCGTGACAGTATCAGGAATGGGAGCCGTTCCGGCGGGCGAGGTTCAGCGGAACGCGCGTGAGGACGGGGGATGCCGGTGAAGACGGGACTGCGAGTGGCGGCGGTGGCCGCCGGGTGCCTGTGGGGATCGCAGGCCTTCGCGCAGGCGCAGGCGGACAGCCTGACGATGACCTGTGCGCAGGCGAAGGCGTTGGTGAACCAGCGCGGCAGCCTGATCCTCGGCACCGGTCCCTACGTCTTCGACCGGTATGTCCGCGACGGCAGCTTCTGCAAATTCCCGATGAAGGCCGAGGAGTCCTACGTGAAGACGAAGGACACCAGCTACTGCCTCGCCGGCTACGTGTGCAGCAACAGCAGGACCTACAATTGAAACGGATGCTCGCCCTGGCGACGCTGGTCGCCATCTCCGCCGCAGGCCCCGCGCTTGCGCAGTCGCGTCCCGACAGCCTGACGATGACGTGCGCGCAGGCGCAGGCCCTCGTTCGCCAGCAGGGCGCGGTCGTCCTGGGCACGGGACAGTTCATCTACGACCGATATGTGCGCGACCGCAGCTTCTGCGCCCCCACGCAGCGGGCGCAGACGTCGTTCGTGCAGACGAAGGACAACAAGTACTGCCTCGCCGGCTACCTGTGCCGCGAGGCTACGCCCTTCGACATCTGGCGCTGATCGCCCGACGTGGGCGGAGGCGCGTCGGCGCCTCCTGCCCGTCGGCGACGGGGCGTTGTCAGGACGCCGGGGGCAGGCGAAGCACCCAGCCCGGCTGGATGAGGTCCGGGTTCTTCACCGGCGGCGAGTTCGCCTTGACGATCTCGGTGTACTTCGCACCGTGGCCCTTGCCGTAGTGCTTCTCGGCGATCGCCCAGAGCGTGTCGCCCTTCTTGACCGTGTAGAACTCGGCCGCCGGCGTTTCCTTGGTGACGATCAACCCGGAGGTGTCGACCTCCGCCACGCCGACCGTGTTGCCGGCCGCGAGGATGAGCCGCTCGGCCTCCTCCTGCGACATCGCCGTGCCGCTGAGCACGACCCGGTCGCCGTTCAGCGAGAACGAGACGCCGCTCGTGTCGAGACCCGTCCCCTTCACGGCTCCGGCGATTTCCTCGGCCTTCGCCGAGGTTCCGAACAGCTTCGCACCCGCATCCTTGATGAACTTGAAGAGCCCCACCGCAGCCTCCTCCGCTTGCGCCCCGGATGGTCAGCCTATCCCATACGGAAAATGTCTCAAGCTGAGGCCGATAGCCGCGCCAGCGCGGCCTCGCGGTCGTCGGTGAGGAAGGCCGCCGCGATCAGCGCACGGGTGTAGGCCTCCTGCGGGTCGGCGAAGATCGCGTCGACGCCGCCGCGCTCCACCACCTTCCCGCCCCTCATCACGAGGATCTCGTCGGCCAGCGCCCGCACCACCGCGAGGTCGTGGCTGATGAAGAGGTAGGAAAGCGCATGGCGCTCCTGCAGCCCGCGCAGCAGGTCGACGATCTCCTTCTGCACCGAGCGGTCCAGCGCGGAGGTCGGCTCGTCCAGCACGACGAGCTTCGGCTTCAGGATCATGGCGCGGGCGATGGCGATGCGCTGCCGCTGGCCGCCAGAGAACTCGTGCGGAAACCGGTTGCGGGACGCGGGATCGAGGCTCACCTCCTCCAGCGCCTGCGCCGCCCGCCTGTCGCGCTCGCTTCGGGTGACGCCGGGCTCGTGGACGAGCAGGCCCTCGGTGATGATCTCGCCCACCGTCATGCGCGGCGAGAGCGAGCCGAACGGATCCTGGAACACGAGTTGCAGTTGCTTGCGCAGCGGCCGCATGGCGTCGCGGTCGAGCGGCATCAGGGCGCGATCCTCGTAGGTCACGCTGCCCGAGGCCGGCAGGAGCCGCAGCACGGCGCGCCCCAGCGTCGACTTGCCCGATCCCGACTCCCCGACGATGCCGATGGTGCCGCCGCGCTTGAGGGTGAAGCTGACTCCGTCGACCGCGCGCAACTCCGAGTGCGTTCGCCCAAACCAGCCCTTCCGCAACGAGAAGGTGACGCGGACGTCCTTCGCCTCCACGACGACCGGTGCGTCCGGCGGCGGGGGCGCCTTGCGGCCCGTCGGCTCCGCCGCCAGCAGCATCCGCGTATAGGCCTCGCGCGGCGCGCCGAAGACGTCGGCGGTGGCGCCCGTCTCCACGACAGAGCCGGACTTCATCACCACGACGCGGTCGGCGAAGCGCCGGACGATCCCGAGGTCATGCGTGATGAACACGATCGCCATGCCGAAGCGTGTCTTGAGGTCGGCCAGCAGGTCCAGGATCTGCGCCTGGATGGTCACGTCGAGCGCTGTCGTCGGCTCGTCGGCGATCAGCACCTCCGGCCGGTTGGCGAGCGCCATGGCGATCATCACGCGCTGCCGCTGCCCGCCGGACATCTCGTGGGGGTAGCTGTCGAGCCGCTCCTGCGGCCGCGGGATGCCGACGAGGGTCAGGAGCTCCAGCGCCCGTTCCCGCGCCGCGCGCCGCGACAGGCCCTGGTGCGCCTGAAGCGGCTCGCAGATCTGGTCGCCGATCCGGTAGAGCGGGTCGAGCGACGTCATCGGCTCCTGGAAGATCATGCCGAGGCGCCGCCCACGGAATCGGTTCAGCGCCTTGGGCGACAGGCCGAGGATCTCCTCGCCGTCCACGGTGACCGAGCCGTCGGCGCTGCCGTTGGCCGCCAGCAGGCCCATGACGGCCATCATCGCCTGGCTCTTGCCCGAGCCGCTCTCCCCGACGATGGCGAGCGTCTCCCCCGGCGCCACGTCGAGGTCGATGCCCCGCACCGCGTGCAGCAGGCCGTCCGTGGTGCGGAACCGGACGTGGAGGTCCCGCACGCTGAGAATGGGCGCGGCGGGCACGGCGGAAGGGGCCGGTGACACGCTCATCTCAGCGGTCCTTGGGATCGAGCGCGTCGCGCAGTCCGTCGCCGATGAAATTCAGGCAGAACAGCGTGCCGGTGAGGAAGATGGAGGGAAACACCAGCATCCAGGTGGAGCCCTGGATGTTCTTGGCGCCTTCGGCGATCAGCACGCCCCAACTCGTCATCGGCTCCTGCACGCCGAGCCCGAGGAACGAGAGGAAGCTTTCCAGCAGGATCACCTTGGGCACCAGCAGCGTCATGTAGACGACGACCGGCCCCAGCGTGTTGGGGATGACGTGGCGGCGCAGGATGCCGCCCGTCGAGACGCCCAGCGCCTCGGCCGCCTGCACGTATTCCTGGCGCTTGATGGAGAGCGTCTGGCCCCGGACGATCCGCGCCATGTCCAGCCATTCGACGGCGCCTACGGCGATGAACATCAGCACGAAGTTCCGCCCGAAGAAGACGACGAGCAGGATGACGAAGAAGATGAAGGGCAGCGAGTAGAGGATGTCGACGATGCGCATCATGACGTTGTCGACGCGCCCGCCGAGATAGCCGGCGAGCGCGCCCCAGAGCACGCCGATCAGGATCGCCACCGTCGTCGCCAGGACGCCGATGGCCATCGACACCCGCCCGGCGACGAGCGTGCGCGTGAGCAGGTCGCGCCCGTTGGAGTCGGTGCCGAAGTAGAAGTGCTTGCGGTCGATGGGGACGTCCACCACGAGCCGGCGACCGTCGTCCGCCTTCTCCGCGACCTTCGCCTGGCCGAACAGGTCCGAGCGGTCGAAGTAGACGAGCAGCCGTTCGTCGATGGGGCGGGTCGCCGTCAGCGTCACGCGCATCGTGTCGCCCGTGACCTTCAGATCCTCCGCCTTCGCCCGGATGCGGGAGGCGATGCGGTCGGTGGCCGGCGGCAACTGCTCGGCCGTCGGGAAGGCGGCGAGCTGCGCCGGCACGCGCACGTAATCCTGGTAGACCTGGTCATAGTCGTGCCCCGTGACGTAGGGGCCGAGCAGGCAGGCCAACGCGACGAAGCCGAGGACGACGAGGCTCGCCATCGCCGCCCTGTTGCGTGCGAGGCGCGCCCGCGCGTCCGCCCAGAGCGACCGACCCTTGGCAGGCTTCGCGACGGCTGACGGGGCGGCGGCGACGGCGTCACTCATAGCGCACCCGCGGGTCGATCAGCGCGTAGACGAGGTCGACGAGCAGGTTGAAGACGAGCACGAAGATCGCGATCACGATCACCGTGCCCATGACCAGCGTGTAGTCGCGGTTGAGCGCGCCCTCCACGAAGTAGCGGCCGATGCCCGGGATGCCGAAGATCGTCTCCACCACCACGGACCCGGTGAGCAGCGCGGCCGCCGCCGGGCCGAGATAGGAGACGACCGGCAGCGCCGCCCCGCGCAGCGCGTGGCTGACGATCATCGACAGCGGCAGGCCGTTCGCGCGCAGCGTCCGGATGTGGTTGGAGCGCAGCACCTCGATCATGGCCGCGCGGGTCATGCGGGCGACGACGGCGACCTGCGGCAGGGCGAGCGTCAGGATCGGCAGGACGGTGTTGCGGAAGGCGCCGTCGTTCCAGCCGCCGACCGGCAGCCAAGCGAGCATCAGCCCGAAGACGATCTGCAGGATCGGCGCGACGACGAAGGTCGGCACGGTGATGCCGAAGGTGGCGAGCCCCACCACGACATAGTCGGTCGAGCGGTTCTGGCGGAAGGCCGCGATGACGCCCAGCGTCCCCCCCACGACGACGGCGAGGACCAGCGCCGACAGCCCGAGCCGGATGGAGATCGGCAGTCCGCGAGCGAAGAGCTCGCCGATGGTGAAGTCGCGGAAGTAGAAGGACGGGCCGAGGTCGCCCTGCACCAGAGCCGTGATGTAGAGCCAGTACTGGTACCAGAGGGGCTCGTCGAGCCGGTAGATCTTGCGCAGGTTCTCCATGACCTTCGCCTCGAGCGGCCGCTCGAGATCGAACGGCCCGCCCGGTGCGACGCGGATCAGGAAGAATGAGATCGTGATGATCAGGAAGAGGGTCGGGATCGCCGAGAGCAGGCGGCGGATGACGTAAAGCCCCATCGCCTCACCGCCCCCCGACCGGAGCGCACCCGCGGTGGCAGGCGCCCGCGATGCCCATGGTTCTCAGTGCGGACATGCCCGCCTCGTCGCGCGACGCGGCCGGCCGCGGCGCGGCACCGAGGATGGGGCCGAACGCCCCGCCTCCCGGTGCCCGCCCCGACGCGTCACCGCGCCGGGGTGCCGGTTGCCGGCCGGGACGATCAGTTGGAGATCGTCAGGAAGCGCGACAGGTGGCGGTCGAGCGTGTTGGTCTCGTAGCCGCTCACCTTCGGCGACACGAGGTTCTTCGAGCCGTAGAACATCAGCGGGATGTAGGGCTGGTCACGCAGGAAGATCGCCTCGGCCTGCTGCAGAACCTTGGCGCGCTCGGTGAGGTCCTTGGTGGCCGCCGCCTTCTTCATCAGTGCGTCATACTCGGGGTTGGCGTAGTTCGCGTAGTTCAACCCCTTGTTGTCGCTCTCGCCGAGGAACAGGAAGTTCTGCGGGTCGGAGTAGTCGGCGATCCAGCCAGCGCGGGCTACGTCGAAGTCACCCTTGTCGCGCAGCAGCGCGTAGTGGGTCTTCAGATCCGTGTTGACCAGCTTCACGTCGACGTTGAAGGGCTTCCACTGGTTGGCCATCGCCACCGAGGTGTTCTTGTGGTTCTCGGAGGTGTTGTAGCGGATCTCGAGGTTCAGCTTCTTGCCGCCCGGGCCGTAGCCCGCCTCCTTGAGGAGCTGCTTGGCCTTCTCCTCGCGCTCGATCGGCGAGAGGTCCTTCCACTTGACCGTGGCCGGGGCGCCGTAGTTGCCGATGCCCGGCGGCACGAAGGAGTAGGCCGGGATCATCGTCCCGCCCCAGATCTCCTCGGCGAGGAACTCGCGGTCGATCAGCATCGACAGCGCCTCGCGCACCCGCACGTCGTTCAGCGGCTCCTTCTTCGTGTTGAACACGAAGTAGTAGGTGCCGAGGTAGGGCGCGAGCTTGAACTGGCCCTTCAGGTTGTCGCGGATGAACTTGATCTGGTCCGTCGGGACGTCGTTGTAGGTGTGGATCTCGCCCGCCTGGAAGCGGCGCAGGCCGGCGGCGCGGTCCTCGATGGGGAACACGTTCACCTGGTCGATCTTGACGGTGCCCGCCTCCCGGTAGTTCGGGTTCTTCGTCATCACGATCTTGTCGTTCGGCACGAAGGACTTGAGCGTGAAGGCGCCGTTCGACACCCAGTTCTCCGGCTTGACGAAGTCCTTGCCGTGCTTCTGGACCGAGCCCGGGTGCAGCGGCAGGCCGGTCTGGTGGGCGAGCTGCGCCACGAAGTACGGCGCCGGGTTCTCGAGCGTGATCTCCAGGGTGCGGTCGTCGACGGCCTTGACGCCGAGCTCCTCGACCTTCGCCTGGCCCTTGTTGACCTTCTCGGCGTTCTTCAGCGTGTAGAGGATGTTGGCGTACTTCGCCCCGGTCGCGGGATCGAGCAGGCGGCGGAACGAGAAGACGAAGTCGCCCGCGACCAGCGGGTCGCCATTCGACCACTTCACGCCCGGCCGCAGCTTGAAGGTGTAGACGGTGCCGTCGTCGTTCGCCGCCCAGCTCTCGGCCACGCCCGGCACGATGTTGCCCTTGGCATCGTAGGTGACGAGGCCCTCGTAGAGGTCGTAGAGGATGTCGCTTTCCACGACCGTCGAGGTCTTGTGCGCGTCGAGCGTCTCGGGATCGCCCGGGTTGCCGCGGTTGTAGACCACCTGCGCGGAGGCGCTGGACAGCAGCAGGCCCAGCGCCAGCGCCGCCGTCGTCGATCGGATCGTGAAATGGAACATGGGCGCGTCCTCCTCTGCGGGAATGGGCCGGGGCGTTTCGGTTCTGGTGTGAACGTTGCGACAGAACCGCGGCCCTTGCAACAGAGCGTTGACGTGATTTAGCCGCCCTTCCGCCGCGTTCGCCCCCCTCCCCGGATGGCCGGGAAGCCCTAGCTGAAGACGGGACAAGGAGAAGACGCCATGGCCCGCCGAGACGCGATCCTGTGGACGGCCGCCGCGGCGGCGCTCGCCCTCGTGCAACCGGTTGCAGCGCGGGCGGACGACGCCGTCCGCGCCGTGATCGAGGATCAGTTGAAGGCCTTCCTCGGCGACGACGGGCCTCGGGCCTGGTCGCACGCTTCTCCCGGCATCCAGACGATGTTCCGGACGACAGACAACTTCATGGCCATGGTCCGGCAGGGCTACCAGCCGGTCTACCGGCCGAAGGCGTGGAGCTTCGGTCCGCTGCGGGACACGCCTGCGGGACCCGAGCAGGAGGTGCGGATCACGGACACCGCCGGCGAGGACTGGCTCGCCGTCTACACCATGGAGCGGCAGCCCGACGGATCATGGAAGATCGCCGGCTGCAGGCTGCTCAAGGCCCCGCCGCCGACAACCTGACCTGGCCTCATTGCCTTGGCGTTGGCCTCGGCCTCAGCCGAGCCGCTCCAGCGCCTCGCTGAGCTTGCCCCGCCGGGACACGGCCTCCTCGCGGCGCTCGCGCTGCTCCTCGACGACCTGCTCGGGCGCGCGGGCCAGGAAGTCGGCGTTGCCGAGCTTGGCGTCGATCTTCGCGACGTCGGCGTCGAGCCGCGCGATCTCCTTGACGAGGCGGGCCTTCTCCGCCGCGAGGTCGACGATCCCCGCGAGCGGCAGCGCCGCGACCTCGCCGCGCACCACCATCTGCACCGACTGGGGCGGCGCGGTGTCGGCGAAGGTCACCTCCGAGAGCCGGGCGAGCCGCCGCAGCATGTCGCCCCAGCGCGCGACGCGCTCCCGCGTCCCGGCCGAGGCGCCGACGAGGACCAGCGGGATCTGCGCACCCGCGGGCACGTTCGTCTCGGTGCGGGCCGAACGGATCTCGGTGATGAGGTCGACGAGCCAGCCGATCTCCGCCTCGGCCTCCGGCGCCGCCAGCGACCCTGACGCGGGCCAGGGCGCGAGCGCAAGGATGGTCTCACGCGTCGGCCCCTCGGCGCCCTTGATCGCCCACAACTCCTCGGTGATGTAGGGCATAAACGGGTGCAGAAGCCGGGCGATGCCGTCGAGCACATAGGCGACGCTCGCCCGGGTCTCTGCCTTCGCCGCCTCGTCCTCGCCCGCGAAGACCGGCTTGGCGAGCTCGAGATACCAGTCGCAGAACACGTTCCACACGAAGCGGTACGCGGCGTTCGCGGCATCGTTGAATCGGTAGGCTTCGATGGCGGCCGTCACCTCGCCGACCGCGCGGTCGAATTCGCCGAGCGCCCAGCGGTTGAGCGTCAACCGGGCGCCGGCCGGGTCGAAGCCCGCCACGCGGGTGCACCCGTTCATCTCGGCGAAGCGGGCGGCATTCCAGAGCTTCGTCGCGAAATTGCGGTAGCCCTCGACGCGCTGGCGCGACAGCTTGATGTCGCGGCCCTGCGCCGCCATGGCGGCGAGCGTGAAGCGCAGCGCATCCGCCCCGTACTCGTCGATCAGGTCGAGCGGGTCGATCACGTTCCCCTTCGACTTCGACATCTTGGCCCCCTTCTCGTCGCGGACGAGGGCGTGGATGTAGACGGTGTGGAAGGGAATCTCGTGCCGGAAGTGCAGGCCCATCATCATCATCCGGGCGACCCAGAAGAAGATGATGTCGAAGCCGGTGACGAGGACGCTGGTCGGATAGTAGCGGGCCAGCTCCTTGGTGGGCTCGGGCCAGCCGAGCGTCGAGAACGGCCACAATGCCGAGGAGAACCACGTGTCGAGGACGTCCTCGTCGCGGCGCAGCGCCACGGCCTCGCCGTAATGCGCTGCCGCGGCCGCAAGCGCCTCCGCCTCAGTCTTCTCGACGAAGACCGTGCCGTCGGGCCCGTACCAGGCCGGAATCTGGTGGCCCCACCACAGCTGGCGGGAGACGCACCACGGCTCGATGTTCTCGAGCCACTCGAAGTAGGTCTTCTCCCAGTTCTTCGGCACGAACACCGTCTTGCCGTTTCGCACCGCCTCCAGCGCCGGCTGCGCCAGCGTCTTGGCGTCGACGTACCACTGGTCGGTGAGCCAGGGCTCGATCACCACGCCCGAGCGGTCGCCATGCGGCACGGCATGGGTGTTGGGCTCGATGGCGGAAAGGAGGCCCTTCTCATCCATCAGCGCGACAATGGCCTTGCGCGCGGCGAACCGGTCCTGCCCGTCGAGCGCAAGCACGCGGTCGAGGTCGTCCGACGGCGCCACGCCCTCCAGGAACGCCTCGTTGCCCTTCAGCGTGAGCTGAGCTTCGGCGTCGAAGATGTTGATCAGACGCAGCGAATGGCGCCGGCCGACCTCGAAGTCGTTGAAATCGTGGGCAGGCGTGATCTTGACGGCGCCGGAGCCCTTCTCGGGGTCGGAGTATTCGTCGGCGACGATCGGAATGCGCCGGCCGACCAGCGGCAGGATCGCGAAGCACCCGACGAGATGACGATAGCGCTCGTCCTCCGGATGCACGGCGACCGCGGTGTCGCCCAGCATCGTCTCCGGGCGCGTGGTCGCAACGGTAATGGTTTCGTCTGACCCTTCAATGGGATACCGGAAGTGCCAGAGATTCCCCTTTGTCTCGATCTGCTGCACCTCGAGGTCCGAGATCGCCGTCTGGAACTTGGGGTCCCAGTTCACGAGGCGCTTGTCGCGGTAGATGAGCCCCTGCTTGTGAAGGGTGACGAAGACCTCGAGCACGGCCTGCGAGAGGCCCTCGTCCATGGTGAAGCGCTCGCGCGACCAGTCGCAGGAGGCACCGAGGCGCTTCAGCTGGCGGATGATGGTGCCGCCGCTCTCCTCCTTCCACGACCAGACGCGCTTCAGGAACGCCTCGCGCCCCATCTCGCGCCGGCCGGGCTCCTGGCGCTCCATCAGCTGGCGCTCGACCACCATCTGCGTGGCGATGCCCGCATGGTCGGTGCCCGGCTGCCAGAGCACGTCCTTGCCCCGCATCCGCTCGAAGCGGCACAGAACGTCCTGCAGCGTGTTGTTGAGCGCGTGGCCCATGTGCAGCGAACCGGTGACGTTCGGCGGCGGGATCACGATGCAGTAGGGCTCGGCGCCGGCCCGCTCGGGCCGGCCGGCCCGGAAGGCCTGCTCGCGGTCCCAAAGGGCGGCGATCCTGTCCTCGACGGTCGCCGGGTCGAAGGTCTTGTCCATCATCGGGTGGTTCCTCGCGCCCGCGGCGCGGCATGCAGCGTTGGCCGTGGCGGCTAGAAAGCCGACGACGCCCGGTTCGTCAATGTCGTCGGAAGGCGCCGGGGACCCCGGCCGCCACGCGCCGTCAGCGCGGCCCGCGCGTCACGCGCTCGATCTCGGCCTTCACCAGCCGCTCGACGAGACCCGGAAGGTTCTCGTCCAGCCACGCCTTGAGCATCGGTCGCAGCATGTCCTTCACGAGATCCTCGAGGGTCCGCGCATTCTGCGTGATGATCGTCGAGGTCAAAGCGCCGAAGGCCGCCGACACGGACGCGTTCGTCGCCTCCGACAGCAGGCTGTCCTCCAGCGGCGGAGGCGGAGCGGCGAAACGCGGTGCCGGCTCCTCGAAGACGGGAGCCGGAGCGGGAGCGGGCGCTGGCGGCGGCGCGGGTTCCGGCTTCAGCAGATGCGGCGGAACGACGAGGAGAGGCTCCTCGACCTCGCGGAACTCGATGTCGTCGTCGACCGGCGGAGCGTCCTGCGGCAGCGTGGCGAGGTCGAGAACGTCGGCGTCCTCCACCGGCTCCGGTTCCGGTGCCGCGGGCGCTGTGTCAGCCGGGGCCGTGCCGTTGTCGTCCGCGATGATGCGGCGGATGGAGGCGAGGATCTCCTCCATCGACGGTTCGTTCGCCTTCAGGCTCGCACTCATACGTCCGCCCCGCCGCCAGACACACCGCACCGAATCGGTCGCTTCATGCGCCGCCGATGCCAACAGCGATTATGAAAACGCCGGCCCCGAACGCAAGGACGGGGCCGGCGCTGTCAACGTCGAATGGAAGGACGCGTCAGCGACCGTCAGGCGTCCGCAAGCCGATCCACTTGTCGCGCACCTGCTCGTAGTGAACCTTGGGCTCGTACTCGTCGACCCTGAGCGCCAGCTGGCGGGCCGACAGGCGGCCGATGGCGCCGAGCAAGGCGTAGGAGGCCACGACGCGGTTGCGCTGGGCGGTGACGAGCTGGACGCGGGCGCTGAGCAGTTCCTGCTGGGCGTTGAGGACGTCGAGCGTGGTGCGCTGGCCGACCTTCGCCTCCTCGCGAACGCCGTTTAGCGCCGTCTCGGACGCCTGGATCTGGGCCTGGGACGCCGCGATCTGCTGGATCGTCGATTCGAGCGCGGCCCAGGCGGTGACCACCTGCGACCGGACGGTCTCACGAGCCTGGTCGGCCTCGATGCGGCGCTGCGCCAGCGTTTCCTTGGCCTGCCGGACGCGGGCGTAGGTCTCGCCGCCCTCGTAGATCGGCACCGACACCGTGCCGAGCACCGCTGCCTGATTCTGCTCGACGTTCGACGCCTGGAAGTCCCAGCGCTTCGTCGCAGCGGCGCGCAGGCCGACGGTGGGGTAGAGCTCGCCCTCGATGACCTTCACGTTAAGCTCGGCGGCGTCCACGGTGTGGAGCGCCGACAGGATCGTGGGATGCTCGGCGAGACCGACGACGATGGCCGCGTCGAGCGACCGCGGCAGGATCGTATCCAGCGCCTTGGCAGGCGCCAGCTGCCGAGGCTCCGCGCCGACCACGGCGCGGTACCGGCCAATGCTGGCCTTCAGGTTTCCGGCCGCCGCGCTGGCGTCCGAGTTGGCCTGTGCCAGCCGCGCCTCGGCCTGGGCGACGTCCGTACGGGTCACTTCGCCGACGTTGAAACGGTCGCGGGTCTGCCGCAGCTGCTCTTCGAGGACGTCAATGTTGTTCTTGCGGAGGTTGAGGATGGCGGTGTCGCGCAGCACGTCCATGTAGGCCGTGGCCGCGTCGTTGAGGACCGTCTGCTCCGTGGCGCGCAGCGATTCGCGAGACGCCAGCACCGTGGCGTCAGCCTGCCTCACGCCATTGATGGTGCGGTTGCCGTTCCAGAGGTTCTGGTCGACCTGAACGCCGCCGCCGCGCGGGAAGTACTTATCGTTCGCCCACTGGCTCCGGTACAGGTCCTGCGTGGTGTAGCCCACGTCGGCCGACGCGGTGATGCGCGGCCGGTAGCCGGACATCTGGCGCGGCACGTTCTCGTCGATGGCCCGTGTGCTGGCGCGCGCGGCGTTCAACTGCGGGTTCGCAGCGTAAGCCTTGGCGAGGGCGCCGCTGATGTTCTCCTGCGCCATCGTGGTCCCGGCGCCGCCGATCACGACCACGCCCGAGAGCAGCAGGGACCGCAGGATGTTCAATCTGACCCGGCTCAATGGTTGCCCCACATTTCAAGCGTCTGGCGGCACGATGCCCAGAATTCCTTTCGAATCCGCAACCGTGAGCTGCGGCGATCGTCGACCACAGTAGCGTTTCCGAAGGTCGGGTTGAAAGACCTCACCTGCGGAATTTGGAAAGGTGGCGCAATTAAGTAACACCCCTCAGAACACGAAAGCTGGCTCTCGCGTGAAACCGGGGAGGACTGGAGCCGCTGCTTCCGTCACGGTGCGGTCGCCCACCACCGTACCGGACCGCGTGTACACGACGGCACGGGCGGCGCGGCCGCGCCCCCGCACGCCGACCAGCCGCCCCCCGTCCGCCAGCTGCGACAGGAGGGTCTCCGGTTCGGTCTCGAAGGCGCCTTCCAGGAGCACGACGTCGAAGGGCGCCTTCGACGGCACGCCGGACGGGAGCGGCCCCACGACAACCTCCGCCCCAGAGGCGCCGAGCGACGCGAGGACGGACTTCGCCGCATCCGCCAGGGCTGGATCCGATTCGAGTGCCACGACGGCGCCGGCCACGCCGGCGATCACGGCGGCTCCGTAGCCTGTGCCGCACCCCACAATCAGAACGCGGTCGCCGCTACGGATGCCCGCGGCCTGCGCCAGGCGGGCAAAGACCATCGGGGTCATGAGCTGCCGGTCGCTTTGCGCCAGCATCGCCTGCGGCCGGTCGGTGTAGGCCAGAGCCGAATCGGCGACGAAACGCTCGCGGGGGACCGCGTCCAGCGCCGCGATGAGGTCCGGATCCGTGACGTCGTAGGTCCGGATCTGGCCGTCGACCATCGTGCGGCGGAGCTGGGCGAAATCGGGCATGGCGGAACTCCAGTCAGACGAGCGGCGGACACGGGCAACCGTGCGGCTGTTTTGAACCAAGCGTCTCAAAACGCAAGCACGACGGTAGGCGAAGGATCGGGAGATCGTCACCAGCGGAGGCTGTATCCGCGCAGGCGTCGTGAAGATCGTTCATGCCGGGCAAGCGAGGGCCACTCAAACGGCTCCTGGCTGCGTCATGCCCGGACGCTCGTTCGTCCGGGGGGCGATGGAGGCCTCGGAGGGAATCGAACCCCCGTACAAGGATTTGCAGTCCTCTGCGTAACCACTCCGCCACGAGGCCATCGCGACGTCCCCGGCCGGGCCGGAGCCTGGGCACCTGATAACAGGATGACACAGCGCGCCGCAACCCGTCTTTCGCGGCCGCCGACATCAATCAACTTGCATGCGAGGCGCTTCGAACCAGCTGCTCCGGAACCAACGGGAGCAACGCGCCGCAATCGACCGAAGACAATGCTCGGGCCGGGCACGGAGTGTGGAAGCGCATGTACGAGAAAGGATGGCTCCCCGAGCAGGACTCGAACCTGCGACCATTCGATTAACAGTCGAATGCTCTACCAACTGAGCTATCGGGGACCGTCGGCGAGCGGGGGTCTACACCGATCAGGCCCGCCGGCGCAAGTCCATTCGGACACGCCGCGTGACGGTAGCGGCCCCATGGTAACCGCGGGATGGCGAATGGCCCGCCCGGTCGTCCCGGCGTTCGCCGCAGCGCAAGCGGAAGCCGGATCGGGCGGCACGGCCCAGTCCATGCTTGCAGGCGGCCGAGGTACTGCTAGCGTTCCGCAGTCACGCAGCCATGGAGGCGCGGTTGACCCCGCGGCAGAATCGCCCGCCAGACCCGGGCCCGTCGCCCCTGCGCCCCGGCGCGGACGAGCGCGCCGATGCGCTCAAGGCGCGCTTCGCGACGGTGACCGACGGTTATCTCGCCGCCCGGCCGAAGCCGAAAGGGCGCCGGTGGGGCCAGATCGCCCTGGCCATCACGGCGTTCGTGATCGGCAGCGCCGTCACCCTCACCATTCTCGCCGCGAACGAGCGCGGATGGTCGATGTTCGACATGACCAGGCACATCCTCGTGTTCGACTGCTCCACCGCGCGGCTCCTCGGCGTCGATCGTGCCTTCCGCGGCCAGCCCGGATACAAGCCGTTCCTCGACGACGACGGCGACGGCATCGCTTGCGAGGGCACTGCCGGTCGCTAGCATGGCCTCGCAGGCCGATGATCCGGGCCGGAGGCGGGCGCGTAACCCGCCGGCCCGGTCCTCGAAGAGCAGTGCAGAGCCCATGACCCAGCCCGTGATCGTCTGGTTCCGCGACGACCTCCGTCTCGCGGACAACCCCGCATTGGCCGGGGCGGTCGCCACCGGCTCGCCCGTGCTGTGCGTCTTCATCCACGACGAGACGTCGCCGGGGGTGCGCGCCCTGGGTGGCGCAGCCCGCTGGTGGCTCCATCATTCGCTTGCGGCGCTCGCCGCCTCGCTGCGCTTGCGCGGTTCCGACCTCCTGGTCCTCAACGGCCCGGCGCGCGAGGTGATGGCCTCCCTCGCCTCCGCGACGTCACCTCGGGCGGTCTTCTGGAACCGGCGCTACACGGCGGCCGGGATCGCCGTCGACACGCAGGTCAAGGCGGACCTGCGGGGTGCCGGGATCCAGGCCGAAAGCTTCAACGCGGCGCTGCTCTATGAGCCATGGCAGGTGAAGAGCAAGACGGGGGAGCCCCTGAAGGTGTTCTCGCCGTTCTGGCGCGCCGCGCTCGCCTCCGGCGATCCGCCCGCACCCTCCCCTGCCCCCCAGAGCTGGACCCCGGCCGAACATCCGACCTCCCTCCCCGCGCGGGTGACGCTGGATGACCTCAAGCTGCGGCCGACAGGGCCCGACTGGGCGGGCGGCATGCGCGAGGCGTGGGTGCCGGGCGAGGCAGGGGCGGCCGAGCGCCTCTCCACCTTCATCGAGGACGAGTTTGCCGGCTACGCCGCCCAGCGCGACAGGCCCGACCGGGCCTCGACGTCGCAGCTCTCTCCCTTCCTGCGCTTCGGGGAGATCGGCGCGCGGCAGGTTTGGCACGCCGCAAGCGCGGCCGTGATGTCCGGCCGGACCCGGGCGAGCGGCACCGACCTGCAGAAGTTCCTCGCGGAGCTGGGGTGGCGGGAATTCTCCTACCACCTTCTCTACCAGCGCCCCGACATGGACAGGGTCAACATCCAGGCCAAGTTCGATGCCTTCCCGTGGCGGTCGGACGAGGCGGCGCTCCGGGCATGGCAGCGCGGGCGAACCGGCTACCCGATCGTGGACGCGGGCATGCGCCAGCTGTGGCAGACGGGCTGGATGCACAACCGCGTCCGCATGATCGCGGCGTCGTTCCTCATCAAGCACCTGCTCGTCGACTGGCGTCTCGGCGAGGACTGGTTCTGGGACACGCTGGTGGACGCGGATCCGGCCAACAACGCGGCGAGCTGGCAGTGGGTCGCCGGCTCCGGCGCCGACGCGGCTCCCTATTTCCGCATCTTCAACCCGATCCTGCAGGGCGAGAAGTTCGACCCGGACGGCTCCTACGTGCGCCAGTTCGTTCCGGAACTGGCCGGATTGCCTCCCGACGTCATCCACCAGCCGTGGACCGCCTCGCCGGCGCGCCTCGCCGCGGCGGGCGTCCGGCTGGGCGAGACCTACCCGCGCCCGATCGTGGATCACGATGCCGCACGCCAGCGCGCTCTCGACGCCCTCGCCGCCGTGAAACCAAACGACAGCGAGCCCCGTATAGTCCAAGTTGGTTGACACCCGAGTCGGGTTCGTCCGTTTCGTCGCAGGGGTCCATGCGCATAGCCATCATCGGAACCGGCATCGCCGGCAACGCCGCCGCCTACGCCCTTTCCACCTCGACGACACACGACCTCACCGTCTACGAGCGTGACTCCCGGCTCGGCGGGCACTCGGCCACGGTCGACGTGGTCGCGGACGGGACTCCGCTCGCGGTCGACACGGGGTTCATCGTCTACAACGAGATGAACTACCCCAACCTGACGGCACTCTTCGCCCACCTCGGCGTCGAGACGCAGGCGTCGACCATGAGCTTCGCGGTGTCCGCCCGCGGCGGTCGCTTCGAGTGGTGCGGAAGGACCGAGAAGGTCGTCGACGGGCTGTTCGCCCAGCGCCGCAACCTGCTCTCGCCCGGCTACCTCTCGATGCTTCTCGAGATCCTGCGGTTCAACCGTCTCGCGGTGGCCGACCGCAAGGCCGGCCAGCTCGTGGAAATGCCGCTCGGCGACTACCTCGCCTGGCGCGGTTTCTCGCGTCGCTTCCGCGACGACTACCTGATCCCGATGGGTGCGGCGATCTGGTCGATGTCGCCCGCCTCGATGCTGGCCTTCCCCGCCGAGAGCTTCGTCGCCTTCTTCGAGAACCATCATCTGCTGCAATGGGCGCGGCCCGTGTGGCGCACGGTCACCGGCGGCAGCCGCGTCTATGTCGAGGCGATGTCGCGTCCCTATCGCGACAAGGTGCGCCTCGGCTGCGGCGTGACCCGCGTGCGCCGGCAGCCCCTCGCCGTCGAGGTGACGGACGAGACGGGACGGACCGAGACCTACGACCACGTGATCTTCGCCACGCACTCGGACCAGGCGCTCGCGGCCCTGGCGGATCCCTCGGACCTCGAGCGCGAGGTCCTGGGCAGCATCGGCTACCGCCCCAACGCGGTCTACCTCCACCGCGACGAGCGGCTGATGCCGCGCCGCAAGCGCGCGTGGGCCGCATGGAACGTGATCCAGGGCGACGACCCGGACGCCGACCTGTGCGTGACGTACTGGATGAACGCCCTGCAGGCGCTCGATCCCTCCCGCCCGCTCTTCGTCACCCTCAACCCGCCGGAGCCACCGGCGCGGGAGCTCACCTACGGCGTCTTCAGCTACGACCATCCGCAGTACGATGCCGGCGCCATCGCGGCACAGCGTCGGCTGCCCCTGCTGCAGGGCCAGCGCGGCACGTGGTTCGCCGGCGCCTGGGCGGGTTTCGGCTTCCATGAGGACGGACTGTCCGCCGGTCTCGCCGTGGCCGAGGCCCTCGGCGCCAGCGTACCGTGGCGGGCGGGCGCCCCCGCCTTTGCCGAGGCGGCCGAATGACGGGACCCCGCGTCCCGCTGTTCCCGCCTCCCGAGGAGGCGATCAGCCTCGTCGTCGGGAAGGTCATGCACGCCCGGTTGAAGCCGGTCGCGCATCGATTCAACTACGACGTGTTCTCCCTGCTGGTCGATCTCGACCGTCTCGCGGAGGCGGATCGCCGCTCGGCGCTGTTCCGCGTGAACCGGGGCGGACTGCTCAGCTTCCACGAGCGTGACCACGGCCCGCGGGACGGAAGCAGCCTGCGCCGCTACGTGGAGCGGGTCCTCGAGCCCGCAGGGATCGACCTCGCGGGCGGACGCGTTCTCCTGCAGTGCTATCCGCGGCTGATGGGGTACGTGTTCAATCCGCTGTCCGTCTATTTTGCCTACCGGGCCGGGGGCGACCTTGCCGCGGTCGTCTACGAGGTTCGCAACACCTTCGGCCAGCACCACACCTACGTGGCGCCGGTCCTGCCGGGCGAACTGTCTCCTGCCGGCGTGCGGCAGGAGCGGGACAAGCTGTTCTACGTGTCCCCCTTCAACGGGCTGACGATGCGGTATGCGTTCCGCGTGCGGCCGCCGACCGACACGCTCGCCATCCGGATCCTCGAGACGGACCCCGAGGGTCCGCTGCTCTCAGCCACTTTCTCGGGCAAGGTCAAGCCCTTGACGACCCCGGCGCTTGTGTCAGCATTGGTGAATGTTCCGTTGCTGACGATGAAAGTGATGGCCGGGATCCACTGGGAAGCGCTCAGGCTGTGGATCAAGGGCATGCGGCTCGTCGACAGGCCACCGCCGCCGCCCCTGCTGAGTTACGGCACCGAGCCGGCCCTTCGCGACCGTCCGACGACCGACGGAGCCATCACGCCGGGGGCACGGGCCCTGACATGACCACGACGCTGACTGTCGAGACCCAGGAGTATCGAAGCGTGCATTCCGGATCGATCGCATCCCCCGGCGACACGGTCGACGTCACCAAGGACAACCTCGCCCAGTGCATCGCGGGACTCCCCTTCGCGGCGCGGCAGGCGTTCACGCTGGCCACCCGCATCGCGGTGGGCACCCTGGTCGTCCAGTTGCCAGACGGCCGGGTTTTCCGGTTCCGCGGCTCCCGGCCCGGGCCGGAGGCGGAAATGATCGTGCGCGACCTGGCCTTCGCCCGCCACCTGATCGACGGCGGCGACATCGGGATCGGTGAGGCCTACCTGCGCGGCGAGTGGGAAACGCCTGACCTGACGCGCTTCCTGCACCTGTTCTGCGCCAACCACGACATCATCGCGACGATGCTGGAGGGCCGGCCGCTCGTGCGGCTGTGGCAGAACTTCCGCCACTGGCTCAACCGCAACACGAAGTCCGGTTCGCGTCGCAACATCCACGCGCACTACGACCTCGGCAACCGCTTCTACGAGGCGTGGCTGGACCGCACGATGACCTACTCCGCGGCTCTGTTCGCGGAGGGCGACAACGACCTGTCGAGCGCCCAGCGTCGCAAGTACGCGGCCCTCGCCGAGAAGACGGCCATCGGTCCCGACCACCACGTGCTGGAGATCGGCTGCGGCTGGGGCGGCTTCGCCGAGTATGTCGCCAAGGAAATCGGCTGCCGCGTCACCGGCCTCACCATCTCGCAGGAGCAGTACGAGTACGCCAAGCGGCGCATGTTCGAGCAGGGGCTCGCCGACCGCGTCGAGATTCGCTTCCAGGACTACCGGGACGAGACCGGCACCTACGACCGGATCGCCTCGATCGAGATGTTCGAGGCCGTCGGCGAGCAGTACTGGCCGGTCTATTTCCGGCAGTTGTCGGAGCGCCTGCGCGGCGGCGGCATCGCGGGCCTCCAGGTGATCACGATCCAGGACCGGTTCTTCGAGGGCTATCGCGCCGAGATGGACTTCATCCGGCGTTACATCTTCCCCGGCGGCATGCTGCCGAGCCCCTCGATCATGCAGTCGCTGGGCGAGAAGGTGGGGCTGGCGCTGCGGCACGAGCACATCTTCGGCCTCGACTACGCCGTGACACTGGAGCAGTGGCGCGAGCGGTTCCGCGCCGCATGGCCCAACCTCACCGGCCTCGGGTTCGACGAGCGCTTCCGCAGGATGTGGGAGTACTATCTCGCCTACTGCGAGGCGGGCTTCCGCTCCGGCAACATCGACGTCCGGCAGATCGTCTACGCGAAGCCGGCGTGAGCTCCCCGCCGTCGTCCCCACCGGCGCCGGTCGGCGAGCCGCGCGCGCGGACACTGCTGGCCTATGGCCTGCCGGCGTTGCCGCTCGCGATCCTCAGCCTGCCATTCTACGTGCTGGTTCCCGCCTTCTACACGCAGGCGCTCGCCCTCCCGATCGCTGCGGTGGGGCAGGTGCTTCTCGCGGTCCGCCTCGTCGACGCGGCGAGCGACCCGGTCGTCGGCGTGCTGGCGGATCGCTGGCGCCCGGCCTTCGGACGTCGGCGCCTCTGGTTCGCCCTGTCGATCCCGTTCCTCATGATCGGCGCGTGGCAGGTGTTCGTGCCGCCGCAGGGCGCAGGTCTGGGCTGGCTCGCGCTGTGGGGCTGCGTGCTGTCCGTGGCGTGGTCGGCGGCGCAGGTGCCCTACGCGGCATGGGGCGCGGAACTCTCCCGGTCCTATGAGGGCCGCAACAGGGTGACGGCCTATCGCGAGGCCTTCACCGTGGTTGGGACCCTTCTGGCACTGGCCACCCCTGCCCTTCTGCCCGCCCTGGGCGTGCCGGGGGAGCGGGCGGTGCTCCAGACCTTCGCCGTGGCGGTCGCCGTCGGCCTGCCGCTCGCGGGCCTGCTCGCACTCGTGGCGGTGGCCGAGCCGCTCGATCGATCGACCCAGCGCCTTCCTCCGCTCGAGGGCGTGCGCCACCTCCTGGCCAACGCGCCGTTCCGGCGCCTGATCACGGCGTTCTTCATCAACGGCCTCGCCAACGGCCTGCCGGCGACGCTGTTCCTGTTCTTCGTCCAGTACCGGCTCGGGCGTCCGGATGCCGTCGGCCCGCTGCTGGTCCTCTACTTCGTCTGCGGCGTGGCGGGCGTCCCTCTCTGGCTCCTGCTGGCCCGGCGCCTCTCCAAGCACCGGGCCTGGGCGATCGGCATGCTGACCGCCTGCGCCGCGTTCGCCTTCGCGCCGCTGCTCGGGGAAGGACAGGTCTGGGCCTTCGCGCTCATCTGCGTCGTGACCGGCTTCACGCTGGGCGCCGACGTCGTGCTGCCGGCCTCCATCCAGGCCGACGTGATCGACGTCGACACGGCCGCCACCGGCGAGGAGCGCTCGGCGCTCTACCTGTCGCTCTGGGCCCTGGCGACAAAGCTCGCTCTCGCGGGAGCCGTCGGCCTCGCGTTTCCCGTTCTCGGAGCGGCCGGATTCGATCCGGCCGCCAACCGTGTCGAGGCGTCGGGCCTGATGATGCTCGGCCTGCTCTACGCGGCCGTGCCGGTCGTGCTGAAGCTTGGAGCAGTGTGGGCGATGTGGCGGTTTCCGCTCGATGCCGGCGTGCACGACCGGCTGCAGGCGACCATCGAGGCGAGGCGCTCCGGAGTCAGCGCCGGTTGAAGCCCGTGAAGCGGGCCACGACGGGGAAGTAGAGCGCGTAGGGCAGCAGGTTCACCACCTTCAGCAGCCATGCCATCCGGCGGGGAAAGGCAATCTCGAACCCGCCGCGCTCGAAACCGTCGCAGATCCTGCGAGCCGCATCGTCGACGGGAATGAGGAACGGCATCGGGAAGGTGTTCTTGTCGGTCAGCGGCGTGCCGACGAACCCCGGGTTGACGATCTGCATCGTGACGCCGGCGAGGCCCATCGTGAAGCGCAGGCTCTCGGTCATGTTGATCAGCGCGGCTTTGGTGGCGCCGTAGGCCGCAGAGGTCGGCAGGCCGCCATAACCCGCCACCGACGCATTGATGCCGACCTGCCCGCGCCCGCGGGCCGTCATCCGCGCCAGCACGGGCTGCAGGCAGTTGGCAACGCCGCCGACGTTGATGTCGAACGTCCGGTTGACCATCTCGGCATCGAAAACCGCCCGCTTGTCCTGGAAGAAGGTCCCCGCGTTGAGGAAGGCCAGGGCGATGGGCCCGTGCTGCTGCTCGATGGCCTCGACCGCTGCCTCGATGGCGGCCGGATCGGTGACGTCGCCCGGAACGGGAAGAATGTGCCCGCGCCCGTCGGCTTCCCTCGCCAGCGCCTCCAGCTCCGGCAAGCGCCGTGCCGTCGCGGCGACGACATACCCGCGGCGGGCCAGTTCAAGCGAAACGGCACGCCCTATCCCGGAGCTGGCGCCGGTCACCCACGCCACGCCATCGGTGGGACGTGCTCGATACTCGGCGGTCATGTCGATGAGCTCATCAACGCGCCTAAGGTGGCAGCCGACACGACCATGTGCCGCCTGCCTCCCGTGCGCGTGCCATCAGTGGCCGAGGAAGCGCTGCACGATCCGGCCGACGCGGCCGGTGAGGCGCAGCGGCGCATCCGTCACCGCGAAGCAGACGCAGTCCTCGTCCTCGTCCGCGCGGGGACGATGATCGACCTCGGAATCAGCGATGGCGATGTCCCCGCGGCGGTAATGGCCCGTGGCATCGGTGAAGCCGCCCTGGAGCACCAGCGTGTACTCGGAGCCCTCGTGAGTGTGCGACGGCATCGTCCGGCCGGGCTTGATCCACATGAGCGAAGCCTCGGTTTCGCCCGGGGTGTTCAGCCGGTACTCGCGGACGCCGGGAAGCTTGGTGCGCCAGGGCACGCCAGCGAGGTTGCAGCCCATCATGCGCAGCAGCGGGCCCGGGATCACCGCGCAAGGCTCCAGGGGCGCCGGTTTCGGCATCTCGACCGCGTCGAAGATCGCCGCCAGACGGGCCTCGCGGTCACGGACCGGAGCGGCCGGCATGGCCTCGATCTCCTCGCCGATTAAACCCTCGAGCGCCGCCACGAACGGGCGGTTGTCAGGCTTGATGGAGAGGTGGGCGGCGACAAGGCCGTGCAGGGGCGGAGAAAGCCGGCCGGCCGCATAGCCTGCAAGCAGTTCATCGATCGGCCGCCCGGTCGCGGGGGAGAAATGGTGCAAGCTCAATGTCGTCCTTCCGCGTCACTGGACAGGCGCCTCGGCAGTGTCTCCACCACCTCATGTCACAACCTTACGCCGATGCCCACCCGCCGGATCACAACCAAACCGGACAGAATGCGCGTCAACGACTGCTTACACAGACCAACCACGTGAAACATATTGTAGCGCTCCGGGCCGCGTCGTCGATGTGGACAAATGACGCGTCCCGGCCCGCCGCGTTTTCCCGCTTCGCGTCCCCCGCCTGACCCGCTAGGGTTCCGGCAACGACGGCCCGAGGAAACGATGACGACGCAGCTCCTGTTCCGTGAAGACGCCTACCGGGCCACCACCGACGCCACCGTCCTCGCCATCAACGAGCGCAACGGGATCATCCTCGACCGAACCGTATTCTACGCGACCGGCGGCGGCCAGCCGGGCGACCGCGGCGAGCTGGTGCGAGCCGACGGCACGCGCATCCCGATCGCGACGGCCGTGTGGTCGGAGGACAAGACGACCGTCATCCACGTGCCGGCGGAGGGTGCCGTCCTTCCCGCCCCCGGCGAGCGCGTGACGGTCGAGATTGACTGGGACACGCGCTTCAAGCGGATGCGGATCCACACGGCGCTCCATCTGCTCACCGCGGTGCTGCCCTACCCCGTCACGGGCGGCGCGATCGGCGACGGCGAAGGCCGGCTCGATTTCGACATCCCCGACGCGGGCCTCGACAAGGAGGCGATCGCAGCCGAACTGGCCGCCAAGATCGGCCGCAACGCTGCCGTCACCGAGCGCTGGATCACGGACGACGAACTCCTCGCCAATCCGGGCCTCGTCAAGACGATGTCCGTGAAGCCTCCGATGGGATCGGGCCGCGTGCGCCTCGTGGAGATCGAGGGGCTCGACCTTCAGCCGTGCGGCGGCACCCACGTCCGCAACACCGGCGAGATCGGGACCGTGCTCGTCACCGCCATCGAGAAGAAGGGAAAGATCAACCGTCGCGTGCGCGTCGCGCTCGGCTGATCCCCAACCTGCCCCCGTCAAGCGATCTGCGGCGGACAGCCGTCGAAAGAGGACCCCATGCCCGACCATTTCGTCTCGACCGCGTGGCTGGAGGATCACCTCGCCGCCCCTGACGTCGTCGTCGTCGACGCCTCCTGGTACCTGCCGACGATGAAGCGCGACGGAAAGGCCGAGTACGCTGCGGGTCACATCCCCGGCGCCGTGCATTTCGACATCGACGCCATCGCCGACCCCTCGTCCGGCCTGCCGCACATGCTTCCTTCACCGGACGCCTTCGGCCGGATGGTCGGCGAACTGGGCATCGGCGACGGCATGCGCATCGTCGTCTACGACGGCGCCGGCCTTTTCGCCGCGCCCCGCGTCTGGTGGACGCTGCGCACCTTCGGGGCGCGCGACGTCACGATCCTGGAGGGAGGCGCGCCGAAATGGCGAGCCGAGAATCGCCCCTGGACGGACGAACGGGCGAGGCGACGCCCGGCGGTCTTTACCGCGCGGCTCGATCACGGCGCCGTCGCCGACGCCAACGCGGTGGCGCGTGCACTCGACAGCGGAGCGGCACAGGTCGTGGACGCCCGCCCGGCGGACCGCTTTCGCGGCGAGGCGCCGGAACCGCGTCCCGGCGTCCGCTCCGGCCATATGCCGGGGAGCCTGAACGTGCCCTTCACCCGCCTCGTCGCCGATGGTCGCCTGCGCAAGGCCGCCGACATCGAGGCCGCCTTCACCGAGGCGGGCGTGGACCTCGACCGGCCCGTCGTGACGAGTTGCGGCTCCGGCGTGTCGGCCGCGATCCTGGCGGTCGCGCTGGAGAGCCTCGACCGGCCGATCAAGGCGCTCTACGACGGCTCCTGGGCGGACTGGGGTTCGAGCGACCGCCCCATCGCCACCGGCCCCTCGAAGGCAGGCGGGCGCTAGGCCGGGCGGTCGGAAGACGCCGGGTCCCGGCCAGTGGGCGTGCGCCGCCCCAAAAGGTAGAGCGACAGGAGCGCGGCGACGGCGAAGAACGGCATGGCCCAACGGTCGATGCCGACCGCGGCGAGGCCGTTCGCTCCCTCGATCCACGGCAGCCCGTCGCATGGACACCGCCCCGACAGCGCGGCGCGGGCGGCCGGCGCAGCCCAGCCCAGCTGAAGGACGGCCGCCACAGACGCCGCGACGCGCCAGGCAAGCGATTCGGGCCCATGCCCGACGACGAAGAGGATGATCCAGCCGGCGAGGAAGAACGGCGCGGACACGAAGAAACCGACCGCCAGCGACGCGGTGTGGCACTGCGTGCAGTCCATGGAGAGCACCGCCGCGAGGCACACGGCAAGCCCGGCCGCGACGGCCGCTGCCCCCATCACCGCGGCCCGGCGGCCCGAGAGGACCGCCGCGAGCACCATCACCGACACGCCGACGGCCGCGAGGAGGACGAGGCTCCTCATCGGCACGCTCCCCGGTCAGTGCAGGATCTGGCTCAGGAAGAGCTTGGTGCGCTCATGCTGCGGGTTGCGGAAGAACTCGTCGGGCGTGTTCACCTCGACGATCTGGCCCGCGTCCATGAAGATGACGCGGTTGGCCACCTGGCGGGCGAAGCCCATCTCGTGCGTCACGCAGATCATGGTCATGCCCTCCTCGGCGAGGGAGACCATGGTGTCGAGCACCTCTTTCACCATCTCCGGGTCGAGAGCGGAGGTCGGCTCGTCGAAGAGCATGATCTTCGGGCTCATGCACAACGAACGGGCGATGGCAACGCGCTGCTGCTGTCCGCCCGAGAGCTGCCCGGGGTACTTGTTCGCCTGCTCCGGGATCTTGACGCGCTTGAGGTAGTGCATCGCCACCTCCTCCGCGTCCTTCTTCGGCATCTTCTTCACCCAGATCGGCGCGAGCGTGCAGTTCTCGAGGATCGTGAGGTGCGGGAAGAGGTTGAAGTGCTGGAACACCATGCCGACCTCGCGGCGGATCTCGTCGATCCGCTTGAGGTCGTTGGTCAGCTCGATCCCGTCCACCACGATCCGGCCCTGCTGGTGTTCCTCCAGCCGATTGATGCAGCGGATCATCGTCGACTTGCCGGACCCCGACGGTCCGCAGACGACGAGGCGTTCGCCGCGCTTCACGGTCAGGTTGATGTCACGCAGAACGTGGAACTCGCCGTACCACTTGTTCATGCCCGACAGTTCGATGGCGATCTCGTTGTTGAGCTTGGCCGGCTTCAGTCCGGCGGGCGCGGCGCTCATGGCATTTCCCCTCAGCGTTTGTCAGCCTTCGCCAGCCGCGCCTCGACGGTGCGGGCATAGCGGGACATCAGGTAGCAGCACACGAAATAGAAGATGGCAGCATAGACGTAGCCGGTCGCGCTTGTCGTCGGCGCAGCCCAGCGGGGGTCGATGCGGGCGGCCTCGATCGTCTTCAGGAAGTCGAAGATGCCGACGATCACGACCAGCGTCGTGTCCTTGAAGAGGCCGATATAGGTGTTGACGATATTGGGGATCGTCACCTTGAGGGCCTGCGGCAGGATGATGAGGCGCATCATCTGCCCGTAGTTCAGGCCGAGGGACATCGCGCCTTCATACTGGCCCTTCGGCAGGGCCTGCAGGCCGGCGCGCACCACCTCCGCCATGTAGGCGGCGGCGAACAGGGCGATGCCGACGAGCGCGCGCAGCAGCTTGTCGGGCTGCAGGTAGTCCGGCACGAACAGCGGCAGCATCACGCTGGCCATGAACAGCACGGTGATGAGCGGCACGCCGCGCACGAACTCGATGAAGATGACGCTGAAGAGCCGGGCGGCCGGCATGGTCGATCGCCGCCCGAGCGCCAGCAGGATGCCGAGCGGCAGCGAGATGACGATACCGACCGCCGAGCAGACGATGGTGACGAGGATGCCGCCCCACAGGTTGGTCTCGACCGTCCGCAGCCCGAGGACCGGCGCTCCGACGAGCAGGATGTAGGAGGCGATCGGCAGGCCGACGAAGAAATAGAGGCCGGCGAGATCCTTGCGCGGCAGCTTCAGGTTGAGGAGCCACACGACCCCGATGGCGAGGAGCACGAAGAACACGTCGACGCGCCAGCGCTCGGCCACGGGATAGGAGCCGTAGGTGAAGTAGGCCGCGCGATCCCAGATGAAGGCCCAGCATGCACCCACCACAGGTCGCTGCTCGGTGATGATGCACGCCTCGCGGTCGGCCCCCGACCACACCGCGTCGATGAACAGGAAGCGGATCAGCCCGGGGACGATCCACAGGGCCAGCGCCACCAGGATGATGGTGAGCGCGATGTTGACCGGACCGGTGAAGAGGTGCTCGCGGATCCAGGCGATCGGACCCACGACGGACGACGGCGGCGGGGCGGCCGCGACGGAGGACTGCCGGACGAAGCGCACCGGCTCGTCTCGGTGGGACATCGGGGTGCCGGGGAATTCGGTTGCGGTCATGGCGTGGCCCTCACCGCTCCACCAGCGCCTTGCGGCGGTTGTACCAGTTCATGAACGTGGAGGTGCTCAGGCTGATCGTCAGGTACACGAGCATGGTGATGCCGACCACCTCGATCGCCTGGCCCGTCTGGTTGAGGACGGTGCCCGTGAACACGTTGGCGAGGTCGGGATAGCCGACGAAGACCGCGAGGCTCGAGTTCTTCGTGAGGTTGAGGTACTGGCTCGTCAGCGGCGGGATGATCACCCGCAGCGCCTGCGGGATGATGATCAGCTTGGTCGTGATGTTCGGCCGCAGGCCGAGCGCATAGGCCGCCTCCGTCTGCCCGCGCGACACCGCCATGATGCCGGCACGCACGACCTCGGCAATGAAGGCACCGGTGTAGATGACGAGGCCGAACAGCAGTGCCAGGAACTCCGGCTGCACGACCATGCCGCCGTTGATGTTGAACCGCCCGGCGGCGGGGAATTCGAAAGCCAGTGGCATCCCCATCACGAGGAACGCAACGATGGGCAGGCCCAGCACCAGTCCCGCGGTCACGAGCCCCACCGGCGACTGCTCGCCTGTCGCCTCCTGCCGCTTCTTCGCCCATGTGCGGTAGCCGACGGTCCCGGCGATTCCGACGAGAAGCGCGATGAGGACGAGGTCGAAGCCGCTGTCGGGGATCGGGCGCGGCATGAAGAGGCCGCGGTTGTTCAGGTAGCTTCCGAAGGGCAGCTTGGCGCTGTCGCGCACGCCCGGCAGGGCCTTGAGGACGGCGTTGTACCAGAACAGCAGCTGCAGCAGCAGCGGCAGGTTGCGCACGATCTCGACGTACCAGCGCGCCACGCCTGCGACGAGGATGTTCTTCGAAAGCCGCGCCACGCCGACAACGAAGCCCAGCAGCGTGGCGAGGATGATGCCGATGACGGCGACGAGCAGCGTGTTGAGCAGGCCCACCCAGAAGGCCTGGCCATAGGTGCTGGTCGCCTCGGAGTAGGCGATCAGGGACTGGCTTATGGGGAAGCCGGCGATGTTGTCCCAGAACCCGAGGCCGGACGCGATCTTCTGGCGCTGGAGGTTCTCGCGGGCGTTGACGAACGCCTCGTAGACCATGAACCCGATCACGAGGACCAGCACCGCCTGGAACACCAGGCTGCGGACCTTCGGGTCGTTGATGGGTGAAACGCGCGGTTTGTCCGCGGCAGCACCCGACTGCACTTGGCTCATGAGCCTAATCCCCACCCTCTTCCGGCGACAGGCAATTGTGATGCCAGCCTTTTGTCGCCGAGGCCGGGACGCGGCCCGCGGCCGCGCCCCGTTTCGTCTCGATCAGGCGACGGCGCGGCCCATGGCCACGCCGCGCCCTGCGATCAGCGGATCGGCGGAGCGTACTGCAGGCCGCCCTTCGACCACTGCGCGTTCAGGCCACGCGCGATCTTCAGCGGGGAGCCATTGCCCACCGTGCGGTCGAACACCTCGCCGTAGTTGCCCACGTGCTTGATGATCCGGTAGGCCCAGTCGTTGGTGAGGCCCATCGGCTCGCCGAACTTGCCTTCGGTGCCGAGCAGGCGCTTCACGTCCGGGTTCTCGGACTTCATCATCGTGTCGACGTTCGCCTTCGTCACGCCGAGTTCCTCGGCCGTCAGCATGGCGTAGTGCGTCCAGGTGACGATGTCGCGCCACTGGTCGTCGCCGTGGCGCACCGCGGAGCCGAGCGGCTCCTTGGAGATGATCTCCGGCAGGACCATGTGCTCGTCGGCCTTGGCGAGACGCAGGCGCTCGGCGTAGAGGCCCGAGGCGTCCGTGGTGAACGCGTCGCAGCGACCGGCCTCGTAGGCCTTCAGCGTCTCGTCGGAGGTCGCGAAGGTCACCGACTTCAGCTCGAGCTTGTTCGCGCGGAAGTAGTCGGCGAGGTTCAACTCGGTCGTCGTGCCCTGCTGCACGCACACCGAGGCGCCGTTCAGCTCGAGCGCGGACGCGATCTTCAGGCTCTTGCGAACCATGAAGCCCTGGCCGTCATAGTAGTTGATCGCGCCGAAGTTCAGGCCGAGCGACGTGTCGCGCGAGATCGTCCAGGTCGTGTTGCGGACTAGGATGTCCACCTCGCCCGACTGGAGCGCCGTGAAGCGGTCCTTGGCCGACAGCGGAACGAACTTCACCTTGGTCGGGTCGTTGAAGATGGCGGCAGCCACGGCCCGGCAGTACTCGACGTCGAGGCCGGTCCAGTTGCCCTGCGCGTCCGGCTGGCCGAAGCCGGCGAGGCCGGTGTTCGAGCCGCACTGCAGGAAGCCCTTCTGCTTGACGTTGTTCAGCGTCTGGGCAGACGCGGACCCCGCCGCGAGGGCAACCGCAGCGCCGAGCGCCGCGGAAACGATGATCTTCTTCATGTTGAAGTAGCTCCCACTCTGAATGGTCGTCTCCCTTGAGGAGATCAGCCTTGGCCCGCATCCCCGTCGTCGAGGCGACGGCGGCAGACTTGGCATTTTCACATAGGATTGAACTTTCGCAGGGCGGTCAAGCCCGCGCGCTGACCCGGAGTGCCCGGTTGACCGCGTCCGCGTGCCGCTCCAAAAGCCCCGGATGCGTCGCAGCAACGGGGTGGGAGACAACCCATGAAGAAGATCACCGCACAGGACGTCGCCGGCTATGGGGTGCGCACGCGCCTCGTGCACGCAGGCCGCGACCCGGGTGAGCAGCACGGCTTCGTCAACACCCCGATCTACCGCGGATCGACGGTCCTCTACCCCACCTACGACGACATCAAGCACCGCCGCGGCCGCTACGTCTACGGCACCAAGGGCACCCCGACGACGGAAAGCCTCGAGACCGCGTGGACGGAACTCGCCGGCGCGGCGGGCACGATCGTCACCTCGTCCGGCCTCGCCGCGATCTCCGTCGCTCTCCTGTCATGCCTCAAGGCCGGCGACCACCTGCTGGTCACTGACAGCGCCTACAGGCCGACCCGGACCCTCTGCGACGGGCTGCTGAAGCGCTTCGGCGTCGAGACCACCTACTACGATCCGCAGGTCGGTGCCGGGATCGCCTCCCTCATGCGGCCCAACACCGCGGCCGTGCTGACAGAGGCCCCCGGAAGCCAGACCTTCGAGATGCAGGACATCCCGGCGATCGCCGAGGTGGCGCACCGGGCCGGTGCCACCGTGCTCATGGACAACACGTGGGCGACGCCGATCTTCTTCCCGCCGCACGAGATGGGCGTGGACCTCGCCATCGAGGCCGGCACCAAGTACCTCTCCGGCGGCTCCGACCTGCTCCTCGGCCTCGTCTCCGCGAGCGCTAAGGCATGGCCCGCGCTGCGCGCGACCTATGACGACCTCGCCGTGTGTCCCGGGCCCGAGGACGTCTTCCTCGGCCTGCGCGGCCTGCGCACCATGGCGCTGCGCCTGCGCGAGCACGAGAAGCAGGCCCTCGACCTCGCCTCCTGGTTGCGAGGGCGGCCGGAGGTGAAGGAGGTGCTCCATCCCGGCCTGCCCGGCGCGCCCGGCCACGACCTGTGGAAGCGCGACTTCAAGGGATCGTCCGGCCTGTTCTCGATCATCCTGCACCCGGCCGGCGAGGACGCGGTGGCGGCGATGCTCGACGGACTCAAGCTCTTCGGCATGGGCTATTCGTGGGGCGGGTTCGAGAGCCTCATCATCCCGTTCGACTGTTCGACCTACCGCACCGCGACGCGCTGGTCGCCCGGGGGACCGGCGCTTCGCATCCAGGTCGGGCTCGAGGACCTCGACGACCTGAAGGCCGACCTCACCGAGGGCTTCGCGCGCCTGCGCGCGTCCTGACGGGCGAGGTCAGGGCGCCAGCCAACCGGCTTCCACGCCGCCGCCGGTCCAGCGGTAGACGCCGCGCCGGTGGCCGGTGTGGGAGAGCCAGAGGAACTCCAGCCGCCCCAGTTCGACAACCACCACGCCGAAGTGCTCCCGCCCGTCGCCCCCTTCCGCCACGGGGTGCGGCGACTCGAGGGGCGTCCCCGGCGGCACCGCGGTCGCATAGCAGATCCGGCTCATGGGCTTCGAGGCCTCCCAGGCCGCCGCCGCGACCGGATCGGGGAACCGGTGGATCAAGGCGGTCCCGTCAAGGCGCAACTGGAGCTTCGTGCCGGGATCGTAGGCGTGGATCGCGACGCGAGGGTCGTTCGCGATCTCGCAGGCCTTGGCGCTGCGCAGGTCCGTGTGGAATCGCAGGATTCTGGCCGCCGGATCGAACGCGCGAAGCACCATCGTCCTCAGGCGCGGCGCCCCGTCCGAGCCGATCGTGGCGACCGTCGGCGTGTGCAGCGGGCTGCGACGGTCCGCCACCCCGCGCGACAGGAGCCGCTTGCATTCCGTCAGGATCTCGTCGAGGGACCCCGACCCGAAGATGGGCGGATGGTTCAATCAGGCATCTCCCCGCTTGCGCTCCCGGCACGGGCCCTTCGGAGGCCGACTGCGTCGCAGAAGGCCTATCCCGGCGCAAGGGTCACGACGCCACGCCCGAACGCCGGGCCGGCCCGCAACAAGCCATCGACCTGTCCCTCCGCATCCCCCCGCCATGGCCGTGCAAAACGAAACGCCGGCGGCCACGGGCCGCCGGCGATCTGAACTGAAGAGCGAGCGTCAGAAGTTACTTCTTTCCGCCGCCGTTGCCGCCAGCACCGCCGGCTCCACCAGCGCCACCGCTGCCGCCAGCACCACCGCCGGCTCCACCCGCACCGCCGTTTCCGCCAGCGCCCCCGGCTCCACCAGCGCCGCCGTTGCCGCCAGCACCACCGCCGGCTCCACCTGCACCGCCGTTTCCGCCAGCACCACCGGCACCGCCGTTACCGCCGGCGCCGCCGGCACCGCCATTTCCACCCGCGCCGCCAGCACCGCCGGCTCCACCCGCGCCGCCGTTGCCCGCGCCACCGGCACCACCATTGCCCCCTGCACCCCCGGCTCCACCGTTGCCGCCGCTGCCAGCACCACCGGCGCCACCATTGCCGCCTGCACCGGCCGAACCGCCGGCGCCGCCATTGCCGGAGCCACCGTTGCCCCCGGCGCCACCATGGCCGTTGTTGCTGCCATTGTTGCCGGTGCCCGGCCCGGACCCGTTGTTGTTCCCGCCGCCATTGCCGGGGTTGCCGGCATTGCCGTTGCCGTTGCCGGGACCGCCGGACGAGCCGCCCTGGCTCCCCGACGAGCCCGCGCCACCCGACGAGCCGCCCTTGCCGCCGCCATTGTTGGAGCCGTTGTTGCCCGTGCCGGGGCCAGAGCCGTTGTTGTTCCCGCCGCCATTGCCGGGGTTGCCGGCATTGCCGTTGCCATTGCCGGGGCCGTCGTTCTTGCCGCCGGAGGAACCGCCCTTGCCTTCGCCGCCCTGGCTGCCGGAGCCGCCCTTGCCGCCGCCGTTGTTGGAGCCGTTGTTGCCCGTGCCGGGGCCAGAGCCGTTGTTGTTCCCGCCGCCGTTGCCGGGGTTGCCGGCATTGCCGTTGCCATTGCCGGGGCCGTCGTTCTTGCCGCCGGAGGAGCCGCCCTTGCCTTCGCCGCCCTTGCCTTCGCCGCCCTTGCTGCCGCCGGAACCTTCGCCCTTCCCGGAGCCACCTTTGCCGTCCTGGCCGCCCTTGCCGTCGTGGCCGCCAGAGGAGCCGCCCTTGCCTTCGCCGCCCTTGCTGCCGCCGGAGCCTTCGCCCTTCCCGGAGCCACCCTTACCTTCGTGGCCACCCTTGCCTTCGTGGCCACCCTTGCCCTCGTGGCCACCCTTGCCCTCGTGGCCACCCTTGCCCTCGTGGCCACCCTTGCCCTCGTGGCCACCCTTGCCTTCGTGGCCGCCCTTGCCCTCGTGGCCGCCCTTGCCCTCGTGGCCGCCCTTGCCGTCGCCGGGCTTGCCGGGGCCGCCCGGAGGATTGCCGCCAGGAGGATTGCCGCCGGGAGGGTTGCCCGCGGTCTCACCACCCGGACGCGTCGTGCCGCCCGTGTCCTTGATGCCGGGCTGGCTGCCGCCGAAGAGGCCGCCGAGGAAGCCGCCGAAGCCGGAGTTCGTCTGGCCGGCGCCTTCATTGAACCGGGTATCGGCCGGCGCAGACGGAACCGTGCCGATCGGGCCGCGCGTGCAGCTCTCGATGTTGCGCGGGGTGATGACCCGGCAGTTTGCCCCCTGTGCCTGCGCCGAGCCCTGCGAAATCCACAGCAGGGCCGCGGAGGCGAGCAGGTTCATGATGATGGTGTTGTGCCGCATAGCCAAACCTTTCCCGTGCCCGGACAGCACGGGGCGGTCCGGGTCAGAGCAGACGGCGATTGGGAGGGGCCTCGATCGGGGCCATGGCCGTGCGGAACGCCGCTTTGATCCGCTACAACCTTGGGCAGTGTTTAATCAAAATTTACGCAAAGCGACCACCTCAACCACTCATTAATATTAAGCGTAGAGGTTACAGCGTCGGGTTGCGAACTTAACCCTTGAAGTCTAGGGTTAACGCGCCGGTGTCTAAAGCCGCACAGACGGGGTGGGTCAGGGTGTTCTTCAGGGTTCTCGGCCTGGTGGCCGCGGCACAGGCGTGGGCCGGCGTCGTCATGGCCGGCGACGCGCACTTGTCGGCCTATTCGGCCGGACGGCCGCCCGAGGGGGCCGCCTCTCTCTGCCGTTCATTCCCGCACGCGTGCCAGCGCGGCCCCACCTCGGATCGGCGTCCGGTCGACGAGGCGCGATTCCTGGGTGTCGCCGCCTCCGTCAATCGTGCCGTGAACGCGGCGGTCTCGCCCGGAACGGTCGGCGAGAACCCTTGGCGGGTCGTTGAACGCGGCAGCGGGGATTGCACCAACTACGTCACCACGAAGAAGCAGCAGCTCGTGGCCGCCGGCATCCCGGCCGACAGGCTTCTCGCGGCGGTGGTCGTGGGCCGGGAAGATGGCCTCCATGCGGTGCTCGTCCTGCGCCTGCCTTCTGCCGACGTGGTCCTGGACAACCTCACGGACCGGATCCTGCCCTGGATGGACACCGGCTACACGTTCCTCAAGATGCAGAACCCGGCCGACGGCGCGCGCTGGGACATCGTGCTGATGGGCCCCCGCGCGAGCCGCAGCGGCCGCAGCTGAAGATGCGCCTCAGTCCTTGGAGCGATCCCGCTCCTTGTAGATCAGCATGATGTTGCGGACATAGATGCCGACGGCGAGCGCCTGTCCCATGATGATGATCGGCTCGCGACGCACCAGCCCGTAGACGAGCGTCATCGTGCCGCCGGCCATGGACAGGAACCAGAACGCCATGGGCATGACGCTCTTGCCCGCCTTCTCGCTGGCAAGCCACTGCACGATGAAGCGTGCCGTGAACAGCAGCTGCGCCACGATCCCGAAGGCGAGCCAGAAGTCGAAGCGCGCGACGAAGACGTCGTACAGGTAGTCGATGATCCCGTGCGAGAAGGCCAAGAGCATCAGGCGATCTCCCTGGCGACCGGAACGCGCCGGCGCCGCCGGATCAGCCACCAGACGCCGCCGAGATCGAGGATGCCGACCCAGAGCCGGTCGAAGAACCCGTAGTTCGAGGTCCCCGTGAGCCGGGGGCGGTCCACCACGTCCACCAGGACCACCTCGAGCCCTTCGCGCCGCATCAGCGCCGGCATGAACCGGTGAAGTGCGTCGAAATACGGCAGGGCGAGATAGACCTCCCGGGGAAAGGCCTTCAGCCCGCAGCCCGTATCCCGCGTCCCGTCCCGCAACACACGCCCGCGCACGGCGTTGGCGATGCGCGACTGCAGCTTCTTGAAGCCGGTGTCCTTGCGGCCGAGCCGCTGGCCGGCTGCGAGGCCCGCACGCGGCAGAGCCGCGACGAGCGCATCCACCAGCGCAGGGATGTAGGCCGGATCGTTCTGACCGTCGCCATCGATCGTGCAGATGATCGGGGCCCGAGCCGCCCGCACGCCGGTGCGGACCGCCGCGCTCTGCCCGCACGACGCTTCGTGCCGGATCTGCCGCAGCCAGGGACGCGTCTCGCGCAGCGTCGCGAGCACGCGCGGCGTCCCGTCCGTCGATCCGTCGTCGACATAGACCACCTCGAACGGCCCGCGCGGCGCCAGGGCCGCCTCGATCTCGGCGACGAGGGGCGCCACGTTGCCCTCCTCGTTCCGCACGGGAACGACGACGGTGACCACCGGTAGCGGGGAAGGTGATGGCGGGACGGATTCGGTCATGGCGTTTCCGCAGACCTATGGACCGCGATAGACCCCGATGTCCAGCTTCCGGCCGCCGTTGAGATTCAGGCCCTGCACGCGGGTCAGCAGACGCGGGGCGGCAGCACCATCGGCGGGGGCAGCGGCGAGGAATGCCGCCTCCTGCCGCGACTCCACGAAGGCGACACGGCACGGGCCCTGCCCGAGGAAGGCCGCGGCCCCTGCCCCATCCGTCATTTCGAGGTCGGTCCGGGTAAGGAAGACGAGGCTCGGCTCCCTGTAGCCGGTCGTCGCGACGCCGGAGGGCTGGCAGTCGAGCATGTGCAACGTGTCAGCGAGCCGCGGGCTGAGTGCCACCGACCGGAACAGCGGCACCGCCCAGCCATAGGCCGCGACAGCGACGCAGACCGACGCTGCGACCGTGACTGCGATCCCGGTGCCGAACGCGCCCCGGAGCACGGCGCGCCGGACGACAAGCCCGAGGAGCGCCGCGACGGCAAGGATCGGAAGCGCGACGAAGGGAATGGCGCCGTCGAGCCGCATCAGGCCGATGGTGGCCACGGCCGCAAGCGCCAGCACCATCAAAGGCAGCAAGGCCAGTGCCGCCTGGGCGAGCCACCCCTTCACGACGAGCGCCTGGCGCTCCGCCGCGATGGCGACGAGCAGGGCGAGCGCCGGGTAGAGCGGCAGGACGTAGTGCGGAAGCTTGGTGGGCACGAGCTCGAAGACGATCCACATCGGCACGGCCCAGGCGAGCACGAACGTGACTTCGTCGCGCCAGCGCTCCCGCCACGCGAACGGAAGGGCCAGCAGGACGAACGGTGCCATGGGCCACGCTGTGCCGAGGAAGGCGGCGAGGTAGGTCCCGGGAGGTGCCCCGTGCGACTCCTGCCCGGCCGCGACCTTGCCGAGCATGTCCTGGCCCACGGCCTCCTCGAAGAACGCACCGCCGCTCTTCAACACGATTGCCGCGAACCACGGCACGGCGACGAGCAGGACCAGCAGAAGCCCCCTCCCCGGCCGCAGGCGGGCGAGCCAGCCCGCCGCGCGGACGTCGAGCGCCAGCACCGCCGCGGTGAGGGTCACGATCAGGGGCGTGATCGGGCCCTTCACCAGCACGCCGATCCCCATCGCGCCCCAGAACACGAGCCACCACCCCCATGGCAGCCTGAACCGGGGATCCTCCCGCGTCATCCAGACGCGCGCCAGGACCGCGAGACAGGCCACGACCGTGGCCGTCAGCACGGCGTCGGTCTTCGCGAGCCTCGCCTCGACGCCGATGAGGATGGTCGCTGCGAAGAGCCCCGCCCCCAGAACGGCCGCCCGGCGCGTCGTCAGCGCCGTGCCGGCTGCGTAGGTGGCCAGGACCGCGAGGATGGCGCCGAGGAGGGACGGCAACCGGTACAGCCAGATCGTCCGCCGGGCCTCGTCGAAGCCGGCCTTTTCGGCCAGCGACACCGCGGCCGCCTGCATCCAGTAGATGCCGACGGGCTTCTTGTGCCGCGCCTCTGTCTGGAAGCGGATGTCCACGAAGTCCCGCGTCTCCAGCATCTGCTTCGTAGCCTGCGCGAACCGCGGCTCGTCCCGGTCCATCGGCGGCAGCCGCGTGAACCCCGGCACGAAGAGCGCAAGACAGACAACCACCAGCAGCCCGCACGCCGCCGCATGGCTGCGCTCGGCAAAGGCGAGGAGCGAAGGGACGAAGGGGACTTTCAAGGGAACCCTCGGATAGACAAACGGCGGCATCCTAGTGACGGATGGGGTTCCGTTTGTCCATGGCAGTCCCGCGAGGCCCCAAGGTCCCCGCCCCTCATGTCGCCACGGGAGGGCTCACAGACGCCCACCGACGGCGGCGCGGTAGGTCGTGGACAAACGAGGGAATACGCATTGATCCCGACGCCGGCACAATTGCCTCGACCGGATCGTTGGTCCCGCTATCCCGACGCCAATCACGTCGCCTGACGTTGTCCCCATCAGGCCACCGCGTCGCGAGAGCGCGCTGGCGTCAAACCGGGAGGTTGATGAGATGGGAGCGATCGCCACATCCGGGCGACCGCACGATCCCGGCAGCCGGGCGGGAACGCGAGGAGCCGCCGCGAAAGGCCCTCAAACTCTCTGACGCGACCCGCTGCCGCGTCAGCCTCTTTCGACCCGCACAGAAGCTTCAATTCGCTTCATCGATGACGGAACGACCGCGAAGATCATCCCTCACGGCACCGAAGAAAGACCACGATTCAAGAAGGTAGCGACGCGCCAGTCTTCTCGGCTCCTGCAGGAGACGCCATAGCCATTCGAGACCCATGGCTCGCGCCCAGGCGGGGCCGCGGCTCTTGATGCCACAGAAGAACTCGAGACCAGCCCCGATGCAGAGCACGTACGCAGGCCCGAGTTCTGCTGCGTTGCGATGTACCCAGATCTCGGACTTGGGTGCTCCGACGCCCAGGAAGAGATGCGTCGTACGAGCCTCCCGAATGCGCCGCACGAGGTCCGCCGAATAGGCGGCATCTTGGTCGAAGCCCCTGGGGGGGACCACGCCTCCCACGCGCTCGGCGCTGAATCCGCGTTCCCGGAGGTACGCGGAGCAGCCGTCCAGCGCCTCCTGCGAAGGAGCAACGAAGAAACAGCGGTGCACTTCAGGATCGAGAAGCGGCATCAATTCGGCGAACAATCCCGATCCCGTCAGGCGGCCGGGCAGGTGCACTCCCCTTGCTCGAGCATAGAGGAAGACCGGGGTCCCGTCAGCAGTGGATCGCCACGCCGACCGGTAGGCAGCTCGGAACTCGGCGTTGCGCTGCAACTCAACGATGTGAGCAACGTTGGCGGTCACAACAAGTCGCGCAGTGCCGTCCCCCTGCACTTCGCAGCGAATCAACTCTCCGGCCAGTTCCGCCTCGGTCTGCGGTGTGAAGGCGATCCCGAACACCCGAGGCAGCAAACCCTCGGACGGGTGCGGATCACGTGCACGTGAAACATGAGGGGACGGAATGGAGGGCGTCGGTTGGTTCATCCCAGCAGCCTGTACGACCTCAAGGTGTATTGACCATTAAACGAATCATTCCGCACCGCCATCCGGCTCATCAGGTCAAAAGATAATCACATGATGACGGCAGGAAACCACCTCGAACGATCCAATGATTATCAAGTGAAAACACAAACCTAGCCGTTAAGTCGGCAATAAATTCGCGGGGATAGGGAACGAATCCAAGAATTCAGCATCCCGGGCGTCGATTCCGGCACGCCATGACAAGGATCAATGTGGAGATCGACGAGGGCAGTAGGGTTAACATCCGTCTCTTAACGTATCATGAACCTCGATTATTGACAGATCAAGTCCCGCGGATTAAACCCTCGTTAACACTTTTAGGCGGGTGCGGAGTTCTTGATGGCCTTCCTGTCTGACCAGTTCGCTTCGCGGGCAGACGACCACTCCCTCCCCCAGGATCGTGCCGGGTCATACTACGTCGTCGAGGTGATGCTCATCGCCTTGGCCGTTGCCATCGACGTAGGCGTGATCGTCGCCGGGAGCGCTCTTGCCTCGACAGCTTATGGGTCGGTGTCCGGCATTTCGATGGATCTGGCACGTAGCCGGGAAAGTGGCCTAGTCGTGGCAGCTTTCTTCGTGACGCTCGGGGCATGGGGCGGCGCTTACCGGTTGCGCGCGATCACCTCCGGTGGCGCATCCAAGACGATCGCTCGGTGGTTGATGTCGATAGGGTTGTTCCTCGCCGTCACCTTCCTGTTCAAGTCAGGCGCATACTATTCGCGCGGAGCGCTGCTCGTGCTCGCCCCGGTGACCATCATCCCCCTTCTGGTTGCCCGGGAAATCCTGGCACGCGTGATGGTCAGGGCGATCGACGGCGGGCTCGTCCAGTCGCACCGCGTCGTGCTGATCGGCGAGAACGACGTCGTTGAACAGACCGTCAAGGATCATCTGGCATCGGTTCCTCAGGCCAAGCTGATCGACTGCTTGCGGATCGACGGCGAAAATGATGTCCAAGCGGCCGTGCGCGACGCCGTGCGCATGAGCCAGCAGGGCCGTATCGATGCAATCCTGATCGGATTGCCGTGGACGCGGATGGACCTGATCAAGTCGATCGAGGACGGCTTGCGTCAGCAGGCCCTCCCCGTGGTCCTGCTGACTGATATTGAGAGCATGGCTCTCATCGCGCGACCGATCCAGTACGGCGCGATCCCGGCTTTTGAACTGAAGCGTGCGGCGCTTGGACCGGCCGATCTGTTCTGGAAGCGCGCTCTGGACATCATTGTCTCGCTGGGCGCGATGATGATCCTGTGGCCGGTGATGCTTGCCGCCGCCGTGGCGATCAAGCTGGAATCTCCGGGGCCGGTCTTCTTCCGCCAACGTCGGCACGGCTTCAACAATCGTGAGTTCGCGATCTACAAGTTCCGTACGATGAGGGTGGCTGAGGACGGCCAAGACGTCCGGCAGGCGACCCGGAACGACCCGCGCATCACCCGTGTCGGCGCTTTCCTCCGCCGGACGAGCATCGACGAACTTCCTCAAATCCTGAACGTTCTTCGTGGCGAGATGTCGATCGTCGGCCCCCGCCCCCATGCGGTGGCGCACAATGAGGCGTGGATCAAGGTCGTCGAGGGATATGCCCGACGCCATAACATCCGCCCTGGCATCACGGGCCTCGCCCAAGTGCATGGGTTCCGCGGTCAGACGGACACTCCCGACAAGATCGATGCGCGCGTGCGGCTCGACCTGCAGTACATCGAGACGTGGAGCCTGGGGCAGGACATCAGGATCATGTTCAGGACGGCGCTCGTGCTGTTCTCCCAGGACGAGGCGTACTGAACCACGCTTCTGATCGCCCTTCCGCACGGTGTCGGTGGACCGTGACGATCTCATGGCTTCATGATTCGTGATCAGCAGGGGCCCATCAACCTGAAGGAAATGAATTTGACGGCCTAGTGCCTCAGTTGGTTTCGGTGCACGGCTTCGCACGGCAGACTATCCGGTCCCTGTAATGCGTACGCGAGAGTGGTCTGGCAACGGCGAATGCTGTTCAACTCCCTGACTTTCTTCGTTTTTCTCGCCATCGTCTACGGCGCGTATCTCGTCCTGCCGTTTCGCGGACAGAACTGGCTTCTGCTGATTGCCGGCTACGTGTTTTATGGCTGGTGGGATGTCAGGTTCCTGTTCCTCATCGCCTGCTCGACCGCCGTCGACTTTTCGATCGGCGTGCTGCTTTCGCAGCGAGACCTCGACGCAAGGACGCGCCGGACGGTGGCGCTGTATCTGCTGGGGAGTGCGATACTCTTCCTCGTGCCGGATTGGAGCGGCGAACACAGCGCTTCACCTTGGCAGGCGACGCAGCTGGGCATCGCGACCACGGCGGGAGTCGCTGTCTTTCTGATCCTCGGACGGCTCGGCATTTCCCGCCTGGGCAAACTTGCGGAAGATCAGCGTCGCCGGATCCTCATCTACTGCTCGGTCGGGCTGAACCTTGTTTTCCTTGGGACCTTCAAATACTTTAATTTCTTCATCGGAAGCGCAGAAGAAATACTGCGATCAGCAGGCCTTGACCCGCACCTTTTTCATCTGAACATCATTCTTCCAGTAGGAATTAGCTTTTATACGTTCCAGTCGCTGAGCTACACGATTGACGTCTATCGACGCGTCATCAAGCCAACGACCCATTTTTGGGACTTCGCGCTGTTCGTCGCCTACTTCCCGCCGATGGTGGCAGGTCCGATCGAGCGTGGGCGGCATCTGCTGCCGCAACTGGTCAAGCGACGCCGTGTCCGTCTCGTACAGGTCGGGCAGGGTGTTGCGTTGATCATCGTGGGCCTGATGAAGAAGGTCGCGGTCGCAGATGGTCTCGCCCCCGCCGTCAACTCTGTCTACAATTCGACAGGCGCCGTTTCACAGGCCGACGTCGCCCTGGCCACGGTTCTCTTTGCGTTCCAGATATTCTGCGACTTCTCCGGTTACTCGGACATCGCGCGGGGAGTGAGCAAACTCTTCGGCATCGAGCTGACCCTGAACTTCAACGCGCCGTACCTCTCTCGGAACCCCAGCGAGTTCTGGCGTCGCTGGCACATCAGCCTGTCGAGCTGGCTTCGAGACTATCTCTACATCTCGTTGGGCGGGAACCGCCGCGGTGAGATGCGCACGCACGTGAACCTGTTCGCCACCATGCTGCTGGGTGGGCTCTGGCACGGCGCCGCGTGGAACTTCGTGCTCTGGGGCGCCTATCAGGGCGCGCTCCTGTCCATTCACCGCGCATGGGCCGACGTCACTGGCCGCCGTCGCGCTGCTTCGGTGGCGCAGGACGCTGCTTCCACCCCGGCTGTGGATGGATCCAACGCCATCCGCATTGCCGTCACGGTGCTTCAGATCAGCGTCTTCTTCCTGTTCGTGTGCTACGGTTGGATGCTGTTTCGGGCATCTTCATTCGAGCAGATCGTGACCTTTACCGCCGCTCTCTTCGGCGCGGGCGGGGGGTCGGAGCTCGTCATGTCAAAGCCGACCAGCGCCGCTCTCGCGGGTCTGGCCGTGATCGCCATCATCGAGATCAACGACTACCGCGTCGGAATGGCGAACAGTTACCTGAAGTGGCCGGCGGTGCTGCAGGGCATGCTCTATGCCGCAATGATCTACATCATGGCGATGGGTCTCAGCAATGAACCCGCTCAGTTCATCTACTTCCAGTTCTGACGGGCGTCCGATGGCTCTCACCCGATCACGACCAGAAAGGCACGTCTTGATGATCGTCCTCTGGACGGTGGTCTTCATTGCAATGATGGACATTGCGGTGGCCTTACTGATCCCGCGTCCGACCGGTTATGAGGAAAGCCTTCCACCCCTTCAGCGATACGTCGACTACGGTCGCTCGATCGAAGGAAAACTCCGGACCTTGGCGGGACCATCCGAGGACAAGGCAGACTGGATCATGACTGCCGGCTGGCTCGAGAAGGAGTGCTCGCAGGACAGGGTGGTTCCTAAGGCCGGTCAGGTCGGCGTGAGCATCTATGGCAACTCGTTTTCGCTCATGCTCGCAGATCATCTGGCCAAGGATTTTCCTGAGTTCGCGGCGACAACGTACTTCGGCCCGGCCGCCCCTCTGAGCCATAGCTTCGCCTGCTTCGAGATCCAGCACGAATTGCACGGCAATGCGAACCCGGTTCAGGTCATCGGGGTTCTCGCGTCCAGTCTTCGGCGGATGAAGACGCTGACGGGATTGACGACGTCGTTCGAACGTCCGCATCCCTACACCTATCCCAGGTATTCCATCGGCTCGGACGGCAGCCTTCAGGCTATCTGGCCCTCGGTTCGGACGGCCCAGGATCTGCGCCACGCCCTTGAGGACAAAGCGAAGTGGGCGGCGTTCATGCGGGACCTCGAAAGGGGCGACACGTTCTATTCGAGCCTGGTCATGCAGGAAGACATCTTCGACTACAGTCCCCTGGCCCGCCTGTTCCGCCGCGGGTGGGGACAGTCGGTGATCCGTTCGCGCACCCAGGCTCTCTATGGAGCCGACGGGTCATTCGACGAGGCCGACATCGCCCCCGTGGCGCGAAAGTTGCTCAACGAGTTCGCCGATAAGGTCTTGAAGTCAGGACAAGTGCCTGTCGTGGTCCTGTTCGAGGATCGAGGCTATGCTGGCGTCATGCGACGCGCCTTCCAGCCAATACTCGAGCGACGGGACGTCATCGTCATCGACAGTTCGCAACTCGTGGACACGTCTGACAGCGGAAATTTCGTCGCCGACGGACACTACTCGCACGCAGCCATGGATAGGATAGCGCGGGCTCTTGCCGCTCGGATCAATGCCCGGATGACGCACGAGCAAGCACGCGACAACTTCGAACCGCAGCCGGCGCACTGAAGGCAACAGCACCCTTCGCCCCGCGTACCGGCAGCAGACACAGATCGGGAGATCTCGGAGATGGTTCAAGAAGCGGACATGAGGCGGCTTGCGCTGGTCGTGCTCACGCTCTTTGGATCGTACACGATCCTCGCGACCTTGCGGCCCATCGTGGCCTATGATTCATGGTGGTATCACCTTCCCTTCGCAAGCCGCATCTGGGCAATCGGAAGCCCGGAAAGCTTCGTCCTGGAGCCCCTTTCCGAAAATCGGTGGCTCGGTTTCCCGCGTCTGTGGTTTGCCGTTCAGGGCGCCTTCTGGTGGTCGACCGGTTCATTGAGAGCGGTCGTGATTCCGTCGATCCTGATCGTCTTCACTCTTTTCTGGATCCAGAAGAAGTACCTGTCGATTCCCTACACATGGAGCGTTCTGGCGTTCGTCGCATGCCCACTGCTCTTTCTTCATTACCGGTCGACGTACAGCGACTTGCCAGCCGGCTCATTGCTGGCCATGGGCTACTTGCTCACTGTCAGTATATTGTTCAACGATTCAAAGCCTTCGAAGTTGCTTGTTCTGGGAGCGATTGCCTGCTTTGCGATTGCAGCCAACATCAAATACCAAGCTTATATCGCTGCCGTTGTCTTGCTCGCCAGTGCCACGGGCATCGCCCTGATCTGGCCCAAGGTCGCGCGCATCAATCGACTGTCAGTCGTCGCGATCGCCGTTGCGTGTGCTTTCCTCTGTTCGCTGTCCCTCGCCAAGAACTTTGCGACCTTCGGCAACCCTTTCTATCCGGTGTCGGTGGAACTCGGCGGCCGTACCCTGTTCGCAGGCCCCGAGGATCCCAACTGGACTGCCGATTTCCCTGCCTACCAGTTGACGGACAGCGGCAATCCGCGGGAACTCGAGGTACCCGGCTTCATGCGGTTCGCCCTCTCCGCGACGGAGATCGACTGGATACTGCGTGGAGTGGCCCCCTGGTACAACCTCGACGCCGTCACGGGCCTCACGCCTCGATGGGGGGCCCCTGCGCGAACCGGCGGGTGGGGCAGCGTGTTCTTCCTGTTGAACCTCCTCTTGCTGGCTCTGCAACTTTGGCGAGTGCGGAATCTGGATCGTCCCCAGAAGTTGCTGCTCACATCGACACTCCTCGCGATCCTCGCAACGGCAGTCGCCCCGCGCGCACATGAGCTTCGGTACTGGCTTTTCCTGCCGATCGTCATGGCGGCATGCAATCTTCGGTTCATCCACCAGCTTCGCGTGCCGCGCGCTGCGTCGCTGGGCCTCTGCGTGCTGGCGGCCTATTCGGTCGTGCTATGCGTGACGTCGCCCATTTCGGACATGATCAAGCCGCGGCGGGCACCACCTGCGACGTTCAACGAGCCTCGACCGGCCGAAATGGCAGACGCCATCGCAAGCAAAGGCAGATACTGCCAGGACGACAACTTCCTGTTTCGCTACAGCGAAGCCATTTCCGGACAATCCGGCATCCTGTCGAGGGACACCACCCTTTGCACGAAATGAATCTGAACTGCGGCTGAGCCGGGACCGTAGGCTGGAGCCTTCGACTACGGCCGGCTCAACACGGTCTTCCGGCACCAGACAGGCTGTTTATGTGCCGACGTCCGTTCGCGATCACCTTCAGCAGTTCCGCGGCCGTCGCCCGATAGTCGAACGTCGTGACCGCGCGCTCTCGGGCGGCGGTGCCTAACCTCAGACGACGGTCAGGGTCGAGCAAGGACGTCAGTGCCGCATCAATATCATCGACTGACATCTGGTTGACGAGGACACCGTTGACACCGTGGCGTATCATCTGGGCCGTTCCCCCGATCCGCGAGCAGATGACCGGGAGCCCGCAGGCCATCGCCTCCATGACGCTGACCGGAGCCGCCTCGCCCTGACCAAAGCTTGTCAGGGCAAACACATCCGCGTTGCGCAGAAGTCGAAGAACCTCGTCCTCGGCGACCGTTCCAAGGAGCATAACGTCATCCGCCAGGTCGAGTGACGCAATTTTCTGCTCGATTGCCGACCGGTGTGGCCCTTCGCCCGCGAACGACGCACGGACGGCATGCCCCCGCGCCTTCAACCGCGCCACGGCTTCGAGGAGGTAGACGTGCCCCTTAGTTTCGTTGAGGCGTGCGACCGTCACGACGTGCAGCGCCGCACCACTGGCAGGCGCGCGAACATCCGGGCGGAACCTGTCCACGTCGACCCCCATCGTCACCACCTGCACCACCTCTCCGGGCAGCGCATGGAGAGCGTCCACCTGCTCCTTCAACGGATGCGTGACAGGGACAACCGCAGAGGCTCGCCTGAACTTTTGGAAGTGGTCGACGCCGTAGACGGGCAGATCCCCGTGGACGCTGATGCTGTAGGGCATGCCTGAGAGAACATTGGCGAGGGCGACGACGTGCGCGGCATCGGCACACGAGTGGCAGTGAAGGTGCTCGATCCCGGCCTCCTCGCAAAAGTGGACCAGTTCGGCCGCGCACATCATGAGACCGAGGTGTCGAACGCGGGCCTTCGGTCCCCCCTCGGTCAGCTGGGCGATGTACCTCCACCCTTCGAGCAAGCCGGCGGGGTGCCGGGCCGCTGCCACGAGTGCCGCTCGACCAGGGGGAAAGAGGTACCGTGTCTGCGCTCTCGCCTCATCCGAAAAGGAGTGGGCCGAAGCGGCGGCATCAGGCCGAGTGGTCGAGATCAACCTGACGTCAATTCCAGACTGCCGCAAGGCACAGACCTCGCGCCAGAAAAAGGCGTGGGTCTGGGAGGGAAAGTCGGGAACCAGATAGCCCAGGACGCTCACGTCATGCGCGAAGGAGATCTTCACTCTGCACCCTCAATTGGATCCACCGGGAACAGACCCCAACCGCAAACCAGTAGTACCAATTGAAAGACAAATAATACAAGATGTTATCCGAGTAACAGATCAGAGCATAAAACGCGATCAGCACTATCAGCAGAGCAGTCGCTTCAGGTGCGATCGGTCGAGCATTCCAGGCGATGACGCCGAGGCGCAGGAATATAAGGATCCACAGCGCAAGCCCGATCACCCCCAGCTCGAAGCCAAGCTGGACGTACACGTTATGAGAGTTGTACCCATCTGCTTCCCATGGAAAGAACCGAGGTGAATAGACGGAAAAGGAATCGATGCCGTATCCGATGAACGGCTTCTCAAGGAACCAAGAATAGGCGGATTCCCAGAGAAACTTTCGCCAAGCATACGAACTAGCCTGCACTCCATCACCGACATATTCCACGGGCCTGAAAACATCCAGGACTCGATACTGAATTTCGGGAACAAGGAGCGCGAAGGGCGTCAGGGCGAGGAACCAGATGTAACGCCGATCAAACAACACGGCATACAGCAGGCCTGCCCCCAGCAGAGCGGCCCATCCCCCGCGCGCGCCCGACCGATAGAGCATGAACAGACATGGCAGAATAAGCAAAAGGGCTAGGGTTCTATAGACACCATCGTCGCGCCATTCCTTCCATCCCAGCGAAATTGCACTGACAAGAATAACGACGACCATGAAGAACGCGAAGATATTGGGATGAGGAAACGTGGACTCAAAGCGTTCTCCACCCACGATGGGTGCCATGCTTACTGGGATGACCGCCGCGAGCAACACAAGGAACAAGTAGCCCTTCACCTGCTTCTCGGAGTGGATCAGCGCATGAGGAATGGCGAGCATCGCCACGTTCGTGGCGACCATGGCCACAAAACGAGCAGCCTCCTGCTTGTCCGGGGTATAGGAGATCGACACGATCATGAAAGTCAGCAGCAGGACCCACCACGGTCCTACGCTGTGGCGGCATCTGGGATAAGTCAGGATGCACAGGATCGCCGAGCCAACGATCACAGTCAGATTGATGACGGCGCCAAACGGCAACCCGAAGAAACTGAACGGGATCGCTCCCAGCACCTTGTCGAGTGAGGCCCTGGAGACAAGGATGAGCAGGAGGGCCCCCTTCACCAGCAGGAAGAAGGGACCTTCCGATGCAGCAACAAGCTGCAGTTCTCCCGACGATGGGAGCGTGCTCTGGCCTGATGCGCCACTCAATGCGGACCTCCTTCTGCGTCAGACCGACATTCTGCAACGTGGCGCCTCGGAATTCATCGTTCCTCGACGACTTCTCCAAGCACGAACTCGTCGGAGACCAAGCGAGACCAGCCCTCTCCTGCCAGTCCCCCGAGACGGGCATTCCCGCTTTCGACAGCCCGCACGACCTCTGCGTCCGAACTGTAGACGAGCGAGGCGCTCCCCAATCGAAATGTCGCGCCGCGATGTCCTAGCGAGAGTATCAGTGCCTGTTGAAGTTTTCCCTCCAACCGTGACGCGCCCTGCTTGAAGGCGTCGGTGATGAGGGCATCAAGGAGCCAGTCGACGTATTGCGGGTGAAAGAAAGTATCCAGGACTTCAGCTCGATGCTTTGCCTTGACAAAATAAAGTGCCGCGCCGACGGCAGTGCCGCGAGAGTCACGAACGATCAATCGCCTGAACGTCCCGCTGTCCTTCCGTTCCGCAGCACGCTCGAGGATCCACTGCAGCGCTGTTTGGTCCCACGCAGGCCGCAGCGCTTGGTGAGACTGCAGCGTAGGGATGGCATCAATCAGTTCATCGTCGGTCGCCTCGTCGACAGTCCACTGCCCGGGGTCCGTGAGGACCAGCGAGGGACGGTTCTTGTTCGTCAACCGTCTGAGGAGCGGGAGCACCGAGGTCAGGATCGCGGCGACGGGAAACGGAAGCCGTTGACGGACCTCGTCGATCATGTAGTCGGCGGGTCGCAGAACGAGCCGGAAGTACAGGCTCTCCGCTCCGAGCACGCGCCCCTTGAGACGCTGCCACATCGCCTCGGAGACCGGCGCCGCATTATCCGTGAACGATAGTTCGTGATCCCGCCTGAGATAGGCCCGAAGCAACTGCGGGCCTGCCATCTTGGAACTGGCATCTGGATCCACCATCAGCGCCGTGCAGACCGAAGCCTGGACGATCTTCTCGTTGTGGATCATCGGCACGGGGAGGACCCCGATGAACGCGTCGATGTTGCCATCCTCGGAGACGGCCACCATGGATCCATGGTCGGGTCTCCGCCAGGGATGCTCGAGATAGATCGTCCTGAGATACGCGACGAGTTCCTGGCTGCTCTGGCCCGCTGCATGCCTGAAGACGGAAAGAAACAACGATGCGACGGCCTCGAGGTCGGTCGACTGAAGTTCGCGGATGAGCATGACGGGTCTCAATTCGAATGCATGACGAAGTCGACCATCATCGTGGCCCAACCCAAGAACGACGGCAGTCTCCTTGAGTTCGGACGTATTGGCGCCGCGACTGGCGGCTGTCGGTCATGGCGCTGCCGCCTCGCGGAACAAGCTTACCAGCTTCGACGCTTCGGTGGTTGCGTTATGCTGCGCAACAACCCTGTGCCGGCCGCTTTCGCCGTACTTCCCGATCTGCTCGGGCGAAGCTGCGAGACAGGCCCGCAGCGCCGCCGCCAGGTCGGTCACGGAGCCTGCGGGCACGAGCCAGCCTTCATGACCGTCCCGGACGAGTTCCGGGATGCCGCCGACATAGGTGCTCACGACCGGCCGGCGAAGCGCAAGCGCCTCCATGATGACGACGGGCAAGCCTTCCATCAGGCTGGGCAGGACAAGCCCCCGCGCGGCCTGGATCTCGTCGCGGACCTTGTCCGAGTCGACCCATCCTGTGATCGTGACACGATCGGCCAGATCCTCCTGCGCCACCGCCGCTTCGACGTCCGAACGCATCTCGCCATCGCCGGCGAGGACGAGCGAGAACGGGACGCCTTCACGCTTCAGGGAGGCGGCGGCCTTGACGAGAAGGATCTGGGCCTTCTCACGGCAGAGCCGTCCCACGCACACGAGCCGGGTCGGTTCACCCGGCGTGCCCTCGGGAGCGGAGAGGAACATGTCGTCCACGCCGCAATGGACGATATGGATTTTCGACCAATGCTGATGATCGCACCAGCGAAAGAGCTGACCTCGACCATATTCGCTCACGGCGGCGACGAACGCTGCACGCGCTATCTTTTCGTCGAAGCCCAAGACAGAGGCACGATCGACCTCGTCGGCGCCGTGAACGGTGAAGCTGAAGCTGACGCCCGCCAACTGAGCCGCCAGCATCGCGACGTCGGTGCTGTTCGTGCCGAAATGGGCATGGATATGGTCGATCCCTTTGCGGCGGACGAGATCGGCCACGAGGGCCGCCTCGATGAAGTAGGCGCCGTGCAGGAGGACCGAGCGATCGCTCCTCAGTCCAAGGCGGAAAGCGAGGGCGAGGGCGTCCCAGAAGCGCCCCTTTCCGTTCGTGAGACCGTGCCAGAGAGCCTTGACGAAAGCCTTGGCTCCGCTCTTGAGGACGTAGGTGGTGCGCTCACGCTCGGCATGGTCGCTCGGATCGACGAGTTCCAGGTTCCAGCCCCGGACCGAGACCCTAGTCACCTCTACGCCTTGCCCCTCGACTGCCAGAATTTCGCGTCGGATGAAGCTGTGGCTCACCTTGGGGTACTGGTTGACCAGGTAGCAGACTCGCATGGGCGTTTGACCGATCAGTCCGGGCGCCCGACGAAGCGGTCGAGCAGCGGTTTGCGCGATCGGGTACCCCTCATATCGATGGTTTCGATCCGCGCCGTCTCGTTGAGCGTGTGCACCCCGTCGAGTCCGGGAGGGGGCGGCAGGCGGTGAGCGACGCTCTGCTGGAAGCCCCGTTCGACGTCAAGGACGTCGACCCGGCAAAAGGCCAGCCCACCACCATAGGTTTTCCGGCAGTCCTGGGCGACCCGCCAGATCGTACCGCCAACGACCCTCATATGTCCTGCCGGCCGAGCCGCAGATGCGTCGACGAGAACCGGCACGTCCTGCAACGGCGTCCAAGGACCCAGCAATCGCTCCGAGTGCCAGATCTCCAGCGCATCGTTGAAGGACGATCCGGCTGATCGCGACGAACCGAAGAGCCACCATCGCCCGCCCTGATTCACCAGCGTCGCATCGACGATGGCGCGGTCTGCGATCAGCGTTCCGTGCCGCTCCCAACGATCGGGGAACGAGACCGCTCGCCAGATGTCCACGCAACCGGCATCCGCGCTTTCCGGGATCATCCAGATATGCCCCTCGGCCTCGATCACGAGGGGATAAGACAGGTGATGCTCGGTCTCGATGATCGGACGAACCGGCCCAGTGGTGCCATCCGGATGGATCGTGAAAGCGGATATCAGGCCCCGCCCTGTGGCGTACGGATACTCCTCGCAGAACACGATCGTGTCTTCGCCCCGGTCAACGGGGAAAGGATCGGCGAAGTAACGGTTCCGGTCGTCCGGCAACCTGAGGAACGATCGGACATCGAGGGCCGCTGACTGCCAGACGCTGCGCCCGGTCCGTCGCCGCCATCCGATGAACCAGTGATGGTCCCGTTCCACGAGGGCGCGCAACCGAGCGGAGACCTTGCCGGCAAGCTCGGCCGACAGGTGCCGCGCCAGCCGGACAGGGCTGACGGCGCGCTCCTTGAGGCGCTGGGGCCAGCCCGTGTGCGGCTCTCCGCCTCGTGCTTCGCGATGGCCTTCAACGACCATCAGACACAGCGTGACCATACGATCGCAGGCCTGGCCGAGCGCACGCCGCATCACGGTGAAGTCGTCTATCGCGACGAGCCCACCGGTGACGATCTCGCCTGTCGCCGGATCGACGATGTGGATGGCGGGCGGTGCCCCGTCGATCAACGATCCGACGAGTCCGTCATCGAAACGAACGCCGTCGCACGTCACCACCACCCTGACTTCCGTATCCGACAAGACGACAGGCGACCCGGAGAAGTCGATCACGAGATCAAGCGGACCCCGGGTGGGCTCGTCAGCAGCGGAGAGCGGAAGGTCGGCGACCTCGAACCCGCACGGACGTCGTGGACCGAAGATGAATGCCTCCAGTTCCAGCAGGAGGAGTAACCCGCTTGCGGGGGGCGCAACGCCATCGTCGATCCACGCGACGGATACATCATGCCCCGCCTCGCGGAGGCGGGAAGCGAGGGCGCCGACAAAGCTCCAGGGGCGGACGCGGGAGGCACGAAGCTGGATGTGCATCGGCTAGTCCCGCTCGGTCTTGATCCATCCCGTTGGCCGTCGACCGAACAGGATGGGCACATAGAGGCGAAGCTTCCAGAGAACGAAGACCGGAGCCATGGCGAGGGCACGGTAGTGGACGCGCTCGGCTTTCGCGATCTGGAGGCCCCAAGCCACGTGGATGGCAAGGCCAACAAGGGCGACTGCCGCCACCCACACCGGCCACTGAGCCGGCAGCAGAAGTGCGAGCACAAAAGACGCCAGCGCGTTGATCGCCACGATCGAGAGCGGCGGGACGAGAAGCTCGGCAAACGCATCGAGCGCGGCGACACTCCGTTCGCCGACCGCAGCCTTGAGGAGCTTAGGGGCATAGTGAGCCGCGAGCGCAAGCCGGCCGGCTTCCCAGCGTGCATTCTGCGTCTCCGCGCCGCGCAGCGTCGTCGGAACATGACCGGAAACTTCGGCCTCGGGCGCGAAGACGACACGCTCGCCCGCTAGCACGAGATCGAGATTGAGTTGCGCATCCTCGGCAAGGGATGCACCCCACCGATGGCCTTGCAGGAGTTCCGCTGCGAAGACCATCCCGGTTCCCTTGACACCTGCAGAGGCGCCGATGGCACTCCGGCCCAAGGGACGGACATAGTTCACGAGAAGCATCGCGGCGCCCCTCAGCGCCTTGCCCCAACTCTGCTCGGGTTCAGCGACCCTATAGTGGGCTTGGACGGCCTTGGCGCCCTCCCCGACTCGAACGGCGAGAGCCCTGAGGAAATTCGCGCTCAGAGTCGTGTCGGCGTCGACGACGACGATGTATCGGGGGTCCTCTCCCGCCTTCCTGATCTGGTCGATCAACCAGTCGAGGGCGTGGCCCTTGCCGCGGGCCGCCAGGTCATTCCGCTCGTGCACAACGAAACCGGCAGCCCGGCCTATGGCCGCCGTTCGATCGGTGCAGTTGTCGGCGACGACGTGTACGCGGAAGCAGGTCGCCGGATAATCCATGTCCCTGAACGAAGCCGCAAGGGAGGGCAGGACACGCTCCTCGTTGTGCGCGGGGACCAGGACGGTGAAGAACGGCGTCGACGCGTCCTGCGGCAAGTGTTGCCGACGGCCGGCGGCACGAGCGGCACATGCCGTCAGGAGTACGAGATAACCGGAACAGATCGCCATCAAGAGCGCATTAAGGCCCACGATCTGCGACAGGAACCAAGCCATCTCAGCCTGCCGATGCCGGAGCGCAGTCGCCCCAGATCATGGCGGCACGGCCCTCCCGCCGAATTGGCTCCAACCTTCTCGTCATCGCCCGCTCCCCCGCCCCTCGCCTCAGCCGGCCTTGCCCGCGAGCTTCATGAGCCCTCGGCGCAGACCGACCACCTCGAGCAGAGAAACAGCGATGCTACGCAGATCAAGATCAGCCAAACGCTTCAGAACGAACTTCATCAAGTCGCGTCTCTGCTCAGTCCTGATCAAGAGGTAACAATGGATCAGTGCATAGCGCCTGATCAGGTAGTCCGAGCACGCATCGTCCTTTCGCAGGCGGTCGAGTTGCTCGAGGAACCATTCGTGCCCAGCGATCATCCCGGGTGATGGCTTTCGGGTCAACGAAAGGACGTCGTCGTGGTGAACCCTGACGGTGAGTTCGTTGGCGAAGTAGCCGGGGCTCCGCCTCAGCACCTCCAGCCACGTCAGAACGTCCTCACCGAGGCTTACGCCATCCGGGAAGCCCCCTACCGCCTCGAGCGCGTCGCGCCGGAGCGCGACGGAACTCGCAGAGATCGGCGTTTCCCCCATGCGTTCCCAAGCTGCACAATAATCGAACGGATTGGGGCCAGAGTCGAAGGCCGTTGTCTGAAACCTCACCTCGTCGCGCCCCACAATTTCGTAGCCAGTGGCAACAAGGCCGGCCTGCGGATGAGCGGAGACGAGGATCTGGATGCGTTCGAGGTGGTCCGGGAGCCATTCGTCGTCCGCGTCGAGCAACACGAACCAAGTGCCTTTCGCCGCGCTGCAACCCGTATTGCGCGCCCGGGACACACCGCCGTTCGGCTGAACGATCACGGTAAATCGCGGATCGTCCGCTATCGCCTCCCGGATCACCTCGACGCTACCGTCCGTCGACCCGTCGTCGACCACGACAACCTCGAAATCATGGATCGTCTGGCCCTTGATCGAGGCCACGCACCGCCGGACGAACGGCGCCTTGTTGTAGACGGGCACTATGACGGACAGCATGCGGTCGATGCCTCCAGCTACTTCCTTCAATCCGGACCGTGGGCACGGATCCTCTTTCGTCCTGGACCTGTCCTCCACAACTTGCGGCCACGTCGGAGGGTTACGATTTCCGGCGGATAAGCATCTGAGCGGACCCGAAGATCACCCGGCGGCTCTGCGGCAGCACCAAACCAACGATGGCGGCGGCTCCGAGGCCTGCTGCCGACTCCACCACGAGCCGGATGAAGACGGGAACCGCGACAGGCAAAAGCGTATGGTGCGCCGCGCTGGCCGCGCCTGCGCAGGCCAAGGCCATCAAGACGGGCGCGACAAGACACGAAAACTGCTCGCGAGCGGTCACCCGCGTGCTCCACCCCACAACGAGCACCATGGCCGGAGCACCAACCAGCAGGGATAGAATGGAAGGAATGGCGGCAACCCCTGTGGCGCCGAACCAGAGCCCGGCCGTCGCGCCTCCGGCACGCAGGATGAAGTCTGCGAGAGACCAGTTGCGAAGGCGATCCACCCTCCCTTGCGTCGTCAGCATCACCTGTCCTGCAATCGTCACTCCGAGCGCCGCAAGAGCGGGCGACAGACAAGCCAGCAACCAGGCGGAGTCGGCCCAATTGGGCCCCAGGATGAACAGCACGAGGTCGCGCGAAATCGCCGGAAGCACGGCGGCGAGCGGAAAAAAGATGATCGCGCTGGACGAGAGAAAACCAAGATACAGCTTGCGGGTCTCATCGGCGTCGTGCTGAGCCCGGCTGAGGAGTGGCGAAAACACCTCAGACAGCGGTCCGAGCAGCATGCCTTGCGGAAACTGCAACAGCTGAAGCGCCCGGTTATAGAAACCCAGATCGACGGCACCGAGCTGGTTGCCGACAACGATCTGGCCCCAGTTGTTCGAGAGATACGTCAGCGTGTTCTGGGTCAGGTAGTCACGCCCCCAGGTCAGCGAGCGTGCCAATGTCTGAAAGCGCGTCGGTCGCTTGGGTACCCACGGATTGGCGAGGAAGACGAGCGAGGCCGTCACGCAGCATTGGGCCACGTTGGACGCAACCAGCGCCCATACGTCGCGCCACAGATAGGCCAGCGGCACGCCCACCACGATTCCCGCGACGATCCCGCCGGCCTCTGCCCTCAAGACGTCGTTGAATCGCATATGCCGGCGCAGTTGCGCCGAATGCTGGCCCTGGAGCCCCCAGACGAAGAAAAAGAACGAGCTTGCCGCAATCACGGCGACGAGCGTCGGCTCGTTGAAGAAGTGGGCCACCAGCGGCGCCGTCGCCAGGAGGGCGATCACCGACACCACGTTCGAGGCGAAGCTGAGCCAGAAGAGCTCGTCCCGCTCCTCGTTGCTGAGAGTTTCGCGCTGGATCGCGGACGCAGCCCACCCGAAGTCCCGAAGCAACCCGGCGAGCATGACGGCCGAAGTCGCCATTGCCATCAATCCGAACTGCTTGGCGTCGAGCAGCCGGGCGTAGACGGCAATTGCCGCAAATCCCCCAAGCGCGAAGACCGCCCTCAGGATCAGCACCTGGAAGAGGCCCCGGCGAGCCTTTTCCCTGTTCTCCAGGATGGCGTCGCTCACGACGGGCAGCGCTGCCGACCCGTCCGGCCGGCAGGTTCAGAATGCATCAAGCTCGCGAACCTCGCTGCAAAGGAGTGGCCGAGCATGAAGATACCGCGTCGCCCTCCGCTTCGCCACGATGTCCTTGAAGACCGCCTCCACACGTTCCGGCGTCAGGCCGGAAGCCGCGGCCGTATCGGTTGCGCTGACGCCGTGGTTGAGGGCGTAGAGACACAGGTCCATGGTCGCGTAGTCGACCGAGAAGTAGAACTCCTCCTGGGTCTGGCTGAGCGAAAACGTGTCCGTGGTCGGCGGACGCTTGCGGACTACGTCCGGCAGCCCGAGCGTCTCGGCAAGCGCGTAGACCTGCGACTTGTAGAGATGGGCGATCGGCTTGACGTCCGCGAGCCCGTCCCCACCCTTCACGAAGAACCCTTGGTCGTATTCGAGGCGGTTCGGCGTGCCGGCGACGGCGTAGTTCAGCCTGTCGGCGTGGAAGTACTCCATCTGCTTGCGTGTCCGCTGCTTCATGTTCGTGGCGGCGATCAGCCCGAAGTAGACGTCGGCGGGCATGCGGATCGTCCGGGTCTCACCCGATGGCGACTGCACGACCAGAGAGGAAATGTTGAAGCCCGGCCGATCGTTCAATCCGGGCAGAACGACTTTGAACTTCCACGCAAGAGTGAACTCGGGAACGATGCGGCGAATGAAGGCGGCCTGTCTTTCGTAGCAGCCCGAAGCCTTCAGGATGTCGGCGATGTCTTCGATTTCGTACGAGATTCCGAGGCTCTCGGCGACAAGCCTGCCCAATTGCAGACTTTCGGGATCGGAGTCCTTTTCCGGCATCAGGAGGCCGAGGACTCGCTCACGTCCGAGAGCCCTCACAGCCAGCGCCGCCGTGACACTGCTGTCGATTCCGCCAGACAGACCGAGAACGATGCCGCGGCGCCTCAGGACACCACCGACCTGCTCACGCAGCGCAATTGCGATCCGCTCGATCTCGGCGCTCCTGTCTAGATCAAGTACGTCGGAAGAGAACTGTGTAGAGACTGCCGTCACGCCGTTCCCCCATCCGTCGCCATCGCCAGCCGACGGCTGATCTTGCCGGTGTCGGTCTTTGGCAACTCTGTCCTGAATTCCACGTGGCGCGGCACCATGAAGTCCTCGAGCCGCACCGAGCAATGCCTGATGACGTCCAACGCCGAAAGTTCCACCCCCTCGGCAGCGACCACGACCGCCTTGAGGGCCTGGCCCAGAATGGGGTCATCAACTCCGAAAACCACCGCTTCCCTGACGCCGTCCATCAGGTAGATGACGTTCTCGACCTCCTTGGGACTGACTTTCTCGCCCCGAGTCTTGATGATGTCGTCCTTGCGCCCGACGAAATAGAGGAAGCCCTCCTCGTCGGTCCGGAAAAGATCGCCAGTATAGAGCACCTTTTCCCAGGCATGGGGCCCCGGCCGAAGCGCCCTGTCCGTCGCGGCCTGATCTTCCCAGTAGCCCTTCATGACGTGCGGCCCGCGGATGACAAGTTCGCCGACGACGCCCGGAGCGACGCGGTTGCCATCATCGTCGACGACATAGGCCTCCGTGTTGGGGATGGCGATACCGACCGATCCCGGACGGCGCTCGAGTTCGGCCGGCGGCAGCCAAGTGCAGCGCTTGCACTCCGTCAGCCCGTACATCGAGTAGAGTGTCACGTGCGGCAGGAGCGTGCGCAGTCGGGCGATATGCGCGGGAGGAAGAGCCGCCGCAGTATTCGTGATGTATCGCAGACTGGGGTATCGGGCCCCGTCGAAATCCTTCATCTGCAGAAGAAGCGCCGCCATGGTCGGGACGAGGGGAAGGCCTGTGGCGCGCTCCGCAACGACCTTGTTCAGCACCGCCTGAGGGAAGGTGAAGTTCTTCTCCAGGACCAGCGTTCCACCGATGCGGAACGCCATCAGAAGCTGATAGAGCCCGTAGTCGAAAGACAACGGCAGCGCGCTGAGGATGATGTCATCCGCCGTGTTCTCGAGATACGTCGTGATGGACCAGGAAGCCGCATCGATGTTGTCGTGCGTCATCATCACGCCCTTGGGGAAACCCGTCGAGCCGGACGTGTAGATGAGCATGGCGAGGTCGATGGAGATCCCGGGTGTCGGTGGCGGGGCCGCTCCTCCGGCGAGTCCATCCTCAAAGCGGTGGAATCCATCGGCGTCCCCGGTCGCGCCGGCCACAACACGCACCGTGACGGTGCTCGTGTCGGCAAGAGCATCCCGCACGACCGGAAGGAGCCGGGCCTGCGTCATGACGCAGGCGGCCCGACAATTGTTGACGACGTAGGCAAGCTTGTCGGCCTTCGTCGACGGATTCACCGGGCTGAAGACGGCACCCGCCTTCAGGACCGCAAAGATCGACAGCACCGCCTCGACGCTGTTGTCCATGAAGACCACGACGCGGTCGCCACGCCGAACGCCCCAGGAAGCCAGCGCTCCGGCCATGGTATCGGTGCGCCGATCCACGTCCGAATACGTCAGGCGCGCGTCGCCGACGATCAACGCGAGCTTTTCGGGGTACTGCGCGGCGCTCGCGCGCAGGAACGTTTCGATCCGCATCGAAGAAGTCCGGTCAGGCGGCCTTGGCGTCCATGCGCGAGGCGACGTACCGCGCGATGGAGCCAATGGAGTCCAGGTTTTCAGGCACGATGTCGGCGTCGGCCACCGAAATTCCGAACTCGCTCTCGAGGAACGAGACGAGCTCGAGCACGGCGGTCGAGTCGATGATGCCGGCCTCGATCAACGAGGTATCGGTGCCGAGGGATGACGCGTCGCCCTTGAACAGGAGGTTCTCGGCGATGAAGGTGCGAACGGTCGTTTCGATGTTGGCGGTCATGGTGGCGTCCTCAGGCTGAAGCAGACAATCTCGCCCGCGTCTCCCCCGTCTGCGCAGAGAGGTCGCGGCGCCAAAGCAACGTCGACAAGACGCCGACAAATGCCATGTTCTGGCGGTTTCCGATGAAGCGCCCGGTCGAGCACTTCTGGTGAAGCAAGCGGACGGCGTGCGGATCGAACAGACCGTCCGAAGAGACGTTCGCCGGAGCCAACACGTCATTGACGTAGGCGGGAGCGCCCTCCCCTACGAAGGATTGGCTGTCAGGCGCCCGGTAAGGCTGCTTCGTCCGGTTGCCTATTTCCGGCGGCAGCAGTGTCCGCGCAGCCTGCCTCAACAGGTGCTTCTCACGCAGCACCTTCAGCTTCAGGCGCGTCGGCAGCTTCGCGGCGAATTCGACGACGCGATGGTCGAGGAACGGAAAACGTCCCTCCACCCCGTGCGCCATCGCCATCCGGTCTCCCTGCGAGCAGAGGATGTAGTTTGGAAGCAGGTGCACGGTCTCCAGGTACTGTGCCTGGTTGAGCGGATGCCACCGCACGAAGTCGGCCGGAAGGCGCTCGCGCAGATCGGCCAGCGCATCGTAGTCCGCCAGGCGGCGCCGCAGATCCGCGCTGAAGAAGTCCTTGGCGCCGCTCGTCGAACGAAAGCGCGGCATATGCGATGCGAGAGGGCCCTCGAGATGGGCTTCACCGACCCCGAAGAAGCTTTCGAGATACCGCTGGGGCTGCCCACGGAACGCAGGAAGGTAGGGGTACAGCTTACGAAGCAAGGCCCCGCGAAAAGCTGAGTTCGGCTGCCGGGCGCAGAACGCCCGGATCTTCGCTTCCTTGAAGATGTCGTACCCGGCGAAAACCTCGTCGGCCCCCTCCCCGGTCAGGACGACCTTGTACCCCGCACGGTGAACCTCACGGGCGAGCAGGTAGAGCGGAGCGGGCGCCGTGCGGAGGATGGGGCGTTCCGTATGCCGGACGACGTCCGGAAAAACGGCCGCGATGTCGGACGTCCGGCAGTGGACCGCACTATGGTCCGTTCCGAGGGCCGCGACCATCGCCTGCTGTTGTGGGCTTTCGTCGAACTCGGCGTCGTCGAACGTGACGGAAAACGTGCGAAGCCGGTCAGCCACTTCATTACGCGCCAGAGCGGACACGAGAGAAGAGTCGAAGCCGCCGCTGAGATAGCTCCCTACGGGAACGTCCGCCCGAAGACGGATGCGGGTCGCGTCGGTCAGCAGGTGCAGCAACTCCTGCTCGAGTTCGGTCTCCTCCGTTGCGGTGGGGATCCGGTCGTCCGACGCGTCGGGAAATGTCAGTTGCCAGTATGACCGGGACGTGATCCGGTCGCCTTCGACGACCATGACGTGGCCCGGCGGAACCTCGGCGATCTCGGCGAATGCCGTACTGCCGGCCAGCGGAGCCCACGTGGTGAAGATCTGGTCGAGCGCCCGTTCGTCCACGCGCGGCTCGATCAGGCCGGTCGCGAGGAGGGCCTTCGCCTCGGACGCGAAGACGATGCCGTCGCCCAACCGCGCGAAGTGCAGCGGCCTCACCCCCATGCGATCACGCGCCAGCACGAGGCGACGGCGCCGCCGGTCCCAGATCCCGAGCGCGAAATCGCCGTTCATCGAGGAGACGAAATCGAGGCCGTCACGCTCATAGAGCGCCAGGATGACTTCGGTGTCGGATGTCGTACGGAAGACGCGGCCTTCCGCGCGGAGAGTCTCCCGCAGTTCGACGAAGTTGAAGATCTCGCCGTTGAACGTGATGACGCTGTCGTCGGCGTCACCCGCCATAGGTTGCGCGCCGCCCGCCAGGTCGATGATGCTCAGCCGAGCGTGGGCAAGCCCAACGCCATCTTCGAGCCAGATCCCGTTACCATCGGGGCCGCGATGTGAGATGGCGCCCACCATCGCCTGCAGATGACGACGTCCAAGCACTTCGTCGACAGGCTTGCGCCAGTATCCGGCAATTCCACACATCGCGACCGCCCCCCAGTCGGATCAGACCATAGACTATCAGCGATCCGATTTGAGGACGCGCTCAACTTTAAGTTAATTACAGAAATTTGACGGGGTTCAGCCGACCCGCTGGGCCATCACGACCCGCGGTACGTCCCCTTCAAGTGCAAAAACGGGTGTCGCGTATCCACTCGCCCGCTTCAGCAGCAGCTCGAGTTGGCGGCCCTGGCCTTCGCCGAATTCCATGGCGAGCCAACCTCCCGCCTTCAGGAATGGCAGGGCATCCCTGATGACGCGCTGGTGGATCGAGATGCCATAGGGTCCGCCGTCGAACGCCTCCCGAGGCTCTTTCTCCAACAAGTGGGCGCGATCGGCTGCGAGGCGTCCGGTGGAAATGTACGGAGGGTTGCAGACGATGAGGTCCACACGGCCATGTATGCCTCGGTTGTCGAGCGCCGAGAACAGATCCGCCTGCACGATCTCAACGTTGCCAAGCGCCAATCTGCCGACATTGCGCCGGGCCAGTGCGACAGTTTCATCGGTAAGGTCGGACCCGAAGACGCGGGCGTCGGGCCTTGCTGCCGCGATCGCGCACGCAAGGTTTCCCGCGCCGCAGCACATGTCGATGACGACGGGCTCGGAAACGTCAGCGATCAAGGACACCGCGGTCCGCCCCAGGAGCTCTGTCTCGGATCGAGGCACGAGTGCTCCCGGGGCGGTCTCGAGTTCCAGACCCATGAACCGGCAGGTGGCAACCAGCGCCGTATGGGCGGCATCGGTCATGGTCAACCGTTCTTCCCGCCATAGTACTCGGGATGGCGGGACGCATAGGCCTTCATGTTGTATTCGCCGTAGTAGTGCGCCCTCTTCGTGTCCAGCTTGTTGAGCACGATCCCGATGATCTGGTCCTTCCAGGCACCGATGATGTCGAGCGCCTCCCCGATCGCGTAGCGCGACGTCCTGTTCCACTCCACGACGAGCACGACCTTGTCGGTGACGCCGAGGATCGCCCGTGTATCGACGACAGGGAGAAGCGGCGACGCATCGATGATGACGAGGTCGTAGGAGTTGCGGGCATCTTCGATGAGCTTGGCCATGGCCGGCGAGCTCAGCAATTCTGCCGAGTGAACGATCCGGGCTTGCCGCGACGTGGGCAAGAAGGACAGGCCGGTGAGCGGATCGGGAATGAGAGCGGCGTCCATGCCGATCTCGCCTGCCAGAACCTGTGCAAGGCCGACGGGCGTATCCGGCGACAAGAGCTTCGTCAGCGTCGGCCGTCGCAGGTCGGCATCGATCAGCAGGACCTTTGACCCGCTGTGGGCAGCGTTGCGGGCGACGTTGAGCGACGTCGTCGACTTGCCTTCTCCGGGCAGGGCCGACGTGAGCAGGACGACCTTGTTTTCCTGGCTGTAACCCTGCGCGTGCCGGATCCCCATCCTGATACTCCGGATGGCCTCCGCAAAGCCCGACAGCGGGTAGTCGACCGCGTAGCTCGAAAGCGCAGCTTGGCGGCCGCGGACGCGAGGCACCTGCGCCAGCAGCGGGAAGCCGAGCTTTTCCTCCACGTCGCGACGGCTCCGAACGCCCGCATGAAGATGTTCGATGGCGAACGCCCCCACGAGCCCCAGCATTCCACCGATCGCCGTAGCCAGTGCCATGATCACGAAAGACTTCGGCTCGCTCGGTCCGGTCGGGACGGACGCCGCAGCGAGCACCCGGGCATCAGTTGTCGGAACGTTCTCGTTTGCGTTGATTTCCTTGTAGCGATTGAGAAAGCGTTCGTAGACCGTCCTGTTCGACGATGCTTCGCGCTCGAGTTCGCGCAGACGGACTTGCGACTGCCTGAGAGCGGCCGTCTTCTCGGTCATCTCCTGGAAGCTCTGCCGCAAAGAGGTCTCGCGCGACTTCGCAACTTCGAAGTCGTTGCGGATACTCTCGCCGATCCTCAGGACCTCGTTGTCGATGAGCGCCCGGGCGGCCTTGACCTGCTGCTGGGCCGAAACCACCTGCGGGTGCTGTGCCCCATAGCGGTTGGTCAGGTCGTTCAGGTTCCGGACGAGATCCTGATACTGGGTCTTGAGGCGCAGCATGCTTTCGGATGCCACGATGTCGGGCATCGCGGATGGATCTCCGCCCTTCTCGCGGATCTCGTTGATTTGGAAGAGTTTGGCCGCCAGTTCCGCCAGACGCGTCCGCACCAGCGTCAACTGGCTGTCGAGTTCACGAAGCTGCTGATCGGCGATCAGTCGGCCGTCCGCATCGGTGAGCCCGCTCTGCGACCGGAAGGCCTCGACCTGCCGCTCCGAGTACTCGACCTTCAGTCGCATCTCCTCAAGACGCTCGCTGAGCCACTCCGCAGCGCGCCGCGTCTGCTCGTACTGAATTTCCAGCTGATCGACGAGGTAAGCCTCCGCGAACGCGTCGGCAATCTTGGCCGCCTTTTCAGGATCCGGACTGGTATAGGTCAGACCGATCAGGTAGGTGCGGACCGACCTGTTCACCTTCAGGTTGCCGAGCAGGCGCATCGTGATGGCGCGCTCGATACCGCCGCTCCCAGGCTCAACGGGTTGAGGAGCGTCTGTCGCGATCTTGAATCGAGACAGGCTGAGCGAGCGCGGGAGCCAGCCGGACACGCTGTCCAGGACTCCGTTGATGAGCGCAACCGAGCGGCGTGGCTTGGTGCCGTTGAACTCGGGATCCTCGCTGAGCTTCAGTTTCGTGGCCACGCGATGTGCGATGGCTTCCGACTGGAGGATCTGGACCTGGCTCTCCAGAAACGTCTCCGTCGGCATCGCGTTGATCAGGTTCTCCGTGTTGACCTGCACGCGGGGCGACGCAACGAGCAAGGTTGCAGTAGCGGAATAGAGCCGCGGAGCCACCGCCACGTAAAGTGCGCCCAGGGTCGCGAAGACGACGGTCGAGGCGACGATGAGCCACATGCGACGCCGCAGGATCCGAAGAACTTCGCGGACCTGCGCCTCTCCCGCCGCAAGCTGCGATAGAACCGGGGCATAGCCGACTGGCTTGCGATCGACATTCAGCATCACGCAGTCATCCCCATGGTCCCGATGTCGATCGTGCCTGCGAACCTGCCGCAAATGAGGGTCACGGCAAACGCCGCCTTGCGACCCGCTTCGTTAGTCCTTGGAAGCCTTGGGGGGATCAACGCTCCGGCTCCCGAATGTTGACGGCCGCGCCGGCAATCCTGGCCTGGTTCAGCGTCACCTCGACCAGATCGTCCGGCATCAAGGCCGTATCCTCGGTCGCCTCGATGGTGCCCGCCTTGCCGTTGACCCGACGGTGGATCTTGATCGTCACGTCATTGATGCCGGACACGATCGTCGAGCGGGCAGCTCCAACGACCGAGTATTTCTCGGCTGTCGCCTGCAGGCGCGAATTGGTCCGGTCGATCGACAACCTGGCATCGGTGATCAGAGCAAGCAGTTCTGTCTTGCGGGATTCCTCGAAGCGGTCGAGGGCACGTCGGCTTTCTTCCATCGCCCGCTTGGCGGTCGCAGACTGCCCCGCAGTCACGAGCGTACGGCTGCGCCCCATGGCCAGGGTGCGCTGCTCGTCGAGCACGCGCGTGACCGGAACCACGCCTTTCTCGTTGAGAGATTTCGTTCGCTGGAAATCCTCCATCTGCTGCTTGTATGCCTCTTCCTCCGTCTTGACCTGCTCCTCGAGCGTCTCCGATTGCTCCCGTGAGAACTCGTATGACTTGCGCAGGGATGCGCGCTCCCTCGCGTAGTTTGACATGCGCTCCTTGAGCAATTTCCGTTCCACGTCGGTGATCTGCTGGAACAGCTTCGGCGGCACGGCCATCGTCGGCGCGTCACCCCAATCGATGTCATCCTTGCCGTCGAGCTCCGCCAGAAGGCGCTTCAGCCGGGTTTCGTCCCGAAATAGTTCTGCACGCAACGTTTCATAGTCGCTGCGCAGGTCGGCCGCCTGGACGAAGGGGTTCACCCCGAAGCGATACCGCACCAGATCGTACCCACCAGAAAGCGCGACTGCGTGGCGGACAGTCGACCCGGGTTGCCACTGGTAGGAGCCTGGACGGGCGATATCGCCGCTGATGAAGAACGGACGATGTTCCACGATCTCGATGGAAACGTCAGCGTTGTTGACGATCTGGCGCTGGGTCAACAGTTGCTGCAGACGCTCCTTGAGCTGGATAATGGTCATCCCTGCCGCCGGAACAGCACCAATCAACGGAAACGAGATCATTCCGTCGGCATTGACCGTCATCCGGCGCCCCAGATCCGGCGCACCGTATACGGTGACATCGAACCGATCACCAGGCCCGAGGAGGTATTGAGCGCGGGCTGCACCTGGTACCAGCACCGACACCATCACCATGGCAGCAACGAGCCATTGCAGCCCGCGCAGGAACGGCGCAGCTCGGGAAACGCGGACGATGTCGATCGCGACCATCATGCAGACCCATCACCCTTTGCAGGACGCGAGATCGCGTCGGATTCCGAACGGCCTGAGTACGAGTTCTCTAGCATTGACGCCCAACCACCTCAATGCCGCCACACTAAACCTCACATCAAACTTAACAATGAAAACAAAGGATTTCACAGGAGCTTACTCTGTTCGGCCGAGAAACGTGGCATGCGCCAATCAGCGAACTTGCTTAACGATCTCGCCGCATCTTGGATCCCAGGAGAGACGCCTTCGCGGCCTAGGTCGGGGCGAGCCTGATGAGTCGTCCGTTCCGCTCGTCCGTCAGGATGTAGATAAAGCCGTCGGGACCCTGGCGGACGTCCCTGATTCGCCCGAACTGCCCCTTGAACATCCGTTCTTCGCCCGTGATCTGGTCGCCATCGATCATGAGCCGGATGAGTTCCTTTGACGCAAGCGTGCCCATGAGAGCACTGCCCTTCCAGGCCGGATACCGGTCCGACGTCACGAACGTGAAACCCGAAGGAGCCACGGATGGGTCCCAGTACCGGATCGGTTGCTCCATGCCGGGCTTGCTCGTGCCTTCGCCGATCTTCGAGCCGTTGTAGTCGACGCCATAGGTAATCACGGGCCAACCGTAATTCTTGCCCGCCCGCGGAATATTGATCTCGTCGCCGCCCTTCGCGCCGTGCTCCGCGGTCCACAGTTCCCCGGTCTGAGGGTTGAGAGCGGCTCCCTGGATGTTGCGATGACCGTACGACCAGATCTCCGGCTTGATCCCCTCCTTGCCAATGAAAGGATTGTCCGCGGGAGCCGTGCCCTCAGGCGTGATCCGCACAATCTTCCCCAGGTGCGTCGACAGGTCCTGAGCCTTGTCGCGCACGATTTGCCGGTCCCCGAGAACGACGAACAAGGTTCCGTCCGGCCGAAACACAATCCGCGAACCAAAATGGCCGGCACTGTTGATGGCCGGCAACTGACGGAAGATGACGCGGTAGTCTTCGAGGCGGCGCAGATCCGAAGAAAGCCGAGCCGAAGCCACGGACGTGCCGTTGGATCCGTCGCGCGGCTCCGTGAAGGTGAAGTAGATGCGCTTGTCCCGCCCGAAGTCGGGCGAAACGGCCACGTCGAGCAGGCCTGCTTGTTCAGTGGTCTCGACGCTCGGAACACCCTGAATCGGGGGAGAAACGGTCCCGTCCTTGAGGACACGGCGGAGTCGACCCGCCTTTTCCGTCACGAGGTAGGACCCGTCGGGAAGAAAGGCCACCGCCCACGGGTACTCGAGCCCCGAAGCGACGGTCTCGGGCTTCAGCCCGATTGATTGCCCATGGACGGCCATCCAGCCTCGTCCAGCAATCAGCGCGGCGCACGCCAGCACCGCAGCCAGAACGCCACCCGCAATGAACCTTCCGAACTTGGCAGTCATGATCCTGAGAACCCCGCCTGGGCTCAACGGGTCTGCCGGACCGAGGAGTCCCGGTCCTGTGCCGCAGCGAAAGCGATGGAATGGTCGACGATACGTCGTCTCGCATCAATGTTGAGCTTAATTGTCGATTGAATGCCGATTGCGGCATAAGCGGGGCGAAGGTCCCGCTCCAATGTCGCAACGGCTTCGCTCTCGGTCAGGTTCTCGTCCCAGAGCGTCTCGCACAGACTGACGCTCGTGGGTGAATGGCCTGCCGTCGTCATTCCGAGGACTTTCTCGCAGAATACACCATAGAGTGTGTATTCCGAGAGGTGGTCCGCACGGGCCAGCGCGGAAATCCAGTCCCGGCCGCAGGCGCCCTCGATGTGGGATGTCATGAGGCGGGCCACGGCAGGACGCCACGTCACCACGGTGTCGATGTAGTCGGCACCATGATAGGCGGAGGGCGGAAGTCCAAGAAGACTCGACGCCGCCAGATGCCATGGATGATGACTGGGGTCGTTAGCCGCGCCCGGTACCTGCTTGAAGCGAACGCCGTCACTCTTGAAAAGATCGGCAGGCATAAGCGGCCGAATGAACGCCACGTCGCTGTCGACATGGACGACGGCGTCCTCTCGGCTGCGCGCCGCCGCAGCGATCTTCATGATCTGCTGCACGATCCAACCCCGGACGAGACCGCCGCGCAGCGAGACGTAGACGTTTCGACGCGGCAAGCCGAGGCGGGCCCGCCAGTTCGCCGGCGGCATTGGCAGACGGAAGAGCCAGGGAGGCAACAGGTCCTCCTGATGCTCGATCCGGCGCCGACCGTTAGCGAGAGGCGCGAAGAGATCTCGATCTGAGCGTGGAACCAGCAAGATGTGCGGAATTTCGGGAGAGACGAACCGATCGACCGTCTCGCACATCAGGCAGCAGAGTTCGAAGTCGCCGCGGAAGGAAAAGGAGAGCAACGCGGCGGAGCCTGGCAATGCTGGAATCCTTGGCAAGCGACGAGGGTTGACGCTTACCGGGTCGGCAGAAGGCTGGCAAGCAAGGCAGGTTCTTCGGCGCAAGCCATGAGCCCGTTGTGGGCCTTGCGGCCACGCCATGGCTGGTTAGCATGCCGGTCCTAAAGGCAGGGACATCGCTTCGGACGCGGTCGACAGGGATGAACGAGATGACCACCCGAAAGGCCAAGCCCTGGGACAGCCGACTGCTCGTTCTGTGCTACCACGCGCTTGCGGACACGTCGGCAATGGGTCCGATCGCCGGCTATGGCATGCCTCTGCAGGATTTCGAGCAACAGATCTATGCACTTCGACGTTGGGGCTTTGATTTCCCATCTCCCGACGCGGTCATCGCATACCTCAAGGGCGAGGCGAAGCTGGACAGGCGCAGCGCACTGATCACGTTCGACGACGCTTACGCCAACATCATGCCAGGCCTGAAGATACTTGGCTCACTGGACATCCCGTCGATCGTGTTCGCGGTGAGTGGGTTGGTGGGACGAACGAATGAATGGGACGCGGACCTGGGCGTCCCGCCCATGGCGCTGATGAGCGCGGTCGAGATGCGCGCTGCGCATGCCGAAGGCGTTGAGTTTGGGGTGCATTCGCGAACCCATCCCCACATGACGGCTGTCGACGACCAGCGGTTGGTGGACGAGACGAAAACGGCTTTCGAGGAATTGTCCGCGATGGGCGTCGGGCGCCCGAGGTTCTTCGCCTATCCGCACGGCGACCATGACGAGCGGATCCGGAAGGCGGTCGAAAGAAGCGGGATTGAGGTGGCTTTTCACTGCCAGCCCGGCGCCGCCTTTCCGACGATGGATCTCTTCGCCGTTCCGCGCATGGAGATCCTGCGGCCCCACGCGGGTCCGAGGTTCGGACGCTACGTGTTGCGCATGCTCGTAGAGAGCTATTTTTAGCCGATGGCGACCCCGGCAGGGCTCGAACCTGCGACCTGCCGCTTAGAAGGCGGCTGCTCTATCCAGCTGAGCTACGGGGCCACTTGGACGGCCGAACCACCGCCCAACGGTCCACGCTCTATGACGCAAGCGTCTTGCGACGACAAGCCCGGACGCCCTGTACGACCGTGCAGTCATAGTTGCGGCGAACAAGGTCTTCCACCCGGTCGACGAACCTTTGCCAAGCCTCCGGTTCATCGTCCTTCTTGACCAATGTCTTGCCGATGAGGAGATGGTCGGCTCCGCTGGCGCAATCAAAGACCCGCTCCAGAATGGCCGCCGGCTCAAAGTAGTACTGATGGAAACGAGGACACTGAAGGATCCAGCGCTCCGTCTGCCACGCATGACGACCGTCGTCCGTCCCCCCCAGTCGCGCATAACGACCTGGCGGACCCAGGCTGTTCAGGGCGTCGGCCTCCGGCGACGTTGTTCGGAGCGCCCGCAACTGCGCCGGAAACTCCGCCATCCTCTTGACGACGTGAACCGGCTTGTAGCCCGCGGCCAACACGAAGGCACAGTAGAGCAGCACAAAGGTAGCCGCCCACGAATACCGTTCCCAGAGCAATCCGAGCGGCCACGAAGCGGCCACGAGGGCAAGCACTCCCCCGAAGTATAGAAGCTGGAAATGGAAATTCCACATGGCCGTCACGGCAAGAACGCCGAGACCCGCCGTGATGGCCGACAGCGCTCCGAGAGCGATCACGGCCGGCCCGGCCTGCGCGGATTCTCCAGGACGACGTCCCCAGATCAGCCCGAGCCAGGCGCAGGAAACCGCCATGCCGACCAACATCAGCAAAGAAACGGAATCGACACGGGTCAGATGGGCGAAGGTCGACTTGAGGAACCCCGTGGCCTGAAGGATCGTTTCGTTTCCGGAATATCGGACATTGCCGACGATCACATCGATGAAGGGAATGAGTTCGCCTCTCACTGCAAGCAGGAGACAGGCCGCGATGGTGGCGATCATCACGCCCGCGATGACTCGCGTCACGCCGGCGCCAGACCCGTGCACGAATACCAGAACCACGGCAGCAGCCACGGGTGCGTACAGGATCTTGACGAACGCCAGCACCCCGATCAGGCAACCCGCGGCCATTGCCCTCCCCCGCAGTGCAAGGCTGGCCGCGGCAAGCGCCAGAACGACGCCGGGCAGATAGCCGCCGCCTGGAATGTAGTACGCCCCCGCCAGAACGACCGGCACGCCGGCGAAAGCAACAATAATCCGGAAACTGCCTAATCCGGCCTGCTTCATCATGTCGTTCACAATGAAGCTGCAAGTGACAAACAAAATCAACTCGGTGATGAACTCTGAAACTCCGCCACCAATCCTTTGTGTAGCCACGAAATAATAGAACAAGGGCTCCTTATTGTCATAGACATCGATGTAAAGCCGATCACCCGCCAGTAAACGCTGGGCGACGGATACGAAAATCCCGCGGTCGCCTCCCGTTGATGGAACCATCAGCGGGACGAGCATGGCCCAAACGACGGCCACGGTGCCGGCGAGGCAAAGTCGGGAAACCCAGCCCGGGGGCGCAATTGGGGACTTCACGGGGCCCCGCAGGATCAGCGCCCGATCAATGCGTCCAGGGGCCGACCCGATTGAACTTGAAATTGTCGGAATAGGCGATCGAACGCCTGCGCGCAGCATTCGGCTCCTCGACGGTCGCCGCAATGCCGCTTCGCTGGGCGTAGGCGACCGCGTCTTCCCGGGTGTCGAACCACAGCTTCACCTGCTGGCGAGTGTCGGAAGACGACGTCCAGCCCATGAGCGGATCGACCTCCCGGGCCGTTGCAGGCTCGTACTCAAGAAGCCAGCGCGTCTTGGCGGTCCCGGACTGCATGGCATTCTTGGCGGGACGATAAATCCGAGCCTTCATGTCGTTCCCTCGCCGCTTGCTTCCAATCCACTGTCCCACAGCGCCTCTGTCGCGGCGCCCGGCTCGCTGGTCGGGGCAGCAGGATTCGAACCTGCGACCTGTAGTACCCAAAACTACCGCGCTACCAGGCTGCGCCATACCCCGCCGAGAGAGCCAACCGGGATTACGGTCTGCCCCGGCGATGGTCAAGGGCCGCCACCGCGTCGACGTCGCAACGGCTCTCAACTCTTTGGCGCAGTGCCGAACAGTGCATGAAGCACCTTGTCGCCCGGCCTGATTCCGAGCTTTGCCGAAACACCGCCGTTGATCTCCAGCACGCCCAGCACGTTCTCGCCCGAAGCGATCGTGCGGGTCGACAACGGTTCCGTCATTTCGGCGATGCGGGCGATCGTGCCGTCCTTGCGGATGAACAGCATGTCGAGCGGAATGTAGGTGTTCATCATCCACATCGCGACCGGCTGCTCGGACTTGAAATCGAAGAGCATGCCGCGGTCGGCCGGAAGATAGCGGCGGTTCATCAGGCCTTTCGCCCGCTCCTCGTCGGTGCGCATGACCTCGACCTCGAAGGTCTTGGGGCCTGCGGTGGTCTGGATCACGAGACGCTCCAGAGCCGCCTGGGCGTGTGCCTGCGGCAGGGGTACGGCAAAGCCGAGGAGGGTCAGAACAAAAAGCAGCGGAAGAAGACGGCGCATGGGCATGGAACACCGGACGCTGGACGGTGCGCGAACCCTGTCAGCGCCGTGATCCCGCGTCAATGCACAGGAAAGCGACGCCAGACGGCCTTCTACCGGTAGTTGCGCGGCCTGAATGAAGACCTCAGTGCGCGTGCGGCGCGCCGCCTTCCATCAGGCGAACCTCGGCCGCCATCAGCCCCTTCGGACCATCGCCGAAACGCGCCAGCACGAACTGCCCGGGCTTCAACTCGGCGATGCCGTAACGGCGCAGGGTCTCCATGTGGACGAAGATGTCCGGCGTCCCCTCCCCGCGCGACAGGAAACCGAATCCGCGCAGCCGGTTGAACCACTTCACCTCGACGCGCTCGAGGCCGCTCGTCGGCGTGACCGTGACATGGGTGCGCGCGGGGGGAAGCTGCGAGGGGTGCAGGGCGTTCGACGTGTCCATCGACAGGATGCGGAATGCCTGGAACCCTCGCGCCCTCCGCTGCGCCTCGCACACGACCCGCGTACCCTCGTAGGCGGTCTGGAACCCGTCTCGGCGCAGGCATGTGGCGTGAAGGAGCACATCGGGCATGCCGTTGTCCGGCACGATGAAGCCATAGCCCTTCGAGGCATCGAACCACTTGATGGTGCCCGAAATCTCGATGAGTTCGACGCTGGCCGAGCCGTCTGCCGAACTCTCCGCCCGGAAGCCCTCTTCCACCTCGAAATGTGGATCCAGGGTGGGCTTAATCGAGGCGTGGTTGGACATTGCGAGGACCGGAACGCAGGTTTCGTCCATGCAACGTTAACCATACGCGTTCCGATTCTCACCACAAAGGTGAGTCCGCGTGGAAATTTCTCACAGATTATGGCGGAGGCGCGGCAGGCTCCGGATCATCCACCGGAAGCCGACGCGCCCAGGCCCGCGAGCGCGTCCCCGATTCCGCCCCTCACCACCAGGTCGGCATGATGGTCCAGCGGCGTCGGATCGCGGTTGACGATGACCAGCACGGCTCCGCGAGCCTTCGCGAGGGCTGGCAGGCGCGCTGCGGGCTGGACGACCAGCGACGAGCCCAGCACGAGGAAGAGGTCGCACGCGTCGACGGCTTCGAAGGCGCGCCGCATGGCCTCCTCGGGCATCGCCTGCCCGAAGGAGATCGTCGCCGACTTCACGATCCCGCCGCAGTGTGAGCACGCCGGCGGGACGCCGCTGCGCTCGAACGTCTCCCGCACCCAGGGCAACTCGTGGCGGAGGTCGCACGACAGGCAGGTTGCATAGGTGCCGTTGCCATGGAGCTCGACGATCGCGTCGCCCGGCAGGCCAGACTCCTGATGCAGATTGTCGATGTTCTGGGTGATGACGGTCCGGAGACGCCCCTGCCGGTGGAGATCGACAAGCGCCATGTGCCCCCGGTTCGGGCGTGCGCCGCGATAGAGATCGTCCATCGTGAACTTGCGCCGCCAGGCCTCGGCACGAGCGGCCGCGCTGGCCAGGTACTGGTCGAAGGGAATCGGACGGTTCGCCGTCCAGGGGCTCCCCGGCGAGCGGAAGTCGGGCACCCCCGACTCGGTCGAGATGCCGGCGCCGGTGAAGGCCACGATGCGCCGGGCCTCGCCCAGCATTGGCCGGAGCGCGGCGATGGCATCGGCCCCCGCGGAGGTCGTGGAATCGATCTGAACCATTCCCCCAAGATGGCGTTCCAACCCGCGATCGGAAAGCGGGGCGGAGAGGCCGGTTTTCAATGCAAGGCCCAGTCTCGGCCAAGCCCTGTATCGGCCAAGCCCTGTCTCGACCTTGCGCTTGAAATCGTCAGATCGACCTTATATTAAGCTTCCATATGATCAGCCGGATGTGGCATCTCCCTCCCAGGGTGAGCCCCATCCGCACCGGACGGACACCCTTTCCATGCCCGATCGCTTCAGCGGTGGCACCACCAAGCCCCGCGAACTGGCCTTTCTCATCGCCGACGTGGCGCGTCTCATGCGCACCGTGACAGACCAGCGCGCCGGCGCAGCCGGTACCACGCGGGCCCGCTGGGCTGTGCTGGTACGGATTGAACGGCACCCCGGGCTGAGCCAGAACGAGCTTGCGCACCTGCTCGACGTCCAGCCCATCACGCTGGGCCGCCTCGTCGACCGCCTGTGCGAGGAAGGGCTCGTCGAGCGCCGGCCCGATCCGGCCGACCGCCGCATCCGCCGCCTGCATCTTCGCGATGCGGCCTATCCCGTCCTCGAACAGCTCGCCGGCATCGGCCGCACCCTGATGGCCGACGCCCTGGACGGCCTCGACGAGCCAGCGCTCGACGCCCTCGTCGAACACCTCGACACCATCAAGACCAATCTTCGGCGCCAGCTCTCGCAGGCGGCCGGAGAGAGGAAGGCATCATGACCTCGAACACGTCCACCTCCGATCGCCCCCAGACTGCTCCCGCGTCCGCACCGGCTTCGTCGGGTGCCGTCGCGCCGCTGCAGCAGGACACGCTTCCGCCGGTCCGTCCGAGGCGGCGGCGCGGCCTGCGCCTCGTCCTGCTCGTCCTGATCCCGCTGGCCGCCATCGGCGGCGCGGGCTGGATGTGGCTGAACGGCGGCCGCTTCGTCGGCACCGACAACGCCTACGTCGCCGCGCAGAAGGTGCTGGTGACCCCGGAGGTGTCCGGCAAGGTCGTCGGCATCGCGGTCAAGGAGGGGCAGCACGTCGCCGTGGGCGACGAGTTGCTGCGCATCGACCCCGAGCCCTACAGGATCGCCCGCCAGCAGGCGCAGGCCAGGCTCGCCGGGCTGGAGACCGAGTTCGCCAACCTGAAGGCGAGCCTCGCCAGCCTCGAGCGCCAGATCGACACGGCGCGCCAGACGGTTGCGCTGCGGCAGTCCGACCTGCAGCGCAAGGCCGAGTTGCTGACCAACCGGACGGGATCCAAGGCCGAGGCCGAGACGGCCGAGATCGGCGTCGCCGCCGCCCGCACGCAGCTCGAGACGCTGGAGCAGCAGCGCACGGCGGTGCTCAACCAGTTGCGCGGGCAGCCCGATCTGCCGATCGAAGCCTACCCGCCCTACATGGAGGCCCAGTCGGCCCTCGCCCGCGCGGACCTCGATCTCGAGCGCGCCACGTTGCGTGCGCCCATCGCCGGCGTCGCCACGCAGGTGTCGAGCATCCAGATGGGACGGTACCTGTCAGCCGGAACGGCCATCTTCAGCATCGTCGACGACGCCCGCCCCTGGGTCGACGCCAACCTGAAGGAGACCGACCTCACCCACGTGAAGCGCGGCCAGGAGGCCACCGTCTCCGTCGATACCTTCCCCGGCCGGGTCTGGCACGGGCGAGTGGCCGCGATCAGCCCGGGCACCGGCGCGCAGTTCGCGATCCTGCCGCCGCAGAACGCCAGCGGGAACTGGGTCAAGGTGGTGCAGCGCGTGCCCGTGCGGATCGAGTTCGACGCCGGAGAGGACGTCTCGGCGCTTCGGGCCGGCATGAGCACGGTGGTCGACATCGACACGAAGCGCGAGCGGACCCTTGCCGGCCTTCTCGGCCTGCCCGCGACGGCGCACGGCGACCACTGACGGATCCCCGCCGGACGAGCGCCCCCATGTCCGCCGCAGCCTCCCCCTCCCCCGCAGCGCTCGCCGGCGAAGCGCCCGGCCTGCGCCGGGGCCTCATCACCATCTGCGTGATGATGGCGACGATCATGCAGGCGCTGGACACGACCATCGCCAACGTCGCCCTGCCCTACATGCAGGGCAGCCTGGGCACGACGGTGGACCAGGCAAGCTGGGTGCTCACCTCCTACATCGTCGCGGCCGCGATCATGACGTCGCCGCTGGGGTGGATGTCTGCCCGCTACGGGCGCAAGCGTCTCTTCATCGTCTGCACCGCAGGTTTCACCGTCGCGTCGATGCTCTGCGGCGCGGCCCAGAGCATCGAGCAGATGGTGCTCTTCCGGCTCCTGCAGGGGGTCTTCGGCGCCGCGCTGGTTCCGCTCTCGCAGTCCGTCATGCTCGACGCCTACCCCATCGAGCAGCGCGGGCAGGCGATGGCGATCTGGGGCATGGGCGTGATGCTGGGCCCCATCATGGGCCCCACCCTCGGCGGCTGGCTCACCGAGTACTACTCGTGGCGGTGGGTGTTCTTCGTGAACCTGCCCTTCGGCATTCTCACCGTGCTGGGCCTCGCGGCCTTCATGAAGGAGACGCCGGTCAACCAGAAGCTCACCTTCGACTGGACGGGCTTCCTCGCGCTCAGCCTCGGCATCGGTTCCCTGCAGCTGATGCTGGACCGCGGCGAGCAGGCCGGCTGGTTCGACTCCACCGAGATCGTGATCGAGGCCGGGCTCGCCGTGCTGGGCTTCTACGTGTTCCTCGCCCACGCCCTGACGCATCCGCGCCCCTTCATCCCGATCCAGATCTTCCGCGACCGCAATTTCACGGTCGGCGTGGTCTTCATGTTCATCATCGGGATCATCCTGCTGGCGAGCATCGCGCTGCTCACGCCGTTCATCCAGAACCTGATGGGCTACCCCGTCCTGGACGCCGGCATGCTGCTCGGCGTGCGCGGCATCGGCACGCTGATCGCGATGATGATCGTCGGCCGCCTCCTGCGCGTCGTCGACGGGCGGATCCTCGTCTTCATCGGGCTGTCGCTGTCGACATGGTCGCTGTGGATGTCGGTCGGCTTCACGCCGGACACATCCGCCCGTCACATCGAGTTCGTCTCGATCCTGCAGGGCTTCGGGCTGGGCTTTGTCTTCGTCCCGCTGAACACGATCGCCTTCGCCACCCTCCCCGCCCACCTGCGCACGGACGGCACGGCACTCTGGACGCTGATCCGCAGCATCGGCAGTTCCATCGGCATCTCGATCGTCATCGCCACCTTGACCAACAAGACCGCGACCTTTCACAGCCAGCTCGCCGAGCAGGTGACGCCGTTCAGCGATGCCCTGCGCCACCCGGACTGGAGCCGCTGGATCGACCCGGCCACGGAGACCGGCCGCGCGCTGCTCGAGCAGATGGTCAGCCGCGAGGCCGCCATCATCGCCTACGCCAACGACTTCCAGCTGATGACCTGGATCAGCCTCGCCGCCTTCCCGCTGCTGCTCTTGCTGAAGAAGCCCGGCGCGCGGCGTGGCAGCGGCTCGCACGGATCCGCGGCCGCGGCGATGGAGTGAGCGGCGCGCCCCCGGTCAGGCGTTGCCGTACCGATCGATAATCGAAGCTTGAAGGGCGCCGTGGACGTCCGCGATCCGGGCCGGATCGCAGCGATAGAGCTGCGCCAGATGGGCAAGCGAGATCAGTGTTCCGCGTGTACGCCGGAACCGGAACTCCCTTTCGGAGAGATCCTTGAGGAACCGGATGAGCAGGCGCTTGCGGACGATTGCCGTCCAGCGCCGCGAGATGGTGCCCAGGTCGTCCGCATGGAGGACCTGCAAGGCCGCGGGGTTGAGGTCAGCAAGGGCCGTGGTCGCGACGCGGGACAAGCGCCCGCCAGGCACCTCGAGATGATGGAGACGTGCGCCGTGGGCGACGACGAGAGCACCCAAGCGTGACGCCCGGTAGCTGAAGTCCTGATCTTCCCCCGCGCTGTAGCGCATCAGCATCGGAGAAAACGCGAGGCTGTCAAAAACCTTCCGGCGGAACGTCATGGCGTACCCAGCCATGACGTCAATGGATGTGAGATGGCATTTTAAACATTCAGGCGGCACAGCGTGACGTACGGGATGGGCGTCGTACGGCAAAAAATAAGTGCTTTCGGTATCGAGCAATTTCTTGGCGAAACTCCGTAGCGCGCTTTCTCCCCTTGCGTCCGTTGAAGCGGTCGACGACGGCTCGCCCGGTATGCTTTCGCAAGGCTCAGCCATGATCCCTGCGATTTTGTGATGCCGATCGAGGGCATAAACTTCTAGTATGCGTTCCGCACAATCCTGGAACATCAACGAGTCGTCATCGATCAGAAAGACAATCTCTCCTTTGGAGATTCTTACTCCCTGGTTCCTCTGAACCGTAAGCGACGGCTTTTCTGCCTTCACGTAGTTCAAAGGAAGTTGGCCGAGAAATGCTTTGTTCGCAGAACTGGCGTTAGTGTCGTAGTCCTTGCTGGCGTCGACGACGACAACATCGAGTGGTCGAACGGTTTGCGAGGCCGCCCACGTAAGGCATCGATGGAGGATGGCCGGCCGCTCGTAAGTCGCTACGACGAGCGACCACGATGGAAGCCCGGTCCGATCGCCTTCATCCATCTGCACCGTTGCCTCCGCCGCGGGCGCTGTCCAAGACTTGCACCACTCGATCGAAATCCAGTTTTTAGCTTAACGAATAGAAATGATTGAACTCAACTTGAATCAGATCGCACCGAGGCTGCATAATGTGAATGCAGTTAATCTTCCGATCCATGTGGAGTGTTCCATGAAGCTGCGCGCAGTGTTGGCTCTCACGGCTTCATTGGCGGCGACGTCCCCGTGTCTGGCGCAGATGGCAGGCCCGTCGATCGGTCGGCCCACGGGCGGAGAGTACCGGGAGCCTTGGCTTCAACCCTTCTCCGCACAAAGCGTCTGGAACACGCCTTTGGGACGAGGTGCGATCTTCCAGGACGGAAAGGCACTGGAAACGAGCACGTACTTGAATCGCAACGCCGGGCAGATCAACGGCGCGGTGCGGATCATTGGCTTCCCCGAGTATCCGGTTTTCAAGGGAAAGCCGACCGATCCCGTCGTTCGATGGACGTATCAACATCGCGCTGGGACGCTCCCGTGGCCGTTCGTGAGTACCAAGAACGAGTTCTTCCTCCGAATGCCGGCCGAGATTCCCACCTATGACGAAGGCGACGGGCACATGGTGATTGTGTCTGACGACGGCGAATTCGCCTACGAAATGTGGCTGGCCCGCTTCGACAAGAAAACACGCGAATACACTGTAGGCTACGTCGTTCGAACCAATCTGTACGGCCCCGGCATTGCACAGCGCGACGGCATCAGCGAAGGGATCCGCGCAGCCGGGATGAGCATGTTCGGTGGTCTCATTCGTTGCTACGAGCTGGAGCGTAAGCATATCCAGCACGCGCTTTCGATGATGGCGAGCCAGCACCAGCTCAAGAAGGGTGCGACCATGAACGATCAGAAGGTCTGGCCGGCTACGCACACGGACGGAAGCGGGAAGAACAATTATTCCGGGTCCGTTCCCATGGGTGCGCTCTTCGGCATCCCGTCGACGGTCGATCTGACGAAGATTGGCATCAAGACACCCGAAGGCATGGCCCTTGCGCGCGCATTTCAGGAGTTCGGCGGCTACATCGTCGATACGGCCACGAACACCTCGAAACTCGCGATGGTCGAGGATGGCTGCGACAAGAAGATGGTCGACAACCTGTTCGTCGACATGGACGTGATCCAGGACAATCTGAGGATGGTCGTGAACAATACGCCTCAGTCCCCAGGCGGTCCCGGCGAGCGGGTCGCTCCACCGCCTCCCCCCCTCAAGCCGAGAGGTCAGTGACCGGAGGCGCAGGAAGCACGGCGACTTGAACGTCAAATTGCGACGCGTCAGCCGTCGCGAGGCAGACCGCGCCCGTGAGGCCATGCACGCGGATGTCACGGACCCACAAAGTGCCGGGCCCGTCGCCAGGCCAGTCGACGCGGATTGGTGTCGAGGATTCGTCGAAAGGGACGAAGAGTTTTGCCGGATCGATCGCAAAGCCAACGCCGACCGCCTTGAGGACTGCTTCCTTGCGGGTCCAGGCACGCAGGAACGCCGATCCCCGCTCGGCCAAGGGCAACTCCCGAAGTCGGATTGCCTGATCAGCCGACAACAGGATGTCTGCAGTCTCTGGGATGTTTGGCGGAACGTCCTCCTCTATATCGAGGCCAACGGCACCACGGAACGACACGGCGACAGAGTCAAACTGCCTCGAGTGGCTGATGCTGAACTGAAGTCCCGCCGCCAGGACTGCGGGAAGCCGCGGGCGGCCGCCTGGTTCGATCTCGAGAACGGCCTGACTGGCCTCCCAGCCGAGAACGCCGTGGAGCACCGCCCGAAGAAGCCTGCGACCACCGAGGAACTTCGATCGCGCCCCCACATGGCTGATGCCGCCCGCCAGGGCCACGTCGGCGGTGGCTATCGACTGGTCCGGCACCGTCGACTCATTGCGCCGGCATATGACGACCAGGACATCGGGTCGGCCATCCGACAAGCCTTCCGGCTGTTCTGTCGCCGTCACGGCAACCGTTCCGGCGCGGGCCCGATCATTTGCGCCACGTGAACGTGGCCGTCATGGCGTAGTTCCACACGACTCCGACGGCGATGCCCGCAAGGGCCGAGAGCCACCATGCGTAGTCCCGCTCGAACAGGACGGACGCCACGCCGACGTTGGAGACGGCTCCGATCGAGCAGACCAGCCAGAACGACAGCAGGCCCTTCACGACCGGGCCGACGCCGCGCAGGCGCTTGTCCCGATAGGTGAGAACGTTATTGACGAAGAAGTTGAAAGTCATCGCCACGAGCGTTGCGACGGCCTGCGCGACGCGGAACGAACCGAAGGAGCCGAAGACCGCGGCGAGCGTCGCCATGTGCACCAGCACGCCGGAACCGCCGACGAGGCCGAAGAGCACGAAGCGGGTGGGCACGACGTGGCCGATCTTCTTGTCGACCAGCATCAGCAGGTACTCGAGCGCGACAGCCGAATCGAGCTTGCTTTCGCCATGCGTGCGCGTGCGGAACGTGTAGGCCACCTCCTTTACGCGCGGGACGATCGGCAACGACATGATGATGTCGAGGAGGATCTTGTACCCCTGCCCGGAGAGGTTGCGCACCGCGTCGAACACCAGCGCGCGCGGCATCATGAAGAACCCGCTCATCGGGTCGGACAGCTGCAACGGCAGGAAGAGGCGGGATATCGTCGTCGCAACGCGACTGACCCGAGCGCGGCCGGCATCCCAGGCGCCGATGCTCCCGTCCCCGACGTAGCGCGAGCCCACGACGATGTCGGCTTCGTCCGCCCTGAGGATGGCGAGCATGTCAACCAGCTTCGTCTCGTCGTGCTGGTGGTCTGCGTCGATCACGGCCACGTAGCTTGCGACGGTCGACAGCATGCCCTCGACGACGGCCGTGCTCAGGCCACGCCGGCCGATGCGTCTGATGCAGCGCACGCGGTGGTCTTCCCGTGCCAGCGCCTCGAGCTCGTCCGGCGTCCCGTCGTTCGAGTCGTCGTCGACGAAGATCGCCTCCCAGTGAATGCCGGCAAGGGCTGCCTCCAGGCTGGAAACGAGGCGGCGCACGTTTCCCACCTCATTGAAGGTCGGGATGATGACGGCAAGCTCCGGTGCACCGACCGGCGGCAACGTCATGTGGGGCGTCGTTTTCGGGGACTGGTGAAGCGACATGTGGATCTCTGGCCGCTCTCACCATTCATGAGACGAACGCTTGAGGCAATCCACCGGATCCCTTGGATTGAGTTCATCATTAAGGCACCCGATGGACTGGGCGGCGCTCGCGAACAACTCCGTCGCCGTCGCGGATCACTCCGCCACCGTGGCCTCTGCAGTGGGTCTGCTTCCGCGCATCGGCCGTTCCTCCATGGCCACGATCGCCGCCAGCGCACACAGGAAGCCCACGGCCGCAGTCGCGAACATCCATCCGAACGCGTTTGCCACCTCCGGCGTGGCCGCGACCGCGCCGTGGGCGCCGTGGAGCCCCCCGGCCACGCCGCCGCCGAGCAGGATCGCCCCGAACAGCGCCACGATCAGCGCGCCGCCGAGGCTGCGCGAGAAGTTCATCGCGCCCGTCGCCGTCCCGAGCTGGTGCAGGCTGACCGCGTTCTGGATCGCGACGGTCGTCACCGGGAAGACAGTCCCGATACCGATGCTCGTCAGTGACAGCATCACCTGGAGCAGCACGAACGAGACGTGGTTGGCCTGGAAGGCAAGGACGGCGGTCATCAGGGCGGCCACGCTGAGGCCGACCATCGGGATGCGCTTGTAATGCGTCATCTTGGTCAGCGCGCGCCCCGCAACGGTCGCCCCGGCGACCGTCCCCACCATCAGCGGAATGAGCGCCAGCCCGCTGTCGGCGGCCGAAAGACCCAGGACGATCTCGAAGAACGCGGGGACGTAGATCGTCAGGCCGATGAAGACGCCCATGCTGAACAACGCCGCCAGCGTGCCGGTGCGGACCACCTGGTTGGCGAAGAGCGACAAGGGGATCAGCGGCTCGTCGGCCCGCCCGAGCCGAAGCCCGAACAACAGCCACAGCACTGCCGAGAGGCCCACGAGACCGAGGATCGGGGCCGACAGCCACGGGTGCCTCACGCCGCCCCAGTTGAGCGCCAGCATGAGGACGCAGGTCGCGGCGACCAGCAGAACCGCGCCGAGGACGTCCAGCGAATGGCGCCGGTCATGGCGGGGAAGCCGCTTCAGCAGCGTATAGGAGAGCGCCAGCGACAGCGCGCCGATGGGAAGATTGATCCAGAAGATCCAGGACCAGTGCGCGTGCTCGGCGAAGAAACCGCCCAGGACTGGGCCGAGCAGGCTGGTGCTGACAAAGACGCTGGCGATGTAGACCTGGTAGCGCCCACGCTCCTTGGGCGCGACCACGTCGGCGATGATCGTCTGGCTCAGCGAGATCAACCCGCCGCCTCCAAGGCCCTGGAGCGCGCGCGCAAGGATCAGGGTGATCATGTTCGGAGCCATCGCGCAGGCGATGGAGCCCACGACGAACACCGAGATGCCGAAGAGAAGGGTCGGGCGGCGGCCGTGCGTGTCGCTGAACTTGCCGTACAACGGCGTCACGGCGGTCGACGTCACGAGATAGGACGTCACGATCCAGGGCAGCAGCTCGGGGTTGCCGAGGTCGCGCCCGATGGTCGGAAGGGCTGTCGCCACGATCGTCTGGTCGAGGGCGGCCAGGAACATGGCGGTGACGACGCCGAAGATGATGAGGCGGATCTCGGCGTGTGAGAGCGGCGCTGCGGAGGGTGCTGGCGAGGTCATGGCGCGGGGTCGAGGGCGGTGAAGGCCCGGGGCGCGGCGTCAGGCACGGGCAATGACAGCGAGAGGTGACAGGTGAGGCCCGCGTTGTCCAGCGCGGGCGCAGCCGGTCTGCGCTGCATCGCCGGCGAGGCAGCCCGGCGTCGCTCCGCCGCCATGTGCGTCGACGCACATCGGCCGGAGATGTCCGGATCTAGGGTCAATTCATCGCCGGAACGGAAACGCCGGCCACGAGATGAAGCCAACGACGACCCGAAGGAGACCATCATGTCGATCGTCACGAGCACCAGCCTGAAGCGTACCGCGGTCGCGGCCTTCGCCGCGCTGAGCATCGCGGCGGCGGTCGCCGCCTCCCCGGCCCAGGCCGCCAACGGCCGCAACGCAGCCTTCGCCGCCGGTGCGGTGGGTGGCCTCGCGCTGGGTGCCATCGCCGCTGGCGCCCTGAGCCAGCCCGCCTATGGCGCTCCCGCCTACTACTACGACCCGGCCCCCCGCCCCTATTACCGCCGCGCCTGCTGGACCGAGCGCCAGCCCGTGTACGACGCCTGGGGCGACTACGCCGGCACCCGCCGCGTCCGCGTCTGCAACTGATCGAGCAGCGAAGCGTTACCCCTGCCCTGCCGGCGAGGCGGCCCACCTCCACCGCCTCCCGACCAAGGCCAGGGACGAGACCGCGGCCGGGCCCGAAACCTGCCGAACCTGGAAGCACACGAAAGAGGCGCCGCGGCCACCCGCGGCGCCTCTTTCGTCATGGTTCGGCGATGACGCCGCCGGATAAACCAAATCCTCGGTTCCATACAGCTATCGTCCATCAAAAGCCGATGAACGTTTCCCGATCCGGATGCGAACGAAATGCAGACACTGCCCAACAGCCACCCCTCTGACGAAGTTGCGTGGGATCTTCTGGCCTTGGCGCGGTTCCTCCTTGCGTTCATCGTGCTGTGTTTCCACATGACGATCTTCTTTGGAGCAGAACCGCTGCTTGCAGCCATCTCGCGACTAGGCGGAAAGGCTGCCGTGGTGGGGTTTCTGATTATCTCAGGCTTTTCGATCCACAATTCTCTTCTGCGTGAACCCGCGGGCTTCCTTTGGCGTCGGTTCGTCCGCATCTACCCGGCCTACATCCTGGCGATCGCCTCGGCCTTCGCTCTTCAGCAGTTCACCGGTGAGATCGAAGCACCGCTTCACGTGTTCAATGAGGACAGCAATCTCGTTTTCTTTTGCAACGCCCTCATGTTGCAGATGTTCGCCTGCAAGGCCGTCGACTTCAATCTGTCGGTTTGGTCGCTATCAATCGAGTTTTCATTCTACATCGCCGCCATTGTCGTACTGATTCGGATGAATACACGATGGCTCATTTTCATTGCCGTTGCCTCCATGATAATGTTCATACTGCCCAACGATCTGATTGATGGCAAATTATATTACTTGGCGACGAAATTCAAACCGCCGAAATATATGTGGCCATTTATTGTTGGTTTCATACTGTACCGTGATTTCTCAGCAATGAAATTCATCATCTTCGCAGCTCTGTCTGTCGTTCTCTTCCTGATATCTCCGGAGATGGACGCCTCGACAGAGCCGCTTGGCCCGCTGACAATCGTCGTGACTTTGCTGACCATATGGGTCGCGAGGTCGTGGAAGGGCGCTCAGTCGAAGGCTCTCACTTACCTGGGCGATCTGTCCTACCCGCTTTATCTCGTTCATCTTCCTGTTTTCATTGCACTTTTTGCCCTTCAAGGCGAATTGCAGTCATGGGTGGCCATCGCCGCTGTGATGCTCGCGGCGGCCGGAACGGTGGCGTTTGTGGAAAAACCGGCCAGGCGACAGCTGAAGAGACTCAGAACCGCCCTCAGTCAGCAAAATGCGTCCCTGTGATGCTTACAGCAGGCGAGATAACTCGTCGGATGCAGCCAGAAGTCGAGGAAGGATATTGGATTTCAGATGCTCGAGCGATACACGCTGCGTTTGAACGCCGACGTTTATCGCGCATCGAACACGGCCGCCTCGGTCCAGAACCGGCACCGCGGCCGACCGAAGCCCGACCTCCAATTCTTCGTCCACGACGGCAAAACCGTCTTCACGAGCCTTTGCGACGGCCGCACGGATCTCGGCCTCGGTCGTCAGCGTCTTGGCCGTGAATGCCGTTCGCTGCTCGGTCGCCAGGTAATGATCCAACCAAGCGTCCGGCTGCCCGGCGATCAGAACCCGTCCGAGTGAGGTGCAGTAGGCCGGCAGACGGCTGCCCACTCCCAATCCGATGGACATGATCCGACGCGTCGATGCCCGCGCGATGTAGACGACGTCGTTGCCATCAAGAACGGCTGCCGAGCATGATTCCTGGATGGTCTCGGCGATCCGTTCAAGCCACGATTGGACCCGGGACGGCAGACTCCCTGAAGACAGATATGCGTAACCGAGGCGGAGAACCTTCGGCGTAAGAGCGAAGAACTTTCCGTCATGCTCCGCGTAGCCGAGACGCACCAGCGTCAGGAGGTAGCGACGCGACGCCGCCCGCGTAAGGCCCGTTCGCTTGGCGACATCGGTAATACTCAGACGCGGGTTCTGCGCGTCGTAAGCCTCGATGACGGCAAGGCCGTTCTGAAGTCCGCCAACCAGATCGCGATCCGACGCGCGTCTCCCAGTCTCGCTCACGGAGCCCTCAAATTGTTCGCCTAGCGAACATTAGTTCCGAGATCGAACACCTACAAGGGGCGGTACGGCTTACACCGCCTTCGGAAACATCGATAACGGCTTTCGAGCCATGGCTGAAGCAACGACATAAAGGACGATGATCCAGACGACCCGGCTTTGATAGCGATCGTGAACGGTAGACAGGACGCCGGTCACCGCCGAATTGGCCAGAAGAGCCAGCATCACGCAGACGAAGATGTCGACCGGGGGTATGCGCCTCGCGACCTGACCCACATCCCGGCCATCAGGACGAGACTGGTTGCGACAACGACCGCGTAGAACTGACTGGCCAACCGAAATGGCGCCCTCCCCGTGATCTGGGCGCTGGTAGATGCCTGCTGCGCCGCCCCCAATCCGTAAAAGGTCTCCACAGCCTTACGCGCCCCCCACTCCGCTGGGAGCGGATCCGCCAAGTCGTTGATGTCGAACCTGAAAAACTGATGGAATGCATGACCGGCCGAACGTACGACCTGACGGGTCCATTCGATGTCACGAAAAGCGAGGCGAACAAGTTGATTGGCCTCTTCCCGAAAACCCGGGACCCAGCCGAGCCGCTCGAGTGGGCCTTCCCAGAGGAAGTGATCGGAAACGCTTGGGCGACTGCCGGTCTGCGCCGCGTACTTCAGGAGACCGTCACGCTCGGCGCAGACCTTGTAATCACCGGGACAGACCTTGTTCAGGACATCAAAGCCGGGACCGTCGTCCAGAAGTTTCGAAAAAAGGAAAACATTGGATCCGGGGGACAAGCTGATCTGCCCGCGTGCAGCCACATTCGAGGCCAAGACGGCGACCAGCCCGGCAGCAATACAAGCAGTGACGACCCGGTAGGATCCGAGCGGAGCGGAACGACCGGCGACACGGTTGACCAGCGCAACAGAAAGCGTGGTTCCCAGCGCAATGACCCAATTGCCGAGATGGAAAGCCGTCGCCATGACGATCACCAGGGCGCAGGCAGCGATCTCCCAGCGATCCATTCTTCGCGACGCGAGCAGAAGCGAGAGAATTCCCAGGATCATGAGCCCGGTGAATATGTCTGGCATCAGCTGAGCTGCAATCCAAGGAGCCGGCGTGATCGCGAACGTGAGCGCGACGCCGATGCCCGCCGCGGTCGGGGACGAAATACGGAGGACCTTGTTCACAAAGAGGAGACTGATCACGGCCGACATGACGGCCTGGACCAAGACCGTAAGCCAAAGGCTGAGGCCCAGCGACGAGACCGCAACGAATATGCTGTAGAAGACGGGCCGATCCCACGGAACCCGGAATGTCCTGAACGCGGTGATGTACGTCCCGGTGTCGGCGAACATGAACGGAAATCCGTTCGCGATGGGGAATGCCATCAGCACTGCGGTGGCGCCGAACGCTGCGAAGATCCACTGGAGGCGGACCCGCCGATCAGTCTGCCCGCCCAGTTTCACTCGCGCTGCTCCCGCGTCACGGCCGGCGACGATGTCTCCAGTGCGAGCCGCGCCGCAAAGAAGTTGACGACAAGACCGGATATTGAACCCACCGCTACGGCAACAGCGGGATGACGCGAAGCAAAGGGCGAAAGCCAGACCAGGACGGCATAGACGCTGAGGTTCGTCAGCGCTCCTGACGCTTGCGAAGCGATGTATGCCCCGAACTCGCCCAGCGTGGGCCGCCTCTCAACCGAGAACGTGTAGCGACGATTGAGGAGCCACGTAAACGCAACGGCGACTAGAAAGGAGGGAGCGCGTGCAGCCAAGGGCGGAACGCCGACGGCGATCACGAGGAGAAGGACACCGACGTCAACGAAGAACGCGATTGCACCGACCAGCGCGAAGGTGACGAACGCCCTCATGAAACGACGGATCGAATGGAAGCCTCGCGTTCTGTCGCGTCGGTCATGCGCCAAGGTCCGGACGGCGGACCGGGTTGGCGCATGTAAGCCAGCCGCTTCATCTCCCGGCGGCCTAGAGTAACGGTGTCCAGCACGAGTCCGCACGTGAACGAGAGCCCGGCCGCAAGCATCAGCGCTGCAGAAAGAATGGCCGTAGGAAACCGCCGGACGAGCCCGGTCTCGAGATATTCGATGTAGATGGGGATGAACGCGACCATGGCGGCTAGCGCCAGAGAGAAGGCAACCCCACCGAAGAACGCCAGTGGCTTCTCCTCCTTCACGAGGTTTGCGATCGTTCTAACGATCCGAATTCCGTCCTTGTAAGTGTTGAGCTTGCTGGCCGATCCTTCCGGGCGACCAAAGTACGGCGTCTCGAGGTCGACCATGATCATGCGCTGCTCAAGCGCATGCACCGTGAACTCTGTCTCGATTTCGAAGCCCGACGCCATCGCGGGGAAGGACTTCACGAACCGGCGGGAGAACACGCGATAGCCGCTGAGCATGTCCCTGGTGCCTCGGCCGAACAACAGCGTGACCATCCCGGTGATGACGCGGTTGCCGAACCGATGCCCAGCTCGATAGGCAGCCTGTTCCTGCTCGATGCGGGTTGCGGTGACGCAGTCGCACTGGTGAACGATCAGGGCATCGATCATCGCTGGCGCCGATGCCGCATCATAGGTCGCGTCACCGTCGACGAGAATGTAGATGTCCGCCTCGATATCGCTGAACATGCGGCGGACGACGTTGCCCTTGCCCTGCAAAGGCTCGGCTCGGACAATGGCGCCGGCTTCCCGGGCCCGCTCACTCGTCCCGTCGGACGAGTTGTTGTCATAGACATAAATGTCGGCCCCGGGCAGAGCGGCCGAAAAATCCCGCACCACGGCGCCAATCGTCACCGCTTCATTGTAACAGGGAACAAGCACCGCAATTCGAGGCGCTGCCCTGCTCACGACGCTGCTGTCCCCGACAATCATGTTCACGCCCCCTACACGCGAGAAGTGCATTGCAACATGATTTTGCATCAACGCTCAAGATAAGCGTTGAGATTTCCTTAACCTGCTTGTCACTGCCCCAAGTAGGGCGTCTGCAGTGAGGCCGCGATTTTCTTGAAGGCGGCTTCGAGCGATGCGTTGTCGGACGCGTTGAAGAAGTTGTCGGCGCTCGAGGCACAGGTGCGCAGCATGTTCTGCACGTTCACGTCCGTCACCTGGAAGGCGATCGTCCAGACCTCGATGCCGGCCGTCTTGATGTTGGTGCACAGCGTGGCGGTGGCGGCGTCCGCCGCCGTCCGCGAGGTGCCCTCGTGGTCGTTCTGGGTGGTGCGGTAGGACAGCGTGTTCTCGCCGTCGGTCATCAGCACCATCGTCTTGCGCGGCTTGCGGTTGTTGCTGTCATAGGCGGCACCCTCGGCGAACGGCGCCAGCGGCGACAGGACGTTCCAGCCCCACATCAGGCCTGCAGGCACATAGGTGCTGTTGGCGGGCGTCAGCGCGTTGATCGCCGCCTTAACGATCGTCTTGTCGCTCGTCAGCGGGGTGATCGGCGTGGTGCAGGTCTTGTTCATCAGCGCGCCGTACGGCACCGCGGGGTTGGCGTCCGTCAAGGTGTTGGGCGAGGCGCGCGACAGGACGCAGCCCGACCACTTGAACGTGTTCGTCTTGGTCGTGCATTGCTGCGGACCCTTGTTCCACACGGAGCAGACCTGCTGCGTCCCCGTGGTGGTGCACTGCTGCTGGCAGGACTGCGTGGTGGTGCAGTTCTGGACGCCGTCGGTTGTCGTGCAGGTGGTCTTCGGCACGCAGTTCACGTTCACGCAGGTCTGCTTGGGCTGCGTCGTCCAGGTCTGGCAGGTCGTGTTGGGCTGCGTGCAGGTCGTCGTCGTGGTCGTGTAGTCGTTCGCCCCCGACATCCACGGCTGGTTGCGGTTGGTGAGACCCACGTTGACGTAGTTGGCGAACGGCACGATCGCGAACTTCACCTTCTGCGCCGAGTCGGCCGTGAGCGTGTCCACCATCAGGTTGGCTGCGGACTTGAGGGTTGGCATCTTGTTGTTGGCGCTCATCGAATAGGTCGTGTCGAGCACGAGCGCGACCTCGACGGAGTTGTCGAGCCCGCGGATGCCGCGCGCCTTCGCCGCGATCTCCATCGCCGGCATGCCGACAGCCGCCAGCACCGTGTTCTTCACCGACGACACCGCTTCGACGTTGACGGTCTTGCCGTCGGGCTGCAGGGCCACCTGGAGCTTGGTCGGCAGCGTCAGGCCGTACTTGTCGCGCAACTGCGCCTCGAAGATGCGCTCGGCGGCCGCCTGCACCTCGGCGCTCGTTGTGTACTTGGGCGTCGTCACCGCGAGCGTCGTCGAGTCGACCACCGCCTGCAGCGCCGTGCGGGCGTAGACGACACGTCCATAGTCGACGGCAAGCCCGACCACCATCAGCACCGGCACGAGCAGCAGGGCGAAGATGATGGCGAGGGCGCCGGAAACGTCGTCGCGGAAACGCTGGAACAAGGTCATGGCAACACCTAAGGTTGCCGAGAACACTAAGCCGCAACTTTTAAATCTGCGTCTATTGCAACGGAAAAGCTCGTAAATCCGCGTTTACGTTATCGTATCGTCACTTCAATCCCGACAATACAGCGGCACGCGGGTCATCTGGCGCATCGGAGATCTCGGCCTACTGGACGAGGGCCGCCGTTCCGAGGCCTATGACCGCGGCAGCCCACACGGGAAACGGGGCCCCCATGCCGCCAAGCAGTCGCGTGGCACCGAGGGCAACAGCCCAGAACACGAGGCCCGCGACGATGCCAAGCCCGATGCGGAAGACGGCTGTTCCACGAGACATGGTCCGGACCCACGACATATCTGAATGTCATAGTTAACGGACCCCGTGCGGATGACCAGAGCGGGCCGATGCGAAAGAGCGATCAAGACGGAATGATGGAGCCGCTGGCGCGCCCTACGGGACTCGAACCCGTGTTTTCGCCGTGAAAGTGTCCCGATTTGCCATAACCTCCGTCTATGGCAATCCACTAACGTGTTGATTTTATTGGATGCGATCCATGCCCGTCTTTGATTGTCTAGGGCCGTACACCCCGGTATAATAGACAAATAGTGGACAAGTTTGGCGGGCGAAGGCATGGCAAGAATCCTATCCGAAGCGCCGATCACGACCCGCCCGGCTCGCGCCGCCCTCCCCCGTCGCGCGAAGCCATATTGGCGCGGCATCGACCCCGACGTTCACCTCGGATACCGCTCGGCGCCTCGCGGCGGTCGGTGGGTCGTCCGGTGGCGCGAGGGCAGCGTCTATCGCCAGGAGACCGTCGGCACGGCCGACGACCACCTCCCCGCCGACGGCGACGGCGTCCTCGACTTCCGCCAGGCCGAGCGCAAGGCGCGCGTCATCGTCGCGACGAACCGGAAGGACGCGGCCGACCGCAAGGCCGGCCCGCCGGTGACGGTCCGGTCCGTCATCGAGACCTACGTCGCCAGCCGCGAGGCTCGCGAGCGGCAGCGCGCCGAGCCGGGCGCCCCATTGAAGCGCGACACGCGGTCCCGCCTCAAGAAGCACGTCCTCTCCGCCCCGCTCGCCGACGTCACCCTCTCCAAGCTCGACGAGGCCGCCATCGAGGCATGGCGCGCGGCCCTGCCGGCGACCATGGCGCCGACCACCGTCCGGCGCGTCATCGGTGACCTCAAGGCCGCGCTTAACGCGGCGGCGCGGACCTACCGGACTCGCCTTCCCGGCGATTTCGGGAACGTCGTCCGGTACGGGTTCCACAGCGAGGAGGCGATCGCCGCGCCGGCCCGCAAGATCGTCTTGTCGGATGCCGAGGTTCGGCGGCTCGTCGAGGCCGCATGGAGCGTCGACGAGCGGGACGGATGGAACGGCGACCTCGCCCGCCTGATCATAGTGCTGGCCGCGACCGGCGCCCGGTTCTCGCAAGTCCGCCGGCTCACCGTCGCCGACGTCCAGACAGCATCTTCCCGCATCATGGTTCCGACGTCCCACAAGGGCCGCGGCACGAAGCGCACGACGCACGTTCCCTTCCCCGTCGGGCCGGACGTCATCGAGGCCCTGCGCCCCGCCATGGCGCGGCGGCGCGGGACCGACGTCCTCCTCGAGCGCATCCACAAGAAACCTGCCGGCCCGCTCAAGTGGGAGATCACCGGCCGCGGACCTTGGCACCCCGCGGCCTCGCACCTCCTCCGCCCCTTCGCCGAGGTCGTCGCCGAGGCCGGGTTCTCGGCCGACGTCACGGCCTACGCGCTGCGACATTCCTCGATCGTGCGAGGCCTACGGGAGCAACTCCCGGTCCGCCTCGTCGCCGCGCTGCACGACACCTCCTCCGCGATGATCGAAAGGCACTATGCGGCGTTCATCGTCGACGCGCTCGACGAGCTCGCGGCCCGGGCCGTCATCCCCGTGACGTCGGCGCCGGTCGCGCCGCTGCGGGTGGCAAAATGAACGGGCAGAAGTGGCCGACCGTTGAGGAGACGGAGGCAGTCTGGAACCACAACAAGACGCTGCGCCTGGATACGTTTAACGACCTTATTATTCCCGAATGGGCGGGACCTCTTCCGGGCGATTTTCTGCCGCGTGATCATGTAATGATCTTGAGTTTTTTTTGCGGTGTGTTTGCCGCTGATCTTTTGGCAGAAGTTCGTCACATGGTTTCGTATGAAGAACTGAGCTCGGAATTGCTAATGCTTCAAATGATGACAAATGATGATCGGTTTGGCCAAGCCAGGAACGCGATTTGGGAACATGATTTGGTTGACGACAACGAGGTGTGGAGACGGAGGCCGGAGCGGCCGAGCGACGCCATGGCCGAAAAGGCTTACGGCATCTTGCGCATGGAGTTCGATCGCTACACCGCGGCAGGGGCGGACGCGATGACGGCTGCGAGGATGACCACAGCATTGTTAGGAGTGCGCGGCCGTAGTTTCCGCGCCGCCTACGAGCGCACACTCCGGATCGTCAGGGGCGACGCCGAAGCCGAGCCCGACTGACCCGAAACTGGGGTACCCCAACTTCGTTGATGCAAGTCCATTTCTAGTGTGAATTATGAGTGTCCACCGACCACCGCTTAGCGGCGTCGGCGTGGACATAGGCAACCCCGCCGGCCGTCCACGCCTCCGCCAAAGGAGGATTGATGGACACCATTGACCCCGGCCGCCAGTTGCAGCCGCTCGCCTATACCATCGACGAGGCGAGCCAACTTCTCCGGATCTCGCGCGCCAAGCTCTACCTTGAAATGCGCGCGGGCAAGCTCCGCTCGGTTCGATTTGGCCGGTCGCGCCGCCTCGCGCCGGCGGACCTGGCCGACTATGTCGCCCGGCATCGCGAAAGCACCTGATCAAGCAAACACGCCGCCCGTGAGGGCGGCGCGTCGAGGACTCGTGTGGAAAGCGGTCCTCGATTACCGCGCCGGCGCGCCCGGTGCAAGTGCAACCAGCAACGAGGACTATCCAATGAACGCAAAACAACGCCACCAAACCGACCTTGAAAAAGCATTCCTTCATGCTGCGCGGATGATCGAGCGGCTGGACGATGCCTTTGGGGAAATCAAGTTCATCGGCCACTACGCCCGAGTCCCCCGCAAGCGGCGGGAAAGGGACGACGAAGCGTTTCGCGGCGAGGGCGGGCCGCTAGACGTCTTGAGGTCGCGGCTCGAGGACCTGGTTTTTGATTTCGGCCGCGGCGATAGGCACGCCGTCGTGAAGGCCATGACGCTCCTCACCGCGAACCGGCGTCGGCTCGCTGAACTTAGGGCGCGGGGCTTTATTGCACCCTCCCCGCCGCCTCCCGCGCCGGACTCTCTCCCGCTCCCGCCCAACGTCGCGCTCCCGCAGGGGCCGGCCAAGCCGCTCCCCGCGATCTGGCAGGACCACGTGGCGCCCGAAGGGAGGCCGGCATGAGGGAGTCCGTCCTCGCCGCGGTCCGCGTCGGCGCGCACCTCGAGGCCCTCCTCGACGCAATCGACGACCTCATGCAGCACGCCTATGACGAGGCGGGAGTCCAGATCCCCGACTCGCATTTCACGGCGCTCCGGGATTGGGCGTCGACCCTCGCGGCTAACATAGCCGGCCAACCGGTCGGTGGCTCCCCGCTCGAACAGTGGTGCCGCGTCGGCATCACGCTCGAGGCGGCCGCCAACGCCCGCGCCAAGGCCGAGGCCTAAGCCATGCCGGCCGCGGTCCCTCTCCCCCTGCCGCGGCCGGCCCCGCCCGCACCGCCACCCCCGCCTCCGCGCGTGCTCGTCGTGGACGAGCACGGCCTCGTTCTCGCCCTAGTCCCCAGCCGGGCCGCGGCCCGAGCCGTTGCGGAGAGTCGAGCGTCATGACGTCCCAAGGCAACCCGTTCACCGACGCGCAAATCATTGCCTATGCGCTGGCCGCCTTAAGGGCCGGTTGCGCGATCGTCCAGGTCTATCCCGGCCAAGGTCGCTTCCGCGCTCCGGCCGGCAAATCGGCGATCGTCACACTGCACGACGACTGCGACCGGTCTCGAGGTCCCGCCGCTTTCGACGCGCCGAGCGTCCGCCGGGTCCTGCATTGCACTAGCGGCGTGTTCCTCATGGTCGGGCTCGACACCGACGTTTACGGCGCGGCCTATGGCATAGCGGCGACGAACGCCGGCACCGGCCGGGCCGCTAACGTCCTGATCGTCGACACCCTGATCGAGCATCAGGCGGAGTGGTTCACCTTCCTCGAAATGCACGTGCCGTCGCCGTCCGACATTCCGCGCGTGCTCGTCTCGCTCCCGTCGGCGGGAGGTGTCCATTGAGACCGTCCCCGATCGACGACCTGGCGCCACGCCTGGCCGCGCGGCTCCCCGAGCTCGCCCGGCACTTCCGCGGCGAGCCGAACCGCGGAGCATCGGACCGCTCGCGGCTTGCATGGGGATCGCGCGGCTCGTTCGTTGTCGGCCTGACCGGCCGGCACGCCGGGCGCTGGCACAACTTCGAGGGCGGCGAACACGGCGACGCCCTCGACCTAATCCGGCTCGAGCTCGGTCTAGATACGCGGGGCGCGATCGCCTGGGCGCGGGAGTTCCTCGGCGACCCCGCCAGGCTCCCGCCCGGCCCAGCGCGCCCCGCGCCGGCGCCCGCGGACGAGGACGAGCCCGAGCGGATCCGGAAGGCTCTCCGGCTATGGGACTCCGCCGTCTCCCCGACCGGGACGCTCGTTGAGGCCTACCTCGCCGGCCGGCGCCTCGAGCTCGACCCCGCCGTCGCCCGTGGGGTGCTCCGCTTTCATCCTGGCGTCCCCTGGCGCGACGACGCCGGCGAGGTCGTCCGTGTTCCGGCCATGGTCGGCCTGATGCGGGACGCCCTCACCGACGAGCCTCGGGCCGTGCACGTCACCGCGTTGACGCCGGACGGCCGGAAGATCGGCAAGCGGATGCGCGGCGCCGCCGGCGGGGCCGTGGTGAAGCTCGACCCCGACGAGGCCGTCACGATGGGGCTCGGCGTCGCCGAGGGGATCGAGACCGCCCTCGCCGTTCGGAAGATCGGCTGGCGCCCCGTGTGGGCCGCGACCTCGGCCGGCGCGATCGCCAACCTCCCCGTCCTCCCCGGCCTCGAGTCGCTGACGTTGTTCGCCGACCACGACGAGGCCGGCCTCAAGGCCGCACGCACATGCGCGCGCCGATGGGCCGAGGCCGGACGAGAGGCGGCCGTCCGGATGCCTCGCCGTCCTGGGGCAGATTGGAATGACGAGGTCCTAGCATGAGCACCGGCGCCGACCTCGATGCGACGCTCGAGCAAGCTGGACTCCTTGAGCGGTGGGAACCCGTGCCGCCGTTCGGAGCGGAAGCGCCGGCGGCCACGCCGCGCCCGCCGTTCCGGACCGTCTCGGCGTTCCCCTTCGACCCCGCCGAGATCCCCGTCCGGCCGTGGATCGTCCCCGGCCTCGTCCTGCACGGCCTCGTGACGTTCTTCGCCGCGCCGCCTGGCGCGGGCAAGTCGCTCTTGACCCTGCAATGGTCGATCGCGATGGCGCTCGGGATCCCGTGGGGCGGCTGGACTCCCCGGCGCCGCTATCGGGTATTGGTCATCAACACCGAGGACGACCTCGACGAGCAACGCCGGCGCCTGGCCGCGGCGTGCGAGGTCATGGGAGTCGATCAAGCGGACCTCGTCGGATGGTTGTTGCTCCCCGACCAGGCGGAGCTCACCGAGGGCGGGATCGTCATCGCGAAGGCCGACCCGAAGTCCAAGACGATCACGCGGACTCCGCTCGTCGAGTCCCTGGTCCAAACGATCGAGGCTAACCGGATCGACGCTCTCGTCGTCGACCCCTTCGCCGAGACCTTCGAGGGCGACGAGAACTCGAACTCCGAGGTCAAATGGGTCGGGACGACCTGGCGCGACCAGGTAGCCAAGCGGACGAACGCCGGGATCATCCTCGTGCACCACACGAGGAAATATGCCGGCGACATGGCCGGCGATCCCGACGCCATGCGCGGCGGCGGCTCGCTCATCGGTGTCGGGCGCGTCGTCTGCACCCTGTTTCCGATGACAAGGGAGGAGGCCGGCAAGCTCGGAGTCGACGAGGACGACCGGTCCCGCCTCGTCCGGTTCGACGATGCAAAGGCGAACCTGTTTCTCACCACAGGCAAGGCCCGATGGCTCCGGCGGGTCTCCATAAGCCTGCCGAACGGCCGCGATGGAATCCCCGGCGACGAGGTCGGCGCCCTCGTGCCGTGGACCCCGCCGACCGTGTTCGCGGCCCATAGCTACGGCGACTTGAACCGGGCGCTTGACGCGATCGAGCGGGGCGAGATCGACGACGACGGCAACCCGACCGGCTGGCGCTTCGCAATGGAGGCGAGGACCCTCCCGAACCGTCGCGCCTCGACGATCGTGGCCGAGGTGCTCGGGATCGAGGAGCCCCAGGCAAAGCGCATCGTCGACGAGTGGATTAAGAACGAGGTCCTCGTCAGCCGACCTTACAAGGACGGAGGCCGGAAGGAGCGAAAGGGCCTGTTCGTGAACAACGACAGGCGGCCGGGGACCTCGTCATGACCCCGCGCCATCACCTCATTTTTGATGGCGCATTGATGGCGCACGATGGCGCAAAAAGGCGCGCCATCATCAAGCCGACGCCTAAAGGGTAATGGCGATGGCGCACCATCAATCGCTCGATGGCGCGTTGATGGCGCGCCCCGACCATTTCCCTTTCCCGCTTGAGGCGGTCGGCGCCGTCTTGATGACGCACGCGCCGCCGCCGCCGGGCGCCTCGTCACCTCCCTCGATAGGCCCCGCCTTAGGAACGTGCTCCGATCTGGCCGCCTCCGGTCCGGCGCTCGACAGGCCAGTACCACCACCGGGGACAGACTCCGGTTTTGTCCGAACGAACCGAAACAGGAGTCCCCGCGATGACGACGATCGACACGGCTCACGACTTCCGCGCCGCCCTCGCGGCGGAGCTCGTCGCGGAGACGGCGAACCTCACGAACCGGGAGGCGTGGGGTCGCATGAAGCGGATCGCCCGCCGTCGTCTGCCGGACGGCGACGCCGACGCCGTGGTGAGCATGGCGTGGCAGGCACGCCGGCGCGCCGGCCTCTGCCACAAGGGCGCACGGGTCCGGAACCCCGATCGGGGCGACAAGCCCCGCCCGACCCGCGCCGTCACCCTGCCGCGGGTTCGTTGGCTCGAGGGCGGACTATGACCGGCGCCCGCGCGTCTTGCAAAAACGCAAGATTGGCCGACGCCGTCGCCCCGGCTAACTCGTGGGCCGCAAGGGACCCTGGCGTTCAAATAGAATGCGGGGAGCCTAACGGCCCGGCCTATCAGCATATTTCGGGGATTCAGATTCCCTGTTCGCTTCGCAATTTTGCAAAGAAGTCTGTCAAAAGGGAGACGATGCATGGCGATCAAGATTGCGGAAACGCTCGGGTCTGGCGACCTGGCGAAGCTCCTCGGCGTGACGCCGCGCTACATCCAGAAGCTCGCGGCGGACGGGGTTCTCCCGCCGCCCGTGAGCCGCAATCAGTACGACACGGCCGCCAGTGTGACGGCGTTCGTCGAGCACCTACGGCGCGAGGCGCGAGAGGTGACGAAAACGGCGGCCGCGTCGCGCGTGGCCGACGCTCGAGCGAGGGAGATCGAGTTGCGGGTCGCGAAGGCCGAGGGCCGGGTTTGTGACGTCGAGGAGGCATTCGGCGCGGTCGACGCGATCGCCGGCAAACTCGTGGAAGGTCTCGGCGCGCTCCCGGCTCGGATCGCGCGGCACGATTTCGCGTTGCGGGCGCGGGTCGAGGACGAATGCCGTCGGCTGAGCAATGAAATCGCCGACGAGGCGCAACGGCAGGCTGACAAACACGCGGCCGGGATCGCGGCCGCGAAGGCGAGGCGCAAGCCCTCGTGACCGTCGAGCTCCTCCGCCGCCTCGAGACCGCCCTCGCCGTCGGGGAGCCGCTGGCGCCCGGCGACGCGGAAGCGATCGCCGAGGCGCTCCATGCCTGGCGTACCGGCCGGGCTGCGACGCTCGACGCGGCGTTCGGGGTTCAGACGGGGCCGGGGCGGCGGAGGCAGGCCACGCGGGCCGCGCTTGCAGGCCGTGACGCGCTCTTGAGGGTCGTCCGCCATCGTCACTACTCCGATCTCCCGTTGAGCGAGGCGGCCCGTCAGATCGCGGCCGGCTTGGCGCGGTATCGGTCGACCGCATGGCGGCGGGAGCACCACCTCGACGCGGCCCCGCCGGAGCGCGCTGGGACGCCGGCGGGGATCTTTTGGCGGATACTGCGCGCCCATGACGCCGATCTCAGCGCGCGGCGGGTGCGGGCCGTGTTGGCCACGAAACCCCCCGTATTCGTGGCCAGCGAGTCGGGCGACTCTCTCGGCGTTTCGGGAGCAAGCCCGCAAGCGCCGCCGGCCGTTTCGGTTTGACCTCCGCCGCGGCCGGTGGCGCGAGTACCAGGAGAACGGCATGAAGCGGATCACCTCCTCCCTCAAGAACGCGTGGGGCTTTCCCTTGCCGAGCCGCGACGACGCCGGCGGCGGGGTCGAGTCCGCCCCGAGGCGCAGCATCTTCAACGTCGGGGATCCCCTGGGCGCGTTGCCGGTGTCCGTGGCAGACCGTTACCGCGTCTTGCTCGACGAGCGCGACGAGGCTCGAGGCATTTGGGAAGTCCGCCGCGATGCGAGCGAAGCGCAGCGCGTCCGAGTCCGCGACGCGGAGCGCGACCTCACGATCTTGCGGGAGGCCAGCGGCCGAAAGGAGTCCGTCCGGCAGTCCGACGGATCTTTGTCGTGGTCACCCGGTGTCTCGCACGAGGAACGCCTCGCCGCGGCAGAGAAGCGCGTCGAGACGGCGAAGGCAGAGTTTGCCCGGTTGAACGCCAGGACCGAGGAAGCGCACGAACGGTATCAGGCCGCGATGCGGGCCGAGGTGCAGGCGATGCGGTACATCCGGGCGCACGCCGACCGTGTGACGGCCGCGGCGCCGGTGACGATCGCGAAGGCGACGCCGGACGCGCTCGCGAAGGTCCTCGAGGAGATCGCGAAGCTCGGCGCCGATCGGCACGAGATCCGGAGCGCGCCCGTCCCGTCGTCTTACGCCAAGGCGCGGATGCGGGCCGAGGTCGACGCGCTCGCCAACGCCGGCCGCCCTGACGTCGGACGGTTGATCGACATCCCCGACGGCGAAATCACCTGGCCCGAGGAGAGGTGCGAAATCTCGAACGGCTCCGGCGCCGTGACCTACGGCCGTCTCCCCGACGCGACCGCTCTCGTCGCCTGGCTTTATCGCGACGATCTCGTCGCCCGGCTTGATCGCGAAATCGAGGACCTGGCCGACGACGGCGCCGCCCTCGACGAACAGACGCGGGCGAAGAAATTGGCCGCGATCGCCGAGGCGACGCTCGCGGCGGAGCGGAAGGCCGTTGCCATCGTTGACTCGCTCAAGGCCGGCGGCCAGTGGGTCGCCTTTCCCGAACATCTGGACGTCCGCGCTCTCTTGCACGCCGACGGGCCGGCAGTGGCGGAGTGACGTCATGACGAGCCGTTTCCCCGACAATCCTCCGCCGCTCGATCTTGCGCACCTCGTCGACCTCGCCCGGCAGCACTGGCCGATAAACGAGTTCCTCATCGCCAAGAGCATCCGCGATCACCAGCGCCGGACCGGCTGCACCCGCCACGAGGCCATGGCGCATCTCGAGCGCGTGTTCCTCCGGCTAGGCGCCCTCCGCGCCACGCAAGGCGGCGATCCGCCGCTCGAGGTGTCCCCCGCCGGCCTCCGGCTCCTCGACGCCGTCCGCGACCTTGTCCGCGCTCTGCCGAGGGTGAAGCCATGCCCGTGACCGAGCGCACGTTGGCACGCGTGGCCAGGATCCAGCGCAACCGAGGTTTCGCGTTCGTAACGAACGACGAACACCGGCGCGGCGTGTTCCTGCACTCGTCGAAGCTCGAGGGGATCACCTTCGAGGAGCTCAAGGAAGGCGAGGAGCTCTATTGCGAGATCGGCGACGGCCGCGACGGCTTGCTCGCCGTGCTGCGCGCCTGGCCCGCGGGGCGCAAATGAAGCGCCGCGGCAAGCTCTCCATCGTCGACCAGGTGAACGGCCGCGTGTTCGTCGACGTCGGCTCGGCCTGGGGTCTCTCGGTGCCGTTAGCGGCGATCGAGCGCGCGGGGCGCACGATCGACGACCTCACCGTCGGCGAGCCCTGCACGGTCAACGTCATCAGCGGCGAGGCCGACCGCGCCATCGTGTCCCGCATCACGTTCGAGGTGAAAAGATGAACGACCGACTCCCGCCCGAGGTCGAGGAGAAGATCAACGACGCGTTGTCCCGAGGCGACTCTGTCGCCGCGAAGGCCGCCGCCCTGGACTTCGTGCTGGCGTGCGGAGAGACGCCGCCGACCGACGCCGACGATCTCTTGATCGCAACGGCCACCACTTTGGCACGGGCGATCCTGGCGCCACACGAGGAGGCCCGTCATGGCCGATGACGCGACGCTCGAACGCCTCGCCCTGGCGTCGGTCGCCGCCGGCGTGTCCCGCGCCACGCCCGACGTCATCGCGGCCGCCCTCGTGGCGCTGGCGGCCGAGCATTCCGAAACCGAGGAGGCGGCGATCGCACGCCTCAAGGCGCTCGTCGCCGCGGCGCAACTCCGACGGGAGTTCGGTTTCGACGGGCCGACCGCGGAGCAAGTCGCACGGGCGCGGACAGCGTACCTCGCCCTCGCCTCGGTGCTTGCGCCGCACATCACGGCGGTCGCGACACCGGCCTAGCACGTTCCTGACCGACCAAGGCGAGCGGCCTCCGGCATCGTTGGCGGGGCGCTCGGTCTGATCGTTTCCCGGTGGTCGCCGATGACCGGGCAGCAACCGTGCGCGTCACGTGGGGGTGGGCGAACTCGACCCGCGCTCGGTTCGTCTGGCGTAGGCGAGACAACATCGGCGGACTATCCCGAGGGCGAGGCGTTATCCCGATCACGATGACTTAATCGGAAATTTTCTGGCGTTAACAGTATCTTAGCCCTCTGATCCCTTCAAGCATCAAGGTTCTGACTGGCAAAAGAGGAGCTCTCGCTCACTGCCCGCGGAGAACGGGAAGATCGGATGCGCTACTATTTCGGCGACGGCGCCGAACAGCGTCAGGCCGCTCCGGCCGCTCCGAGCCTCGGCGTGCTCGACGACGACCTCCCGCTCGCGCTCGAGCGCGGCCAAGCGGGTCCGAACCTCGAGGGGCGCCTCGGCCCGGTCGGCGGCGGCGATCGCCCGCGCGACCAGCCGACGGACCGTGCGGGGCGGGAGGCCGGGGATTCTGGGGAGGAGTTCGGCGACGGCGGCGTCGACGCGCCGTTCGTGTTGCCCGGCGAGGTCGTCGAGAGTCTTCGTGTTCATGGCAAAGCTCCGCCGATGGCGCGGACGGTCGAATCCGCGCATGGTTGCTCGGGAATTTCGTTGATGCGGTGCGGCCTTCGGCCGTCTTTGAACGTTTTCGATCAATGCAGGAAAGTGACGGCGAGGCAAGTCGGTTTCTCCCGACGGCGGCTCAACTGAGAGCCGCCAGGCATTTGCTAGACCTTTCGCCGGAGGATCTGGCGGAGCGCGCCGCCGTGTCCGTCATCACCCTCCGCCGCGTCGAGCGCGAGCACGAGGTTGGCGCGAGCCGAAAGGCGCGAGCGGCCATCGCCGCCGCCCTCGAGGCTGCCGGCGTCATCTTCCTACCGGAGAACGGCGAAGGTGTCGGCGTGCGGCTCCGGAAGCCCGGCGGCGCCCCGTGACGCTCCTCGAGCTCGCCAGGATCCTCGACGATTGGATCGCGCCGGCGCCCGGCGTAGATGGGGTCTATCTGTTCGGGAGCCGGGTCCGCGGGGATCACCGTCCCGATAGCGACGTCGACATTCGGCTTTTCGTCGAACGATGGGGCGGCGACGACGCGACGGCCGATTGGTGGGAGCGCGTGAACGAGATCCGGTATGCCGACCTTGAGGCGAGGTTGCCGGGACCTCTCCACCTAATCCGCGACCCCGACAACGTCGTCGACCCTTTGATCGCCGCCGGCGACGAGGTCTTGAGGGTCGGCCGGTGCGTGTGCGTGCGGACGCCGCGCAAGCCGACTTCATAGCCTCGGGTCTAACGCAATTGAAACGCGGTCAGGCGTAAGAGCAAACATCGCGGCCACAAGACAGAGAACTTACGGTGAGGCAAGAAGCGGACGCGCTTACGTGGGCTATCAGGTTGGTGACCGTCGCCGTCTGGATTGCGGCGTTAGCCTTCTTTTTTGCTGGCGTTTAAGGCTTGACCTAGTGGACGACCGAGGCGCGTGGCGTACGCACAAATACCAATGTCGCTCTTATTCATAATTCATAAACCGGAATGCCCAATCCTTGAGCATGTTCGGCGTCGATTACGCGGCCCATCGTCCTAGGAACGTCGAGCACCCGGCCGGTTATGGCGCGCCACCGGCCACCGCTCTCCCGAATGGCCTAGCTTTGGCTTGCTGACTCTTTCGCAACGTTGGCCGCCTAAGGTGGCCTCGTTGCATCCGTCGGAGGGCATGGTCGTGCTCGAGGAACCGAGCGTTCTTGCCTGGAGTCTGAGGCTTATGGTCGGAGCTCTAGCGCTTGCGACTCTAGGCCGGTTCGTTCTGACGATCTAATCTAAAAACGGCCCCAGAGCCGCCTTGCATCGGATCACCTGGCCGCGTCGGGCAAAAAAAACCCGGCCGCTGATGGCACACAGCATGGCCGGGCAGAGGAGGCATACGTTCGCAAGAGCACCGAAAAAACGCGTCTCCCGCGTGCGGAGTTCCGTTCCCCCGATTAATTTCAATGGCGCGGCTGGGGGGATACTCGACCACACGCCCTAAGGCCGGCCGATCTCTACAGGCTTGCGTGAATACGGCCAGCACCGTCCCGCTGCACCCTTCGCACAACGGCCGGGTTGTGTCTGAACTATGCCAACTTGTCGCAGGGTGCTACCAAGCGGCGGCCTTTCGGTGGGACGGTGCGATGCAGACGCTTCCCGACGATCTTGTTGACGCAGTGGTCACCCATTTCGTCACTCGGAACGACGCTCAGAGCTCGAGCACTCTGCAGGTTGATGTGGGCGAGACGGTCGACGCTTTGGCGGTCGTCGCGGCTCGGTTCATCGCTGCGCTGCCTCCGGAGGCACGGCCAGACCTCACAAAGCGATTTCTCCGGAGCTTTGAAGAAACTCTTATTGCCGAACTCATCGCTGCGATCGAACGCGAAGCCCAACAGGCAGCGAAGAACTGAGGCGCCCGTGTCGCCGCCGGCTCCAGGCTGCCGGATCGAGTTCCTCCCCGAGAATGGCGCGGAGCGGGAGTCAGGCTCCGGAAGCCGGCCCCCTAACGGGCATCGGCGGACCGCGTTCCGAAAAGGAATTTCGGAACGCTCGGCGACGTAGGTCCGCTTTACCGGTGGGGATTTCCCCGCTGGCACCGCCACCCATGACGATGCGGAGAAAGGAATCGCGCCCTCTCGCCCGGCCGTTTCCGGAACAGCGGATAATAGACGAATAGTGGACGAGTTTTCGGGGTGTTTCTGAAAAGCGCAGAAATTTCAGTGAGTTGCTGGCGCGCCCTACGGGACTCGAACCCGTGTTTTCGCCGTGAAAGGGCGACGTCCTGGACCGCTAGACGAAGGGCGCAGCGCGAGCGGCTTATACGAGGCTTCAACGGGGGCGACAAGGGCCGATCGTGGCGGAACGGTACGAACCTTCCCGGGGCGGCTTCCCAGGCGCGAAGGCCCCCTTCGCCACTCGCGCCGGGTCCGGAATCCGTCTATGAGACCGGCGCCGCATGGCGCCCGCGAGTGGGCGCGAGTTCCGACGCCGAAGATCCCTCATGAGCGCCGCCGACGACAGTGCCCGCCCTGCCTCCGCGACGGACGCCTCGCCGGCGTCCGTGTCGACGGGGGGGCTCACGGGCGGTGCGCTCGCGGGCATCGGCATGATGCTGCTGGGCATCTTCCTGTTCGTCGTCAACGACGTCATGGGGAAGTGGCTGGTCGCCACCTACACCGTCGGCCAGGTGCTGCTCATCCGCTCGCTGTTCGCCATGGTGATGCTGGCGCCGATGATCTGGCGGCAGGGTGTCACCACGGTGGCGCGGCCGCCGCGGCCGGGATTGCAACTCCTGCGTGTCGTGTTCTCCACCGTGGAGGTGGCCGCCTTCTACTGGGCCGTCGCGTACCTACCGCTGGCGGACGTCGTCACGTTCTATCTGGCGGGGCCGATCTGGGTGACCGCGCTTTCGGGCCCTCTGCTGGGCGAGAAGGTCGACGCGCGCCGGTGGGCGGCCGTCCTGTTCGGCTTCGCGGGGGTGATCATCGCCATGCGACCTACCGGGGCCACGCTCGGGCTGCCCTCGCTGGTGGCGGTCGCGGGCAGCTTCTTCTTTGCCCTGCTGATGATCACGACCCGCAAGCTCCGCGGCACCCCGGACACCACGCTCGTGACGTGGCAGACGGTGGCAGCCCTGCTCGCAGGCGCCGTCGTGGCGCCGTTCGGCTGGATCACGCCGACACCGATGGACTTCGTCCTGCTCGGCATGCTGGGCGTCGTCGCCGCGCTGGGCCACATGTGCGTGAACCGTTCGCTGAAGCTTGCGCCCGCCGCGGTCGTCGTGCCCTACCAGTACACGCAGATCGCCTGGGCCGTGCTGCTCGGCTGGCTCTTCTTCCGCGACGTGCCGGGCCCGGGGCTCATCATCGGTTCCGCGGTCATCATCGGCGCCGGCTTCTCCATCTTCATGATGGAACAGAAGGCCCAGCGTCTCAGCGCCCGGACGCGTCCGGGCGCGCCACGTCCAGAATCCTGAGCTGCACCCGCTCGCCGCCGTTCCAACGGTTGATGGCGAGCGAGCCGGCGGCATGGATGGTTTCGCCGCGCGACTCGAGCAGGGCCCGGCCGAGCGGCTGGTCGGCGCAGCGGAAGGCGATGCCCTCGACCACCTGCCCGTCGCCGGCCTTCAGGCGGGCGCGCACATGGCCCCGCCCGACCTCGGTGGCGTCGACAAGGCGGTGTGCGGCCATCACGAAGACCGGTTCGGGGTGCCCGGAGCCATAGGGTCCCGCCTGCTCGATGCGTTCGAGAAGCTCCCGCCTGGCGCCCGCGGCGGTGACGGCGGCGTCGATCGCAAGGCCGCGGTCGGCGCGATAGGCCGTGACGGCCTGCGAAAGTCGGTCCTCCATGAATGCACGGAAGCGGTCGATGCCGAGGGCTTCCAGCGTGACGCCGGCCGCCATCGCGTGACCGCCACCCTTCACCGCCAGCCCGCCCGCCACAGCCGCCGCCACGGCACGGCCCACGTCGGCTCCGGGCACCGAGCGCGCCGAGCCGGTGGCGAGGCCGTCCGCTCCCAGGGCGAGGGCGAACACAGGTCGCTGGAACCGCTCCTTGAGGCGCGAGGCGACGAGGCCGACGATGCCCGGATGCCAGTCCCGCGATCCGACCACGGCGACCGCCCCGCCCTCCTCGTCGAGGCCGAGCTGGGCGAGCGCCAGCGCCTCGCCCTCAGCGACCATGGCCTGCTCGGCCGCCTGCCGCTCGCCATTGAGCCGGTCGAGCTCCACCGCGATGCGGCCGGCCTCCACCTCGTCCTGCGTCAGCAGCAACCGGGCCCCGAGGGCCGCGTCGCCGATCCGACCGCCCGCGTTGATGCGCGGGCCGAGAAGAAAGCCGAGGTCGTAGGGGCGCGGCGGTCCGTCGAGGCGGGCGACGTCGGCGAGGGCACGCAGTCCCACCCTCCCCCGCCGTCGCATGACGGCGAGGCCCTGCCGCACGAAGGCGCGGTTCAGGCCGACCAGAGGCACCACGTCGGCAACGGTCGCCAGCGCCACGAGGTCCAGCTCGCCGAGGAGGTCCGGCTCCTCCCGGCCGCTCCAGAAGCCGCGCTTCCGCAACTCGCGATTGAGCGCAACCAGCGTCACGAAGACGACGCCCGCCGCGCACAGCGCGGTGAGGCCGGACAGGTCGTCCTGCCGGTTGGGGTTCACCAGCGCGACGACGTGCGCAGGCAGGTGCTCCGGCGCCTGGTGGTGATCGAGCACGACGACGTCGAGGCCGAGCCGCGCCGCCTCGGCGAAGGGCTCGTGGCTGCTGGTGCCGCAGTCCACGGTCACGAGCAGGGTCGCGCCTCGCACGGCGAGTGCCCGCACGGCATCGACGGTGGGGCCGTAGCCCTCGACGAGACGATCCGGGATGTGAAGAAGGCGCGGCACGCCGCAGCGGTCGAGGTAGCCGGCGAGCAGCGCGGCGGAACAGGCCCCGTCGACGTCGTAGTCGCCGAACACGGCGACCGTCTCCCGCCGCTCCACTGCGTCGGCCAGACGGGCGACGGCGGCCTCCATCGTGACGAGCGAGAAGGGTTCGGGCAGCAGGGAGCGCAGGCGCGGGTCGAGGAAGGCTTCCGCCGCGTCGGCGGGGACGCCCCGGGCCGCCAGGACACGGGCCACGACGTCGTCGAGGCCGTGCGCCTGGACCATGGCCAGTGCCTGTGCGCGCGCGGCGTCGTCCAGCCGGTCGCGCCAGAGGCGACCGGTCAGGGAGCGTTCGACGCCGAGGAATGGACGGGCCATGCCCCTGATTACGCGTGATTCCCGTTCGCGGCCATGCCCGGGGCACGGGCTGTGCACGCCTTTCCGTGCGTCCCCGCTGACGGGACGCTGACGCTTCCCTGACGCAGCGCTGACGCCCCGGTGACGGATGGCTGACGCTCCGCTGACGCTCGCCTGACGAGGCGCGTCAGCCGCGCGCCGGGCGCGATTTGCCATCTTCGGTCTTGCACGGCCGCGACCAAGAGACGGCCAGCTCAAGGGATGTGACCCAATGTTCGACAAGATGATCGCCATCGCCGCGCTCGTGGCCGGCACCACCGCGCTCGGCGCAGCCGCCCTCATCAACGATCGCTCGGCCGCCGAGGGCCCGGTCATGGTCCTCAGCAAGAACGGCGCGGACGACGGGGCCAAGGCCGACGATCGCGGTCGCGGCGGCCATGGCAAGGACGACGGGGCCAACCACACCTCGCTCTCCGGCAAGACCGTCGTCGCCAAGAACGGCGCCGACGACGGCGCCAAGGCCGACGATCGCGGCCGCGGCGGCCACGGCAAGGACGACGGGGCCAACCACACCTCGCTCTCCGGCAAGACCGTCGTCGCCAAGAACGGCGCCGATGACGGCGCCAAGGCCGACGACCGCGGTCGCGGCGGCCACGGCAAGGACGACGGGGCCAACCACACCTCGCTCTCCGGCAAGACCGTCGTCGCCAAGAACGGCGCCGATGACGGCGCCAAGGCCGACGACCGCGGTCGCGGTGGCCACGGCAGGGACGACGCCCCGAACCACGGCTGAGCGGCTGCGCCTGAAACGAAATCGGCCTCCGTCCCGGCGGAACGGAGGCCGTTTGCGTTGACGAGCGCCGAAGGCCGTCAGTCGAGGCGGAACTTCTCGAACTCGCGGTGCTCGCCGTGGATCTTGCGGACCGTGCCGGTGATGGAGCGATAGACGATCGTCTCCGTCTCGATCACGTCCTTCCCGAAGCGCACGCCCGACAGCAGCGCCCCGTCGGTCACGCCGGTCGCCGAGACGATCACGTCGCCCGAGGCGAGCTCGGACATGCCGTACTTCTTCTTCGGGTCCTTCACGCCCATGCCGCGGGCGCGCTCGACCTTCTCGGGCGTGTCGAGGATGAGCCGGCCCTGCATCTGCCCGCCGACGCAGCGCAGCGCCGCAGCCGCCAGCACGCCCTCGGGGGCACCGCCGATCCCGAGATAGAGGTCGATGCCCGTCTTCTCGTGCATGGTGGTGAAGATCACGCCGGCGACGTCGCCGTCGGTGATGAGGCGGATGGAGGCACCCGTCTTGCGCACGGCGGCGATCAGGTCGGCGTGGCGCGGCCGGTCCATGATCAGCACGTTGAGCTCGTGCGGCTTCACGCCCTTGGCCTTCGCGAGGGCATTGATGTTGTCCACCGGCGCCGCGTCGAGGTCGACCACGCCCTCGGGGTAGCCAGGGCCGATGGCGATCTTGTCCATGTAGACGTCGGGCGCGTAGAGCAGCGAGCCGGCCTGGGCCATGGCCATGACGGCGATCGCGCCGGGCATGTCCTTGGCGCACAGCGTGGTGCCCTCCAGCGGATCGACGGCGATGTCGACCTTCGGGCCGCCGCCGTTGCCGACCTTCTCGCCGATGAACAGCATGGGCGCCTCGTCGCGCTCGCCCTCGCCGATCACGATGGTCCCGTCGATCGGCAGCTTGTTGAGCTCGCGGCGCATCGCGTCCACCGCTGCCTGGTCGGCCGCCTTCTCGTTGCCGTGGCCGCGAAGGCGGGCGGCGGAGACGGCGGCGCGCTCGGTGACGCGCACGAGCTCCATCGAGAGGATGCGCTCGATGACGTCCTTCGGCTTGACGTGGATCTCGTTGCTGCTGCCGCTCATAAGCCGTCTCCCTGTCCTTACTCTGTTCCGCGCTCGATCCGGATCACCTGCGGGGGCTCGGCGACGTGTCCGTCCGCCAGGACCGCGGCGAGCGCGCCGCGCACGGCGTCCTCGCTCGTCGCGTAGGTGATCAGCACGACCGGTACCGGAGCGCCCGAGCGTCCCGACCGGTCGCCTGCCACACCGGGAACGCGCCGCTGCACGATGCTTTCCAGCGAAATCTGCCGTTCCGCCATCCGCGTCGCGATGGCCGCCGCGGAACCCGGCCGGTCGAGCACGGAGAGGCGGATGTAGTAGCCGCCCTCGTGGTGCTGCATCGGCAGGCGGGGCGCCGCCTCGAGCGACGCAGCGGGACGCCCGAACGGCGCGATCCGCACGCCGCGCGCCACGTCGGCGATGTCGGAGATCACGGAGGAGGCGGTCGCGGCACCGCCGGCGCCCGGGCCGACCAGCGTCAGTTCGCCCACGACGTCGGCCACGACGTTGACCGCGTTGGTCACGCCCATGACCTGCGCGATGGGCCATGACTTCGGCACCATCGTCGGGTGGACGCGCTGCTCGATGCCCTCGGCCGTCCGCTCGGCCACGCCGAGCAGCTTGATGCGGTAGCCGAGGTCGTCCGCCATCCGCAGGTCCAGCGGCGTGATCGCGCTGATGCCCTCGACATGGATCGCGTCGGCGTCGATCTGCGTGCCGAAGGCGAGGCTGGTGAGCACCGCGAGCTTGTGGGCGGTGTCGAAGCCGCCGACGTCGAAGGTCGGGTCCGCCTCCGCGTAGCCGAGGCGCTGGGCGTCGGCGAGCACGGCGTCGAACGACAGGCCCTCCGTCTCCATCCGCGACAGGATGTAGTTGCAGGTGCCGTTGAGGATGCCGGACACGCGCTGGATGCTGTTTCCGGCAAGCGATTCGCGCAGCGTCTTGACGATCGGGATGCCGCCGGCGACGGACGCCTCGAAGAACAGCCCCGCTCCGCGGCTCTCCGCCAGCGCCGCCAGCGCGGCGCCGTGATGCGCGAGAAGGGCCTTGTTCGCCGTCACCACCGGCTTGCTGGCCGCGAGCGCCGCCTCGACCGTGGCCTTGGCGATGCCTTCGCTGCCGCCCATCAGCTCGACGACGCAATCGACCGTCGCGGTGCGGGCGAGCGCCACCGGATCGTCGAACCATTCGACGCCGGTGAGATCGACCCCGCGGTCGCGGCCCCGGTCGCGCGCGGAGACGGCGACCACCGAGACCGGACGCCCGCAGCGGGCGGTGATGGATGCGCCATGCGTGCGCAGCGCGGCGACGACGGCTGCGCCGACCGTCCCGAGGCCGGCGATCCCGACGCGAAGCACCTCGACCATGCCCGCTCCCGTCCGCCTCAGCCGCGTGCCGCGAGCGGAACGACGTTGTGCAGCGTCTTGTCCGCGGATTCGAGGAAGCGCCGCACGTTGCGCGCCGCCTGCCGGATGCGCTGCTCGTTCTCCACGAGCGCGATGCGCACGTAGTCGTCGCCGTGTTCGCCGAACCCGATGCCGGGAGCCACGGCGACCGACGCCTTCTCGACGAGGAGCTTGGAGAACTCGAGGCTGCCGAGTTCCCTGAAGGCCTCCGGGATCCTGACCCAGGCGAACATGGAGGCATTGGGCGCCGGAAAGTCCCAGCCCGCCTTGCCGAAGCTGTCGACGAGCGCGTCTCGGCGCTTGCGGTAGACCTCGCGCATCTCGCGGATGCAGTCGTCGGGCCCGTTGAGCGCCGCGGTGGCCGCCACCTGCACGGGCGTGTAGGCGCCGTAGTCTAGGTAGGACTTCACGCGCGCCAGAGCCGCCAGCAACCGCTCGTTGCCCACCGCGAAGCCCATGCGCCAGCCGGCCATGGAGAACGTCTTCGACATCGAGGTGAATTCGACCGTCACGTCCATCGCGCCCGGGACCTGCAGCACGGACGGCGGCGGGTCGTTCTCGTCGAAATAGACCTCGGCATAAGCAAGGTCGGAGAGCAGGATCAGTTCGTGCTTCTTAGCGAAGGCCACGAGATCCCGGTAGAAGTCGAGCGATGCCGTGTAGGCGGTCGGGTTCGCCGGGTAGCAGGTGACGAGCGCGATGGGCTTGGGGATCGAGTGGATGACCGAACGCTCCAGCGCCCGGAACATCTCCTCGTTCGGCTCTGCCGGCACGGAGCGGATGACGCCGCCGGCCATCAGGAAGCCGAAGGCATGGATCGGGTAGCTCGGGTTGGGCACGAGCACCACGTCGCCCGGCGCCGTGATGGCCTGCGCCATGTTGGCGAAGCCCTCCTTCGAGCCGAGCGTGGCGATCACCTGCGTGTCGGGGTTCAGCTTCACGCCGAAGCGCCGCTCGTAGTAGCCCGCCTGGGCCCGGCGAAGGCCGGCAATGCCCTTCGACGCGGAATAGCGGTCCGTCCGGGGCTTCCCGGCGGTCTCGACCAGCTTCTCGATGACGTGCTTCGGCGCGGCAAGGTCGGGGTTGCCCATGCCGAGGTCGATGATGTCGGCGCCGGCGTTGCGGGCCTGGGCCTTGATCCGGTTGACCTGCTCGAACACGTAGGGCGGAAGCCGCCTGATACGGTGGAAATCGGTGGTCATCGCCTTCGCTCTCCAGGGCCTGGGCCGGTGCGGCCCCACCGCGGCGCGACGCGGCGAGGTCGGCGCCGTATAGCATCGACCGACCCGGTTGGGCAGGCCCCTCCCGTGGAATTCGGCAGGCCGGGCCTGCCGCTTTCGGCGGATCAGGTGGCGCCGGGCGCCGTCGCGGCCGGCTTCGGCTTCGCCCGGGTCCGGGCCGGCGGGGTCGGCTCGGGCTTGGGCGGGATCACGAAGCGGTCGGCCCCGCGCACCGGTTGGGCCGCGCCCTGCGGCTTCGGGGCCGCGGACGTGTAGGACTGGCCCGGGCGCCGGACCCCGGAGATCGTGCTGTGCTGGTTGAGGGTCGCGTCGAGTTCCGACTCCATGGCCCGGATCTCTTCCGGGCTCTTCGCCTTCTGCCCGCGGGCAGGCGGGGTCACCCCCACGGGGAGGTAGTTGGCGTCCGCCGGGCGCGTCTTTTGCACGAAGTCGGCCGCGGGCGGTGGCGTGGTGGCGAACCCCGTCGCCTCGGCGATGCCGCGGATCGGGCTCTTCGCCTCCCCTTCCCCGGAACTGGTGCAGCCGGTCAGAAGCAGGGCGAGGCCCACGACGGCCGCCGGGGCCCCCGCACGACGGAAGAAGGACGAATGCAAAGGATCGGTCTCCCATGCTGCGATGCAGCACAAATGCCTATGTCGTTTGACGAATTCCATTCGCCGAAACGCGGCGTTACAGGGTTATTATGGTCGAAAGGAACCGCTGGCAGCAAGCTGAGCGGGCCTCCACCGTCGGGAAGGATGCGCGGCGCATGAGGGTGCAGGACAAGAAGGGCCCGCAGGAGACCAGGGCTGCGGCGGTCGACACGCATCCCGCGGACGAACCGAAGGCGCCCCTCCCCGACCTCGAGGCGCTCGCCGCCAATACCGCCCGGCTGATGGAGGAAATGGGCAAGGCCACGGCTGCCGCCCTCAAGCCCGTCGAGGAAGGCCGCGCCAAGCCCGGCGTCAGCGAGGAGGTCAGCGACGTCGTCAAGACGCTCGGCCAGGTCGTCGAGCACTGGGCGATGGACCCTCAGCGCGTCGTGCTGGCCCAGACCAGCCTGACCAAGGGCTTCCTCGACCTGTGGACCGGCACGATGCGCCGCATGCAGGGCGAGGCCTCCGCCCCGGTCGCCGCGCCCGACCCGTCCGACAAGCGCTTCCGCGACCCCGAGTGGTCCGAGAACCCCGTCTACGACTTCATCAAGCAGGCCTACCTCATCACCACGCGCTGGGCAGAGGACCTCGTCCGCGAGGCCGACGGCGTCGACCCGCACACCAAGCACAAGGCCGAGTTCTACGTCCGCCAGATCGCCAGCGCGCTGGCGCCGACCAACTTCGTCGCCACCAACCCGGAATTGATGCGCGCCACGCTGAAGGAGAACGGCGAGAACCTCGTGCGTGGCATGAAGATGCTCGCGGAAGACATCGAGGCCGGCAAGGGCACGCTGAAGTTGCGACAGACGACGTCCGGCACCTTCGAGGTCGGCGTCAACCTCGCCACGACCCCGGGGAAGGTCGTCTTCCGCAACGACCTGATCGAACTCATCCAGTACGAGCCGACGACGCCGACCGTCTTCAAGCGCCCGCTGCTCATCGTCCCGCCGTGGATCAACAAGTTCTACATCCTCGATCTCAACCCGGAGAAGTCCTTCATCCGCTGGGCGGTGTCGCAGGGGCTCACAGTCTTCACCATCTCATGGGTGAACCCGGACGAGCGGCAGGCGAAGAAGAGCTTCGAGGACTACATGCGCGAGGGCATCTTCGAGGCCCTCGACGCCATCGAGAAGGCCACGGGCGAAAAGTCCGTCACCGCCATCGGCTACTGCGTCGGGGGCACGCTGCTTTCCGTCACGCTCGCCTACATGGCAGCCATCGGCGACAAGCGGATCGACAGCGCGACGCTGTTCACGACGCAGGTTGACTTTACCCACGCCGGCGATCTCTCGGTCTTCGTCGACGAGGACCAGATCCGCAGCCTCGAGGACCGCATGTACGCGCGCGGCTACCTCGAGGGCTCGTCGATGGCCTCGGCTTTCAACATGCTGCGGCCCAACGACCTCATCTGGCCCTACGTGGTCAACGTGTACCTGAAGGGCGAGAGCCCCTTCCCCTTCGACCTGCTCTACTGGAACTCCGACTCCACGCGAATGCCCGCCGCGAACCACTCGTTCTACCTGCGCAATTGCTACCTGGAGAACCGGCTGGCGAAGGGCGAGATGGAAATCGGCAACCAGACTCTCGACCTGAAGAAGGTGAAGATCCCGATCTACAACCTCGCCGCGCGGGAGGACCACATCGCCCCCGCCCGGTCGGTGTTCAAGGGGAGCAAGTGCTTCGGCGGCCCCGTCACCTACGTTCTCGCCGGTTCGGGCCACATCGCCGGCGTGGTCAATCCCGCCGGGAAGCCGAAGTACCAGTACTGGACCGGCGGAAAGGTCGAGGGGACGCTCGAGGAGTGGATCGGCAAGGCAAAGGAGACGCCCGGCACATGGTGGCCGCACTGGCTCGACTGGATCGCCGCGCAGGCCCCCGCGAAGGTGAAGGCGCGCAAGCCCGGCGGCCGCAAGCTCAAGCCGCTCGGTGACGCGCCGGGCGAATACGTCCGCGCAAGGGCCTGAACCGGTTGGCCGAACGCGCGCCGTGACGCCGCCGGCCCTTGCGTCCACGGGACGAAGGGTCGGCGTTACCGACAGTCAGATCTCCGAAAAGACGAAGGGCCGGCGTCACCGCCGGCCCCTGGCCATCGGGCGGGGAAGGTTTCGGGCCCGTCCCCGCCGATCCGGGTCTCGAAAGCGACTCAGTACTTCGCCTTGACCGGCAGCACGCCGGCCTTGGCCGAGGGATCGTCGATCCGGTAGCGCAGCGCGACCGAAACGATGTCGACATGGGCATCGGCCGTCCCGACGAGCGGCCCGAAGGTCGCCGAGTAGTTGGGATTGCCCGGCACCAGCGCGAGATTGGCTTCCTTCGTGAAGATGTGCGTGTAGCCGACGTCGAACGAGAGGCGCTCGTTCCAACGGTAGCTTGCGCCGATCGACGCCCAGATCCGGTCGTTGTCCGGCAGGCGGGGGCTGCGCACCTCGGTGTCGATCGGCGACAACTCGTAGCCGAGGCCCGCACGCACGGCCCACGACGGGTCGATCGCATACTCGCCGCCGACCGAGAAGTACCACCCGTCCTTGTAGCCGAGAGGCAGGAACGGACGCGCTGCCAGCGGCTGGCCGGTCGCATCGTTGACGACACGCGGGTAGCGCAGCCGGCTCCAGTTGGTCCACTCGACGCCGGCGAGCAGGTTGAAGCGGTCGCCGATCGCCTGCTTCAGGCCGACCGTGGCCTGCTCGGGCAGCACCGCGGTGGCGGAGAACGTGGTCGGGCGCAGGGCCGCCGGTCCGCCCGGGATGCCCTGGAAGTCACCCCCGAGCTCCTGCTGCACCATGGACCGGAAGCCGATGCCGATCGTGGTGCCGGGCAGCGGCGTGACCGTGGCGCCCAGCGTGTAGCCGACGCCCCAGCTGTCGCCGTCGAGACCGACGACGTTGGCCGTCGGGGTCGGTGTGGTGGCCGACATGTAGCGGGCCTTGAAGTAGACCACCCGCACGCCCGCGCCGAGGGACAGCCACTCGTTCACCTTCCAGCCGACCGTGGGCGAGAAGTCGGATGACACGACCTTGGTCGTCGAGCCATAGGTTCGCCCGGTGAACGAAGCGTCCGGCTTCGTCGCGAGGCCGTAGGGCACGGACCAGCTGTAGCCGATCCAGAATCGCTCGTTGATCTGCCAGGAACCGTAGGACGTGGGCAGCACGGCATCCTCGGCGATGTCGCCCGAGGCCGATCCCACATAGACCGGAGCCGAGCCGGCTCCCGGCTTGAGCTTGCCGTACGGCACGATGATGCTGAGGTTCGTTTCCGACTGCATCCCCGGCGCCATCGTGATCGTCGCCGGGTTCCAGAACATGGAGCCGAGCCCGGCCGCACCCGCAGCGGCGCCGGCAAAGGAGGCGCCCTGCCCCGCGGCGCTCTGCTCGCGCAGCCCGAAGGCGCCGGCGTGGGCGGAACTGCTGCAGGCCAGCGCCCCGGCGGCGACCCCGCCGAGGAGCGCAGCGATGGCGGCGGTGCGACGGGTCATGGGGCGGGCGACGGCGACGGTCTGCTTGACGGTCATGGACTGGCGATCCCTCGGGTCGTCTCGGCGTCTCGGCGCCGTTCTGTCACCTGTGTGTCATCGGCCGGGAGTCGGATCAAGGCGGGCGCCGGGGGCAAAACGAGGGGTTGCAACGGTCAAAACCAGGTTGAATCGGCCGAAACGGCGCGAAAAGCCGCGCTTTCGGAGTTCAAGGTCCGAGAAGTGCATTGGTTTAGATCGAAACCATCGGGATGGCCGGGAAAGCCCTTGTCCGCGGCAGGCGACCCCTTGGCCACATTCCTGCAGGGCGTTGCAGGTCGGTCACAGATGCAGGGCGCGCGTCAGCACCGCGTGGCGCACGCTTGCGGGACCGTGGAGGTCCAGCCAAACTCCCCGCGCCGAGAAGGCCACTTCAAACGTTTGAACCGCGCTCTGCAAAAACGGCGCGAGGCGGAAACATCCCGAGGACACCTCCATGAAACTCGTTCGGTTCGGTAAGGCGGGCGCCGAAAAGCCCGGCATCGTCGATGCGAAGGGGGTCGTCCGCGATCTCTCCGCCCACATCGAGGACTTCGCCGGAAACGCCCTGAATCCGCGCAACCTCGCCAAGCTGAAGAAGATCGACCTCGAAAGCCTCCCCGCCGTCCGCAAGGGAACGCGCCTCGGCTCTTGCGTCGCGCGCCCCGGCAACTTCATCGCCGTCGGCCTGAACTACGCCGACCACGCCGCCGAGACGGGCGCCGCGATCCCCACCGAGCCGATCCTGTTCAACAAGGCGCCGAACTGCGTACAGGGTCCGAACGACCCGGTGATGATCCCCAAGGGCTCCAAGAAGACCGACTGGGAGGTCGAGCTCGCCGTGGTGGTCGGCAAGACCGCGCTCTACGTCGATGAGAAGGACGCCCTCTCCTACGTCGCCGGCTACTGCATCTGCAACGACATCTCCGAGCGCGAATTCCAGGCCGAGCGCGGCGGGCAGTGGATGAAGGGCAAGGGCTCGCCCACCTTCGGCCCGCTCGGGCCGTGGCTCGTCACGCCCGACGAGATCAAGGACGTGCAGAATCTCGGCATGTGGCTCGAGCTCAACGGGAAGAAGGTGCAGAACGGCTCGTCGAAGACGATGATCTTCGGCGTGGCGCACCTCGTCTCCTACATCTCCCAGTTCATGCAGCTCGATCCGGGCGACGTGATCACCACGGGAACCCCGCCCGGCGTCGGCCTGGGCATGAAGCCACCGAAGTTCCTCAAGAAGGGGGACACGATGCGCGTCGGCATCGACGGCCTCGGCGTGCAGGAACAGACCGTCGTCGCCTGGGGCAAGTAATCGAGAAGGCGCGCGGCGGCCGTCACCCGGTCGCCGCGCCCTCCGGCCTGCGTCAGGCGAGGCCGAGCATCAGCTGCAGGTTCTGGACGGCGGCCCCGGAAGCGCCCTTCCCGAGGTTGTCCAGCCGCGCCACGAGCACCGCGTGGTGGCGGGCCGCATTGCCATAGACCCGCAGTTCCAGCCCGTTGGTATCGTTGAGGGCCTCCGGCTCCAGCTTCCCACCCTTGACCGAGGCGTCGTCCGCCTTCACCACGCTGACAAACTCGCTTCCGGCGAAGTGCTCCACGAGCACCGCCTCGAGGTCCGCGGGCGCGGGCTTGCCGGGGAGTGTGTCGAGGTGCAGCGGCACGCTGACCAGCATTCCCTGCCGGAAGTTGCCGACGGACGGCACGAAGATCGGCCGCCGGGTCAGCATCCCGTAGCGCTGCAACTCGGGGAGGTGCTTGTGCTCCAGCCCCAGCCCGTAGAGCTCGAAGGGCGGCGCCTTGCCGCTCTCGTAGGCCTCGATCATGGACTTCCCGCCGCCAGAGTAGCCGCTCACCGCGTTCACCGTCACCGGATGGTCGGCCGGGAGTAGCCCGGCATCGACGAGCGGCCGGATGAGCGCGATCGCGCCGGTCGGATAGCAGCCCGGATTGGCGACGAGGCGTGCCCGCCGGATGGCGTCGGCCTGTCCGGGCGCCATCTCCGCGAAACCATAGACCCAGCCCTCGGCGACCCGATGGGCCGTCGACGCATCGAGCACCTTCGGCCCATTGCCGCCGAGCGACTGCGCCAGCGCGGCCGATTCCTTGGCCGCGTCGTCGGGAAGGCAGAGGACGACGGCGTCCACCGCCGCCATCATGTCCCGGCGCGCGGCGGGATCCTTCCGCCGTTCGGGATCGATGCTCAGCACCTTCACGCCCGGCAGCGCGTCGAGTCGCTCCCGGATGCCGAGCCCGGTGGTGCCGGCTTCGCCGTCGATGAATACGTTCGCGACCATGGCAGGATCTCGCAGGTCTGCGGCGCAGGGCGCCGGTATCGTCAAGGGAAAGAAGGCAAGGTGGCCGCTGAGGCCGGCAGGCGCCGTTCGGCGCGCGTCATCGCGCCGCCGGGCGCGGCAGTCGTCGCAGGTCGAAGGAGGCGATCGACGTCGTCATGGGTTTTGTGGTGCGGCACCGCGGGCTGCATGTCAAGCCGTGCCTGTCGAACGGGCCTGGCACGGCCGGCCGGGCACGAGTGCCGCCAGCAGCATGCTCAGCGGCCGATGGGCTCGCTCGCCACCGCAATCACAACGTGCCCGACGGCCGGCAGGTCCTCACGCATGACCACCCCCAGCGGCCACGCATCGTCATCCTCGCGAGCAGGTCGAAGAGGCCGAACATCGATCGTTGCCATGGTCGTGCGCGCACGCCCCCACGCCACGTCCTTGCGACGGCCGACGCCATAGTGCCCGCTGCCGTCGCCACCGATGGGGGCGATGCTGAACCCACCGCTGTCCTCCGCGAAGATGCGCAGATCGAGTCGGTCGAGGTCCTTCAAGCCGAACGTGAGGGAAATCTCGCATGCCGCACCGAGATCGCAGGTGACGTGCTGCTCGCCCGCGAACGCGCCGTCCGGCTGAAGCTCCGCCACGAAGATCACGTGACGCCGCGGCGGGTCGCCGGATACCACCGGGCGGACCCACCCGGCGCCGCCGACATTGAAGAGCGTGGAACACAGGAGGACACGCCGGCCAGCATCCCGAAGCGACATGGTCGCCTCCCCCGATCATGAAGAACCTCCCTGATGCGGAAAGGTTCCGTTCGGAGCCGAAATCACGCTGGACCGTCTATGGGTTTCCGAAGGGTGTCGCGTTGTTTTCTTATCGCGCCACCCAGGCCTGCAACACGTGCTGAACGACCGTCGCCGCCGCGATGGCCGTGATGTCGGCGTGATCATAGGCGGGCGCCACCTCGACCACGTCCATGCCGCGCCAGTCGAGTCCGCCGAGCGCCCGCAGGAGCATCAGGGCCTGCGCGGAACTCAGTCCGCCGGAGACGGGGGTTCCGGTCCCCGGCGCGAAGGCGGGGTCGAGCACATCGATGTCGAAGGTGAGGTAGGCCGGCCCCTCCCCCACGCGACGGCGGACGAGATCCGCCACGGCACCCACGCCCAGCTCGTGGACGCGATAGGCATCGACCACGGCAACGCCGAAATCCTGCGGTGCGCAGGTCCGGATGCCGATCTGGATCGAGCGCGCGGGATCGATCAGCCCTTCGCGGACGGCCGTCGTGACGAAGGTCCCGTGGGAGACGCGCGCGCCCCCGTCGTCGTCCCAGGTGTCCTGGTGGGCGTCGAACTGCACGAGCGCCAGCGGCCCATGCCGGCGGGCGTGCGCACGCAGCAGCGGCAGCGTCACGAAGTGGTCGCCGCCCAGCGTGAACAGCCGGGCGCCGCTCGCGAGGATCGCGGAGGCCTCCGCCTCGATGGCGGCCGGCACGAGATCCGGGCGCCCGTGGTCGATGAAGGCGTCGCCGTAGTCGACCACCACCCGCTCGGCGAAGGGATCGCGCCCGGAGGGATACTGGGGGTCCCCGTCGAAGATGGCCGACGCCCGGCGGATCGCCTGCGGGCCGAACCGGGCCCCTGGCCGGTTCGATGTCGCGCAGTCGAAGGGGATGCCCCAGACCACTCCGTCCACGCCGGCGAGATTCCGGCTGTAGGGCCGTCGCATGAAGGAGAGAGCGCCGGAAAACGTCGGCTCGACGGCACCGCCGGTGCGCGCGCCGCGGAAGGCGTTGTCGACGAGGGAGGGCGGGTGCTCGGCGGTCATGGCAGCGTCCGGGAAAGGGGCTGGACGATAGCAGCCGCACCCGGGCCGGCAAGCGCCGTGCCGGACACGAAGCGAACGTGAAGGTGTGGTGAGTGGAACGCGATCCGAGCCGCACGGCGCTTCCGGCGTCGGCGGCCGCCGCGTCGCGGGCCCGACCCTTTACCCTCGGCGGTCGGACCGATATCACCGCTGCGCAACTAAGGGTTGTGCAGCGGTGCTATTCCACGCCCAGGTCTTCCTGCTCCTGTTCCTTCCGGTCACGCTCGCGCTCTACTTCGCGGCGGCCGGCAGCCCGGCGTGGCGCCAGCGGGTGCTCATCGTTGCCTCGGCGGTGTTCTACGGCTGGTGGGACGTGCGCTTCCTGCCCCTGCTGCTGGGGCAGATCGTTGGCACCTGGGTTCTCGCCGCCCTGTCCGACGGCGGACGGCGCCACGGCGTCATCGCGCTGGGCATCGTGCTGAACCTCGGCTCGATCTTCTCCTTCAAGTACCTGGATTTCGTCATTCACAACCTCCAGGCGCTGGGGCTTTCGGTCCCGACCGCCGGCCTCGTGCTGCCCATCGGCATCTCGTTCTTCTCGTTCCAGCTCATCTCCTACCTCGTCGATCTGCGGCGTGGAGACGTTCCGCTCTATCCGCTGCGGGAGTTCAGCCTCGTCGTCCTGCTGTTCCCGCACCTGATCGCGGGTCCCATCGTCCGCCACCGCGAGCTGGTGCCTCAGTTCGCCCTCGACCCGCGGCGCGAGGGCCTCGACCAGCGTCTGGCGGTCGGCTTCGTCATCATGACGCTCGGCCTGATGCAGAAGGTCCTGCTCGCCGAGAGGCTGGCGAAGATCGTCGACCCCCTGTTCGCCCGGGCGGAAGTGGCCCCATTGTCCTTCGGCGAGGCCTGGACCGCGGCGCTGGGATTCACCTTCCAGCTGCTTCTGGACTTCTCCGCCTACTCCACGATGGCCATCGGCATCGCGCTGATGATGGGGTTCACGTTCCCCGAGAACTTCAACCGCCCCTACCTCTCCACCGACCTGCGCGATTTCTGGCGCCGCTGGCACATGTCGCTCGGCGCCTTCCTGCGCGACTACGTCTACATCCCGCTCGGCGGCAGCCGCATGGGCCAGGCGCGGTTCGTCCTCGCCATGCTCGGCACCATGACGATCTGCGGCATCTGGCACGGCGCGGCCTGGACGTTCGTGGCGTGGGGCGTCATGCACGGCGTCGGGATGGTCGTGGTCCACGGCTGGCAGCAGCTGCGGCGGCCCCTCCCCGCTCCGGTGGCATGGGTGGCCACCATGCTCTTCGTCATCGTGGGCTGGGTCCTGTTCCGGGCCACGAGCTTCTCGTCGGCGGCCTCGATCCTGGGCTCGATGGGGGGAGGCCACGGCTTCGGCGGGGGGCTCAAGGCGGCGCCGCTGATGGCGGTGAGCGCAGCCGTGTGCCTGTTCGTGCCGCCCAACCACGCCATCATCGCGCAGGCCAGGCCATCCCGCCTCGTGGCGGCCGGGGCCGCGCTCGCCACGATCGCCTGCATCCTCGTCGTCGGGCAGGACGCTCCGACGAACTTCATCTATTTCCAGTTCTGAGGCCGGCATGCGCGATCCCGCCGGCCGCCGCCCCGCCCGACGCATCCTGCCCGCCGCGTGGGCGGCTCGCCTGCGCTCCGGCTGGAATCGCGTTTCCGCCCGCATCTTCGCCGAGCGCAGCGACCGGGCCGCCTGGCATAGCATGGCGCGCACGCTCGCCGTGTCGCTGGGCGGCGGCCTCGCCGCGGTGGGCGCCTTCATCACCCTCGTGGATCCCTACGACGTCGTGCCGTTCTCGCCCCCGGCGCAGCGGCCCATCATGGATCTCAACCAGCGGTGGATGTACCCCTCCATCGTCCGCTCGGGGCGCTACGACAGCCTCGTCATCGGCACCTCGACGATCCGCCTCCTCGACCCGCAGGAGCTCGACCGGGCCTTCGGCGGGCGCTTCGCCAACCTGGCGATGAACTCCGCCACGGCGTGGGAACAGCTCCAGGTCGCACAGCTGTTCCTGCGGGAGAAGGGCGCGCCAAGAACTCTCCTCGTCGGCATCGACTTGCCGTGGTGCGCGCAGAACGCCGACAAGGAAACGATCACCTTCCGCGGCTTTCCGCCGTGGATGTACGACGACAACCGGTGGAACGACATTCTCCACCTCTTCAACGGCAAGACGCTGGAGATCGCGTTTCGCCTGGTGGGGTACTGGATCGGCGTCCGGGAGCCCCGCTACCGCGAGGACGGCTACGAGGTTTTCGTGCCGCCGGAGAGCCAGTACGACCTCGCCCGCGTGCGGACACACCTCTATCCCAACGGCCAGACGCCCCTCCCGCCGGTGGAGCCACCCGTCACGCTGTCGCGCGAACAGAAGGCGCGCCTGCGGTTCCCGGCGGTCGAGTGGCTGTCAGACTATCTCGACGCGCTCGCCAACCGCACCCGCATCGTCATCGCCGTCATGCCGGTACACATCACGGGGCAGCCGCAGGCCGGCAGCGAGGCTGCGGCCGTCGAGCGCACGTGCATCGAGCGCATCGCCGCCATGGCCCACCGGTACAACGCCCTCATGGTGGACTGGCGATATCCCTCGGCGCTCACCCGGGACGACACACGGTATTGGGACCCGCTCCACTACCGCCTCCCGGTGGCAAGCGGGATCGTGCGCACGCTGGAGGCCGCATCGCGCGGCGAGACGTCGAAGGACGGGTCGTGGACGGTGCTGTCCCGGCCAGCCCCTTGATCGGCGCCGCGAAGCCCGCCGACGCGAAGGGACCCTTCCGAGGATCTGAAACGACAACGGCCGGCGCGAGGCCGGCCGTTGCGACGATATCGGGTGAAGTGCCGGTCAGCGCTTCGAGAACTGGAAGCTCCGGCGGGCCTTCTTGCGGCCGTACTTCTTGCGCTCGACCACACGGCTGTCGCGCGTGAGGAAGCCGACCTTCTTGAGGACGCCGCGCAGCTCGGGCTCGAAGTGCGTGAGCGCCTTCGCGAGGCCGTGACGCACCGCGCCGGCCTGGCCGGAGAGGCCGCCGCCATCCACCGTGACGACGATGTCGTACTGGTTCATGCGGTTGGCCACGAGGAGCGGCTGCTGCAGGATCATGCGCAGCACCGGGCGGGCAAAGTACACGCCGACGTCACGCTCGTTGACGGTGATCTTGCCCGGGCCGGGCTTGATCCAGACGCGGGCGACCGCGTCCTTGCGCTTGCCGGTCGCGTAGGCGCGGCCCTGGGCGTCGAGCTTCTGGACGTGCTTGGGAGCCTCGGAGGCGGCCGGAGCGACGGCGCCCTTGAGGTCCTGCAGGGACTGGAGGGTCTCAGCCATGGTCAGGCGCTCCTGGCGTTCTTGCGGTTCAGGGCGGCGACGTCCAGCGACACGGGCTGCTGGGCCTCGTGCGGATGGGCGCCTCCCTTGTAGACACGGAGGTTCGAGAGCTGCTGGCGGCCGAGCGGGCCGCGCGGAAGCATGCGCTCCACCGCCTTCTCGAGGACGCGCTCCGGGAAGCGGCCGTCGAGGATGAACTTCGCCGAGCGCTCCTTGATGCCGCCGGGGAAGCCGGTGTGATGGTGGTACACCTTCTGGTCGCGCTTGCGTCCCGTCAGGATCACCTTCTCGGCGTTGATGACGATGACGTTGTCGCCGCAGTCGACGTGGGGGGTGAACGTCGCCTTGTGCTTGCCGCGAAGGCGCATGGCGATGAGCGACGCGAGCCGGCCCACGACGAGGCCTTTCCCGTCGATGAGCACCCACTTCTTGTCGACCTCGGCAGGCTTGGCCGAATAGGTCTTCATGGTCCAGGTTCCGCTGATGGGCCGCCGGGGTGAGCCGGAGCGGCGTCGGGAGCGCGATGCCCCGAACCGGGCCACCGCAACGATGGCGTGCGGATAATGCAGCGTGGACGTGCCGTCAAGTCTTGCCTGACCCGCGATGGCCTGAAAAACGAAGCAAAATCAGACGGCTGAACGAGAAGGTATTAAAATACCGCGATATAGGTAAAATAATACCGCGCGTTTCCTTGCTGGCTCGTCGCGGCGATCAGGCCCGGGCCAGCACCCGCCAATGCACCACCGCCATCGCCAGCACGACCATGGCGAACGCCTGGTGGAGCAGACCGAGCGACAGTGGCACCTGCCACAGGAGCGTCGCGATCCCAACCGCGGCCTGCGCGGCCACGAGCCCGGCGATGGCCGTGCCCCGGCCGGCCGCGCTGCTTCCCGGAAGCGCGCGGCGGAGCGCCACTGCCTGCCACACCGCCAGCGCGAGCAGGCCATAGGCGGTCATGCGGTGGTTGAACTGCACCGTCAGGTGATTGTCGACGAGGTTCTCGAACCACGGCGTGCCGAAGAACAGGTCGGAGAGCGGCGGGATGAGCCGCCCATCGATCAGGGGCCACGTGTTGTAGATGAGGCCGGCCTTCGACCCTGCAACGAGTGCGCCCAGCGCGATCTGGAGCAGGGTCAGGACGACCGTCCAGCCGGCGAGGCGCCGGAAACGTCCGGGAACGGCCTCCGCCTTGCGCTCCCGCAGCCCCACGGCGACGGCCACAAGTCCCGTGAAGATGATGCTGGCGGTCGTGAGATGCAGCATCAGCTTCACCGGCGCCACCGCAGTCATGCCGGGCTTCAGTCCCGAGGCGACCATCAGCCAGCCGATGGCTCCCTGCAGGCCGCCCAGCGCGCCGAGCCCGAGCACCGCAAGCATCAGCCGGCCCCTGAGGTGTCCCAGCAGCGTGAAGGCGACGAAACCCACGCCGAAGACGAGGCCGATGAAGCGGCCGAGCTGCCGGTGGCCCCACTCCCACCAGTAGATCTCCTTGAACTCGCCGAGGCTCATGCCCTTGTTGACGAGCTGGTACTGGTCGATCTGCCGGTATTTCTCGAACTCTGCGAGCCACTGCGCCTCGGAGAGCGGAGGGATGGCGCCCGTCAGCGGCCGCCACTCCGTGATCGACAGGCCGGAACCTGTGAGCCGGGTCGCGCCGCCCACGACCACCATGAGGAAGACGAGCCCGGCGAGCGTCCAGAGCCACGCCCGAACGGGCGCGAGACTCCGGGGGCCGGCCGGCGCCTTGGTGGTCGCATCGAGGGCGAGGGTCATGATCGCGGTCCGCACGTTTCCGGCGCCGTGGTCGCATCGGACTTGATCGGCGCTCGCGCGGCGACACATAGTCCCCGCCGCGCGGCGGAACAATGGCCGCGACGCCGGGACGCGGGCGCCGAGCCCGGTCGTGGCGGCCCCCTTTCGATCCTGAGGCAGTGTCCGGACCCGCATGACCCGCAGATCCCGCAAGTTCGTCGGCGCCGTCGCCATGCTGGTCTTCGTGATCGTCTACGCGCTGGCCGTCATGTCGCTGGCACAGGGACGGCTGCAGGACGCGGGCAACACGGCCCAGACGATCTTCTACCTCGTCGCCGGCCTCTCCTGGGTGCTGCCGCTCATGCCGCTGATCCGCTGGATGGAGCGTCCGGACCCCGAGTAACCGCCCTCGCAACCGGCAGTGGCGGTCCCGTTGCGCGCGGAGTAGCCTCACGGCCGCATCGGGCACGGGGGCGTCTTGATGGAGTGGGTCCTGCTGCTGCTGATCGGGCTTTCGATCCCGGTCATGGGCGTCGCCGGCTTCGTCATGGCGCTGAATGCGCGCCGCAGGATCACCGAGCTCGAGCGGAAGGTGGTGGCGCTCACGGCCGGCGCCGCGCTGGCAGTACCGCCTGCGACCGACCGACCGGAGGAACAGGCGCCATCGACCGCGGCCGCCGCCCCCGAAGCCGCCCCGCCGACGGATCTGGCAGACGAGGAAGAAGAGGGCGAAGACCGGTCCCTCGTGGCCGGAGCCCGGCAGCCCCAGCCGGCAGGGGAAGAACCGGCTGCTCCTCTCGCTGCACGTGAGGGCCTCGACGAACACGGCAACGCGACGCCCCCTCTCCCGCGTCCGGAGGAAGCGAAGGCTCCCCGGCCGAGCCTCGAAGAACAGATCGGCACGCGCTGGGCCGTGTGGCTCGGCGGCGTGGCGCTGGCGCTCGGTGGTCTCTTCCTCGTCCGCTATGCCATCGACCAGGGGTTCTTCGGGCCCACGGCGCGCGTCATCTCCGGCGCACTCTTCGCCGCCGCCCTGCTGGCCGCGGGCGAATGGATGCGCCGCCGCGACGCGGGCTCCGGCGCTGCAGTCATCCCGCTTGGCGCGCTGCCACCGGCGCCGATCCCGGCCGTGCTGACCGCCGCGGGCACGCTCAGCGCCTTCGGCACGGCCTACGCTGCGCACGCGCTCTACGACATGATCGGCCCCGCGACGGCCTTCGTGCTGCTCGGCGCGATCGGCCTCGGCACCATGGCGGCCGCCGCGCTGCACGGTCCATGGCTGGCCGGGCTCGGGCTTGCCGCCGCGTTCGTCGCGCCCGTGCTGGTATCGTCGGCCGAGCCGCGCCCGTGGCCCGTCGTCATCTACATCGCGATCGTCGCCGCCGCCGCCTACGCGCTGTCGCGCCTGCGTCTCTGGCTCTGGCTCGCCATCGCGACGGCGGTCGGCGGCCTGCTGTGGGGCGTCCTGATCATCGAGGGCGCCTTCCGCAACCACGTCGAGGCGATGGTGCACGTGGTCGTGCAGGCCGGGCTCGCCGCCCTCTTCCTCGGCTGGGACGCGCATCGCCGCGACGCCGACGCCCGTGCAAGCTTCGATCCGGCCGCCACCTGCATCCTCGCCGCCTTCGCGTTGCTGGCCGCCTACAAGCTCCAGGTCGCGGGGCTTGGCCCGGGCAGGCCCGCCTTCGCCTTCGTCATGCTGGCCCTTCTGTGGGGGACCGCGCTGCGCCTGCCGGCCGTCGCGGCCTCTGGGCTCGCTGGCGCAGCCGTGGTCGTCGCCGCGCTCTTCGCGTGGCCGGTGGCTTCGGAGGCCGCACGCGAACCGGTCACGGTTCTGCCGGGCGCCCCGTCGAACCCGCCCTTGCCGGACGCGCTCTGGCAGTTGCTCGTCCTGTCGCTGGCGAGCGGCGGGATCCTCGCGGCCGGCGCCTTCGTTCGGCTGATGCGCACGCCGGTGATCGCACCCGTCGCCACCGGGCTCTACGCGGCGGCGGGCGTCGCCGGCCCACTCGCCATCCTCGTCACGGCCTGGTGGACGGTGAGCGACTTCGAGCAGTCGATCCCCTTCGCCCTCGCGGCAGGCTTCATGGCGGTGGCCTTCGTCGCCGCTGCCGCCCAGTTCCGCGGCATTGCCCTCGCCGCCCCTGCCTCTCCCCCTGCTCCGCGCCCCGAACCACCCATCGAGGGAGCCATGGCGGAAACGGGCGAGGCCGCCGCGGCTCCAGTGTCAGACGTCGACGAGCCGGCTCCGTCGGAGACGGACTTCGCCGTCGTCGGTCACCGCTCGGCCCGGTTCGGGCTGGAGGCCTGCGCGGCCGGGGCGCTCGCCGCGCTCGCGGCGGGCCTCACCATGGTGCTCGACAAGGGCGGCCTTACCGTCGCCCTCGCGCTGTCGGCCGCGGGCGCCGCCTGGGTCACGACCCGCGAGCCCGTCGGCACCCTGCGCTACGCCGTGGGCGTGCTGGGTGTCGCGGTGCTCGGCCGGCTGGTCTGGGACCCCACGATCGTCGGCGGCGAGATCGGCGGCCTGCCGGTGCTCAACTGGCTGCTCTGGGGTTACGGCGTCCCGGCGCTGGCCTTCGGGCTCGCCTCGGTCTGGCTGCGCCGGCAGAAGGACGACCAGGTCGTCGCGTTGTGCGAGGCGCTGTCGATCGCCTTCACCGCCCTGCTGCTGATGACCGAGATCCGCCACGCGGTCACCGGCACGCTGGACGACCGCGAGCCCGGCCATGTCGAGACGGGGCTCCAGGCCTTCGCCAGCCTCGTCCACGGCGGCGTCCTCGTGTGGCTCGAGATCACGCGGCGCAGCACCGTCATCCGCATCGGCAGCTACGTCATGGGCGGGCTCGGGCTCGGCGCCTCGGTGTTCGGGCTCGTGCTCGCGGTCAACCCGCTGCTCTCCGGCTCGGAGCGGGTGGCGGGCGGAGCGGTCTTCAATTCGCTCCTGCCCGGATACCTCATGCCGGCACTGGCGGCGCTGGGGCTGGCGCTGGTCGCGCGCGAACGGCGGCCCCGCTGGTTCCAGCTCGCGGCGATGGCGCTCGCCTTCGTCCTGCAGTTCCTCTGGATGGTCATGCTGATCCGCCACCTCTACCAGGGCGAGCGGATCGTGCTGTGGCGGCCGACGGGCGACGCGGAGCTCTACACCTACTCCGCCGCCTTCCTCGTCATGGGCCTCGCCCTGCTGGCCTTTGGGGTCGTCCGGCAGTCGCGGACCGCGCGCCTCGCCTCGGGGCTCTACGTCCTGCTGACGGTCGGCAAGGTGTTCCTCGTCGACATGGACGGCCTCACCGGCGTCTGGCGGGCCCTGTCCTTCATCGGGCTCGGGCTCGCGCTGGTCGGGATCGGCCTCGTCTACCAGAAGCTGGTGTTCGGCCGCCGCCCCGCCGCCCCGCCGCCGGCACCCGGTCCGGCGGCGTAGCGGCCGGTATTCGACCGGCCTCAGAGGCCGAGGATCGACTCGGGCGAGACGAAGGCGAGGCCGTGCGCCTCGGCGACCGGCTGGCAGGTGACCTTGCCGTCGTGCACGTTGAGCCCGTCGCGCAGGTATCGGTCGTCCGCCAGCGCCTTGCGCCAGCCCTTGTCCGCCAGCGCCAGCGTGAAGGGCAGCGTCACGTTGTTGAGCGCGAACGTGGATGTGCGCGCCACCGCGCCCGGCATGTTGGCGACGCAGTAGTGCACGACGTTGTCGACCACGTAGGTCGGGTCGGCGTGCGTCGTCGCCTTCGACGTCTCGCAGCAGCCGCCCTGGTCGATGGCGACGTCGACGATCACGGAGCCGGGCTTCATCGTCTTCAGCATGTCCCGGGTGACGAGCTTGGGCGCCGCCGCGCCGGGGATGAGCACGCAGCCGATGAGGAGGTCCGCGCGCTTCACCAGTTCGCGCAGCGCGTCCCGGGTCGAGAAGATCGTCCGCACGCCTGTACCGAACTGGGTGGCAAGGCGCCGCAGCACGTCGGCCGAGCGATCGACGACCGTGACATTGGCTCCCATGCCGAGCGCGATGGTGGCCGCGTGAGTGCCCGAGACGCCGCCGCCGAGCACGATCACCTCGGCCGCCGGGACACCCGGCACGCCGCCGAGCAGGATGCCACGCCCGCCGGCCGCCTTTTCGAGGCAGTGCGCGCCGACCTGAGGCGCAAGCCGGCCCGCGACCTCCGACATGGGGGTCAGCAGGGGCAGGCCGCCGCTGGGGGACGTCACTGTCTCGTAGGCGATGCAGGTGGCGCCCGACGCGACGAGGTCCTGCGTCTGCTCGGCGTCCGGGGCCAGGTGGAGATAGGTGAACAGCACCTGTCCGCGGCGCAGCTTCCGGCGCTCTGAGGCTAGCGGCTCCTTCACCTTCACGACGAGGTCGGCCTCGGCGAACACGGTATCGGCGTCGGCGACGATGCGCCCGCCCGCGGCGGCATAGTCGGCGTCGGCAATGCCGGAGCCGAGCCCCGCTCCGGTCTCGACCAGCACCTCGTGCCCGTGGTGCACCAGTTCCGCCACGGACGAGGGCACGAGGCCCACCCGGTACTCGTGGTTCTTGATCTCCTTCGGCACCCCGACGCGCATCAATACCTCCCTGTCCGAACGAAGCCATGGCCGGCCTCCGTCGCAGTCTGCACCGCTCGCCTGAGGATTTCTCGCCAATTCCGGGCTTGTCCCGAGCAGAACTTCGAATATCCTGCGGTACTGTTCAGCTGAAGGTGCAGGACATGCACAAAATCGACCTCGACGCGCGCGATCGTGCCATCCTGACGCTGCTGCAGACGGACGGCCGCATCACCAACGCGGAACTCGCCGAACGGGTGCATCTGTCGCCCTCGGCCTGCCTCCGGCGGGTGAAGATCCTCGAGGAATCGGGGTTGGTGAAGGGCACCGTCATGCTGCTCGACGAGGCGGCCGCCGGCCTGCCCGGCACGGCGTTCGTGTTCGTGACCCTCGACCAGCAGGGCCGTGTCAGCCTGGACGCATTCGAGGCGGCGGTCGCCCGGCACCCCGAGATCCTCGAGTGCTACCTCCTCGCCGGAACGGCCGACTACCTGCTGCGCATCGTCTTCGCGGACACCGCCGACTTCGAGCGCATCCACCGCAATGCGCTCACGACGCTTCCCGGCGTGGTGCGCGTGCAGTCGACCCTCACGCTGCGCACCGTGAAGCGGACGACCGCACTCCCGGTCTGACCCGCGCCCCACGGTCAGGCTCGGGCAGGCATGCCACCGTGCCGCGCTTGCACGCGCGGCGGCGGCACCGATATACCGTGCCGACCGAGGAGAATGTCCGTGACCGACGCCGCAGCCGCAGCCGACATCGCCGCCCTGCCCTTCGAGAAGGCGCTGGCGGAGCTCGAGACGATCGTGACGCGCCTCGAGCGCGGCGACGTGCCCCTCGAGGAATCGCTGACGATCTTCGCCCGCGGCGAGGCGCTGAAGGCGCATTGCGAGACGCTGCTTCGCTCGGCCGAGGCCCGCATCGAGAAGATCACCCTCGGCGCGGACGGCCAGCCCCGGGGCGCAGAACCGCTCGACGTGGACCGTCCCGCCTCATGATCCGTCCTGTCCGGAACGCTTCCCCGAAGGTCGCGCTTGCGTCCTTCGACGCCTCGGGCAGGCTCGGACGGGAGCCCAACTCCACGGTGGCCAAGCGCGAAATCGAGTGTATAGTTTGGTTGACACTTCATGTGTCGGCTCTAGTTGACAGGCGGATGCCGTGACCAGCCCGACCCCTCTCCTCGACACCGTCGAAACCCCCGAGGATCTCCGGCTTCTGCCGGAATCGTCCCTGCGCCAGCTCGCCGACGAACTGCGGGCGGAGACGATCAGCGCGGTGTCCGTCACCGGCGGCCACCTCGGCGCCGGTCTCGGCGTCGTCGAGCTGACGGTCGCCATCCACCACGTCTTCGACACACCCCGCGACCGGCTGATCTGGGACGTGGGCCACCAGGCCTATCCGCACAAGATCCTGACCGGGCGCCGCAACCGCATCCGCACCCTGCGGCAGGGCGGCGGCCTCTCCGGCTTCACCAAGCGCGCGGAAAGCGAATACGACCCCTTCGGCGCCGCGCATTCCTCGACGTCGATCTCGGCGGGCCTCGGCATGGCCGTCGCCCGCGACCTCGACGGCAAGTCGAACAACGTCATCGCCGTCATCGGCGACGGTTCGATGTCCGCCGGCATGGCCTACGAGGCGATGAACAACGCCGGCGCGCTCGATTCCAAGCTGATCGTCATCCTCAACGACAATGACATGTCGATCGCCCCGCCGGTCGGCGCCATGTCGTCCTACCTGTCGCGCCTGCTCTCCGGGCGCACCTACATGACGCTGCGCGAGATCGGCAAGCAGTTCACCGGCCACTACCTGCCCAAGCGCATCGACCGCACGATCACCCGCGCCGTCGAGCACGCCCGCGGCTTCGTCACCGGCGGCACGCTCTTCGAGGAACTCGGCTTCTATTATGTGGGCCCGATCGACGGGCACGACCTCGACCATCTTGTGCCGATCCTCAAGAACGCGCGCGACACGGCGAGCGGTCCCATCCTGATCCACGTCGTCACGCAGAAGGGCAAGGGCTACGCCCCGGCCGAGGCCTCGGCGGACAAGTACCACGGCGTCAGCACCTTCGACGTCATCACCGGCGCGCAGGCGAAGCCCAAGGCCAACGCCCCCGCCTATACCCGCGTCTTCGCCGACGCGCTGATCGCCGAGGCCCGCAACGACGACCGCATCGTCGCCGTCACCGCGGCCATGCCGTCGGGCACCGGCCTCGATCTGTTCGCCAAGGAGTTCCCGAAGCGGACGTTCGACGTCGGCATCGCGGAGCAGCACGCGGTGACCTTCGCCGCGGGACTCGCGACGGAAGGCTTCAAGCCGTTCTGCGCGATCTACTCGACCTTCCTGCAGCGCGCCTACGACCAGGTGGTGCACGACGTGGCGCTGCAGTCGCTGCCGGTGCGCTTCGCCATCGACCGCGCCGGCCTCGTGGGGGCCGATGGGCCGACGCATGCGGGCTCGTTCGACGTCGCCTATCTCGGCATCCTGCCGGACATGGTGGTGATGGCGGCCTCCGACGAAGCCGAGCTCGTCCACATGGTCGCGACCGCCCGTGCCTACGAAGAAGGCCCCATCGCCTTCCGCTATCCGCGTGGCGAAGGCGTCGGGGTCGAGATGCCGTCAGTCGGCGTGCCGCTGGAGATCGGCCGCGGCCGCATCGTCCGCGAGGGCACCCGCGTCGCCCTTCTCTCGCTCGGGACCCGGCTCGCCGAGTGCCTGCTCGCCGCCGAGGAACTGGCCGCCCGCGGCCTGTCCACGACGGTGGCGGACGCCCGCTTCGCCAAGCCGCTCGACACCGACCTGATCGACCGCCTCGCCCGCGAGCACGAGGTGCTGGTCACGGTGGAGGAAGGCTCCGTCGGCGGGTTCGGCTCCTTCGTGATGCAGCACCTCGCCGAGACCGGCGCCCTCGACGCAGGACTGCGGGTCCGCAGCATGGTCCTGCCCGACACGTGGCTCGACCACGACAAGCCGGAGCGCATGTATGCCCGCGCCGGCCTCGACGCGAAGGGCATCGTCTCCAAGGTGCTGGGTGCGCTGGGTCATGCCGCCGGCGCCAAGGCCGGACGCAGCCTCATCGCCTGACGGCTGGCTGCCGACCCCGGCAGTCGGCTGGACCGGCGCTTGCGGCATGCGGCGCGATGGCCTAGGCCACGCGCATGATGGCTCTCGTGCCCGGATCCACCCTCCGATGAACGGCAAGCGCGCCGACGTGGCGCTGGTCGAGCGCGGCCTGTTCGAGAGCCGGGCGAAGGCACAGGAGGCCATCGCGGCCGGCCTCGTGCTTGCCGACGGCCGGCCCGTGACAAAGCCTTCCGCCCTCATCGCCGACAACGCCTCCGTCGTGGCGCAGCCGCCCCACCCCTGGGTGTCGCGTGGCGGCGTCAAGTTGGCGGCGGCGCTTGACCGTTTCGGAATCGATCCGGCGGGTCGCGCCTGCCTCGACGTCGGTGGCTCGACCGGCGGTTTCACCCACGTGCTCCTGACGCGCGGGGCGAGCACCGTGACGGCCGTTGACGTCGGCCGAGACCAGATGCACCCCTCGCTGCGCGGCCATCCCCGCCTGCGTCTCATGGAGCAGACGGACGCGCGGTCGTTGTCTCCCGCCACGGTGGGGACGCCGCCCGATGTCATCACCTTCGACGTGAGCTTCATTCCCTTGCAGCCGGTCCTAGCCCATGTCCTCCCCCTCGCCGCACCGGCGGCCGTGATGGTCGCTTTGGTCAAGCCGCAGTTCGAGGTCGGCCGGCAGCACCTGAAGAAGGGGATCGTCCGCGACGCCGCCGTGCGCGAGGAGGCCTGCGCCGGAGTGAGCCGCATCGTGGAGACGCTCGGCTGGACGGTCGACGGGCTGATGCCCTCCCCCATCGAGGGCGGCGACGGCAACCAGGAGTTCCTCCTCGCCGCCCACAAGGGATCGCTTGGCCCAGGGACAGCGTCCTCATGACCGCCGAAATGACCGCGGAACGCCTGCGGATCGACCGCCTGGGCCAGCGCGGCGACGGCATCGCCGTGACCGCCTCAGGGCCGGTGTTCGTGGCCGGGGCCTTGCCGGGCGAGGTCGTTCTCGCCGAGGTTTCTGGCGATCGCGGCCGCCTCGTCGCGGTCGAAACCGCCTCGCCGGAGCGCCGCGAGCCGACCTGCCCGCTCGTCGGCCGCTGCGGCGGTTGCGCCACGCAGCACATGGCCGGGCCGCTCTACGCGGGCTGGAAGCAGGGGCTCGTCTCTGCCGCGCTGGCGCAGGCCGGCGTCGATGCCCCCGTCGAGACGATGATCCCGGCCCATGGCGAGGGCCGGCGGCGCGTCACGCTGCACGCCCGCCGGGAGGGCGCCGGGGCCGTCGTCGGCTTCATGGCCGCGCGCAGCCACGACATCGTGCCTGTCGAGGCCTGTCCGCTGCTCGTCCCGTCGCTCAACGGCGCCCTGTCGGCCGCCACGGCACTCGCCCGCGCGCTCGCGGGATCGAACAAGCCCCTCGATATCCAGATGACCGCCACCTCCGGCGGCATCGACGTCGACATCCGCGGCCATGGCCCGGCGTCGCCGCGCCTGCGCGAGACGCTGGTGACGCTCGCCGCTCGGCTCGACCTTGCCCGCCTCTCCATCCACGGCGATGTCGTCGTCGAGCGACGTCCGCCGGTGGTGGGGGTCGGTCCCTCTGCCCTCGTCCCGCCCCCCGGTGGCTTCCTGCAGGCCACCGCGGCCGGAGAGGAGGTCCTCGGGCGCCTCGTGGTGGAGGGCGTCGGAAAGGCGAAGGCCGTCGCCGACCTCTTCGCCGGCGTCGGGCCCTTCGCGCTCCGGCTCGCGGCGGGAGCGCGCGTACACGCCGTCGAGAGCGACGCGGCGGCCCTCGCGGCGCTCGACCGCGCCGCACGCGGCACGCCAGGCTTGCGCCCGGTCACGACCGAGACGAGGGACCTCTTCCGCCGGCCGCTCATCGGTCCGGAACTCGCCGCCTACGACGCCGTGGTCTTCGACCCGCCCCGCGCCGGCGCCGAGGCGCAGGCCAGAACGCTCGCCGCCTCCGCGGTTCCCGTCGTCGTCGCGGTGTCCTGCAACGCCGGGACCTTCGCCCGCGACGCCGCGATCCTTGCCGCGGGCGGCTACGAGGTCTATCGGGTGACCCCGGTCGACCAGTTCCTCCACTCGGCCCACGTCGAGATCGTGGGCGTCTTCCGCAAGGCCCCGAAGACACGCGTGCGCCGCACCCTCCGCTGACCCGCAGGACCGCCGATGCCCGACAGCCGCCCCTCCGTTTCTCCCGCCGCCTGCCTCGACCGCCTCGCGGCGATCGTCGGCGCGAAGTACGTGCTGTCGTCGCCCGAGGACAAGGCGCCGTTCCTCGTGGAATGGCGCGGGCTCTACCGGGGCATCGCGCTCGCGGTCGTGAAGCCCGGGTCGGTGCAGGAAGTGGCCGACGTGCTCCGTTTCGCCAACGAGAGCGGCTACCGGGTCGTCCCGCAGGGCGGCAACACGGGGCTCGTGGGCGCGCAGGTCCCGCAGGACGGGGAGCGCGAGATCGTCCTGAGCCTCGTGCGGATGGACCGCATCCGCGAGATCGACCCCGCGTCGGACACGATGACGGTCGAGGCCGGCGTGACGCTGCTGCGGGCGCAGGAGGCGGCGCGCGACGCCGCCCGCCTGTTCCCGCTGTCGCTCGCTTCCGAGGGCACCTGCACCATCGGCGGCAACCTCGGCAGCAATGCCGGCGGCACCGCCGTCCTCGCCTACGGCAACGCCCGCGAACTCGTGCTCGGACTGGAGGTCGTGCTCGCCGACGGTCGGGTCATGAACACGCTCGGCAAGCTGCGCAAGGACAACACGGGCTACGACTTGAAGAACCTCTTCATCGGTTCCGAAGGCACGCTCGGCGTCATCACCGCCGCCGTCCTGAAGCTCTTCCCGCAGCCGCGCTCGGTCGTCACCGCGCTCATTGGTCTGCCGTCGCCCGAGGAGGCGCTGGCGCTGCTCATGCACGCCAAGGCGGTGGCTGGCCCCTCCGTCACCACCTTCGAGTTGATGCCGCGCTTCGGCATCGACATCGTCGTCACCCACATGCACGGCTGCCGCGATCCGCTGGCCCAGCGCCACGCCTGGTACGTGCTGATGGAACTGTCCTCGCCGCGCGACGAGGACCTCGAGGCGACCTGCGAGGCGATCCTCGGCACCGCCTTCGAGAAGGGCTGGGTCGAGGACGCCGTCGTCGCGTCCTCACTCGACCAGCGCAACGCCCTGTGGCGGCTGCGCGAGGCGCTCTCAGAAGGCCAGGGTCACGAGGGCGGGTCGATCAAGCACGACATCTCGATCCCGATCGCCGCGCTGCCGCGCTTCATCGCCGAGACCGACGCGGCGCTGCTGGAACTGGTCCCCGGCTGCCGGCCCCTGCCTTTCGGTCACATGGGCGACGGCAACCTCCACTACAACGTCTCGCAGCCCGTCGGGGCGGACAAGGCGGCCTACCTCGCCCGCTGGGACGAGGTGAACGCCCTCGTCCACGGCCGCACCGTCGCCGCCGGCGGCTCGATCTCCGCCGAGCACGGCATCGGCAAGCTCAAGCGGGAGTTGCTGAAGCAGGTGAAGGACCCCGTGGCGCTCGAGCTCATGCACACGATCAAGGCCGTGCTTGACCCCCGCGGCACGCTCAATCCCGGCAAGGTGCTTTGACGCCGCGTCGGATCGGTTAACCGATCGTCAACGCCTCTGTGGCGTCGTGGACGGTGGAACCGCCGCCGGCCACTGCAGCGCGCCGGGCGCCGGCGGGACCCGCGGAGGTCCCATGCCCATCGACGGCGTCAGGTCGAACACCCCCACCGCCGCCAAGGCGGCCGTCGTGCCGGGCCAGAGCGGCAACCCCGCCGAGGTGGTGGAGGCGCGCGCGGCAGCAATCCTCGACGGCGGCCTCGTCCGCTTCAACACGGCGTACGGCCCGCTCGACCTCGCCGTGGAGCAGCCGATCTCCGTCGGCGACCGGGCCCGCATCCTGATCGAGAACACCGGCGCCAAGCTGACGCTCACCTTCCTCGGCCTCACCGCGCGGGGCGCGGCGGCGACGGCCGCGCTGTCCCAGCCTCTTGCAGGGCTCGATCCCGCCGCTGCGAGGCTCGCCTCTGCCGGAGCGGCCCCCGACGAGGCCCTCGCCGTCGCCCAGGCCGCGGCCCGGGCCGCAATCCCCACCCAGCAGCCCGCCTCGGTCCTGATGGCGCGCCTCGCGGCGGCACTGGGCGACGCGTCCGGCGGGCTGCCGCCATCCGTTCGCGACGCCGCCACGCAGGTGCTGTCCCAGGCCCTGAGGACCGAGGCCCCTCTCGACGCCGAGACGCTGCGCCAAGCGATCCAGCGCTCGGGCATCTTCGGCGAGGCGTCTCAGGCCCGGACAGGAACGGTCCTTCCCGATCTCAAGCAGGCCCTGGTCGCCCTCAGGGCCGCCTTGTCGGGCTGGCAGCCGTCATCCCTGCAGGGCGGATTACCCCCGGGCACGGCCGCCGCCGCGCTTGCGAGCGGCGAGAGCGTCCAACCGGGGACACCGGCCCCGCCGTCTTCCGCCGCGGCGTCGGTCCCGAACGTCCCCGGCACGTCCTCCTCCGCCGCGGCCAACCCTGCGGCAGCAGCGGGAACCACGGAAATGGCCGCGGACGGGGCGACGCAGCCGGTCCGCGTGGCGCCCGGCATGCCAGGAGCGGCAGCAAACGCGGCCGCGCCCTCCGATCCGGCCCGACCCGCAGCGCCGCAGCCCGCCCTGCCTCTGCAGTCGCCGGACGCCCTGGACCTGCCGCCGGCCGCCCTCCGCCAGATCGTCGCCCGCGCCTTCGGATCGCCCGACGCGCGTCCGACCGCAAGCGACGCAGCGGCCGCCGACCGACAGGCCGGCGCCGTGCCCCGCGCCGACATGCCGCCCCGCGCCCCCGCGCCGGAGCGGTCCCCACCCGGCTTCGCCGCCCTGCCGCCGGACGAAATGAAGGAGCGCCTGCTGTCGGCCACGGAAGGGGCCCTCGACCGCATCCAGTTGTCCCAGTACGCCTCGCTGCCGCGCGAGGCCCCGGCAACGGCTCCGGGCAGCACGCCCGTACCCCAGCAGCCCGCGCAGCAACCGCCGGCGGCGTGGGTCCTCGACGTCCCCCTGCTCAACGGCCGCGAGGCCTCGCTCGCCCAGTTCCGCGTGACGCGGGACGGAGGCGGCAATGCCGGGGCCGCCGAGGGTCCCGTCTGGAGCATCGATGTCGCGCTCGACACCGGCGAGACCGGTCCCGTCCACGCCCGCGTCCGGCTGGGCGCCGGCCGGCTCGGCGTGACACTGTGGGCCGAGCGCCCCGAGATCGCCGATCGCCTGCGCAACGACATGCCGGCCTTGCGGCGGACCCTCGACGAGGCCGCCTTCGCGGTGGAGGACGTCGCAGTGCTCCACGGAGCCCCGGCCGCGCCGCCGCGCGGCGGCCGGCAGGCCGGCTACCTGCTGGACACCCGCTCATGACCGCCGCACCCGACCCCCGCAGGATCGCTGTCGCGCTCGAGTACGACCGCATGGGCGCCCCGCGCGTCACGGCCAAGGGCCGCGGCGCCACCGCCGAGCGCATCCTCGACATCGCCCGCGAGCACGACATCCCGCTCGAGGAGGACCCGCTGCTCGCGGAGGCGCTCGCCCGGGTGCCGCTCGACGACGAGATTCCGGTGGAGCTCTACCGCGCCGTGGCGACCGTCATCGGCTTCATCCTGGCCAACCAGCGCCGCGGGCGCTGAGCGACCGACACGACCGTCGTCAGAATAGCGAGCCCTGCGCATCGTCCTTCGGGCGCGCCGGCGGCTTCGGCACCGGGCGCCTCGGCGCGCCGCCCGGCCGCGCCACGGCGCTGACGACCACCGCGTCGTCGGGCGCGGGCTTCATCAGCCTGAGCGCCGCATCGCCGTCGTCCGCGGCCATCGTGTCCAGCCAGACGCCGAAATCCGCCGGTTCGACGATCACCGGCATGCGGTCGTGGATGGCGCCGACCGTGCCGTTGGCCGCCGTCGTCACGACCGCGACGGTGTCGATCTCGCTGCCGTCCGCGCCGGCCCACGTCTCCCAGACGCCGGCCATGGCCATCGGGCGTCCGTCCGACCGGGAGACGAAGAAGGGCTCGCGCGTCATCGCCCGCCCCTCGCCGCTGCGGCGCCACTCGAAGAAGCCGCTGGCCGGGACGAGACAGCGCCGGCGGCGCGCGGCGGCGCGGAAAGCGGCCTTCTCCGCAAGGGTTTCGGCCCGCGCATTGAAGAGCAGCGGGAAGTCGCCGGGATCCTTCACCCACCCGGGCAGGAATCCCCAGCGCATCAGCGCGAAGCGACGCACGCCGCCCTGCTCCAGCACCACGCCGATCGGCTCGGTCGGCGCGATCGCCTCGCGCGGCGGGAAGTTCGGTCTCTCGACGTAGCCGAACAGCGCCTTGACGTCCTGCGGCGTGGCAGTGAGGGCGAAGCGGCCGCACATGGCGTCCTCCGGCGGGATCGGCGGGCGGACGAGCGGGCTACAGCCACTTCTTCCAGCGGAAGAAGAGGTAGGGCAGCAGGCCCGCCATCACCATGATGCCCACGGCCATGGGGTAGCCGTAGTGCCAGTCGAGCTCCGGCATGAACTTGAAGTTCATGCCGTAGATCGACGCCACCAGCGTCGGCGGCATGAAGATCACCGCCATGACCGAGAACAGCTTGATGATGTTGTTCTGCTCGAGGTTGACGAGGCCGAGCGTGGCGTCGAGCAGGAACTGGATCTTCTGCGACTGGAAGGTCGCGTGCTCCTCCATCGACTGGAGGTCGCGCAGCGTCGTGCGGACCTGCTCGCGCAGCTCGATGGGCACGCGGGCCGAGCGGTAGCTGACCGACACGAACAGCAGCACGCGCTCGATGGACACGAGGCTCTCGCGGATCTTCGACACCACGTCCCCGTGCCGGCCGAGCTCGCGCAGGGTGTCCTGGAACTCCGCGTTGCGGGTGCCAGGGTCCGTCTTGGCCTCGAAGACCCGGTCCGAAAGCCTGTCGAGCCGCGCCGCCGTGGCCTGCAGCACGTCCGCCGCCCGGTCGATGATGGTCTCGAAGAGGCCCGCCAGGATCGCCTCTGCCGTCGCCTCGCAGCCGCCGGGGCGGGCGATGCGGGTCTGGAACATCTGGAACGCCTTCGGGTCGGCGTAGCGCACCGTCACCATCGTCCGGTCCTTCAGGATGAACGAGATGCCGGTGATGGTGGGGTCCACGTCGATCTGGTGGACCACGCGGGCGGTGAGGTAGCGCGCGCCGTTCTCCTGGTAGAGCAGCTCGGACGGCTCGATGTCGGCCATGTCCTCGCGCGTCGGGATGGAGATTCCCAGATGCCGCTCGACCCGCTGGTCGTCCTCCTTCGTGGGATCGACGAGGTCGATCCACACGGCGTCCGCAGGGATGGGCTCGTCGCTGGCGAGCACCCGCCGGTCGAAACGGCAGGCGGCGTCCTCGGTCGCTTGCACGCAGTAGACGATGATCATGGACGCGTCCCGTTGGCCGGACCGGTGCACCACGGGGGCGCCGTCCCGTCAAGCCTTGGTTCTCTGCGGCGGCCGCAGGCCAGCCCGCTCACGACAACTCGAACCGGCCGGGCTGGCTCCCGTCCTCGTCGGTGAAGCCGTATTCCAGCGCCAGATCGGCGACGTAGAGCGAAGCTCCCGTCCGGTCGCGGATCGCGGGATCGGCGGCCAGCGCCGCCACGGCCCGCCCGGTGTAGAGCGGCGTCTGGGTGGCCTGCGTCCCGTGGCCCGCGTCGAGCACGCGCTCGGTGCGCACGAAGCCGGGCGTGAGGTGCACGGCGGCGATGCCGTGCGGGCGCAGTTCCTCCGCCACGATCCGCGCGGAACGCAGGATCGTCGCCTTGCCGAGGTCGTAGAAGACGTCGCCGATGTATGTCTCGCCCGGGTCGAAGCCGACGGCGACGAACAACCCCTCCTTGCAGGGGATCATCAGCGGGGCGAAGGCCCGCGCAGTCGCAAGGAAGGCGTAGCCGCCGGTCCGGATCGCCGTGTCGAAGGGCGTCAGCGGTCGCTGCCAGAACGGCGTCCCGAAACGGGAGCCGTCAGGATAGACCTCGCCATCGAAGCCCTCGTTGCCGCCCCAGACCGCGCAGGCGACCACATCCGGCGGTCCCAGCCGGCGCAGCGTCCACGCCGCGAAGTCGTGCAGCGAGCGGGTGTCCGTGTGGTCGCAGAGATAGGCGTGGCCGACGCCGCCCAGCGCCTCGACAGCCTCGGCCGTATCCTCGATGGTCTCGCTGCGCCCGTCGGTCCTCGTGCCGAACCGGCTGGAGCGACCGCTGCAGACCACCGTCGCGCCCGCCTCCGCGAGCCCGAGCGCGATACCCCGGCCGAGGCCTCGCGACGCGCCGGCGACGACGCAGATCTTGCCGGCGAGGGGCTTCGCCTGGCCCTGGTCCTCGATGGCGTCGCTCATGCCGCGAAGACGACAGCCCCGTCCTCGACCGAGCCGGCTCCCTCGACGATGGCGCGCTCGAGCGACGGTGCTTCGCTTGCGACATGCTCGGCGAAGAACCGCGCGGTCACCACGCGCGCGGCGTGCCCGCGGTCACCGGCCGTCTCGTCGAGCGAGGCCTGCGCCGCCAGCGCCTTCTGCGCCAGCGCCGTGCCGCCCTGCGCCAACCCGAACAACTTGAGGTAGGCCGTGGCCCCGGCCAGCGCCTCCGCTGCCCTGCCGGAGGCCAGCGCCTCGAGCATCCACCGGGTCGCCCGCTCGAGGCTGTCGACCGCGTCCCGCAGGCGCACCGCCGTGTGGCCGAAGCTCGGCGCGTTGCGCTGCGCCACGGCGGAAACGGTCTCCCGCATCCGCGCAATGGCGTCGGCAACGACGGCGCCATCCCCGAGCGGCAGCTTCCGGGTGACGAGGTCGATCGCCTGGATTCCGTTGGTGCCCTCGTAGATCGCCGCGATCCGGGCATCGCGCAGGTGCTGCGCCGCGCCCGTCTCTTCGATGTAGCCCATGCCGCCGTGGACCTGCACGCCGAGCGAAGCCACCTCGATGCCGATGTCGGTCGAATAGGCCTTGGCGACCGGGGTCAGCAGCGCCGCGCGGTCTGCCCAGGCCTTGCGGCGGTCGGGATCGGTCTCGCGGTGCGCCCGGTCGAGCGCCTCCGCGGTCATGTAGCAGATGGCGCGCGCGGCCCGCGTCTGCGCCCGCATCACGAGCAGCATGCGCCGCACGTCCGGATGGTCGATGATGGCGCTCATGCCCTCGCCGGTCGCGCCGGGCGCGCGCCCCTGCCGCCGCTCCGAGGCGAAGGCGAGCGCCTGCTGGTAGGCCCGTTCCGCGATGGCGACGCCCTCGAGCCCCACGCCGAGGCGCGCGGCGTTCATCATCGTGAACATGCAGGCGAGGCCTCGGTTCTCGGCGCCGATCAGGTAGCCCACCGCGCCGCCGGCGTCGCCGTAGATCATCGTGCAGGTGGGCGACGCGTGGATGCCCATCTTGTGCTCGACCGAGTGGCAGCGCACGTCGTTGCGCGCCCCGAGCGTCCCGTCCGGGTTCACAAGCACCTTCGGCACGAGGAACAGCGAGATGCCGCGCGTCCCCGGCGGCGCATCGGGAAGCCGCGCCAGCACGAGATGGAGAATGTTGTCCGTGAGGTCGTGCTCGCCGTAGGTGATGAAGATCTTCTGGCCGAAGATGCGGTAGGTGCCGTCGCCGGCGCGTTCGGCCCGTGTCCGCAGCGCGTTGAGGTCGGAACCCGCCTGCGGCTCCGTGAGGTTCATCGTGCCGGTCCACTCGCCGGAGACGAGCTTCGGCAGGTAGACACGCTGCAGATCTGGCGAGCCGTGCGTCGACAGCGCCTCGATGGCGCCCGCCGTCAGCAGCGGCCCGAGCGCGAACGCGAAGGCGGCGGCGTTCCACATCTCCGAGCAGGCCGCCTGCACGAGATGCGGGAGGCCCTGGCCGCCGAAGGCCGGGTCGGCCGTGAGCCCGTTCCAGCCCGCCGCGGTCCATGACGTGTAGGCCTCGCGCCAGCCCGGCGGGGTCGTCACCGCGCCGTCCCTGAAGACGGAGCCCACCTTGTCGCCGACGCGGTTGAGCGGCGCCAGCACGTCAGCGGCGAACTTCGCCGCCTCGCCGAGAATGGCGTCGGCCATGCCGTCCTCGAGCTCGGGTGCGAGGCCATCGGCGATCAGGCGGTCGAGGCCGGCGACCTCGCGCAGCGTGAAGAGCATGTCCTCGACGGGCGGGTCGTACGTCATCGGTCTCCTCCGCGCCGCCCGAGTCAGGGGCGGCCTCTTCCGCGCAGACTAGCGCGGTGATAGGCACCCCCCAACCCATTTCGAGGGACAGGCCCCCGTGCCCGACAAGGATCGCGACAGCGCGCCGCAGCGCCAGACCCGGCTGCTCGCCGCCGATGCCGACGGCATCGCGCAGGCCGCCGCGCTGCTGCGCGAGGGCGGGCTCGTGGCCTTTCCCACCGAAACGGTCTACGGCCTCGGCGCAGACGCGACCAATGCCCGCGCCGTCGCCGCGCTCTATGCCGCCAAGGGCCGTCCAAGCTTCAACCCGCTCATCGCCCATGTCCCGGACCTGGAGACGGCGTTTCTGCACGGCGTCTTCGACGCGACCGCGACCGCACTGGCGAGGGTCTTCTGGCCCGGGCCGCTGACGCTCGTCGTCCCTCGGCGGGCGGAAAGTGGCGTCTGCGACCTCGTCACCGCCGGCCTGGACAGCGTCGGCCTGCGCGTTCCCGACCACCCGGTGGCCCGGCAACTCCTCGCGGCCGTGGGCCGGCCCGTCGCCGCCCCGTCCGCCAATCGCTCCGGCCGCGTCAGCCCCACCACGGCGCGGCACGTGCTGGAAGACCTCGACGGCCGCATCGACGCCGTCCTCGACGGGGGCGCGACGCGGGTCGGGGTCGAATCGACCATCGTCTCCTGCCTTGCCGACGGCCCACTCCTGTTGCGCCCCGGGGGTATTCCCCGGGAGTCGCTGGAGGAAGTGGCAGGTTGCAGCCTGGACACCCCGGCCCGTTCCGCACCGGACGCACCGCTCGCCCCCGGCATGCTGGAGTCCCACTACGCGCCCCGCGCGCGGGTTCGGCTCACGGCGACGTCGGTGTTGGCGGACGAGGCCGTCCTGCTGTTCGGGCCGACGGCGCCCGCCGGGTTTGCGGGCCAGCCCTCCGTCAACCTGAGCCCGTCGGGAGACGTGGTGGAGGCCGCCGCCAACCTCTTCGGCGCGCTGAGAATGCTCGATGCAACCGGTTGCACGACGATCGCGGTGATGCCGGTGCCCGTCGACGGCCTCGGCGAGGCGATCAACGACCGCCTCCGGCGCGCCGCCGCGCCGCGCTGACCGGCACGCGAAAAAGGCCCCGGCGGAACCGGGGCCCTGGCATTGTTTCGTCGTACAGACTTCAGGCCGTGCGGGGCTGAAGGCGCTCTGCCGTCCCGAACGCCGGGGTGGGCTTCAGCGCGAAGGCGCCGTCGCCGCCGAGCACGATCGTCAGGCCCGCGACCACGAGGAACAGGGGGTATTCCCAGCCGCCATTGGCGTTGGTGAACAGCCAGCCATTGCCGGCGTGGACGAGCATGGCGCCGATCAGCACCGGCGCGAGGGCCAGCGCGACGGCGCGAGACCAAACGCCGAGGACGAGCAGGATGCCGCCGACCAGTTCCGCGAGGAAGATCGGCCAGGCGAGCGCGGCCGGATAGCCGATCTGGCCGAGGAAGCCGGCGAAGCCCGGCATCGTGAAGACGACGTACTTCAGCAGGGCATGGGCGATGAACATCACGCCGAGCGCGACGCGCAGGAGGAAAAGGCCGTAGGGGGCGGTGCGGGTGTCGATCATGGTTCGGCTCCGGGTTCAAGGTCCGGTGGGACCGCGTTGGCGATGATCGGAAGCTGATCTTTTCTTTGGCGCAATTCCAGCTATCTCTATGCAGAGAATTTTTTGCGAGGGTGCAATGGACAGGATGGCGTGGGACGACTTCCGGCTGGTCAAGGCGGTGGCCGACAGCCGCTCCCTGACCGGCGCGGCGGAGACCCTGGGCGTCAACCACTCCACCGTCTTCCGCCGGCTGGGCGAGATCGAGAAGCGCCTGGGCGCCCCCGTCTTCGAGCGCCATCGGACCGGCTACGGCCTCACCCCGGCGGGCGAGGAGATGGTCGCGCTGGCGGAGCGGATGGAGCGCGACGTCACCGCCTTCACGCGGAAACTCGCGGGGAAGGCGCTCACGCCCTCCGGCGAGGTTCGGGTGACGACCAACGACACGCTGCTCGTGCATCTGCTAATGCCGGTGCTGGCGGCCTTCCGCGCGCAGTACCCCGACATCCGCGTCGACATGGTGCTCTCCAACCAGGCGCTGAACCTCTCCAAGCGGGATGCCGACATCGCCGTCCGCGCCACGGACAACCCGCCGGAGACGCTCGTCGGCCGACGGGTCGCCTCCCTCGCATGGGCCATCTACGGCCGGCGGAGCGACTTCCCGACCGCGGCGGCGGGAGGATCCGAGGACGTGACGGAGCTTGCCAGCCGCTGCTGGGTCTCGCTCGGCGACCAGTTCGGACACCTGAAGGCCGCGCGCTACGTGCGCGAGCACGTGGCGCCGGAGAAGGTGGCGATCAAGATCAACACCGTGCTCGGCCTCGCCGAGGCGGTCGAGGAGGGGATCGGCATCGGTCCCCTGCCCTGCTTCATCGCGGACCGGCGCCCGGCGCTCGTGCGCCTGACGCCCATGAACCCGGAATTCTCGGCCGGGCTCTGGCTGCTGACGCACCCGGACCTGCGCGCCTCCCCGCGAATCCGCGCCTTCCTCGACTGCGCCGCCGCCGAGCTCGTGAAGGCCCGCCCGCTGATCGAGGGCGACCGTGCCGCCGCCGTCACGGCCTGATCAGGCGATCTCGATGATCTCGGCCTCGTGCCGGCCGGCCTCGACGACGTCCCCGACGACGCGGCCCAGAAGGGCCCTCGCCAGCGGCGAGACGTAGGAAAGGGTGCCCTGCGGCGGGTCGGCTTCGTCCTCGCCAACGATCCGGTAGCGCAGGCGCGTCCCGTCCTCGCGCAGGATCGTCACGGTGGAGCCGAAGTGAACGCTGGACCGGTCCGGCGGCGGCGGCATGACCTCGGCCGAGGACTGGCGGTGCTGCCAGTAGCGCAGGTCGCGCAGGGCGCGGGCCACCGCCTCGCGGTCCTCGGCGGCTCGCGCCTCGCCGAGGGCATCCCGGGCCTTCTCCGCCTCCGAAACGATGGCGGCGAGACCCGCCTCGGTCACGAGATTGGGGTGCGGGCTCACCGGGCGGTCAGGCAGGTCCTCGGTGAGGTCGGGGCCATCCTGTTCCCGGACGAAGGCGCGGCTCATGGGATTATCCTGCTGAGGGTGGGCGCCGGACCGGCGCCGCGAGGACAACATGCCATAAGCCGCATCGGTTGCGTCGGGCCGGCGGCGGGATCACACTCCGGTCCGGGGACCGTCCCGCGGGGACGCAATGGGGGAGAGAACCATGTCCAACATGGTGGGCGGACTGCGCCCTGAGAACGTCACCGAAGCCGTCACCGTCCTGAGGGACAAGTGGGGCTGGATCGTCGCCATCGGCGTCCTGCTGACGCTGTGCGGGCTTGCCGCACTCGGCAACATGATGCTCGCGACTTTCACGGTCGTGATCTTCGCCGGGGTGATGATGATCGTGTCGGGGATCATCGAGGTCATCCACGGCTTCCAGATCAAGTCGTGGGGCAAGTTCATCCTCGAGGTGCTGATCGGCCTGCTCTACATCGTGGCCGGCATCTTCACCGTCACGGCGACTCCGGCCGCCGCCGTGGTCATGACGCTCGTCATCGGCGCTGCGCTCGCCGCTTCCGGCATCATGCGGATCATCCTGGCCTTCCAGATGCAGACGGGCACACCCTGGATCTGGGTCGCGATCTCCGGCGTCGTGACGACGCTGCTCGGCGTGATGGTGCTGGCCCAGTGGCCCTATTCAGGCCTGTTCGTGATCGGCCTGTTCTTCGGCGTCGACCTCGTCTTTGCCGGCGCCGGCTGGATCGGTTTCGGTCTCGCGCTGCGCAACAGGACCTGAGGTCCGGGACCGGTCAGGTCTGGCCGGGCTTGAGCTTGTAGAAGATGTGGCGGCCGATGACGTCCATCTTCTTCAGGCGCTTCGCCCAGTAGGGCCGCACGTAGTTGGCGTGATAGTGCGTCGCGTTCCCGACGTCGGAGAGATACGTCTTTCCGTACGTCACCTCGTGCGCGATCCGGACCGCCGTGCGCCACGCCTCCGGCTCCGTCACGCGCAGCGCCTTGCCCTCGCAGGCGAAGGTGAACTGGCAGGCGAGGTGGCGGTGGCGATTCTGGTAGACCACGCCGCAGACCGAGGTGGGGTAGAGCCCGCTCTTCACCCGGTTCAGCACCACCTGAGCGACCGCCGCCTGCCCTTCCTCCGGCTCGCTGCGCGCCTCGAAGTAGATCGCCTCGGCGAGGCAGCGCTGCTCCTTCTCGAGGCTCTCCGGCGCGAGGAGGCTCGCGTAGCTCGGCCGCTCCTCGTCGGTCTTGGGCACGACGCTCATGGGGCCTCGGGCCTTCAGGGCCGCAAGGCCCGAGGCGGAGACCGGCGCCGCCGCGATCTCGACGGGGATGGCGTCGATGGGCGCGGGCGTCGTGGACGACAGCGCCACGGCGCGCGGGACGGTCGGCGTGGATCCCACGCCCGAAGTCGAGGTGCCGCTGGCGCGGGCGGCGGCGGTGAGCTGGGAGGCTCCGGCCGCAGGCGAGTTCTGGCTGGCCAGCGCGGTCGGCGTGGTGGCATCGGTGACCGGGCCGGGCTCGAACCGCTCGACGGATTCGAGGCCTGGCGTATCCGGGCCCATCGGCATCAGCGGCATCGCCGGCAGAACGGACGGATCGAGGGCGATGATGGGGCTCGGGCGCCCGCCCTCGGTCTCGGGGACGGCCCGCGTCAGGGTTGGGCGCAGGCCGAGCACCGGATCGCCCTTCCGCGTCCGGTCGACCGATGGGAAACCGTTGACGGAGGCCTTGAGGTCGGCGCGCGGCCTCACCTCGGGCACCATGCTGCGAACGTCCGGCTCCGAGGTCGGCAGGCGAACCGTGTGGATCAGGCCCGCTCCGGCGATGCCAGCCGGCGGCGCCACGGCGAGGCGGACCTCCGACAGCCGGGGAATGAGCCCCTCCGCCACGGCGTCGGCCTGCATCGGGGCGACCTGGTAGCCGCCGGAGGCGTCCACCCCCGCGTCGGCACTGATCGAGACCAGGACGCACGCCCCCAGCGCCCACGGCGCGACGGTCGCACAGGCCCAACGCACTCCGGACCGACCCATTCCGACGCAACCCCACCCGACGACCGCGACGACCGGTGGCGAGACGGAGATGCGTCGAAAACCACCTGAACTCGTTATCGCTCGGTAAGGTTGAGCCGCGGTTAATGGGCTGCCGCGGCGTGTGTTCAGCCGCGGGACAGGACCCCTTCGAGCGCCGCATTGACGGCGGCCGGTCGCTCGAAATAGCCGGAGTGTCCCGTATCAGGCAGCGCGAGGTGCGTGGCGTCCCGACAGTGGCGCATGAGGGCGGGAACCGCCGGCGAAGGGAACACGATGTCCTCGTCGCCCGTGACCCAGAGGATCGGGCAGCCTATCCGGGCGAGGTCGGTGGCGGGGCGCGTCCGGCTTTCCCACAGGCGCGCGCGCAGCAGTTCCTTGTCGAGCCCGAGGCTCAGCCCGTCCACCTGCTGGTAGAGAAGGTGCATCGCCGGCTGCTCGCGTGCCATCCGGGCGCCGCAGGCGACGTGAATGCCGGCCTCGATGCAGGCCCGCGCCGCGGCGGTGGATTCGGCCTCCCAGCGGTCGAGGCGCGCGTGGTCGACTTCCGCCGGCGAGCGTGGATCGATCATGCCGGAGGTGGCTGAGAGCACGAGCGTCGTCAGGCGGCCGGGATGCTTCAGGGCGAACTCGATGCCCGTCCATCCGCCCATGGACTGTCCGACGAAGGCGAAGCGGTCGAGAGACAGCGCGTCGGCCAGTGCCGCGACGTCGTCGGCGAAATCGTGCGGGTCGGGACCGCCGGCGACCGGCAGGCTCGGGTTGAAGCCCCGGTGCGCGAAGGCGATGCAGGTGTAGCGGCCGCGCAGCGCCGCCACCTGCTGCCACCACGAGAGGTGGTTGCCGCCGAGCCCGTGCGCGAACATCACGGGCGGGCCCTGTCCCGTCACCTCGTAGAAGATCGCCGTCCCGGGCCTCTCGACGCGCCCGCGCCTCACTGCCAAGCTCATCCGTCCCTCCCGCTCAGGCCGCCGGCATCATGAAGCGGATCGCCTGGTAGAGCAGCGCGCCGCCGATCACGGCAGACGCGCGCACGCCCATCGGCGTCTCTGGCAGTTCGCCGTTGATGATCTTCGGTCGCATGAAGATCTCGAGCACCAGCGCAACGAACAGCGGCCACCAGAACGGCGGCACCATGAACGTCTCGACGGCGGGGTAGCGGGCCGTGATCAGGGCCGAGACGGCCCCCGACAACACGGTCACCGCGATGAAGACGATCCAAAGACGCGGCATCCGCACCCTCTCCTGCTCCGGCTGCCGTGATTAGACAGCAGCCGCAGCCAAGGTCCAGTGCGATCCCGCGTCGGAGGCGTCTCAGCGCCTCAGGCGGAGCTGGCGGCCTTCAACCCGAGCGCCGCCTGCGCGGCCGCAAGGCGCGCAATCGGCACGCGGTAAGGCGAGCAGGACACGTAGTCGAGGCCCGCGCTCTCGCAGAAGGCGATGGAGGCCGGATCACCGCCATGCTCGCCGCAGATGCCGAGCTTGATGTCGGGGCGGGTCGCCTTGCCCCGCTCCGCCGCCATCCGCACCAGTTCGCCCACGCCCTCGACGTCGAGCGTGACGAAGGGATCGGCCGGGAGGATGCCCTTGCCCGTGTAGGGGCCAAGGAACGAGGCCGCGTCGTCGCGCGAGATGCCGAGCGTCGTCTGCGTGAGGTCGTTCGTGCCGAACGAGAAGAACTCCGCCGACTGCGCGATCTCCGCGGCGCGCAGCGCGGCGCGCGGCAGCTCGATCATCGTGCCGACCTGGTACTCCAGCGCGTGCCCCGTCTCCTTGCCGACCGCCTCGGCCATGGCGACGATGCGGCCCTTCACGAGGTCGAGCTCCGGCTTGGTCATGACGAGAGGCACCATGACCTCCGGGATCACCGGTTTGCCCGTGGCCTTCGCCGCCTGCACGGCCGCCTCGAAGATGGCGCGCGCCTGCATCTCGGCGATCTCCGGATAGGCGACCGCGAGGCGGCAGCCGCGGAAGCCGAGCATCGGGTTGAACTCGTGCAACTCGGAGGCCCGGCGCTTGAGCTTCTCGGCCGACGCGCCCATCGCGGCCGCGACCTCGGCGATTTCCTCGTCCGTGTGCGGCAGGAACTCGTGCAGCGGCGGGTCGAGCAGGCGGATCGTGACCGGCAGCCCGCTCATGATCGTGAACAGCTCGACGAAGTCGCCGCGCTGGATCGGCAGGAGCTTGGCGAGCGCGGCGCGGCGCCCGGCCTCATCGTCGGCCAGGATCATCTCGCGCATGGCGACGATGCGGTCGCCTTCGAAGAACATGTGCTCGGTGCGGCAAAGCCCGATGCCCTCGGCGCCGAACTGGCGCGCGGTCCGCGCGTCGAGCGGCGTCTCGGCATTGGTGCGCACCTTCATGCGCCGGGCCGCGTCGGCCCACTCCATCAGGGCGGCGAACTCGCCGGAGAGCTCGGGCTCGAGCATCTTCACCTCGCCGAGCAGCACCTGCCCGGTGCCGCCGTCGATGGTGATCCACTCGCCCTTCTTCACGGTGACGCCGGCCGCGGTGAGGGTCTGCGTGGCGTAATCGACCCGCAGGCCCCCGGCACCGGACACGCAGGGCTTGCCCATGCCGCGGGCGACCACTGCTGCGTGCGAGGTCATGCCGCCGCGCGTCGTCAGGATGCCCTCGGCCGCGTGCATGCCGTGGATGTCCTCGGGGCTCGTCTCGATGCGCACGAGGATGACCTTCCTGCCGGCGGCCTTCGCCGCCTCGGCCTCGTCGCTGTCGAACACGACCTCGCCGCCCGCCGCGCCCGGGGACGCAGGCAGGCCCGTGGCAATGACGCGCCGCTCGGCCTTCGGGTCGATGGTGGGGTGCAGCAGCTGGTCGAGGGACGCCGGCTCGATGCGGCCGACGGCCTCCTGCCGCGTGATCAGGCCTTCGTTGGCGAGGTCTACCGCGATGCGCAGCGCCGCCTTGGCGGTCCGCTTGCCGTTGCGGGTCTGCAGCATCCACAGCTTGCCGCGCTCGATGGTGAACTCGACGTCCTGCACGTCGCGGTAGTGCTTTTCGAGGAGGCCGCAGATGCGGATGAACTCGGCATAAGCCTCCGGCATCGCCTTCTCGAGCGACGGCCGGTTCGATCCGGCCGCGATGCGGGCGACCTCCGTGATGTCCTGCGGCGTGCGGATGCCGGCGACGACGTCCTCGCCCTGGGCGTTGATCAGGAACTCGCCATAGAGCTCCTTGGCGCCGGTGGACGGGTTGCGGGTGAAGGCGACGCCCGTGGCGGAGGTCTCGCCCAGGTTGCCGAACACCATGGCCTGCACGTTGACCGCCGTCCCCCAGCTGCCGGGAATGCCGTTCAGCTCGCGGTACTTGATGGCGCGGTTGCTGTTCCAGGAGCCGAACACGGCGCCGATGGCGCCCCAGAGCTGGTCCTTGGGATCCTGCGGGAACGGCTTGCCGAGCTCCTGCTGCACCGTCGCCTTGTACTTGCCGACGAGGTGCTTCCAGTCGTCGGCGGAGAGGTCGGTGTCGAGCGCGTAGCCCTTGCGCTCCTTGTATTCCTCCAGAATGTCCTCGAAGTGGTGGTGCTCCACGCCGAGCACGACGTCCGAGTACATCTGGATGAAGCGGCGGTAGCTGTCGTAGGCGAAGCGGGCATCGCCGGCACCGGTCGCCAGCGCCTCGACCGTGACGTCGTTCAGGCCGAGGTTGAGGACCGTGTCCATCATGCCCGGCATCGAGGCGCGGGCGCCGGAGCGCACGGACACGAGCAGCGGGTTGGCGGGATCGCCGAAGGTCTTGCCGGCCAGCCGGCCGACATGGCCCAGCGCCGCCTCCACCTGCGCGGCGAGATCGGCCGGATAGGTCTGGCCGTTCGCGTAGTAGAAGGTGCAGACTTCGGTCGAAATGGTGAAGCCGGGGGGGACGGGCAGGCCCAGATTGCTCATCTCGGCCAGATTGGCGCCCTTGCCGCCGAGAAGCTCGCGCATTCCCGCCTGGCCTTCCGCCGATCCGTCGCCGAAGGTGTAGACCCACTTCGTCATCCGCACGTCCTCATCCTGAGTTGTCGCGCCAGCGTGGCCTCCCATTGCCTACGGCGAAGCAAAAGGCAATTGGCCAAATCGACGGGACTGGGGCCTTGGTTCTGCCAAAAATGCGCGGCTCGAGCGCCGCCGGCCCGGGAACGACCACCATACGGTCCGGGTTCCGGCACAAATGGGGCGTCAGCGGCGGATGTCGACGTCGAGACCGAGGTCCAGCACCGGCGCCGAGTGCGTCAGCGCCCCCACGGAGATCATGTCGACGCCCGTCTCGGCGATGGCGGCGACCGTCTGGAGGTTCACGCCTCCCGAGGCTTCGGTGGCCATTCGGCCCGCAACCCGCCGCACCGCCTCGCGCAGCAGGTCCGGCCCCATGTTGTCGAGCAGGACGACGTCGGCCCCCTCGGCGAGAACCTCGTCGAGCTGGTCCAGCGTGTCGACCTCGATCTCGATCTTCACGAGGTGGCCGACCGCGCCCTTGGCCGCCCGCAGCGCCGGGCCGATCCCGCCCGCCACCGCGATGTGGTTGTCCTTGATCAAAACGGCGTCGTCGAGGCCGTAGCGGTGGTTCGACCCGCCGCCGCAGCGCACGGCGTACTTCTCGAAGGCGCGCAGCGTCGGCGTCGTCTTGCGGGTGCAGACGATGCGGGCGTTCGTGTGGGCCACGGCCTGCGCGAAGGCATGGGTCAGGGTGGCGATGCCGGACATTCGCCCCAGGAAGTTGAGCGCAACGCGCTCCGCCGACAGGACCGACCGCGCCGGCCCCGAAATCCGGGCGACGACGTCGCCGGGGGCGAGCCGGTCCCCGTCGGTCCTGTCCGGATCGAAACGCACCGTGGGGTCGAAGGCCGCGAAGGCGGCCGCCGCGACCGGGAGGCCCGCCACGACACCGGGCTTGCGCGTGGCGATCACCGCCTCGGCCGTGGCGGACGCGGGAATGGTCGCCAGCGTCGTGATGTCGCCGGCGCGCCCGAGGTCCTCGTCGAGCGCGCGGCGGACCGCCTCCCCGATCAGCAGCGGATTGATGAAGCCGGCCGTCGTGCGGCCCTCGGTGCCCTGCGCCATGTCCGCGTCCTCAGCAGCCGTTCGCCCGCCGCAGCGGCGGCGAGAGCCCCTCGACGATCCGCTCGACGTCGGCCAGCGTCAGCCGCGACCGGCGCGCCTGCGCCGGGTCGGCCGCGGGATAGTCGGAGCGGTAGTGCCCGCCCCGGCTCTCCCGCCGCACGAGCGCCGCGGCGGCAATGACGAGCGCGGTCGTCGCCATGTTCCGCAACCCGGGCGCGGTGGCGGCGCCCCTGATGGTCGCGATCTCCCGGCACGCCTCGGCGAGGCCTTCGCCGTCCCGGATCACGCCGACCTTGCCGGACATGACGGAGCGCAGGCGGCGCACGGCGTCCGCGTCGGCTGAATCGGATCCCGAGCCGATCACCGCAAAGCCCTGAAGAGTCTCGGACTTCGGCGGAACCGGCAGGGGTGTCGTCGCAATGTCGTCGGCGATCCGCGCCGCGAAGACCACCGCCTCCAGCAGCGAGTTGGACGCCAGCCGGTTGGCGCCGTGCACGCCGGTCGAGGCGACCTCGCCCGCCGCCCACAACCCGGAGACCGTGGTGCGCCCGCGCGCGTCCGTCCAGACGCCGCCCATGTGATAGTGCTCGGCCGGCGCCACGGGGATCGGCTCGTGTGCCGGGTCGATGCCGGCAGCGCGGCACGCCGCATAGACGGTCGGAAAGCGCTCCGCGAATTCCTCGCCCACGGCCTCGCGGCAGTCGAGGAACGCGCCGCGGCCGTCGGCGACGGCGGCGAACACGCCGCGGGCGACGATGTCGCGCGGCGCGAGCTCCGCATCGGGGTGAAGCGGCACCATGAAGCGGCGGCCCTCGCGGTCGACCAGCGTCGCGCCGTCGCCGCGCAGCGCCTCGGTGGCGAGCGGCGCCGGATCGCGGCCGACATCGAGCGCCGTCGGGTGGAACTGCACGAACTCCGCGTCGGCGATGATGGCGCCCGCCTCGGCCGCCAGCGCGACGCCGTGACCGTTCGCCTGTGGCGGGTTGGTGGTGACCGCGTAGAGATGGCCGACCCCGCCGGTGGCGAGCACGACCGCGGACGCGGGAAGCACCCGCGTCGATGCCGCCCTGCCGGCCTCGCCGCGCACAACGACGCCGACGACACGGCCCTCGACGACAGCAAGGCGCTCGGCGACCTCGTCCTCGAGCACGGTGATCGACGCTGTCCGCCTGACGGCGGCGACCAGCGCCTCCATGATGGCGCGGCCGGCCATGTCGCCGCGCACGCGCACGATGCGCCGCTCGGAATGCGCGGCCTCGCGCGACTGGACGAGATGGCCCTCGAGGTCCTTGTCGAAGGGAACACCGAAGCCCAGCAGGTCATCGACCCGCGCCGCCGCCTCGCGCGCCATGCCGAGCACGACCGCCTCGTCGACGATGCCGGCCCCGGCCACCACCGTGTCGGCGGTGTGCTTCTCGGGGCTGTCACCCTCCGAGATGGCCGCCGCGATGCCGCCCTGCGCCCACGCAGAGGAGGCCCCCTCGCCGATCGGCGCGGCGGCAAGCACCGTCACGGGCCGCGGCGCCAGCTTCAGCGCGCAGAACAGGCCGGCCAGCCCGCCGCCGACGACGAGAACGGGCGTGTGGGTCTCGGAAGAACGCATGGCGCGATCCTCCCTCCGCTGAGAGGAACCCGTGCCGGGCCATCCGGCACGGGCCTGCGCTGCGGCCCGTCGGGCCGCAGGATCACGCCTTGAGGGCGATCATCCGCTCGATGGGCAGGCGGGCCCGCTCGGCGATCGCCGGGTCGATCAGGACCTCCTCCTTCATGTTCAGGAGGCTGTCGAGGATCTTCGGCAGCGTGATCCGCTTCATGTGCGGGCACAGGTTGCACGGGCGCACGAACTCGACGTTTGGGGCCTCGGCCGCGACATTGTCGGCCATCGAGCACTCGGTGACCATCACCACGCGGCGCGGCTGGCGCGTCTTCACCCAGTCGATCATGTGCGCGGTCGAGCCCGTGAAGTCCGCCTCGGCCAGCACGTCGGGCGGGCACTCGGGGTGCGCGATGATCTGGATGCCCGGCTCGGCGTCACGGTAGGCCTTGAGCTCGGCGCCGGTGAAGCGCTCATGCACCTCGCAGTGCCCCTTCCAGAGGATCAGCTTCACCTTCGTCTGAGTCGCGACGTACTTCCCGAGATACTCGTCGGGCAGGAAGATCACGCGGTCGACGCCGAGGCTCTCCACCACCTTCACCGCATTGGAGGAGGTGCAGCAGATGTCCGTCTCCGCCTTCACGTCCGCGGACGAGTTGACGTAGGTGACGACCGGGACGCCCGGGTAGCGCTGCTTCAGCAGGCGCACGTCGGCCCCCGTGATCGAGGCGGCGAGCGAGCAGCCGGCGCGGCTGTCGGGGATCAGGACCGTCTTGTCCGGGTTGAGCAGCTTCGAGGTCTCGGCCATGAAGTGCACGCCGCACTGGACGATGATGTCCGCGTCGGTCCTCGTGGCGAGGCGCGCGAGTTGAAGGCTGTCGCCCACCACGTCGGCGACGCAGTGGAAGATCTCCGGCGTCTGGTAGTTGTGCGCCAGGATCACGGCGCCACGCTGCGCCTTGAGCTCGTTGATCGCCTTCACGTAAGGCGCGAAGAACGGCCACTCGACGGCCGGGATGACCGTCTTCACCTTCTCGTACAGGTGCGCGGTGGCTCGCTCCACCTCGGGCGTCCACTCCAGGGACGGCCGGGGAAGCAGACCGTAGCGCAGCTGCGCCGGCGTCATCGCGGGAACCGGAGACGAAACGGCAGCGTTGGAACCAGAAACCGAAAGACCCGGCATCGGGACCTCCATAATGCTCATTTTGAGCATAAGAGGGGTACGAGAAGATCCGGACGGGGCAAACCGGCCGGATGGTTTATGCTCACTTTGAGCATAAGGATTATAGTGTTCCCACTCCGCTCTGAAAAGAGGCGCCCTGCGAAAAGGTCGGGCTCCCTGCCCTGCGCCTCACGCGACCCAGCCCCGCGCCGTCGCCGCGACCTCCCCGACCTCTTGGCGGCCGACCTGCAGATGGTGTAGATGCACGTCAGGTTCAACGTGTATCTGCACATGCCCAATTGGACCCGACCTTCCCCTGAACAGCCGCCCTGGCCTGCCGACCTGCCGTCGGACATGCCCCGCTGCTTCGCGCGCATGGTGAACATGGCCGCCCGGGCCGTGACACGGCATTACAACGCCGTTCTGCGGCCATCGGGCCGGTCTGTGCTGCAACTCTCGCTGCTGGCGGCGATCCGGCTCGACCGCTGGTCCAGTCTCCGTGCCCTGTCCGATGACCTCGCGATGGAGCGCACGACGCTCCTGCGCAACCTCGACATCCTGTCCCGGGACGGCCTCGTGGCCGAATGCGACGCCGCGGGCGGCAGCCGGGCCAAGCGCTTCCGGTTGACGCCCGCGGGAGCCGCCGCGCTGGCCGAGGCCCTGCCCCTCTGGCGCAAGGCACAGGACGATTTCGCCGCGGCGCTTCCCGATGCCGGCGACATCGGCCGCAGCCTCTCCCGGCTTCGCCGCGCGGCCGACGACCTGTCCCATCGCGACGACACAGCCACTCGCAGCAAGGAGCCCGCTCCATGACCCCCAGCGCACCCGCTCCGATCCGGGTCGGCGTCGTCCCGATGGCCGAACTCACCAGCCGCAGCGGACTGGACTTCCTTCGCGGCATGCTCGATGGCGAACTCCCGGCGCCGCCGATCTGCGTCACCGGAGGGTTCCGCGCCACCGAGGTGGAGAAGCGGCGCATCGTCTTCGAGGGCGAGCCGGCCGAGGCCTTCTACAATCCGCTCGGCACCGTCCACGGCGGCTGGATCAGCACGATCCTGGACTCGGCGCTGGGCTGCGCCGTGCACAGCATGCTCGAGCCGGGGCAGGCCTACACGACGGTGGACCTCAAGGTGAACTTCGTCCGCCCCCTGCTCGCCGGCACCGGACCCGTCCGGGCCGAGGCGCGGATCGTCCACCACGGCGGCCGCATCGCCACGTCGGAGGCGCGGCTTCTCGACGCGAGGGACAGGCTGGTGGCGCATGCCACGAGCACCTGCCTCATCATGGCGGCGCAGGCGAAGACCTGACGCTGGAATTCGTTTTTCGCATCACTCCCATCAGCAAGTTGCGCTGATCCCGTTCGGCGCCGCCTGCTAGGATCGCAATCCGTCCCGCCTGCAAGGTCCCCCATGTCGACGCCTTCCGTGCCCGCCGCCTCCCGCGCCACGCGTTTCTCGCCCGAAGTGATCCTGCTGTGCGGCTGCCTCGCCGGCCTCATCACCTTCGGTCCACGCGCCGCCGTCGGGCTCTTCCAGATCCCCATGTCGACCGAGTTCGGCTGGAGCCGCGAGGTGTTCTCGCTGGCCATCGCCGTGCAGAACCTGCTCTGGGGCGTGGGTCAGCCCTTTGCCGGCGCCATGGCCGACCGGTTCGGCACGGTGCGCATGCTCACGCTGGGCGCCATTCTCTACGCCGCGGGACAGGCGCTGATGGCCTATGCCTCGACTCCTGGGCTGATGACCCTGGGCGCCGGCGTGCTGGTCGGTTTCGGCCTCGCCGGATGCTCGTTCAACCTCGTGCTGGCCGCGTTCGGAAAGCTTCTGCCCGAGGAGTGGCGGAGCCTGTCCTTCGGCATGGGCACGGCGGCGGGATCCCTCGGCCAGTTCCTCTTCCCGCCCATCGGCAGCCTCCTCATCGAGCGGATCGGCTGGCAGGAGACGAGCCTCGTCTTCGCCGCGACGCTGCTGCTCGTCGTCCCGCTCTCGCTGACGCTCGCCACCCGCGGGACGGGCGGTGCGAACGCTGCCGCGGCATCGGCCCCGAAGCAGACGATCGCACAGGCCCTCGGCGAGGCGTTCCGGCATCGCAGCTACGTCCTCCTCGTCATCGGCTTCTTCACCTGCGGCTTCCAGCTCGCCTTCATCACCGCCCACATGCCGGCCTACCTGAAGGACATCGGCATGCCGGCCTGGGTCGGCGGCTGGACGCTGGCGGTGATCGGCCTCGCCAACGCGGTCGGCTCCATCGCCTCCGGTTGGCTGAGCAACCGCATGCCGCGCCGGTGGATCCTGTCGGCCATCTATTTCGGCCGCTCGGTGGCCGTCGTCGTCTTCATCCTTCTGCCGCCGTCACCGGCCACCGCCATCGCCTTCGGCGTCGCCATGGGCCTTCTCTGGCTGTCGACCATTCCGCCGACGTCGAGCCTCGTGGTCACCATGTTCGGCACGCGCTACCTCGCGATGCTCTACGGTTTCGCCTTCTTCTCCCATCAGCTGGGCGGCTTCCTCGGCGTCTTCCTCGGCGGCCTCCTCTACGAGCAGTCGGGGTCCTACCTCGTCGTCTGGTGGCTGGCCGCGGCGCTCGGGGTCGCTTCTGCCCTGATCAACCTGCCGATCCGCGAGGTCCCTGTGGTGCGGGCTCAGCCGGCCGCCGCCTGACGTCTTGCCCACTGCGTCGGGATCGGCGACAACGCCGGCTCTGGACGGGAGGCGATCATGGGCTTCAGGGCGATCGTGGTGACCAAGACCGACGCCGGCTACGGCGCGGCGCTGCGCGAGGTGGACGACGCCGAGCTGATGGACGGCGACGTCACGGTGCGGGTCACGCACTCGACGGTGAACTACAAGGACGGCCTCGCCATCACGGGCAAGGCGCCCGTCGTCCGCCGCTTTCCCATGGTTCCGGGCATCGATTTCGCCGGCGTCGTCGAAAGCTCCACCCATCCGGCCTGGAAGGCCGGCGACGCCGTGGTCCTGAACGGCTGGGGCGTCGGCGAGACGCACTGGGGCGGCTACGGCCAGCGGGCCCGCGTCAAGGGCGACTGGCTCGTGCCGCTGCCCGCCGGCCTCTCCGCCGCCGAGGCGATGGCTGTGGGCACCGCCGGATATACCGCGGCTCTCAGCGTGCTGGCGCTGGATCGGGCGGGGGTCACGCCCGCGCAGGGCCCCGTCGTGGTGACAGGCGCCGCCGGCGGTGTCGGCTCCGTCGCCATCGCCCTGCTCGCGGCCCGCGGCTGGCACGTCATCGCCTCGACCGGCCGCGCCGCCGAGGCTGACTACCTGCGCGGCCTCGGCGCCGCTGAGATCATCGATCGCGCCGAGTTGTCCGGCCCCGCCCGCCCCCTGAACAAGGAGCGCTGGATCGCCGGTGTCGACGCGGTCGGCTCGCACACGCTCGCCAATGTCCTGTCCATGACCCGCTACGGCGGGGCGGTCGCCGCATGCGGACTGGCCCAGGGGATGGACCTGCCGTCCTCGGTCGCCCCGTTCATCCTGCGCGGGGTCTCCCTGCTCGGCATCGACAGCGTGATGGCGCCGATGGCGCGTCGGCTCGAGGCCTGGGCCCTGGTCGCGAAGGACCTCGACCGCGGCAAGCTGGCCGCGATGACCACCACGATCGGTCTGGACGACGTGCTCGCCACGGCGCCGCGCATCCTGGCCGGCGAGATCCGTGGGCGTGTGGTGGTCGAGGTCGGCTGAGCGGCGGCGGGCGGCGGCTCAGGCCGCCTCGTCCTCGATGCCGGCCGTGCCGCGCAGGCCCTGCAGGATGCGCCGGCACTCCACCAGGTCAGCGAGCGCCGCCTCGAGACGCCCGATCTCCGCCTCGCTGAGACCGTAGCCGGAGGGGCGCTCCGCCGAGGGGACCTCGAGCGGCAGCGCGGGCTCCTCGTCGAACCCCGTGCGCTCGAACGCGGCCGCGGCGGCCGCATCCTCCTCCCGCGAGCCGACCGCGTCGCGCGGCGGCGACGGCGCGACGATCTCGCCGCGGCCATAGGCCTGCACCGAGCGCACGCCCTGTTCCTTCAGGATGCGCTGGACGCCACGGATGGTGTAGCCCTGCCCGTAGAGCAGGTGCCGGATGCCGCGCAGCAGGTCGACGTCGTCGGGACGGTAGTACCGGCGCCCGCCGCCACGCTTCAGCGGCCGGATCTGGGTGAAGCGCGTCTCCCAGAAGCGGAGGACGTGCTGGGGAAGGTCGAGATCCTCGGCGACCTCGCTGATGGTCCGAAAGGCGTCCGGGCTCTTGTCCATGCCGACCCTCCGTGGGGGTGCGGACGCGCCGGGATCAATCCTCCACGTCGGCGGCGTCCAGACCGTTGATTCGTGCCTTCAGGATATTGGATGGCTTGAACACCATCACCCGCCTGGGTTCAATCGGGACTTCCACGCCCGTCTTGGGATTGCGGCCGACGCGCTCGCCCTTGGACCGCACGACGAACGATCCGAACGACGACAGCTTCACCGTCTCGCCCTTGGCCAAGCAGTCGGAAAGCTCCTTGAGCACCAGTTCGACCAGGGCCGCGGACTCCGTCCGCGACAGACCCACTCGCTGGTACACCGCCTCGCTCAGCTCCGCGCGAGTGATGGTCTTGTCCGCCATAGGCCCCCCAAAAGCCGCCGCCCTGACCGCAACCGATCATCCCGCAAAAAAGAACGCGGGATTTCAGTAGGATACAAACGCTATTCCGCCACGCGCAGCCGGTCAACGCCCCTGCAGGCCTTCGTCGACCCGACGATGCCTCCGGTTCACCACCGGATGAGCGCCGACCCCCACGTGAAGCCGCCACCCATCGCCTCGATCAGCACCAGCTGTCCCTTGCGGATGCGCCCGTCAGCGCAGGCCGCAGACAAAGCCAGCGGAATCGACGCCGCAGACGTGTTCCCGTGCTCGCCGACCGTCATCACGACCCGCGCGGGATCGATGCCGAGTTTCTTCGCGGTGGCCTCGATGATGCGGCGGTTCGCCTGGTGGGGGACGAACCAGTCGATGTCGGTCGCCTTCAGGCCCGTGGCGGCGAACGCGTCCTCGATGACCTCCGCGAGGAACGTGACCGCGTAGCGGAACACCTCGCGCCCTTCCATCCGCAGATGGCCGGTGGTCCTGGTCGAGGACGGGCCGCCGTCCACGTAGAGCTTGTCGACGTGGCGGCCGTCGGCCCGCAGGTGCGTGCTCAGCACGCCGCGGTCGGCGATGGTGCCGCGTCCCGGCTGGGCGTCGAGCACGACGGCGCCGGCGCCGTCGCCGAAGAGCACGCAGGTGGTGCGGTCGGACCAGTCGAGGATGCGGGAAAAGGTTTCCGCGCCGATCACGAGGGCGCGCTTGTGCGACCCGGACGTCAGGAACTTGTCGGCGGTGGTCAAGGCATAGACGAAGCCGGAGCACACCGCCTGCAGGTCGAACGCCGCCCCGCGGGTGATGCCGAGCGCCGCCTGCACCTGCGTCGCCGTCGCCGGGAAGGTGAGATCGGGCGTGGCCGTTGCGACGATGACGAGGTCGACGGTGGACGCATCGACGCCCGCCTCGTCGAGGGCCGCACGCGCGGCGCGAGTCGCCAGCACGGATGTGGTCTCGCCCTCCCCTGCGATGCGCCGCTCGCGGATGCCTGTCCGCTCGACGATCCAGTCGTCGCTGGTGTCGATGGTCTTGGCGAGGTCCTGGTTGGTCATCCGGCGCTCGGGCAACGAGTGCCCACACCCGATCACAACCGATCTGAGAAGCGTCACGCGGAGGTCTCCTCTCCCGGCGGCGCCGGCACCGCGCTGGGGAAACTGGCGTCGAGGCTGTCGCGGATCTTCGCCAGAAGGTCGTGCTTCACCATGTCGTAGCCGAGGTCGACGGCAGCGGCGAAGCCGGTCGGGTCCGTGCCGCCGTGGCTCTTGATGACGATGCCGTCGAGGCCGAGGAAAACGCCGCCATTGACCTTGCGCGGATCCATCTTGTCCCGCAGGGCGTCGAAGGCGCCCTTGGCGAGGAGATAGCCGATCTTGGCCATCAGCGTACGGCCCATGGCAGCCCGCAGGTAGGCCGCGATCTGCTTGGCGGTGCCCTCGGCGGTCTTGAGCGCGATGTTGCCGGCAAACCCCTCGGTGACGACCACGTCCACGGTGCCCTTGCCGATGTCGTCGCCCTCGACGAACCCGGCATAGCTCAGGTGCGCGAACTCCTGCTCGCGCAGCATCCGCCCCGCCGTCTTCACCTCCTCGACGCCCTTGATCTCCTCGACGCCGACATTGAGCAGGCCGACCGTGGGCCGATCGATGTCGAAGACGATCCGCGCCATCGCCGAGCCCATGATGGCGAGGTCGACGAGGTGGCGCGCGTCCGCGCCGATGGTGGCGCCGACGTCGAGGACGATGCTCTCGCCCCGCGTCGTCGGCCAGATCGCGGCGATGGCCGGGCGGTCGACATGCGCCATGGTGCGAAGGCAGAACTTCGCCATGGCCATGAGGGCGCCGGTGTTGCCGGCGGAGACGGCGACGTCTGCCTCGCCGCGCTTCACCGCCTCGATGCTGCGCCACATCGACGACACCCGGCGGCCTTGCCGCAGCGCCTGGCTCGGCTTGTCGTCCATCCGGACGGCGACCTCGGTGTGATGGAAGGTCGTGACGCCCTTCAAGCGGGGGTGCTGCTCGAGAAGCGGGAGGCACTGGGCCTCGTTTCCGAACACGAGGAACGTGCTGTCCGGATGCCGCTCCAGCGCGAGGGCCGCGCCGGGGATGACGACCGACGGGCCGTGGTCTCCCCCCATGGCGTCCAGCGCTATCCTCACCGGTCGTGTCATGGGCAGCGATTCGGGCCTTCGGCGAGCGTGTGGGCGGGCCGGAACCGAGCCCCGCCGCGGAGCGCGGACAATAGCTCAGGCGCCGGGCGAGGCAACAGGATTCAGGGGCCCGAGTGGCCCTCCGTCACGCGTCACCGTCCTTCTTCAGCCGCGCGAGCGCCGCGAACGGCGAGGGATCCCCGTCCCCTTCCCCCGTCCACGCGAAGGCGACACCCGGCTTGCGGGGATACGGATCGAGCCCCAGGGCCACGAACTCGGCGGTCACCTCGCCGAGGTCGATGCGCCCGCCGACGATCGGATCGGGATCGTCGAGCTTCACCTCGTGCTCGCCGCCCTCCCCGGCCGCTTCGTCCTCGATGCCTTCCGTTTCGCGGAACCGGAGGTCGATGGCCTCCCGCACCTGGGCCGGGAACGGCTCCAGCGAGACGACGCAGGTCTGCGTCACGTCCGCCTCCACGTCTCCCGTGACCCGCACGACGCGCCCACGGCGGTCGACATGGAGCCTTGCCGCAAGGCGCTCGATGGACACCAGCCCGAAGTCACGCGCCAGGGCGGCCCGCTCGTCGGGGCTCGCCTCCACCGAGACGTCGAGCCCCGCCGCCGGAATGGAATCGACGACGAGCGGCCGGCTGAGCGGCGTGGATGCGGTCACGGCACGTCCTCCTGCACGGGCGGCGGCGGAAACGGCAGGCGGGCGGCGACGAGATCGTCGAACGAGGCCATGTCCAGCGCCGCGGCGGCGTCCCGGACATAGGCGGCCATCAGGCGCGGTGCGTCGGCAGGGTCGGGACGACCATTGTAGAGGTTGCGCGACAGCGCCTCCTGCAAGGCCGCATCGTCGCCGGCGACGAGCGCATCCTCGTAGGCCTTGCCGCGCCCGTAGAACGCGCCGGCCAGCGTCTTCATCCGCTTGGGGACGACGATGTCGCCGACCCCGAGTTCACGAAGCGCGGCGTCGAAGTGCTTGAAGATGGCGTCGACGAGATCCTGCGCAAGGTCTCCAGCGGGCGGCGGCAACGCCTTGAGGCGCCGCAGCAGCAGGACCGCGTGCAGGGTGAGCAGGTCGAAGCGCCCCTCCACCGAGTCGGGCACGCCGAGGCGGGCGTAGAAGGCGGGACGGCGGGCGGCGTCCGACAGCGCGAGATACAGCGCGTCGACGATGGCGGCGTTGGGGTCGCGGCGGCGGAAAAGACCGAGGATCATGATGCCGCCTGATATAGGGGCGGCCGCCCGCCGCGCCAGCGGCGGCGGACACGACGCGGCAAGGCGCCCGGTCCCGCCATTCTTGCATTTGCCATGGTGGCGGGTTACGGCATCCGCCGTGGGCCGGGCAAGGAAAATCCCGTTCCGACTCGATGAGATCGCCATCCGGAAACCCGCCACCGCGCGAATCCGGAGCCACGCCGAGGGAGTACCGCGCATGACGCCGACCGACCGCACCCGCCGCTGGATTCGCAGGTCCGGCGCAGGCCGCGCGGTGGCCCTGCGGCTCGCCGCGGCGGTCGCCGCCGGGCTCGCGGTCGCGGCCTGCCAGACGGAGCCGATCGTCAGCGGCTACATCGCCGACGAGCGCGCGCTGGGCGAACTGAAGCCCGGCACGCCGGCCGAGAAGGTGCTGTCGACGATGGGCACGCCCTCGACCGTGTCCACGGTCGGCAACCAGACCTGGTACTACATCACCCAGATCAAGTCGCAGCGCTTCAAGTTCCAGAACCCGCAGGTCGTCGACCAGCGCGTCATGGCGGTGAACTTCGACAAGAACATGAAGGTCGAGCGCGTCGCCAGCTACGGCCTGCAGGACGGCGTGGTGTTCGACTTCATCAGCCGCACCACCCCGACGGGCGGCTCCGAGCTGTCCCTGCTCAAGCAGATGCTGAACGCCACCGGCCTCGGCAGCAGCTGACGCCGAAGGGCGGCTGGGGCCGTCGCCGACCGGAACGGACCCCGGCGTCCGACATCAATATAAAGAAAGAGCCCCGCGGCATCGCCGCGGGGCTCTTCGTTTGAAGGCTGCGTGGCAGCGGCTCAGGAGTGCGCGAGCACGGCGAGCAGCAGCAGGGCCACGATGTTCGTGATCTTGATCGCCGGGTTCACGGCGGGGCCGGCGGTGTCCTTGTAGGGGTCGCCGACGGTGTCGCCCGTGACGGAGGCCTTGTGGGCCTCCGAGCCCTTGTAGTGCTTCACGCCGTCACGGTCGACGAAGCCGTCCTCGAAGGACTTCTTCGCGTTGTCCCACGCGCCGCCGCCCGAGGTCATCGAGATGGCGACGAACAGGCCGTTGACGATCACGCCGAGCAGCGAGGCGCCGAGCGCGGCGAAGGCGGAGGCCTTCGAGCCCGAGATCAGCAGCACGCCGAAGTAGGCGACGATCGGGGCGAGAACCGGCAGCAGCGACGGGATGATCATCTCCTTGATCGCCGCGCGGGTCAGCATGTCGACCGCCCGGCCGTAGTCCGGACGCTGCTTGCCCTCCATGATGCCGGGCATTTCCTTGAACTGCCGGCGAACCTCCATCACCACCGACCCAGCCGCACGGCCCACGGCCGTCATGGCGATGCCGCCGAAGAGGTACGGAATGAGGCCGCCGAAGATCAGGCCGGCGACGACATAGGGGTTGGAGAGGTCGAACGACACGGTGCCCATGCCCTTGAAGTAGGGATAGAGCGTCGAGCCAGCCTTGTTCGCCTCGGTGGCGAAGTACTGCAGGTCGTAGCTGTAGGCCGCGAAGAGCACGAGGGCGCCGAGGCCGGCCGAACCGATGGCGTAGCCCTTGGTCACCGCCTTGGTCGTGTTGCCGACCGCGTCGAGCGCGTCGGTCGAGTGGCGGACCTCCTTCGGCAGGCCCGACATCTCGGCGATGCCGCCGGCGTTGTCGGTGACAGGGCCGAAGGCGTCGAGCGCCACGATCATGCCGGCGATGCCGAGCATCGACGTCACGGCGATCGCGGTGCCGAAGAGACCGGCCAGCTGGTAGGTAGCCAGGATGCCGCCGACGATGACGAGCGCCGGCAGAGCCGTCGACTCGAGGGAGACGGCGAGGCCCTGGATGACGTTGGTGCCGTGGCCGGTGACCGACGCCTGGGCGATCGAGACCACCGGGCGCTTGCCCGTGCCGGTGTAGTACTCGGTGATCCACACGATCAGGCCCGTCACGACGAGGCCGATGATGCCGCAGATGAACAGAGCCGATCCGGTGATCGTCTGGCCGGCCACCGTGCCGATGGTGCCGAAGCCGACCGTGGCCCAGGTCGCGAGGCCGAGGCCGACGACGGACAGGATCGAGGTGGCCCACAGGCCCTTGTACAGCGCGCCCATGATCGAGTTGTTGGCGCCCAGCTTCACGAAGAAGGTGCCGACGATCGAGGTCAGGATGCAGGCCGAGCAGATGGCGAGCGGATAGAGCATCGTCGAGGCGAGGACCGCCTGCCCGCCGAAGAAGATTGCCGCGAGCACCATCGTGGCGACCACGGTCACCGCGTAGGTCTCGAACAGGTCGGCCGCCATGCCGGCGCAGTCGCCGACGTTGTCGCCGACGTTGTCGGCGATCGTGGCCGGGTTGCGCGGATCGTCCTCGGGGATGCCGGCCTCGACCTTGCCCACGAGGTCGGCGCCGACGTCGGCGCCCTTCGTGAAGATGCCGCCGCCCAGACGCGCGAAGATGGAGATCAGCGAGGCGCCGAAGCCGAGCGCGACCAGCGCGTCGATGACGCCGCGGCTCGCGGGCTGCAGGCCCATCGGGCCGGTGAGGACCCAGTAGTAGACGGCGACGCCGAGGAGCGCGAGACCCGCCACCAGCATGCCGGTCACGGCGCCCGCCTTGAAGGCGACGTCGAGGCCGCCCGCCAGCGACTGCGAGGCCGCCTGCGCGGTGCGGACGTTGGCGCGCACCGAAACGTTCATGCCGATGAAGCCCGCGGCGCCCGACAGCACGGCGCCGATCAGGAAGCCGACGGCCACGGCCCAGCCGAGCAGCAGGCCGATGACGACGAAGAGGACGACACCCACGCCGGCGATGGTGGTGTACTGACGGCGGAGGTAGGCCTGTGCGCCCTCCGCGATCGCCGCCGCGATCTCCTGCATGCGCTGGGTGCCCGCGTCACGACTGTTGACGTCGGCAATCGCCCACGCGCCATAGGCGACCGAGAGCAGCCCCCCGAGAATAATCAGCCAGATCATGTTCCGTCCCTAACCCAGTTCTGCATCGAGACCGCCCCCCGGCGGTCCCGCGCCACTCGTTTCGTACCCGCCCTCTTCAGAGGCGCCACAGGAGTGCCAAACTTGGGCGGCGGACGCAAACGGAACCGTAGGGACTTCGACCAAAAGCCCGAGAAAAACGCGCCGACAGGACGTTATTCGGCAGCTGCCATGCGCCGGACGTGCCGTCTGTGCCAGAAAAGAGCACCCGCGGCGATGGCGACGAACGGGAACACCACCTCGTTGACCGTCCACCAGCCGTAGTGGGCCAGGATCTGGCCGGACGAGAACGAGCCGATCGCCATCGTGCCGAAGATCAGGAAATCGTTGAGGGCCTGCACGCGGTTGCGCTCCGAGGGCGCCGCCATCTGCGCCACGAGCGCCGAGGCGCCGACGAAGCCGAAGTTCCAGCCGACGCCGAGCAGGATCAGTCCGATCCAGAAGTGCGACACGGTCGTCCCGGCCATGTCGACGACGCCCGCCGCCGCGAGCAGCGCAAGCCCCGCCGCGATCACCGCTGGCGCCCCATAGCGCGCGATGAGCGAGCCGGTGAAGAAGCCCGGGGCATACATGGCGATCACGTGCCACTGGATGGCGAGGTTTGAGTCGCTGATCGCGTGTCCGCACATCTTCATCGCGAGCGGCGCCGAGGTCATGACCAGGTTCATCAGCCCGTAGCTGACGACGCCGCAGATCACCGCGGACACGAATCGCGGCTGCAGGGCGATATCGCGCAGCGGCCGCCCTTCCCCCACCTTGGGCTCGGGAGGCAGCGGGATCTTCACCTGAGCCACGATCGCCATGGCGACGAGGGCGACGACGGCCTGGGTCGCGTAGCTGACCGCGAACGTATAGGGCGGCCAGGCATCCATCGTGTGCTGGACGAGTTGCGGCCCCACGACGCCGGCGACGACGCCGCCCGCCATGACCCACGAGATCGCCTTGGGCTTGAAGCTTTCGCTGGCCGTGTCCGCCGCAGCGAAGCGGTAGGACTGGGTCACCGCGGCGTAGCAGCCGCCGAAGAAGGTCGCGAGGCAGAACAGCCAGAACGAGGCGCCGATCACGGCCAGCCCCGCCAGCAGCCCCATCATCATCCCGCAGCCGGTGCCTAGCATGAAGGCGGTGCGGCGGCCGTAGAGCCGGGAGATGCGACCGGTCGGCAGGGTCGCCGCCGCCATGCCGACGACGAAGATGGAGATCGGCAGCGTCGCCAGCGACGGGTCCGGTGCCAGCTGGACGCCCATGATAGCGCCGGTGGCGAAGATCACCGTGGAGTTGGCGCCTGCGAGAGCCCCCGCGATGGCGAGGATCAGGGCATTACGCCGGGCGAGGCGGTCGCCGCCATCGAAAGTCTGCGTCACGGCCGCCTCAGAAGTGGGTGAACGATCCGGTGGCGAAGGCCACGCGCCGCCCCTTGTGGAGAAAATTCATCTCCTCGGCAAGCGGTGTCACCGTCCCGATCTCCGCCAGCCGCACCCCCTGCCTGCCGGCTTCCGCCATGAGGTCCGCCATTGCCGCGGGAGGCACCGCGGCCAGGACCTCGTAGTCGTCACCGCCTGTCACGGCGGCTTCCAGCAGCTTGGGCTCGACGGAAACGGCCGCAAGCGCCGCGGGCGAGAGGGGAACGCGTTCCAGATGCACCGTGGCCGACGTCCCGGACACGCGCATCATCTTGGTGAGATCGCCGACCAGGCCATCCGAGACGTCCATACCGGCCGTTGCATGGGTCCGCAGCGCCGCGGCAAGCGCATGGCGGGGTTGCGGCCGAAGATAGCGGTCGAGCAGGTGAGCGCGGTGGTCGCCCGTCGCCCAGCCGAGGCCGGGCTCCAGCCGCAGCTTCAGGCCGAGCGCGGCATCGCCGATCGTGCCGGTGACGACGAGCCGATCCCCCGGCCGCGCGCCGGTCCGCGGTACCATGCGCCCTGCCGGCACCCGACCGAGCGCCGTGATCGAGAGCGTCAGCGGGCCCGGCGTCTTGACGGTATCGCCCCCGAGCAGAGGGCAGCCGCCGGCGCGGGCACAGGCGCCCAGCCCCGCCGAAAAAGCCGCCAGCCAGGGGTCGTCCCAGTCCGGAGGGAGCGCCAGCGTCAGGAGGAAGCCGACCGGGTCGGCTCCCTTCGCCGCGAGGTCCGAGAGGTTCACGGCCAGCGCCTTCCACCCGATCGCATCGGCAGGGTCGTCCGGAAAGAAGTGCACCCCCGCCACGACGGCGTCGGCCGTGAGCACCAGATCGTGCCCTGCCTCCATGGCGAGGCACGCGGCATCGTCGCGCAGGCCGAGCCCCGCGGGGCCCGCCAGAGGCGCGAAGTGGCGCGCGATGAGGTCGTCCTCGGAGGGGCGGGAGGGCGATGCGGACGAGGCCCGGGCCATCGCGCGTCCCGCGTCAGCCGGCGCGGGGCCCCAGCTCGGCCGCACGGGCCTCGCGGGCGATCGAGTCGAGCACGGCGTTGACCATTCCCGGCTCCTCGCCGGCATAGAATGCGTGCGTCACGTCGACGTACTCGGTAATCACGACCCGGGCGGGGACGTCGGCCCGGCGCAGCAGTTCGTAGCCGCCACAGCGCAGGATGGCGCGCAGCACCGCCTCGATGCGCTTCAGCGGCCAGCCCTTGGCCAGCGCCTCGTCGACCCGGCGGTCGATGAGGACCTGCTCCTGCACCACGCCGCCGACGAGATCGCGGAAGAACGGCGCATCCGCCTCCTTGAACGCGACCCCATCGATCTCGCGGCCGATCCAATGGGCCTCGAACTCCGCCATCGCCTCGTTCACGGGCTTGCCGGAGATCTCCATCTCGTAAAGCGCCTGCACCGCCGCGAGCCTCGCGGCGGCACGCTTCTCGCGTTTGGACATGCTCAGACCTTCCCGGCCGCGACGCGGCGCTTGATGCGCAGCACCGCCAGCGCCGCCTCCGCGGCGCCGCCGCCCTTGTTCATCTCGCCGACGCGGGCGCGCGCCCAGGCCTGCGCCTCGGTGTCGACGGTGAGGATGCCGTTGCCGAGCGGCATCCGGCGCGCCACGGCGAGGTCCATGAGCGCCCGAGCGCTCTCCCCGGCGACGATGTCGTAGTGCCCCGTCTCGCCGCGGATCACGCAGCCCAGGGTGACGACCGCGTCGTAGGGCTCGCCGTGCGCCTCCGCCGCGTCGAGCGCGATCGCCACTGCGGCGGGAATTTCCAGCGCTCCGGGCACCGTGATGACGTCGAAATGCGCCTTCTCGGCCTCCAGGACCGCCTTGGCGCCGGCCAGCAGTTCGTCAGCGATGTCGTCGTAGAAGCGCGCCTCGACGACCAGGACGCGCCCGTGCGTCGGGATGCCGTCGTGGGTCGCCCTGGCGAAACGGGGTGCGGCCATCGGTGTCTCGGTCTCAATCGTCGGAAGCGCTGCGTGAAAAGGGTGAGTAGCCCTGCTGGCGCGCTTCCGCAAGCCGTGCGGCGTAGCGGGCCATCTGGTCGACCTCGAGATTGATCCGGTCGCCGGTGCGGGCGGTCCCCCACGTCGTCGCGGACAGGGTGTGCGGGATGAGAAAGACCGTGAAGAGATCGCGTTCCACGGTGTTCACGGTGAGCGACGTCCCATCGAGGCTGACCGATCCCTTTTCCGCGATGAACGGCGCGAGTTCGCCCGGCACCCGGATCGTGAACCGCGCCGTCGCGCCCCACGGCCCCTCCCCCGTCACGTCGTCGCGCGCGACGATGGTCGCCACCGCATCGACATGGCCGGAGACGAGATGGCCGCCGAGCTCGTCGCCGATGCGCAGCGGGCGCTCGAGGTTCACCCGCGTGCCCGGCTGCCAGGTGCCGACGGTGGTGCGGGCGAGCGTTTCGGCCGCCGCGTCGACCTCGAACCAGCAGCCTCCGCCCTCGCGCGGGCCGAAACCCACGATGGTGAGACAGGGGCCGGAACACGCCATGGATGCACCGAGAACGAGCGTCGCCGGATCGTAGGACGCCTCGATCCGCAGGTGCCGCAGCGAGGCGTGGACGTCGTTGACGGCAACGACCGTGCCGACGTCGGTGACGATGCCGGTGAACATCAGATGATCCTCCTGAAGCAGCGCATCTCGTCCCCCCCGAGCATACGGGGCGGCAGCGCCTCGAACTGGGCGCGGTCGTCCATCAGACGTTGCAGCGACGGCCCTGCGGCGGGCAGGCCCGGACCGTCCAGCCGGCGGGGACCGGTGAGCAGCACGACATCGTCCACGAGGCCGTCGGCGGCAAGCGCGTCGGCGAGCCGTGGCCCGCCCTCGCAGAACACGCGGGTGATGCCACGCCGGGCGAGCGCCGCGAGCGCCGCCCGGAGATCGACGCCGCCCGGCGCGCGACGGACGCGGTCGACCGGGACGCCGAAGGCCGCGAGCCCCTGCTCGACGCCCCACGGCGCGTCGTCGGCCGCGATGATCCACGTGGCCGGACCGCCCTCGCCCGACACGATCCGGGCGTCGGGTCGGATGCGAAGCGACGGGTCGAGAACGACACGCACCGGCGAACGGTGCGACAACCCGGTCATGCGGCATGTCAGGAGCGGGTCGTCGGCGAGCACGGTCCCGATGCCGACCATGATCGCATCGTGACGGGCCCGCATCTTGTGGACCTTCGCAGCGGCGGCCCTGCCCGTGATCATCAGGCGCTCCGGGCCCGCCGCCGCGGCGAAGCCGTCAGCCGTCCGGGCGAGCTTCACGGTCACCATCGGGCGGTTGTCCACCACCTTGCGGATGAACCCCTGGTTCACCCGCCGGGCCTCGCGCGCCAGCGTGCCGACGGTGACCTCCACGCCCTGCGCGCGCAGAAAGATATGCCCTCGCCCGTTCACGCGCGGGTCGGGATCCTCGATGGCGGACACGACCCGCGCGATGCCCGCCGCCACCACGGCCTCGCAGCAGGGCGGCGTCCGGCCGTGATGCGAGCAGGGTTCGAGCGTGACCGCCATCGAGGCGCCGCGGGCCTGCTCCCCCGCCTGGGCGAGGGCCACCGTCTCGGCGTGGGGGCGCCCTCCGGGCTGCGTGAATCCTCGCCCGACGATCCGCGGCCCGCTCTCGGTCATGTGCCAGACGACGGCGCCGACCGCCGGGTTGGGCCATGTGTTGCCGAGGCCGCGGCGTGCCAGCGAGAGGGCCATCGCCATCATCGCCTCGTCGACCCGCGCCTGCCGCTCGGGCGATAGCCTCACGCCGGCCGGGCCGCGGGGGCCGCCCATCAGCCGCCGTCGCGGCCCGGAGCGCGCTCGCGGGCCGGCGCCGCCTCCGGCGTCTCGTCGGCGGTCAGCTGGCCGATCAGCTCCTCGAAGTCCTTCGCCTCGCGGAAGTTGCGGTACACCGAGGCGAAGCGGACATAAGCCACGTCGTCGAGGTTCTTCAGCCCCTCCATGACGAGTTGCCCGATGGTGGCGCTCGGGATGTCGCCGTCACCCATGCTCTCGAGCTGGCGCACAATGCCATTGACCATCCGCTCGACGCGCTCCGGCTCCACCGGCCGCTTGCGCAAGGCCACGTCCACGGAGCGGGCCAGCTTGTCGCGGTCGAACGGGATGCGCCGGCCGGACCGCTTGACGACGTAGAGCTCGCGCAGCTGCACCCGCTCGAACGTCGTGAACCGCCCGCCGCAGTCCGGGCACACCCGGCGGCGGCGGATCGAGGAATGGTCGTCGGTGGGGCGCGAGTCCTTCACCTGGGTGTCGAGGGACCCGCAATAGGGGCAGCGCATCGTCGTCCCTCTCCGCCGCGATCAGCGCCCTCAGTAGATCGGGAAGCGTGCGGTCAGCGCGTGGACGCGCTGCTTCACGGCCGCCTCGACGGCACCGTTTGCTTCCTCGCCATTCTGGGCGAGGCCGTCCAGCGTCTCCACGATGAGTTCGCCCACCTGGCGGAACTCGGCCACGCCGAAGCCGCGCGACGTCGCCGCCGGCGAACCGAGGCGGATGCCCGAGGTGATCGTCGGCTTCTGCGTGTCGAAGGGCACGCCGTTCTTGTTGCAGGTGATGTGCGCGCGCCCGAGCGATGCCTCTGCGGCCTTGCCGGTGAGGCCCTTCGGCCGCAGGTCCACGAGCATCAGGTGGTTGTCCGTGCCGCCCGTCACGATGGCGTAGCCCGCCGCATTGATCGTGTCGGCCATCACCTTCGCGTTGTCGACCACGGCCCGCGCATAGGCCTTGAACTCCGGCGTCAGCGCCTCGCCGAAGGCCACCGCCTTGGCCGCGATGACATGCATGAGCGGTCCGCCCTGCAGGCCCGGGAACACCGCGGAGTTGATCTTCTTGGCGATGTCCTCGTCATTGGTGAGGATCAGGCCGCCGCGCGGCCCGCGCAGCGTCTTGTGGGTCGTCGACGTCACGACGTGGGCGTGCGGGAACGGCGAGGGATGCGACCCGCCCGCGACCAGTCCCGCGAAGTGCGCCATGTCCACCATGAAGAATGCACCGACCGAATCGGCGATCTCGCGGAAGCGGGCGAAGTCCCAGTGCCGGGCATAGCCGGAGCCGCCGGCGATGATCAGCTTCGGCTTGTGCTCCTGCGCGAGCCGGGCGACCGCGTCCATGTCGATGACCTGGTCCTCGGGACGCACGCCGTAGCTGACGACGTTGAACCACTTGCCCGACATGTTCGGCGGCGCGCCGTGAGTCAGGTGGCCGCCGGCGGCGAGGTCGAGACCCATGAAGGTGTCGCCGGGCTTCATCAGCGCCATGAACACGGCCTGGTTGGCCTGCGAGCCGGAATTCGGCTGGACGTTGGCAAACCGGCAGCCGAAGAGCCGCGTCACGCGGTCGATCGCCACCGTCTCGGCGATGTCGACGAACTGGCACCCGCCATAGTAGCGGCGGCCGGGATAGCCCTCCGCGTACTTGTTCGTCATCACCGAGCCCTGCGCCTCGAGGACGGCCCGCGAGACGATGTTCTCGGAGGCAATCAGCTCGATCTCGTCGCGCTGGCGACCGAGTTCCTTGCCGATGGCGTCGGCAATCTCGGGGTCGCGGTCAGCGAGGCTCGCCGAGAAGAAGCTGTTGGAGAGGTGGCGTTCGTCACGCTGCACGGACATCGTGGAACTCCTCGGCCCCGCTGCGGAGGCTCGTCAGGGTGTGGGGGCCGTCGACGACAGCAGACCGGCCCGCGGTCGCCGGTCTCCTAACACGCCCCCTCCCCGCGCGCCAACCGGGCGCGACGCGACGCCACCCTTCGCCGCGGCTTCGGCCGCCGAAACGAAAGGCGGCGCCCGGAGGCGCCGCAACTCGGTCGGAATGACGCCCGGAGGATCACTCGTCGTCGTTGGCCTTCTGCATGGAGGCGACGGGAATCGGGCCGAGGCCGTCCTTGTTGTAGATGTCGTCGCGGAACTGGACGAGCCCGTCCGGCGTCGCCCAGGCCGTGATGTAGGCCCAGTAGACCGGCACCGGCTGCGCCAGCCGCGCGTCGACCCGCTGGCCGCCCTCGATCGCCGCGTCGATCTGCTCGCGGCTCCAGCCGGGCGTGTCCTTGAGCAGCCACGTGATGTAGTCGCGCACGTTCTGCACGCGCATGCAGCCCGAGGAGACGAAGCGGAAGTCGTCGCCGAAGATGCCCTTGGCCGGCGTGTCGTGCATATACACGCCATAGGGATTGGCGATGTTGATGCGCACGAAGCCGAGCGAGTTGAACTCGCCGCCCGGATCCTGCCGGAACATGTAGCGGGTGGCCTCGTCCGACCGCCAGTTGACCTGGGACGGCTGGAGCTCCTGGCCCTGCTGCGTGTAGATGCGGATCTTGTTCTCGGTCAGGTAGTTCGGATCCGCCTGCATCTTCGGGATCAGATCCTTCTTGATGATCGAGGCGGGCACCGTCCAGAACGGGTTGAAGTTGATGTCCGTAGCCCGGGTCGTCATCACCGGCGACTGACGGTCGATCTTGCCGACGCCGGCGGCGTGGCGGGTCATGACCTGGCCGTTCTCGACCGTCTCAACCAGCGCCGCCGGGATGTTGGCGACGACGAAGCGGTTGCCGAGGTTGCCGGCATAGGAGCGCAGGCGCACCACGTTCGTCTCGAGCTGGCGCAGGCGCACATCCGCCGACACGTTCATGGCCGTGACGGTCTGCGTGTTCAGGACGCCCGTCGGGATGAGGCCGTGGCGCTCCTGGAAGCGCTTCACGCCGGCCTCAACGATGCTGTCGAACACCTGCGAGTTGCCGAGCGACGGATCGAGATCCTTCGACGCGATCAGGCGGCGGCGCAGCGCGACGACCTGCGGGCCCTTGCTGCCCAGCCGCAGCGTCACCTGCGGCATTGTCGGGAAGCCCCCGGCCGCGACCAGCTGCCGGTACGTGTCGATCATCTGCTCCGTCGCCTGCAGGGTCAGCGGCGACAGTACGGGAACGGTGGAGCGATTGACGCGCAGGCTCGTGGCGGCGTCATAGCTCTGCTTCCACTCCGCCTGCCCTCCGAGCAGTTCCTGCGCGAGCGCAGGGCCCGCACCGGCTGCCGTGGCCATCAGAGAGGCGAAGGCCGGGAGGAACTCGCGGCGGCTCATGGATCTGAAGACGGTCATGGGTCGTATCAGTACCGGTTGGCGAGTGACGGACGCTTCGGCCGATCCTTCGCAGGGCAGGGTAAACGATCCGTCACCACTTAACCCGGTTCCGGAAACGGCGCAGCGGCAAAAACGCCGTGCAGTCCGGCGAATTTAAGGCAAGCGGCGCCTGTGAGCTATCAGCCGCGGGACTGTGAAGGGGCGGTGCGACGATGATGGCGGCCATCGGGTTGACGACGGGTCTCGGCGCGGCGCTGGCGGCGCTCGTCGTGACTGTCGCGGTCTTTGCCGCCCTCTGGCTCTACAGCCTGCGCCGCGAGGACTGCAGCGTCGTCGACCTCTACTGGGGCTTCGGATTCGCCGTGATCGCGTGGGTGGAGGCGGGGCTGGTCGGCGGCTTTACGCCGGCGCGTCTCGTGTTCATCGGCCTCGTGACGCTGTGGTCGCTGAGGCTCGGCATCCACCTCCTGCTGCGCCACCGTGCAGCCGAGGAGGAAGACGCTCGCTATGCGGCGATGCGGCAGAATGACCCCGTGAACTGGCCGCGCCGCAGCTTCTGGATGGTCTTCATGCTGCAGGCCGTGGTGATGTGGCTCGTCGCGTCGCCCGTCCACATGGCCGTCGCCGACACCCTCGCGCCCGAACCTGCGACGTGGCTTCTTGTCGCAGGATCTGCGTTGTTCGTCAGCGGCTTCGCCCTGGAAGCTGCAGCGGATCGGCAACTGGTGATGTTCAAAGCGGACCCCGCGAACCGCGGGCGGCTGCTCACCACGGGTCTGTTCGCGTGGAGCCGCCACCCGAACTACTTCGGCGAAGCGATGCTGTGGTGGGGCCTGGGGCTCTACGCCTTCGCCCTGTCGGGCTCGGCGGTGGCGCTGGTCGGGCCCGCGCTCCTGACATGGCTCTTGATGCGGGTGTCGGGCATCCCGCCGCTGGAGGCGCATTTGTCGCAGCGCCCCGGCTTCGCCGACTATGCAGCGCGCACCAGCGCCTTCGTGCCGCGCCCCCCGTCTGCGCCTGTCGCGGAGCGGTCCGCCGAGGATCGGTCGGCGGCATGAAAATGCGGCCGGATCGCTCCGGCCGCCATCGGTTTCGGGCGTGCAGGATCCGTCAGAGACGGTAGCGGATGTGGTCCGTCCAGAAGCGCTCGAGGCGGGCGAGCGCCGTGTTGACCTGCTTGAAGTCCTCGGACGAGATGCCGCCGATCTGCTCCACCGTGCGGACGTGCTTGTCGTAGAGCGACTTCACGATCTCGTGGACCTCGCGGCCCTGCTCGGTGAGGCTGATGCGAACCGAGCGCCGGTCCACCCGCGACCGCTGGTGATGGAGGTAGCCCATCTCGACCAGCTTCTTCACGTTGTAGGAGACGTTCGAGCCGAGATAGTAGCCGCGCGTGCGCAGTTCGCCGGCGGTGAGTTCCTTGTCGCCGATGTTGTAGAGCAGCAGCGCCTGGACGCTGTTGACGTCGGAGCGTCCGCGGCGGTCGAACTCGTCCTTGATGACGTCCAGAAGCCGGCGGTGCAGCCGTTCGACGAGGGTCAGCGCCTCGATGTAGAGAGGGCTGACATCCGCGGTTCCGGCCGCACTGTCGCGCTGGTCGAGAGTCTTGAGAGCGGTCTTCATGTTCTGCCTCACTGCACTGCCCTGTTGGCCGCGTTTGTCCGGCCTTCGTTTCCATTGTTGTAACCGGAGGGCATGAAGACGAGTTTAAACAACGGAATGAATCAGGAATTCACTCTACTGAACGAGTTTAATTCAAAGGCTACGGATCGTTCAGGTAAACGATCTCTTGCTGCGGCCGAGAGCTTTACGCTTCGCGCGAGGCAAGCCACGAAAGGGTGACGTAGGCGCACAGAAGCAGCACCTGCGCCCCTGTCAGCACGTGCGCGGTCCCGATCTCGCCGGGCCGAAGCAGGCTCACGACGACATTGACCATCATGGCCAGCAGCCAGATGACGCCGCCCCAGGTGCTCGTCAGCCAAAGGCCGATGGCGGCCACGAGGTCGATCACCGCGAAGGCGACGATCGCCGCCTTGGAGGGATAGACGAGGTCGGCAAAGGCCGGGATGCCCGGAATGCGCACGCCAAGGATCACCAGCCACCCCGCCAGGCCCTTGACCAGCCAGACGGCCGAAACGATGCGCATGAACCAGACGAGGATCCGGTCCCACGCGAAGGCGCGTGCGCCCTCCTCCGCGGCGGTCCCCGACCGCCCACTGGTCAGCGGTTCGCTCATCGCAGGCGGCCGTCGGCGACGAGTTCGTCCGCCAGGGGCGCTAAGAAGGCGGCGACACGGTCGCTGGACACGGCGTCGAGAGTCGCCGGCGACCAGCGCGGGGACTGGTCCTTGTCGATCACCGCGGCGCGCACGCCTTCGTAGAAATCCGCGTTGTCGAGCATGCGCGAGACGATCCGGAACTCGGTGCGCATCGCCTCCTCGAACGTCATGGCGGCGCCCCGGCGCATCTGCTCGAGCGCGATGCTCAGGCTCAGCGGCGAGCGCGAGCGCATCACGGACACCGTCTTGGCGGCAAAGGACGAACCGCCCGAAGCGTCCGCGTCGAGGGCGGCGAGGATGGCGGCGATGCTGTCGTGCCCGAAGCAGCGGGCGATGACGGCGCGTTCGGCGGGCCCCAGCGCGACGACGGATGCGCTCGGGGCGCAGGCGGCGATGGCCGTATCGACGTCCTGTCCCTCGGACAGCGCCGCGACCAGCCCGGCCAGCGAACCGCTGGCCACGGCGGCCGTCGCCAGTCCGGTGCCCACCGCGTCGGCGGCGCCGATCCGCTGCCCCGTCAGCGCGAGATAGCGGCCAACCTGCCCAGGCAGGAGGGGCAGCGCATGGGTCGCCCCGACGTCCGGGAAGAAGCCGATTCCCACCTCCGGCATCGCGAACGAATAGCGCTCGCCAGCGACCCGGTGGCTTCCATGCAGGGACACGCCGACGCCGCCGCCCATGACGATTCCGTCCACGAGCGCCACGTAGGGCTTCGGATAGCGCCTGATCCGGATGTTGAGTTCGTACTCGTCCCGCCAGAAGGACAGCGCCTCCGCCTTCTTCCCGGCGCGGCCGAGATCATGCAGCACGCGAATGTCCCCGCCCGCGCAGAAGGCACGGTCCCCGGCGCCCTCGACGACGACACAGCGGATCGCTGGATCGTCCGCCCAGGCGTCGAGGGCGGCGTGGATCGTGCGCACCATGCCGTGCGTGAGGGCGTTCAACGCCTTGGGGCGGTTCAGCAGGATGTGGCCCGCGGCACCGCGCACCGTGCACACCGCCTCGGCGTCGGCCCCGACGGCGACGTCCGTCTCCCCGCCCATCTCACACGTCCCCGTCCCTCACCGACGTCGAGTTAGCCCGGCCGCCGCAACGCTTGTCAACGCGACCCACCCAACGTCCACCTTCCGGCCGGCGGGAAAACAATGCTAACTCTGTGGGCATCGTCGTCGTTGCCCGCACGACCCTGCCGAGGAGACGCACCATGGCGTCGCGCCCGTTCCCCGTGATCCCGTCCGCGATCGAGCCCGCCACCCGCGATCTGGGATTGGTGCACCGGCCTCGCCGCAACCGGAAATCAGACTGGGCGCGACGACTCGTCCGGGAGAACTCGCTCACCGCCGACGACCTCATCTGGCCGATCTTCATCATCGACGGCGACGGGCGCCGTGAGCCGATCGGGTCGATGCCGGGTGTGGAGCGTCTCACCGTCGACGAGGCCGTCCGCGCGGCCGAACGCGCCGCGTCGCTCGACATTCCGGTCCTGGCGCTTTTCCCGAACACCGACCGGGCGCTTCGCGACGAGCGTGGCGGCGAGGCGCTAAACCCGGGCAACCTGGTCTGCCGCGCGTGCAAGGCGATCAAGCAGGCGGTGCCGCACATCGGCCTCCTGACGGACGTGGCGCTGGATCCCTACACCAGCCACGGCCACGACGGCCTTCTCGATGACGGCCGCATCCTGAACGACGAGACCGTCGAGGTGCTCGTCCGCCAGGCGGTGAACCAGGCCCAGGCCGGCGCCGACATCGTCGCGCCGTCCGACATGATGGACGGGCGCGTCGGCGAGATCCGCCGCGGCCTTGACGAGGCCGGCTTCCAGGACGTCCAGATCATGGCCTACGCGGCCAAGTACGCCTCCGCCTTCTACGGTCCCTTCCGCGAGGCGGTTGGCACCAGCACGACGCTCACCGGCGACAAGCGCACCTACCAGATGGACCCCGGCAACAGCGACGAGGCGCTGCGGGAGGTCGAACTCGACCTCCAGGAAGGCGCGGACATGGTGATGGTGAAGCCCGGGATGCCCTATCTCGACATCGTCCGTCGGGTGAAGGAGACGTTCGCCGTCCCCACCTTCGCCTATCAGGTCTCGGGCGAGTACGCGATGATCCGGGCAGCCGCCCAGAACGGCTGGCTCGACGGCGAGAAGGCCATGATGGAGAGCCTGCTCGCCTTCAAGCGCGCGGGAGCGGACGGCATCCTCACATATTTTGCGCCCGCCGCAGCCGAGAAGCTGAAGAAAGGCGCCTGACCTGCGCCCACTGTCGCGACCGCGGCGCGCCTTCCTCCTTGCCGCGTTGCTTGGCGGGCTGCTGTTCGCTGCAGGATGCGCCCGCACGGTCGATTCCGATCAGGCCCGCATCTGCCGGTCGCTGGTCCCGGCCCTCAATGCCCCGGGAACACAGGTCTCGGTGACGCGGGTGGTGCCGACCGAGCTGGCCGGCCGCATCCGCGTCGTCTACACGGCCCGCGATCCGGACCGAGGCACCCGCAACCGCTACCTCGATTGCAGCTTCCGGGGCGATGCGCTGTCCCGCAGCCGCGCGGAACTCGTCGCGGTCGCGACGGAACGCGGCCCCCTCGGGGAGGCCGCCTTCCTTTTCCTCGAGCGGTTCGTGCTGCGTTCCGCGGAGTTCGCGCTGGAGGACCCGGGCGGCCCGGGAAGCGCAGCAGGCCTGCCGGAAGTCTCCTTCACCACCGCGTATGGGTTGCAGACCGTTCTCAACGGCCTCCCGCAGGCCGGGACGTACGGCCTGCTGGCGGCGAGCTACTCGCTCATCTACGGCCTCGTCGGCCGCATCGTGTTCGGCTTCGGGGAACTCGCCGCGCTGGGAGGCTATGGCGCGCTGCTCGGGGTGACGCTCGCCCTGCAGGCCGGCACGGTGAACCCGCTCGTCGCCCTCGCCGTGGCCGCCATGCTCGCCGTCTACGGCGCGATGGTGCACGGCAGCGTCATCGGCCGGGTGATCGTCGGGCCCCTCCTCTCGCGGCCCCTGCCCGTGCTGATCGCCACGACCGGGCTCATGCTCCTGTTGTCGGAATACCTCCGGATCCTGCAGGGGAGCGACCTGCGGTGGATCCCGCCGGTCTTCAACACGCCGGTGGCGCTGGTCCGCGCCGGAACGTTCACCGCGACGACGACGCCAGTCGCCCTGCTGACGGCCGGCACGGCAGCACTCGTCTCCTGCGCCCTGCTGGTGCTGATGCAGCGCTCGTCCTTCGGCCGGGCGTGGCGCGCCTATGCGGACGATCCACTGGCGGCAAGCCTGTTCGGGGTCGACCGCAACCGCATCGTCGGCGCGACTTTCGCGCTCGCGGCGTCGCTGGCCGGCTTCGCGGGCTTCGTGATGACGGCCTTCTACGGCGGAGTCGGCTATGGCGCCGGGCTCATCCTCGGGCTCAAGGCCCTTGTCGCGGCCGTCCTTGGCGGCATTGGCTCGGTGGGAGGCGCCCTCGTGGGCGGGCTGGCCATCGGGCTGGCGGAAGCCCTCTGGTCGGCTACGATGCCCATCGAGTCCCGGGACATTGCCGTGTTCGTACTGCTGTCCGTGGTTCTCGCCCTGCGCCCGGGCGGGCTCAGGGGGTTCGGCGACCTGCTGCCCCGGCGCGTCTGAGCCGCGGCCGCGCGGAGGGAGGACGGCGATGGGAGCCGGTCAGGACACCCGCCATGCCATCGGCATCGACGACGTGCGCGCGGCCCGCCGCATCATTGACGGGCAGGTCCAGCGCACGCCGATGCTGCCGGCCCCGCGGCTCTCCGCAGCGACAGGCGCCGAGATCTTCGTCAAGTACGAGAACATGCAGACGACGGGCTCCTTCAAGGAGCGCGGCGCGCTGGTCCGCCTCTCGCGGCTGAGCGAGGACGAGCGACGCCGGGGCGTCGTCACCATGTCGGCCGGCAACCACGCACAGGCGGTCGCCTACCACGCCGCCCGCCTCGGCATCGACGCGGCCATCGTCATGCCGGAGCCGACGCCCCTCGTGAAGGTGGAGAACACCCGCAGCTACGGCGCCAGCGTGATCCTCCATGGCGCGACGCTCTACGAATCCGCCGAGAAGGCGGCCGAACTTGTGGCACGCGAGGGTCGCACCCTCGTCCATCCCTACGACGATGCCAGCGTCATGGCCGGACAGGGCAGCGTGGCGCTGGAGATGCTGGAGGACGTCCCGGACCTCGACTGCATGGTCATCCCCATCGGCGGCGGGGGACTCTTCGCTGGCATGGCCGTCGCGGCGCGGGCCGTGAGCCCCGGAATCGGCCTCTTCGGCGTCGAGGCCGACCTCTACCCCTCCTTCGTCAACGCCATCGACGGCGGCGACAGGCCAATCGGCGGCCCGACGCTCGCCGAGGGCATCGCGGTGAAGACGGTCGGCCGGCTGACCCTGCCGATCGTCCGCGATTTCGCCGACGCCATCCTGCTCGTGGACGAGGCCGCCATCGAGGCGGGCGTGAACGGGTATGCGACGCTCGCCCGCACCATGGCGGAGGGAGCCGGCGCCGCCGGCCTGGCCGCGGTCCTCGCCGAGCCGGCCCGCTTCCGCGGCCGCCGGGTCGGCCTCGTGCTGTGCGGCGGCAACATCGACGCCCGGCTGCTCGCCTCCATCATGATCCGCTCGCTGGAGCGCCAGGACCGGATCGCCCACATCCGCATCACCACGGCCGATCGGCCGGGGCTTCTCGGCACGATCGCGTCGCTGCTCGGCAGCCTCGGCGCGAACATCCTCGAAGTGTCCCACGGGCGCCTGTTCCTCGACGTCCCTGCAAAGGGCGTCTCGCTCGACGTGACGGTGGAGACGCGGGGAAGGGAGCACACGGCCGAGATCGTCTCGGCGCTGCAGGCGGGCGGCTACGAGCCGCGCCGCATCGACAGGCGCAGCGCCACATGAGCGCCGGAAGCGACAGCCCGGAGGGGCGGCCATTGAAGCAGCCGTCCGGAAAGGCCATTTGACGATCGTGCCCGTCCGCGAGGACCGGGCGACAGGAGACCGGCATGACCAACACGCTTCCCGCCTATCCGAGCGCACCCGACGTGCGCGGCGTGCTCGGCGCGCGGATCGGCGCGTTCTGCGTCGATGTCGTCGTGGTCTTCTTCCTGTGGCTGCTCTTCACGGTGGTCCTGTTCGTGCTGGGCTTCCTCACCTTCGGCCTGTCGTGGCTGCTGCTGGCCCCGCTCTTCCCCATCGTCGCCCTGCTCTACAACGGGCTGACCGTGTCGGGACGCCACCGGGGCACCATCGGCATGCGGCTCTTCGGCGTCGAGATGCGCACGGTGAGCGGAAACACGCCCGCCTTCGTCGTCGCCGCGGTGCATGCCCTCTTCTACTACGTGACCGTGACGACGCTGACGCCCTTCATCCTGCTCTTCGGTCTGGTGCGCGAGGATCGCCGGATGATCCACGATCTGCTCTCCGGCGTGATCGCGGTCCGCAAGGGATCGTGACCGCGCCCCTTGAGACGCGGCGGTCGGCTGCTATCGTATGAAGGATGCTGCTTCGCGGGCGCCACACGCGGGCCGCACTGAGGATCAGAGGGTGTGACCAGCCAGTCCCGGGACCAACCGCAATTCTACCTCACCGCGCCGACGGCATGCCCCTATCTGCCCGGCCGGCAGGAGCGCAAGGTCTTCACCCACCTGATCGGCAAGCGCGCCGGGGAACTCAACGACGTCCTGACGCATGGCGGCTTCCGCCGCTCGCAGACGATCGCCTACCGTCCTGCGTGCGACGGCTGCCGGGCGTGCGTGTCCGTGCGCGTGCTGGTCGACGACTTCCGGTTCTCGCGCAACATGCGCCGCGTGCTGGAGCGCAACGACGATCTCATCGGCGAGATGAAGCCGAACACCCCGACCTCCGAGCAGTACTCGCTCTTCCGTCATTATCTGGACGGGCGGCACGCCCATGGCGGGATGGCCGACATGACGGCGCTCGACTACGCCATGATGGTCGAGGACAGCCATGTCGAAACCCGCGTGATCGAGTACCGCCGGCGCGGACCGGACAGCGGCTTCACGGGGCGGGGAACGGGGCCCCTCCTCGCCGCCGCGCTGACCGACGTCCTCGGCGACGGCCTCTCGATGGTCTACTCGTTCTACGAGCCCGAGGCGGCCGACCGCGGGCTCGGCACCTTCATGATCCTCGACCATATCGCCCGGGCGCGGCGCATGGGCCTGCCGCACGTCTACCTCGGCTACTGGGTCGAGGGCTCGACCAAGATGGGCTACAAGTCGCGCTACACGCCGCAGGAGCGGCTCGGCCCGGCGGGGTGGGTCCGGGTCGACTGACCCACCTGGCCACGAAGGGTGCCGGATCAGGCCCCCGGCGCCTTGGTCACCTCATAGGTGCAGCGGAACGAAGCCGCCGCGATCCGGTAGGTGTCCTTGGGGTTCGACGGATCCTGCACGATGGCGTCGCCCGGCTTCGCCACCATCGACTCCCCCCATGGCGCCTTGAAGGTCCAGGGCCCCTCGCTTGCGCCGAGGATGAAGTAGCGCATCGGCACGCCCTTGGGCGCATAGGCCTGCCACCCGGCGGAGTCGGCGGTGCCGTTCGGCTCACCGTAGCGGTCCTTCACCCGGTTGGCCTTGATCAGGTACTCCTCGTTGCCCGTCTCCGGGCAGCGGTTGCGCACCACGAGGTCGCCCGCCTCGGCCGGCTTGCTCTTCGTCTCGACGCCCTCGCCCTTGATGATCGTGACGATCACCTCGCCCACCACGGCCGGGCGCCCATCCACCGGCTTGGTCTTCGACGCCATGCCGACGCGTCCGTCGGCCTGTGCCTTTCCGAACAGCGCCACGATGTCGACGTCGTCGGCCCGCGCGGACGCGGCCGAAAGCGACGCCGCGGCCACCGGCAGCATGAGCAGGATGCGAGTCCTCATGATCTTGTCCCCCGTCGCTCCCTGAGCCCGCTCAGGCTAGAGCAGCGCCGCGGACAGGTGCAACCGGTTCACGGAGCGCGTCGCCCACCACTCTTGATGGCGTAGCACCGTCGACCAAAAGTTGTGCAACCGGTTGATTGACAATTATCCTTGACGCCGCGTAGCGTCCACTTGCCGCTACGCTCCAGTCCGAGTCGGCCCTGGATCGCCGCGACGGCCGGTGGCGTCGTCAGCCGGCCCGTCCGCATCGCCGATCATTCGCATGCGCCTCGCCTGCAGGAACGCCCGAGCTTCAACGCCCGGGTGACCGGCGGCGCGCCCTCGTCCCGATCCGCCTGCGCCGTCGAAGTGCCGATCCCGCCCCCGATCGCTGGAGGCTGCCATGCCCCATCGCCTGCTCGCCCTGCTCGTGCACGACGCCCTGACCCGCGCCCGCCAGGACGCGTCGCTCAGCCCCGAGGATGCCGCGCAGCGCGCGGACATCGAGCTCGAGGCCCTCGTGTCGTGGGAAAACGGTCTTGCACGCCCAAGCCTCGACCAGCTTCGCAGGCTGGCCGGGGCCTATGACCGGACAATCGGCGTCTTCTTCCTGCCTCAGTCGCCCCTCTGCGGAGGAGACGGCGCACCGGACCTGAACAGGCTGCGGCCCGCAGGATCCGCCTGACCGCGACGCCCGGTCAGCCGGAGAACCTGTTCGACTTGGGGAAGCCCTTCGGCGGGAGCCGGCCCGCCTCGGCCCGGTTGCCGACCCAGTCGCGCAACTCGGCCTGCGCGACCGTCCACGTCCGGCCGGACGTGTCGATCCAGGTGAGCCCGCCCTCGATCGCGAACACCTTGGCGTCGGACAGCCCGCCGTCCTTGTAGCGCTGCAGCCGGACGCCCTTGCCGCGCCCCATCTCCGGGATCTGCTCGATCGGGAACACGAGAAGCTTCCGGTTCTCGCCGACCACGGCGACATGGTCCCCCTCCGCCGGGATGGCCATCACCGCGCGGAACGGCGCATCGACATTGAGGACGTTCTTGCCCTTGCGGGTGTTGGCCAGCACGTCGTCGCCCGGCGCGACGAAGCCGCGGCCCTCGCTCGTCGCGAACAGCAGCCGCCCGCCGGGCCTGTGCGGCCATACCGTCACGATGTCGGCGCCCTCGTCGATGTCCGCCATGAGGCGGATCGGATCGCCGAAGCCGCGGCCTCCGGGAAGCTTCGACGCCTCCAGCGTGAACACCTTGCCGTTCGACGCAAGCACCAGGATGCGCGCGGTCGTCTCCGTGTGGAAGGAGACGGAGAGCCCGTCGTCGCCCTTGAACTGGAGGGACGACAGGTCCTGCACGTGCCCCTTCAGGGCCCGGATCCAGCCCATGCGCGAGACGACGACCGTGATCGGCTCCTTCTCGACCATCGCTTCCGCGAGGTCGATGTCGGACGTCTCCGGCGCCTCGGCGAACTGGGTGCGACGCTTGCCGATCTTCGTTTCCGGGCCGAAGGTCTTGCGGACCTCGCGGATCTGCCACGAGATCGTCTTCCACTGTTGCTGCTCGGATCCGAGAAGCCCCTCGATCTGGCTCTTCTCCGCGGTCAGCGTGTCGAGCTCGCGCTTGAGCTCCATCTCCTCGAGCTTGCGCAGCGAGCGCAGGCGCGTGTTGAGGATGGCCTCGGCCTGAACGTCCGTGAGCTCGAAGACCCGCATCAGCTCGGCCTTGGGCTCGTCCTCCTCGCGGATGATGCGGATCACCTTGTCGAGGTCGAGGTAGACGATCAGCAGGCCGCGCAGGATCTCGAGGCGCTTGTCGATCTGCCCCAGCCGGAAGCGCGAGCGCCGCAGCAGCACCTCGCGCCGGTGGTCGAGCCACGCGCGCAGCGCCTCCGACAGGCCGAGCACGCGCGGCACGACGCCACCCGTCAGCACGTTCATGTTCATCGGGATGCGGCTCTCCAGCTCGGTGAGCTTGAAGAGCGACTCCATCAGGATCGCCGGGTCGACCGTGCGGGAGCGGGGCTCCAGCACGATGCGGACGTCCTCGGTCGACTCGTCGCGGATGTCGGCGAGCAGCGGGAGCTTCTTCTCGTTGATGAGCTCGGCCATCTTCTCGATGAGCCGCGACTTCGGCACGAGATACGGGATCTCGGTGACGACGATGACCCAGCCCCCGCGGCCGAGGTCCTCCTTCTCCCACCGCGCACGCACCCGGAAGGAGCCGCGGCCCGTCCGGTACGTCTCGGCGATGGAGGCACGGGGCTCGACGATCACGCCGCCGGTCGGGAAGTCCGGGCCGGGGACAAAGGTCAGCAGCTGGTCCGGCGTCGCCTTGGGGTGGCCGATCAGGTAGAGCGCTGCGTCGCAGAGCTCGGCCGCATTGTGCGGCGGGATCGAGGTCGCCATGCCAACCGCGATGCCCTGCGAGCCGTTCGCCAGCAGGTTCGGGAAGGCGGCGGGCAGGACGAGCGGCTCCTCGTCCTCGCCGTTGTAGGTCTCGCGGAAGTCGACCGCGTCCTCGTCGATCCCGTCGAGAAGGAGCCGCGCAACCTCGGTCAGCCGGGCCTCCGTGTAGCGGTAGGCGGCGGCGTTGTCGCCGTCGATGTTGCCGAAGTTGCCCTGCCCGTCGACCAGGGGATAGCGCTGGGCGAAATCCTGCGCGAGGCGCACCAGCGCGTCGTAGACCGCCTGGTCGCCGTGGGGGTGAAACTTGCCGATGACGTCGCCGACGATGCGGGCGCACTTCTTGTAGGCCTGGCCCGGATCGAGCCGCAGCAGCCGCATGGCGTGCAGGATGCGCCGATGGACCGGCTTCAGGCCGTCGCGCGCGTCGGGCAGCGCGCGGTGCATGATGGTGGAGAGAGCATAGGCGAGGTAGCGCTCCTCGAGCGCCGCCTTCAGGTCGATGTTCTCGACGCCCTCGCCCGGAGCCGGCGGATCGACTGGCTTGCCCAACGGCCTCTTCCCTTCGCGTAACCCGCTTGAAGGGCGGAACGTCTAGCGAACATGGCGAGTCGCGGCAAGCGCGACCGGCCTGGTCCCGGCCGCCGTCCCCAGTTTCGTCTGCCTCAGGTGCGCTGGCCGCGCAGCAGGGCTGCCGGCCGCACCACGACCTCGATCGCCGCGATCGCCTTCTCCGGCGGCGCCCGGTCGACGGCACCGCCGCAGGCGCTGTCCGGCTCATGCACGGAGTACCGGATGCGCGGAGCGTCGCCGCGGCCCTTGGTGGCGACGGTCTGCGACGGCTTGCAGTTGAGCATCAGCTTGGTCGTGCCGGTCACGGGGACGAGCACCACCTCGCCGTCGGGCCGCGACCAGATGCCGATCTCCACACGGGTCGGCGGCGTGGTGGCCGCTCCCGCGGCGCGGCGGCGGTTGACGTCGAACACCGCCGTACAGAACCGCCCCTCCTCGCACAGGACCGAGTAGGTCGAGGCGTAGCGGTCGCCCGTGCCTTGGGCCCGTACGATGATCTGGACCAGTTGCGGGGCTGTCGTGCCGGGGCCGGGCGCCTGGCTCGGCGGCGTCTGCGCCGCCGCGGCCGCAGCCAGCAGAACCAGGGCGGCGCCCGCGGCGCCGGCGTGTCTCGCGCTCATGCGTCGTGTCCTTCCGTCATCGGACCGCCCGCCGTGACGGCCGCGATGAAGGCGGTGCGCACGTCGGGCATGGGGATGCCTCTCGGTTCGAGGACATGACGCGAGAGGAAATGGCCGGTCAAGGCGAAACCCGCAGCAAGGTCAACGGCCTGCGGCATTCCCCGCCCCTGCCCCTCCGTCAGGAACGCCGGCAGGCGAAGCAGCCGACCGGCCCACGGTTGGGCGGCGGACGCAGAGACGGCCCGACCTGACTTGGGCGAGACGAAAGCGAGCCCCTCTGCCGAACCGGTCAGGGCGCAGGCGGCGAGGTCGAGGCCCACTCCCAGCTCCGCGAGGACCGCGATCTCGAAGCGGACCATGAGCGGAGCGGCGATCTGCGGGTCGTCGAGCGCGTCGACGACGATGCCGAGCGCTTCATAGAGGCCGGGATTGGCTTCCCGCTCCGGCAAGAGCCGGACGACGGCCGCGAGCGCCGAGAGCCCGTAGAGAGACGCCGGCCGCAGCATGAGCCCTGCGGCCCGCAGTGTCGTGCCCTCGACGCTGTACTGGCCCAGATGCTCCTCGAGCCGCGCCCGCCAGCGCAGGGCGACACCGTTGCCGGGCTGGAGCACCGGCTGCAGCCGGGCCGAGCGGCCGCCCCGCACGAGGCCGAGATGGCGGCCGTGCTCGCGCGTCATGACCTCGAGCAGCACGTTCGCCTCGCCGTGGCGGCGAACACCGAGCACGATGCCTTCGTCCTGCCACTCCATCTGCAGACTCCGGCACAAGGGCCTCGGAGGACACGATGAATCCGTCTTGCCCGAAAAGGTTGTTTCGGCCCCGCTCCTGCCGGGAGCGCCGCACCGGGCCGCGGGTCACTCCTTCGGGAACTCCAGTCCCATCTCCCGGTAACGCGCGGGATCGTCGATCCAGTTCTCGCGCACCTTCACGAACAGGAACAGGTGGACCGTGCAGTCGGCGGCCTCTGCGATCTCCTTGCGGGCCGCCTCCCCGATCGCCTTGATCGTGCGCCCGCCCTGCCCGAGCACGATGCGGCGCTGGCTTTCGCGGGTGACGAAGATGGTCTGCTCGACGCGCGCGGAACCGTCCTTCAGCGTCTTCCACGAGTCCGTCTCGACCGTCGATTGATAGGGCAACTCGTCGTGCAGCCGCTCGTAGAGCTTCTCGCGGGTGATCTCCGCCGCCAGCGAGCGCAGCGGCGCGTCCGACACCTCGTCCTCCGGGAAGAGCCAGGGTCCCTCCGGCATCATCGCCGCGAGCTTCTCGCGCATCGTGGCGACGCCGTCCCCCGTCAGGGCCGACACCATGAAGGTCTCCGCGAAGGCGTGGCGCTCGTTGAGCGAGGCCGCGAGCGCGAGCAGCGACGGCCGCTCGACCGTGTCGACCTTGTTGAGGATCAGCACCTTCTTCTGCCGCAGTTCCGACAGCCGGCCGAGGATCGCGTCGACCTCCTCGTCCGCGCCCTTGCGCGCATCGACCAGCAGGCCGACGACATCCGCGTCGCCCGCCCCGCCCCAGGCCGACGTGACCATGGCACGGTCGAGCCGGCGCTTGGGCGCGAAGATGCCGGGCGTGTCGACGAAGATGATCTGGGCCGGGCCGGCGAGCGCGATGCCGCGCACCAGCGAGCGCGTCGTCTGCACCTTGCGGGAGACGATCGAGACCTTGGCCCCCACGAGGGCGTTGAGGAGCGTCGATTTTCCCGCGTTCGGCGCGCCGATGAGGGCGACGTAGCCGCAGCGCTGGGGCGTTTCGCTCGTGTCGCCGGTCATGCCTCGTCCTCTCTCAGTCCCTCGCGGCGGAGGAACCCTTCCGCTGCGGCCTGCTCGGCGATCCGCTTGGAACGGCCTTCGCTGACCACCGGCTCGTACCCCACGACCCGTGCCTCGATCTTGAACACCGGCGCGTGGTCGGGCCCGCTGCGGCCGATCTCCACATAGGCCGGCGCCGGCAGCCCGCGGCCCATGGCCCACTCCTGCAGCGCGGACTTGGCGTCGCGGACGGCCCGGCCGGGTTCTTCCATGCGCCCGCCGAAGGCGCGCTCCACGAGGGCCCGCGCCGCTTCGAAGCCGGCGTCGAGGTGGACGGCGGCGATGATCGCCTCGCAGACGTCCGCCAGCAGCGCCTCCTTCCGGCGCAGGCCGGTCTGGCGCTCGCCCACACCCAGGCGCACGTGGGGGCTGACGTTCCATTCGGTGGCGACGGCGGCGCAGGTCTCGCGCCGCACCAGCTGCGCGAGCCGCCGGGAGAGCTCGCCCTCCGTCGCCTGCGGAAACGACCGGTAGAGCATGGCCGCCACCGCGAGGCCGAGCACGCGGTCGCCGAGAAACTCCAGGCGCTGGTAGTGCGGCCCGTCGACCGGCGATCCCGGCAGCGCGGTGATGTGCGTGAGCGCCCGCTCCAGCAGCGCCCTGTCGGCGAAGCGGTGCCCGATGGCCTGCTCCAGGGCGTCGAGCCCGGGCTTGCCCCGCGCCATCAGCCGACCGGCTTGAAGATGCGGTTCCACCGCACCGTCCACGGCCATTCCCAGATCTTCCACGCCGTTCCCTCCTCGGTGATCGAGAAGAAGATCACCTCGGCCCGGCCGATGAAGTTCTCGAAGGGCACGTAGCCGACGCCCTGGGAGGACATGTCGCGCGAGTCGAGCGAGTTGTCCCGGTTGTCGCCCATCATGAAGTAGTGGTTCGGCGGCACGACGTAGACGGGCGTGTTGCGGCCCAGCCGGTTGCCGTAGAAGTCCAGCTCCTGGATCGTGTAGCTGATCCCGTTGGGCAGGGTCTCGCGGTAGAAGGTCGCCTGGTCGCGCAGGCCGGCGCCCGCCGACACGTCCTGCTTGCCCACCCGCTCCTTCTTCACCGGCTGGCCGTTGATGGTCAGGATGCCGTCGACCATCTGGATCCGGTCGTTGGGCAGGCCGATGACGCGCTTGATGTAGTCGGTCGAGTTGTCGCGCGGCAGCTTGAACACCGCGATGTCGCCGCGCTGCGGCTCGGCGGCCCAGACGCGCCCCGAGAACAGCGGCGGGCTGAACGGGATGGAGTAGCGCGAATACCCGTAGGAGTACTTGGAGACGAACAGGTAGTCGCCGATCAGCAGAGTCGGGATCAACGATCCCGAGGGGATGTTGAACGGCTGGAAGAGGAACGTGCGCACGACGGCGGCGATGAGCAGCGCCTGGACGATGACCTTCACCGTCTCGAGGATTCCGCCCTCCTCCTTGCCCTTGGTCGTTCCGGCCACGCCAGTCGGCTCCGTCATGTTCGTCACTTCCCGGGCAGGCCCGTCGTCAGGATGGCAGGCCGCGAGTGGCCCACCGGCAGCGCGATATAGACCTCCGGCCCCTCCAAGGCAACGCGACCGGCCTCAGCCGACCGGGCGCGCCTCGATGACCACGAAGGCTTGCGCGAGAGGATAGTCGTCCGTCAGCGTCACGTGGATCACGGCCTCGTGGCCCGCCGGCACGAGCGCAGCGAGACGTTCCCGCGCCCCGTTGCCGAGGGCGAGGGTGGGTGCTCCGGACGGCAGGTTGACGACCCCGATGTCGCGCATGAACACGCCACGGTTGAAGCCGGTGCCCAGCGCCTTCGAGCAGGCCTCCTTTGCCGCGAAGCGCTTCGCATAGGACGCTGCTCGCTGCGCCCGCCGCTCCGACTTCGCCTGCTCGACCGGCGTGAACACCCGCTGCACAAAACGCTCTCCGAACCGTTCCAGCGTCTTCTCGATCCGCCGGATGTCGATCAGGTCGGATCCGATGCCGACGATCACGCCGCCGGTCCCGCGGTGCGTCCCGCGTCCATCGCCGCCCGCATCCGCCGGATGGCCTCCGCGAAGCCGACGAACACCGCCTCGCCGACGAGGAAATGCCCGATGTTCAGTTCCCGCAACTCCGGCAGCCCGGAAATCCGGCGGGCCGTGATGTAATCGAGGCCATGGCCCGCATGGACCTCGAGGCCGAGCGAGGCTCCGAACGCAGCAGCCCGCCGCAGGCGCTCGAACTCCGCCTCGGCTCGCTCCCCGTTGCCGGCCTCCACCGCCTCGCACCACGTCCCCGTGTGAAGCTCGACCACCGGCGCGCGCAGCTTCGCCGCCATCTCCACCGGCGCCGCATCCGCCTCGATGAACAGGGACACGCGTATTCCCGCGTCGACGAGTCGGCCGATGATCGGGGCGAGGTGGTTGTGCCCGCCGACGACGTCGAGCCCACCCTCCGTCGTGCGCTCCTCGCGCTTCTCGGGCACGAGGCAGACGGCGTGGGGCATGACGTCCAGCGCGATGCCGACCATCTCGGACGTTGCCGCCATCTCGAAGTTGAGCGGGACGCCGATCGCGTCCTTCAGCGCGCGCATGTCCGCGTCGCGGATGTGGCGCCGGTCCTCGCGCAGGTGCGCCGTGATTCCGTCGGCGCCGGCCTCAACCGCGAGCAGTGCGGCGCGGATCGGGTTGGGCCGGGACCCGCCGCGCGCATTGCGCAGGGTCGCGACGTGGTCGACGTTGACGCCGAGCCGAAGCTTGGCGGGGGACGAAGGACCCGGGGACGTCATGGCCTCACCTCGGCATGGGGCGGCTGCCGGGCTTCACCGGCGGGATGGCGGCCAGTTCAGGCGGAAGCTGGTCGGCCGGATACGCGGGAATGTCGAGCTGCGCGAGGCTGATCAACGGCACGCCGATGTCCGCCTTTCCGCCGGAGCGGTCGATGAGGCAGGCCGCGCCCACGATCGTGTCCGCGACATCGCGGATGGCATCGAGGCACTCCCGGGACGACAGGCCCGTCGTCACGATGTCCTCGACCATCAGCACGCGGGCTCCGGGCGCGATCTCGAATCCGCGGCGAAGCCGGAACCGCCCCTCCTCGCGCTCCACGAAGATGGCCTTGGCGCCAAGGTGGCGGGCCGTCTCGTAGCCGGGGACGATTCCCCCGACGGCTGGGGAGACGACGACGTCGACGCGACCGAAAGCGGCCTTCACCTTCGCGGCAAGCGCGCGGCAGAGCCGCTCCGTCCGGACCGGATCCTGGAAGACGAACATCTTCTGAAGGAACACCGGGCTCCTGAGCCCGGAGGAGAGGATGAAATGGCCCTCCAGCAGCGCTCCCGCGTCGCGGAACTCCGCCAGCACCTCGTCATTCGTCATGGAACCGATCCCTGCGCCTTCGGGGTCAGGCATTGCAGATGAAGCAGGCGGAAGCAAGGGCGCTCCGACCCCCGGTCTCCGCCGGTCAGCCGTTCACGCGCCGCACGGAACTCACCACCGGGCGCTGCTTCAGCTGGCTGATGATTCCGTTGAGGTGCTTGAGGTTCCAGACCTCGACGTCGATCACCATCTCGCGAAAGTCGGTGGCGCCCTTGCCGGTCACCGTGATCGAATCGATGTTGCCGTCGTTGTCGCCGATGATCTGGGCGATCTGGGCCAGCGTGCCGGGCTCGTTGATGACGGTGAGCGCGAGCTGGGCCGGAAACCGCTGCGGAAGGTCGTCGTCGATGTCCCAGCGCACGTCCAGCCACCGGTCCGGCTGGTCGTCGAACGCGGTCAGCGCCGGCGACTGGATGGGATAGATCGTGATCCCCTCGCCCGGGGTGAGGATGCCGACGATGCGGTCGCCCGGCACCGCGCCTCCGTTCGGGGCGAAGCGCACCGGCAGGTCCCCGTTGAGCCCCCGGATCGGGATCGACTGCCGTGGCCCGTCCTCGCCCACGGGGTCGTGGCCCGGCACCTTGAAGACGAGGCCCTCGGCCTTCTTCAGGCCGAACCAGCCCGCCTCGGCCGCCCGTCGGACGTCCGGCGCGACGACCCGCTCCTCCTTGTAGTCCGGGTAGACCGCCTTCACGACGTCCCCCGAGAAGATCTCGCCTCGCCCGACCGCCGCGAGGACGTCTTCGAGCGAAGTGCGCGCGAGGCGCGGAAGGGCGGCCCGCAGCTTCTCGTCGGAATAGGCCTTCTTGCCCCGCTCGAAGGCGCGCTCGACGATCTGCCGCCCGAGGCCGGCGTACTGCCGGCGCACCGCAGTGCGCGTGGCGCGGCGGATGGCGGCGCGGGCCTTGCCGGTGACGACGATCGATTCCCAGGCCGCCGGCGGCACCTGCCCCGGCGCACGCGCGATCTCCACCTCGTCGCCGTTGTGGAGTTCCGACAGAAGCGGGACGATGCGCCCGTTGACCTTGCATCCCACGGCCGTGTTGCCGACGTCCGTGTGCACGGCATAGGCGAAGTCGATCGGCGTCGCACCCCGCGGCAGCGCGATCAGCCGCCCCTTGGGCGTGAAGCAGAACACCTGGTCGTGGAACAGCTCGAGCTTGGTGTGCTCGAGGAACTCCTCCGGGCTGTCGCCCTCCGCCAGGGTCTCCACCGTGCGCCGCAGCCATTCGTAGGCACGGCTCTCGCGCGCCAGCGCGGAGCGGTCCGAGCCGCGCCCGTCCTTGTAGAGCGCGTGGGCGGCGATGCCGAACTCGTTGATCCGGTCCATGTCCTCGGTCCGGATCTGCAGCTCGACGCGCTGCCGGCCGGGGCCGATGATCGTGGTGTGGAGCGAGCGGTAGTCGTTCTGCTTCGGGGTCGAGATGTAGTCCTTGAAGCGGCCGGGCACGCTCGGCCAGGTCGTGTGGACGATGCCCAGCACCGCGTAGCAAGCGGCGACGTCGGGGACGATGATGCGGAAGCCGAAGATGTCGGAGAGCTGCTCGAAGGAGACGGACTTGCGCTCCATCTTCTTCCAGATCGAGTAGGCGCGCTTGCGCCGCCCCTTGACCTGCGCCCGGACGCCGCTGCCGCGCAGCTTCGCGTCCATGTCGCGCTCGATCTCCTCGATCACCGGCCCGCTGCGCGCCGAGATCTCGTCGAGCCGCGCCGTGATCATGGCGTGCGCCTCGGGCGAGAAATGGCGGAACGCGAGATCCTCCAGTTCCTCGCGCATCTCCTGCATGCCCATGCGCCCGGCGAGCGGCGCGTAGATGTCGAGGGTCTCCTCCGCGATGCGCGTGCGCTTCTCGACGGGCACGTAGTGCAGCGTGCGCATGTTGTGCAGGCGGTCGGACAGCTTGACGAGCAGGACCCGGACGTCGTCGGCGATGGCAAGGAGGAGCTTGCGCAGGTTCTCCGCCTGCGCCGCCTTCTTGGAGACGAGGTCGAGCTTCTTGATCTTGGTGAGCCCCTCGACCAGCGCGCCGATCTCGTGGCCGAACAGCCGGTCGATCTCCTCCCGCGTCGCCTCGGTGTCCTCGATCGTGTCGTGCAGGACGCCGGCCACGATGGTGGCGTCGTCGAGCCGAAGGTCGGTGAGGATCGCCGCCACCTCGAGCGGGTGCGACATGTAGGGGTCGCCCGACGCACGCTTCTGCGGACCGTGGGCCTTCATCGCGTAGACGTAGGCGCGGTTCAGCAACGCCTCGTCGGCGTTGGGATTGTAGCGCTTCACGCGCTCGACGAGTTCATACTGCCGCATCATGGCGGCCGGCCTTCCAGAAACGCCGCACCTCGGACGTGACGCCCGCAAGGGGAGTATCGGGATCGCCGACGACCGCCGCAAGGGCGCTGCCGACGCGGCGGCAGAAAAGAAAAAGCCCGGCCGGAGCCGGGCTTGTCACGCGAGACGAGCGGGCGTCACTCGCCCTCGTCGTCCGTCTCGGCCGGCGGAACCAGCCCCTCGAGACCGCGCAGGAGGTCTTCCTCCGTCATGCGGTCGAACTCGACGCTCGAATCGTCGGCGCCCTCGGGAGCCGCGCCGATCATCGGCACGGTCTCGGGCTCCGGCTCGTCGACGTCGACATGCTTCTGGAGCGAGTGGATGAACTCTTCCTTGAGATCCTCGGGAGAGATCGTCTGGTCGGCAATCTCGCGCAGCGCCACGACGGGGTTCTTGTCGCGGTCGCGCTGAACCGTCAGCGGCGCGCCGGAGGAGATCATCCGGGCCCGGTGGCTGGCGAGCAGGACGAGTTCGAACCGGTTGTCGACCTTGTCGATGCAGTCTTCGACTGTGACGCGAGCCATGGATGCTCCGGAGGTTGAAGGCGAATGAACCGCGGCGCATACACCACGGGGGCTGCGCGTGCAAGGCCCGGAAACGAAAAGCTGTCCCGTGCGCGGCCAAGGCTACGCTTGACAGCAGAAAGCCGGCGACCTTAAGTCCAACAACTTTCAGTTGAAACGCTTCGCTGGAGGGTGTCAGTACTGCCGCACAACAGCGGTGGGCGGGTTAATGATTATAATCCGCGCTCTGATACCCCGTGAAGATCGAACGCCTCTTCGGGGCCCGGGACTCGTCAATGCAATCCTCCGAGCGCACTGCCATTTTCATCGATGGTGCCAACCTTTACGCCACGGCGAAGGCGCTTGGCTTCGATATCGACTACAAGCGCCTGCTCAAGGAGTTCCAGTCCCGCGGCAACCTTGTTCGCGCCTTCTACTACACGGCGCTGATCGAGGACCAGGAGTACTCCTCCATCCGCCCGCTCATCGACTGGCTGGACTACAACGGCTACCGCGTCGTCACCAAGCCGACGAAGGAGTTCGTCGACTCGACCGGGCGCCGAAAGGTCAAGGGCAACATGGACATCGAGCTCGCGATCGACGCGCTGGAGCTCGCGCCCTTCATCTCGCACATGGTGCTGTTCTCGGGTGACGGCGACTTCCGCTCGCTCGTCGAGGCGATGCAGCGGCGCGGCGTCCGCGTGTCCGTCGTCTCCACCATCACGTCGCAGCCCCCGATGGTGGCCGACGAGTTGCGCCGCCAGGCCGACGAGTTCATCGACATCGTCCAGCTGATCCCGCGGATCGGGCGCGATCCCTCGGAGCGGGCCGAGCGTCCGCCGCGGACGTTCGAGCGGCGCGCCCCCGCGGCGCCGGCGCCGGCCGATCCCGGCGACGACCGCTGACGCTTTCGCCGGCCCTAGCCGGGCCGGCATCATCGACAAGGCCGGGGACAGGCCGTTCTGCACCGTCGCGGCATGCCGCGCCGTGGGCTAGAACGGCGGCATGACCGATCTGCGCACATCCACGGCGTCCCCCCCGCCCCCGTCTCCCTGCGAACCCGGCCGCGAGTGCCCCCTCTGCCCGCGGCTCGTCGCGTTTCGCCATGAGGCGCGGGCGCGCGAACCGGCCTGGCACAACGCGCCGGTGCCCTCCTTCGGCGACCCGGCGGCGCGGCTCCTGATCGTCGGGCTCGCACCCGGCATGAAGGGTGCCAACCGCACCGGCCGGCCTTTCACCGGCGACTACGCCGGCGACCTCCTCTACGAGACGCTCTCCGAGTTCGGCTTCTCGCGCGGGACCTTCGCGGCGCGGCCGGACGACGGCCTGGTCCTGGTCGACGCCATGCTCACCAACGCGGTGCGCTGCGTGCCACCGGAGAACAAGCCGACGGGCGGCGAGATCGCCACCTGCCGCCCCTTCCTCGAGGCGACGCTGGGTGGCCTGCCGCGGCTGGCGGCGATCGTCGCGCTGGGGCGGATTGCCCACGAGTCGACCCTGAGGGCGCTCGGCCGACGGGCCGACGACGCCCGCTTCGCCCATGGCGCGCGCCACCGGATCGGCCCGGTGACGCTCTTCGACAGCTACCACTGCTCCCGCTACAACACGCAGACGCGGCGCTTGACGCCGGCCATGTTCAAGGCCGTCTTCGCCGCCGTCCGGACCGAGCTCGACGCCGCTAGGGCGTGATCGGCCGCCCGATGACGGGCTTCGCCACCGGCGCCGGCTGGCGCGAGAAGCGGCCGAAGACCATGTCGGGCGCGCTGGTGTTGTGTCGCGACGGGACGACACGGCCGGCCCAGACCTCCGTCGCCTCGGCGCCCTTCCAGCCCATGATCGGGGCCTCGCCCCAGCCGGTGCCGCCCATCGTCCGCCACGCCACGCGCGCCACGTCGGAGTTGAACTCGGTGGCGTACATCGAGCGAAGGGCCGCGAAGGGTGCATTGCCCGGCATCGGGCCGTCATAGGTGACGTCGATGGCCATGTGCTCCTGGTCGAGCACCGCCATGGTGAGGCGCGCCGACCCGCCGCGCTGGAAGTTCAGCGTGAAGCTGCGGCTGTCCGGATCGAACACGATCTCCTTCAGCGCCACGATGGGCCGCTCCTGCACCTCCACCGGACCCACGAGGAACGAGCTGCCGTAGGCGCTCCAGCGCATGTGCGGCGGCGGCAGCGGGCGCGCACGCCAGTAGCCGTCCGGCGGATAGAAGACGAGCACCTCCTCCGCCCGCTCGCGGAAGAGCACCCACAGCTGCACGACATGGAACCCCTGCTCCACCCGGTCACCGACCCTCACGGGCACCGTGTTCGGCCGCCAGAACGAGGGGAAGGTGTAGCCGGTGAGCCAGAGTTCGGGGGTCTCGTAGAAGGTCGACCGGCGGGCCTGTGCAGCGAAGACGGGGTCCGCGGACATGTCGCAACTGGTGAAGTCCGGCGCCCAGCGGTCCGCCACGATGGTGCCGATGAAGGCCGGATGCACCGCCTGGATGCGCAGCGAGCGCAGCTGCGGCGAGGCAAAGGTGAGCTCGATGTTGTCCTTCTCCGCGCACAGCACCGGCTCGCTGCGGTTCGCCACCGTCACGGCGAGATCGTCCGCCGCGCGCAGGCGTCCCGGGAGGAGAGGCGCCGCGGCGCCCGCGAGGCCGGTGGCAAGGAGGGAGCGGCGGGTCAGAAGGCTCATGGACGGCTCCGGATGCGGCGGCAGGAGGTGGGAGGGCGTTGCTTAGCGGCCCGTGCTTACCCCCTGCCCGGACGGCAGGACGGCATAGACGTCGCCCGAATTGGCCTCGTGAGGCAAGGCCGAGAGGTGCGCGGCCATCGCCGTGGCGTCGACGGGCGTGCCGAAGTGCAGGCGCTGGCTCTCGCCCAGCGCGATGTCGAAGCGGTAGGGACCCAGCGCCGACAGCCGGTCGAGGCAACGCAGCGCGACGTCGCGCGCGATGGTCGTGAACTCGAACGAGAGCGCGGGCACGGGCCTGCTCAGCCCCTGAAGCACCACGTCCTCGAAGCCTTCCACGTCGATCTTCACGAAGGCCGGCTCGCCGAAGCGCGCCCGCAGGGCATCGAGAGTGGTCATCGGCACCGTCAGCGTGCGGTCCCAGACCTGCCCCTCCCAACCGCCCGCCCCGTCAGCGGCGGCCACGAAGGCGTCCGAGGCCGTCGTCACGGTCGGGTTGCGGCTGTTCACGCGCAGGACGAGTTCGCCTTCCGTGGCTCCGGCCGCGGCCCGCAGCAGCGTGACGGACGGGTCCCTGCCGTGGATCAGGCGAATGACGCCGGCGGGCCCCGGCTGCGGCTCGAGCGCCACGACCCGGGCGCCGAGCCGCCGGAAGGACGAGACGCGGTCGCCGACGTGAGCCCCCACGTCGAACACGACGTCGCCAGGCGCCACGAACCGGCCGTAGAGCGCATCCATCGCCCGGTGGTGGTTCCGGTCGAGGTGGTAGACGCGAACGGAGCGCCACAGGGCACGCAGGCCGGCGAGATCCATGCGGCGAACCCTCAGGCCGCTTGCAGCACGGCGTCGTCGGCATCGCCCTGCCCGAGGGCGAGCACCTCCGGCGGCGGCGAGATTTCTTCCGGGATCGCGCAGAGGCCCATCCGCGCCAGCGCGGCGCCCAGCGCCGGGTCGGCCGTGAACACGGCAAAGGGAATGGCGAGCGGGAACCCGATCAGCAGCGGCAGGCCCCACCACAGCGCCGTCGGCGAGCCGACGGCGAGGAGGAGAATCACGGTGCTCCCGAACAGCGTCTGCGGCCAGAGCCCCGCCAGCGCCGTGGCCCATGACAGAGCGTGCGCGTCGCGCGCCTGCCCGTTCCAGGTGACGGACTTGCCGAACAGCAGCCCGATCATGAACAGGCTCGTGCGCAGCGTGGTGACGGCGCCGACGAGGAAGGAGAAGACGAGCTCCGCCGCGACGCCGGCGAGGAAGCGGCCCCTTCCCCCGTAGCGCGCGACGCCGCCGGGCGTCAGCAGCACGTCAAGGCTGCCCGCGAGCTTCGGCGCGAGGAACATCACAAGAAAGGCGAGATAGACAAAGAGCGCGAGCCCGGCCGGGTAGCCGCCGGCAAGGTCGGCCGTCTCGAACGGCTTCAGCGCCGCCAGCGCGAACATCAGCGTCCAGGCCGGGATGCCGAGGAACATCAGGATCGCCCAGGCGAGCTGGAACCGGCTCATCGGGTAGAGCCCCGGCAGGCCGACGAGGCGCCAGTACTGCATGTTGCCCTGGCACCACCGCAGGTCGCGGCGGGTGAACTCCAGCACCGTCGGCGGGTTCTCCTCCCAGCTGCCGCACTCCTGCGGCAGCACGCGCACCTCGAAGCCGGCGCGGCGCATCAGGGTCGCCTCGACCTGGTCGTGCGACAGGATCTGGCCGCCGAGCGGCGGCTTTCCCGGCAGCACCGGCAGGTGGCAGTGCTCGATGAACGGCGCGATGCGCACCATCGCGTTGTGGCCCCAGAAGGGCCCGCAGTCCCCCGCCCACCACGCGCTGCCCATCGTGTAGGGCCGCATGCCCTGCCGCATCCCGAACTGGAACAGCCGCGCAAAGGCGCTGCGCGAGGGCAGCCCGACGACGAGGCTCTGCAGGATGCCGAGGCGCGGATAGGCCTGCATGATGCGGGCAAGGCGCACCACCGTCTCGCCGTCCATGAGGCTGTCGGCGTCGAGCGGCAGCATGAGCTCGTATTCGCGGCCCCAGCGGTCGCAGAAATCGCGGACATTGCCGGCCTTGAAGCCGGTATTCACCTCGCGACGGCGGTAGGTGAGCCTGGCCGGATGCGGGTCGGATGCCTTCATCTGCGCGAAGGCCAGTTCCTCGGCAGCGGCCACGGTCGGGTCGCTCGTGTCGGACAGCACGAAGTACGCGAAGTGCGCCCCCTCCCCCGTCCGCTCGATGCTCTCCTTGACGATCCGCAGCCGCGCCAGCGCACGTGCCGGGTCCTCGTTGCGCACGGTCAGCAGCACGGCGGTCCGGATCGACAGCGGCTGCGGGTCGAGCTCGGCCTCGAGGAAAGGCGCGGCCTCCTTCCAGGGATTGCGGGTCGCATGCAGCAGCCAGAGTCCGATGACGGAGTTCCAGAAGCCGAGCACGCTCCACGGCGCGGCCAGCAGGAAGCACAGCAGCATCAGGGCGTCGATCACCGTCCAGCCGCCGGCGCCGAGCACCTTCACCATTGCGTAGGCGAGGCCAAGATAGGTCACGACGTTGAGCAGCGTCACGATCAGGCGCCGTCGCGCCAGCACGGACGTTGACTGGAGGCCGGCCGGGGTGGTCGATGCCATGGAAGCGGACGCCAGGACTGGAAAAACCGCGCGCCGGACGGCACAACGGGGCGGAAGCCGCCGCAGGAGATAGAGGGGAACGCCCCATTGGGCAATGAGTCAGGTCCCGGACACGCCACCGCGCTCTGGTATGTCGCACCCATGACGGCCGAGGCGCGGGCGGAGACCCTGCCGGCCGAACCGCAGGGCCTCAGGGTCCGGACGCTGTGGTCGGGCATCAGCCGCGGCACCGAGCGGCTGGTCGCGTCCGGGCGTGTTCCGGATGCCGAGCGCGAGCGCATGCGCGCGCCGCTCCAGGCCGGCGACTTCCCGTTTCCCGTGAAGTACGGCTACTGCGCCGTGGGCGAGGTCGAGAACGGCCCGCCCGACTGGCGGGGCCGCACCGTCTTCGCCCTGCACCCGCACCAGGACCGTTTCGACGCCCCCCTCGCCTTCGCCCGTCCGCTGCCCGCTGGCGTGCCGGCGCGTCGCGCCATCCTCGCCGCCAACATGGAGACGGCGCTCAACGCCGTCTGGGACTCGGGCGCCGGCCCCGCCGACCGCATCGTCGTCGTCGGCGGCGGCGTGGTGGGGCTGCTCACGGGCTGGCTCTGCGCCCGCCTCCCCGGCGCCAGCGTCACGCTCGTCGACGTCGAGCTGGCGCGGCGGCCGCTGGCCGAGGCGCTCGGGATGGCCTTTGCCGAGCCCGGCAAGGCGCCGGAGGACGCGGACGTCGTCTTCCACTGCAGCGCCAGCGCGCCGGGCCTTGCCACCGCCATCGGCGCAGCCGGGCTCGAGGCGACCGTGGTCGAGATGAGCTGGTACGGCGAGGGCCCGGTTCCTTCGCCGCTGGGCGGGGCATTCCACAGCCGACGCTTGCGGATCGTGTCATCCCAGGTCGGCCACGTCTCCCCGTCCCGGCGTCCGCGCTGGAGCCACGCGCGCCGCATGGACGCGGCATTGGCCCTGCTGCGCGACCCCGCGCTCGACGCGCTGATCACCGAAGAGATCGCCTTTCCAGATCTTCCGGGCGCGATCCCGCGTATCCTTGCGGCCGGGGCCCCCGGCCTCGTCACCGCCGTCCGCTATCCCTGACCGGCACGCCCGTGCCACCACCGAGGAGCCAGCCCATGTTCGCCGTCGAAGTGCGCGACCACATCATGATCGCGCACAGCTTCAAGGGGGAGCTGTTCGGCCCCGCCCAGCGCCTGCACGGCGCCACCTTCGTCGTGGACGTGGCCTTCTTCCGCGAGACGCTCACGTCCGACAACGTGGTGGTCGACATCGGCCGCGCCCATGACGCCCTGAAGGCGACGCTCGGCCCGCTGAACTACCGCAACCTCGACGAGATCCCCGAGTTCGCCGGCCAGCAGACGACGACCGAGTTCCTCTGCAAGCACATCTTCGACCGCATGGCCGCGGCCGCCCGCAACGGCGACCTCGGCCCCGGCGGCGAAGGCATCGTGCGCATCCGCGTCCAGCTGCATGAGTCGCACGTGGCCCGCGCCTGGTTCGAGGGGCCGGTCGTTGCCTGAAATCGTCTTCGCGATCCCGGGCGACCTCGCGACACCGACCGGCGGCTATGCCTACGACCGGCGGCTCCTTGCGGAGCTTCCGGCCCACGGCATCGCCATCCGCCACCTGCAGCTGCCGGGCGGCTTCCCCTTCGCCAGCGTCCCGCAACTCGGAGAGGCTGGGTATCTCATCAAGCAGACGCCGCCGGACGCGGTGGTGATGGTCGACGGGCTCGCCTATGGCGCGCTCACGGACCTCGTGCTGAAGGACATCGACCGGCGCTTCGTGGCGCTGGTCCACCACCCTCTCGCGCTGGAGACCGGGCTCAACGACCGCCAGCGCCGGGCACTCCACGCCAGCGAGAAAAGCGCCCTCGCCCGCGCCCGAGCGGTCATCGTCACGAGCCGCCCGACCGCCGAGGGCCTCGTCGCCGACTTCGGCGTGCCCGGCGAAAAGATCACCGTCGCCGAGCCGGGCACGGACCCCGCGCCCCGGGCCATGGGGTCCGGATCGCACGTCCCGGCCCTTCTGGCGGTGGGCTCGGTGACCGCGCGCAAGGCCTACCCGATCCTGATCGAGGCCCTCGCCGGTCTCGCAAACCGGCCATGGACCCTGCGCATCGTCGGTCCGGACGACCGCGATCCGGCCGAGGCCGACCGCGTCCGGTCGCTGATCGCCGAGCGCGGGCTGACCGACCGCATCCGCCTCGACGGCGCGCTCGCCCCGGACGAGCTCGAGGCGGCCTACGCGAAGGCCGATCTCTTCGTGATGGCCTCGCTCTACGAAGGCTACGGCATGGTCCTCGCCGAGGCACTGGCCCGCGGGCTTCCCATCGTCTGCACCACCGGCGGCGCCGCGGCGCAGACCGTCCCCGACGGCGCCGGGCTGAAGGTGCCGCCGGGGGATGCAGCGGCGTTGCGTGCCGCGATTGCCGGCCTCATCGACGATCCGGCCCGCCGGACGGCCCTGTCGGACGCGGCTTGGCAGGCCGGGCAACGGCTGCCGGTCTGGACGCAGACCGCCGCGCGTGTCGCCGCGGTCCTCCGGATGGTCGCGGGAGACGCATCATGAGCGGGTTCTCGCCCGACTGGCTCGCCCTGCGCGAGCCCGCGGACCACCGCGCCCGCGACGCCGGCCTCGCCCGCAGGCTATCGTCATGGTTGTCGGCGCGGCCCGATGTCCGCGTTCTCGACATGGGCTGCGGCACCGGCTCGAACCTGCGCGCCCTGATGCCGCTGCTGCCCGCCCGGCAGGCGTGGACGCTGGTGGACTGGGACGCGCGGCTGCTCGACGCCGCCCGCGCCAGGCTTTGCGCCTGGGCCGAACACCACCGGGAGACCGCCGATGGCATCGTCATCGCCCGCGAGGGTCGCGAGGCGGCTGTGAGCTTCCGGCAGGCCGACCTGACGAAGGACCTCGACGCCTGCCTCGACCTGCGGCCCGACCTCGTCACGGCCGCCGCGCTCTTCGACCTCGTCTCGACGGCGTGGATCGAGGGCTTCGCAGGGTCGATGGCGGCCCGGTCGCTGCCGCTCTACACGGTGCTGACTTATGACGGGACGGAGGAGTGGTCGCCGCCGCATCCGCTCGATGCCGCCGTCCTGTCCGCGTTCCACGCGCATCAGGGCACCGACAAGGGCTTCGGTCCCGCCGCGGGGCCGGCTGCAGGCAACGCCCTCGCCGAAGCGTTCGGTCGGGCCGGCTACAGCGTCGGGACGGCCAGCAGCCCATGGCGGCTGGGTTCAACGGACGCTGGGCTCGTGCGCGAGCTGGCTTCGGGCATCGCCGGCGCCGCGGCCGAGACCGGCCGGGTCACCGCGGAGGACGCGAAGGCGTGGGCCGACGCACGCGCCGGCGCGTCGGCCGTCGTCGGCCACGTCGACATCCTGGCGCTCCCGCCCGGCTGATCCTCAACGGATCGGCCACATCCGCGCCAGCACGCCATCCTTGCGGATCATGGCGTGCTGGATGACGCCGGCCATGTGCAGGATGAAGAGGCCGATCAGCAGGTATCCGGCGATCTCGTGCATGCCGAGGATCTGCTTCACCGTCGCCTCGCTGCCGGAGAACTGGATCGGCACCGGCCACGTCCAGAAGAGGTTCACCGGCGCGCAGCACATCGACACGCCGATGAACCCGGAGATCGGCATTCCGAGAAGCAGCACGTAGAGCGCGATGTGCACTGCCTTGGAGAGCACCAGCTCAAAACGGGTGAGCCTCGGTGCCGGCGGCGGCGCTCCCAGAACGAGCCGCAGGGCCGTCCGCGCGATCATGACCACGAAGATCAGGATCCCGAACGACTTGTGGATCTCGTAGAGCGCGTTCGTCAGCGCCCCTTCCGGGGTGCGGGTCATCGCGAGGCCCACCGGGACGAGGATCGCGACGAAAAGCGCGGCAAGCCAGTGCAGCGCCCTCGCGGGAGCCGAATAGCCCCTGACGGCGGGATCGGACGTCGCAAGTGCCATGGCTCCCTCCTCGCAGGGGACCTCGCCGCTCAGGCCGGGCGGCGCAGGTCGCAGTCGAACAGCACGTCCCCGTCCGCCAGAACCGTCACCGTCGTGTGCGGCCGCAGCGCCCCGGCGAGCGTGTCGATCGGCGCGAGGTCGAGCCCGGTCTTTCCCGAGCCGATGATCATCGGCGCGACAAGGACGTGCAAGCGGTCGACGCAGCCGGCATCGATGAAGCGGGATATGGTGTTGGCGCCGCCTTCGAGAAGGATGCGGCGGATGCCGCGCTCCTTCAGCGCCCCCAGGATCGCCCGCGGCGCGATGCCGCGCCCGTCGGCCGGCAGCACGATCTCCTCGACCCCGGGTCCCGGCAGCGGGCCCGGGGCGCTGCGGAAGACTATCCGCGGCGTCTGGCACGCGGCCATGCACGCCATGCCCGGCGGCAGGCGCCCCGCCGGATCGATGACCACCCGGACCGGGTTGCGGCCTTCGACGCGACGGACGTTCAACTGCGGGTTGTCGGCGATGACGGTTCCCACCCCCACGACCACCGCATCGACGTTCGCACGCAGCCGGTGCAGGTGATCGAGGGCCGCGTCACGGTTGATCCAGCGAGAATGTCCGGTGGGGGTGGCGATGCGGCCGTCGAGCGACTGGCCGAGCTGGGCGACGACGTAGGGCTCCGGCCCTTCGTGACTTTGCAACGAAGCGAAAGGCGCGGCGTTGTCGTCCTGCTTGCCTTTTGGGCGATCGGCGTGTGAATGAAGCACGTGGGTCCGGGGTTTAACGTCTCGGTTGTGGCAGGTCGGCGTCCCGCGCCAACTTGAAGACACAAACCTAGACCCTATCGTATGTCGGTCAATTCCAGCGGCTTGCCGGTGCCCTACCGGCGCGAGGTCTCGATGCTGCGTCCCGAGCGTTCCATTGGTCTGGTGGCGGACAAGACCCACACCGCCGCCGAAAGATCCATTGCCGAGTTCCGTTCGGGAAGACCCGTTCTCGTCCTGTCCGACGATCAGGCGGCGTTCGTCATCGGCGTGGAGGCGATCGACGAGGCCGCCGCGGCCGAACTCGACGCGGTCGCGTCGGGGCGGGCGAGGCTGGTGCTCCCGTCGGCGCGCCTGCGCCGCCTGGGTCTCGAGCGCACGACCCCCGGCTCGATCGCCTTCCCGACCGTCGACCGCCAGCGCGTCGAGGCGCTCGCGCTGAAGATCGAGGCCAGGGCCGACGCGCCCGTGGCCGCGGCGACCGGCGTCGATCTCCTCGCACTCGAACTCGCGACGATCTCCCTGGTGCTGCCGGCCGTTCTGGTCATTCCCGTCGATCCCGCCGCCGTCTCCGCCGACGTGCTCCGGGTCGATGGCGAGGCTGTGCGCGCCTACCGTCAGTCGGCCGGCCAGACCGCCCGGCTCGTGAGCCGCGCGCCGGTCCCGCTCGAGGGCGCCAGCGAGACCGAGTTCGTCGTGTTCCGCGGCGGCGAGGGCCTCCGCGACCAGGTCGCGATCGTCGTCGGGAAGCCGGACCTCTCCCTTCCAGTGCCGGTTCGCCTGCACTCGGCCTGCCTGACCGGTGATCTCTTCGGCAGCCTGAAGTGCGACTGCGGCGACCAGCTGCGTGGCACCATCCGCTTCATGACCGAGAACGGCGGCGGAATCCTGCTCTACCTCGACCAGGAAGGCCGCGGGAACGGCATCGCCAACAAGATCCGCGCCTACAAGCTGCAGAGCCAGGGCTACGACACCTACGACGCCGACGAGATGCTCGGCTTCGACCTCGACCAGCGCCGGTTCGACTTCGCCGCGGAGATGCTGAAGCAGCTCGGCGTGAAGCAGGTCGAGATCATGACCAACAACCCGGTCAAGATCGCTGCCCTGAAGCGCGCCGGCCTCGAGGTGGTGGAGGAGCGCCGGGTGCTCGGCCGCCGCACGAACGAGAACGTGCTCTACCTCGCGTCGAAGCGCGACCGCGCGGGGCACTTCATCGACCTCGACGACCTCGTCGCGCATCGCCCGAACGACGACTGAGCCCGTCGCTCCCATGACCGCACGCAGCACCGCGCGCTGGCCGCTGGCCGCGCCCGTGCTGCTCGTCATGCTCGGTTGGGCGGCCCTCGCGGCGCCTTGGCTGAGCGGACGTGTCACGATCCCCTGGGACGCCAAGGCGCATTTCCAGCCGCAGCTGCAGTTCCTCGCCGACAGCCTGCACCGCGGCGAAAGCCCGTTCTGGAACCCCTACGTCTTCGCCGGCTCCCCCCACGTGGCGGACCCGCAGTCGCTGGTGTTCTCGCCGCTTCACCTTGCGATGGCTGCCCTGAACCCCTCCCCGGGCCTCGTCGCGGCCGACGCCGTCGTCTTCGGGATGCTGCTGCTCGGCGCGCTGGGCATCGTGCTCCTGTTCCGCGACCGTGGCTGGCACCCGGCGGGGGCCGTCGTCGCGGCGCTCGCCTTCGCCTTCGGCGCCGCCGCGGCATGGCGGGTCCAGCACACCGGGCAGATCATCAGCCTCGGCTGGTTCCCGCTCGCTTACTGGGCTCTGGAACGGGCGTTGGCCCGATCGTCGGCCGGATGGGGCATGGCCGCGGGGCTTTTCGCCGGTTTCATGGTGCTTGGGCGCGACCAGGTGGCGATGCTGGGCGCCTACGTGCTCGCGGCCCGCGTCGTGACGACGGTGTTCTTCCGCGCCGACTGGACCGGGGCCCTCATCGGCGCCGTCAGGCCCCTCGCCGCCGCGACCGTCGCCGGCGCCGTCGTGACGCTGGTTCCGCTCGTCCTGACGCTGCTGCTCTCCTCGCAGGTGAGCCGGGCGAGCGTCATCGACCTCGCCGGCGCCGAACGCGGCTCGCTCCACCCCGCGTCGCTGCTGACGGCCTTCGTGGCCAACATCTACGGCACCGACGGGCCCCTCGTGGACTTCTGGGGCCAGCCGAGCCCCGACTGGGGCCCGACCGATCTCTTCCTCGCCCGGAACATGAGCGACGCCTATCTCGGCGCGCTGCCGCTCGTGGCCCTGCTGGCTTTCGGCATCGCGCGGGGCGCCCTTGCCGCCCGCGAGATCCGGTTCCTGCTCGCCGCCTTCGTCGTGCTCATGCTCTACGCGCTGGGCCGGTACACGCCGGCCTTCGCGCTCCTGTTCCACCTGCCTGGCGTTGGCCTCTGGCGACGGCCCGCGGACGCGCTGTTCCTCATCGGCGCCCTCGGCGCCATCCTCGCGGGCTACTGCATCCACCGCCACATGACGCGCAGCCTGCCGGTGTGGACGGGCCCCCGCCTCCTGCTCGCGTTCGGACTGCTGGCCGCCGGCTTCGCCGCCAGCACAGCCGTGGCCTTCTGGAAGGGCAAGCTCGGTCAGGCGACGGCGCCGCTGGCGATCGCCGGCGGCTTCACGCTCCTGTCGATCGCCGTCCTCTGGGCCGCGCCGCGCCTTGCACCGAGAGTCCCGGTGCTGGCCACCGCCTTGCTGGCCGGGGTCACCGTCGCCGACCTCGCGGTGAACAACGGGCCCAACGAATCCACCGCGCTGCCGCCCGCGACCTACGACGTCCTGCGCGCCGACACGGCCAACGAGACCATCGCGCTGATCCGCGACGCCCTCGCGCGACAGGTCGGCCCGGATCGCCGCGACCGGGTTGAACTCGCCGGGATCGACTTCCACTGGCCGAACGCCACGATGGTCCACCGGATGGACCACACGCTCGGCTACAACCCCGTCCATCTCGACGCCTACACGCGGGCTACCGGGGCGCAGGACCACGTCGCGCTTCCCAGCCAGCGCACCTTCTCCGCGCTCTTCCCCTCGTACCGCTCTCTCCTCGCCGACATGCTCGGGCTGCGGATCATCGCGACGCGGGTTCCGATCGAGCAGATGGACCCCACGCTGCGCCCCGGCGACGTGGTGCAGATCGGGCGCACCGCCGACGCATTCCTCTACGAGAACCCGCGTGCCCTGCCCCGGGTGATGATGGTGCCGCAGGCCGCGGGCGCCGACTTCGAGGCGATCATCGCGACAGGACGCTGGCCCGAGGGATTCGATCCGCGTCGGACGGTCCTGCTCGATGCGTCGCCGGGGCTCGCAGGCGGGAGCGCAGCCCGACCTGCGGGAACGGCCCGGATCCTGCGTTATGCCAATACTCGCGTCGAGGTGGAGGCCGACTCTCCCCAGGGAGGCTGGCTGGTGCTCAACGACGTCTGGCACCCATGGTGGGAGGTCTCCGTCGACGGGCAGCCGGCACGGCTCCTGCGCGCCAACGTGCTCTTCCGGGCCGTGGCCGTCCCGGCCGGGCGGCACACAGTGATCTTCTCGTTCCACCCATTCCGGGGGGCGTGGCGGGACGTCACGACCGCGACGGGATTCACGCCGGCGGCCCGCTGAGCCCCGGCGAGGTCAGCCCTTGTCGCGCAGGACGCGGGCCTTCTCGCGGCTCCAGTCGCGCGCCTTCTCCGTCTCGCGCTTGTCGTGCAGCTTCTTGCCTCGGGCGAGCCCGATCTCGACCTTCGCGCGGCCGCGGTCGTTGAAGTAGATCTTCAGCGGCACGATGGTCATGCCCTCGCGCTGCACCGCGCCGATGAGCTTGTTCACCTCGCGCTTGTGCAGCAGCAGCTTCCGGGGACGCTTCGTCTCGTGGTTGAACTGGTTCGCCTGCAGATATTCGGGGATGTAGGCGTTGACGAGCCAGATCTCCCCGTTCTTCTCGCCGGCATAGCTCTCCGAGATCGTCGCCTTGCCGCCGCGCAGGGATTTCACCTCCGTGCCGGACAGCGCGATCCCGGCCTCGAAGGTCTCGCCGATCTCGTAGTTGAACCGGGCCTTCCGGTTCTCCGCCGCGATCCTGTAGTTCGGATCGTTCTTCCCCTTGATGGCCACGATAACCCCTGACTGCGCTTCAGGCGTTCAGGAGCCCGGCATGGACCATCGCGGAGCGGATGGCCTTGCGCGTGCCCTCGCCGGCCGGCATCAGCGGCAGGCGGACCTCGTCCGACATCCGGCCGAGCACGGACAGAGCGTACTTCGACCCGGTGACGCCCGGCTCCATGAAGATCGCCATGTCGAGCGGCAGCAGCCGGTCCTGCAGGGCGAGCGCCTGCTGCGCGTTCCCGGCCAGCGCCGCCTCCATGCGGTCCGCCGACAGGCGCGGCGCCACGTTCGAGACGACCGAGATCGTGCCGACCGCACCGGCCGCCACCGAAGGCATCGCGATGATGTCGTCGCCCGACAGCTGGATGAAATCCGGCCCCATGGCGGCACGTTGCTGCGAGATGCGGGCGACGGAGTTCGTCGCGTCCTTCACCCCGGCGATGTTCTTGAGCTCGTAGAGACGCTTCATCGTCTCGACCGACATGTCGATCACGGAGCGCGGGGGAATGTTGTAGATGATGATCGGGATGCCGATGGCGTCGTTGATCGCCTTGAAGTGCTGGTAGAGCCCTTCCTGCGTCGGCTTGTTGTAGTACGGGGTCACCACCAGAACGCCGTCGGCCCCCGCCTTCTCGGCGTGCCGGGCGAGATCCACCGCCTCACGCGTGTTGTTGGAGCCGGCGCCGGCGATCACGGGCACACGGCCCCGCGCCTCGGCGATGCACCACTCCACCACCTTGCGATGCTCATCGTGCGTCAGCGTCGGGCTCTCGCCCGTCGTGCCGACGGGGACGAGGCCGTGCGTGCCGCTCTCGATCTGCCAGTCGACGTGGCTGCGGAAGGCGCCCTCGTCGAGCTCGCCGTCCTTGAACGGGGTGACGAGCGCCGTCAGCGACCCCTTGAACATGCGGCTCTTCGTCATCGGGCGTGCCCTCGTCCCTGCGTGCGGTGCTGTTGGCGCGGCATCCGGGCCGCGCGCCCTTTTCCATAAACGCTTGCGGGCCGCCGCGAAAGTCCCGGCGCGCCGTCGCTCGGCGACCCGCCTCTGCCCTACTCCTGCCGGATTGAGGACAAGGATGGCGGATAGGCAACGCCGCGACCCTGCTTGCTTAACGAGCCGTCAACGGGCCATCCGCAAGCTGGAACCGGGGGCGTGCTGAACGGATCGGACTCCGGATGGGCCGCTGGACACGGACGCGCCGCGTCACCGCACTCTTGACGGCCGTCGCCCTTCCGGGCCTCGCCGCCGCCGGATACTGGGCGGCGACGCGCGACGCGGGACACGAGCGGCCGACGTCTTCCGCCACCCTCCCGGCCAATCGAACCGACGCCCCGGCCGTGCGGTCCCCCGACGACCGTCTGCAGACCGGATCCGTCGTTCCGGCCGACCGCAGCGAGATCCTGCCGGCCGACGGCGAGCCGGCAGCCGGATCCCTGGCGGCGCTGGAGGAGTTCGATCCCCCGTCCGGACCGCTCGCGGATCGCGCGGTCGCCGAGCCCGTGCCGCCCGAGGTGACGACGCTGAAGGCCGTGATCGAGGCCTATCGACGCGGCGACCTTCCCGGCGGGGATGCGCTGGCCCGAACGCTCCCAGAAGGCGATGCGCGCATCCTCGCGGAGTGGCTCGCCCTCCGGCTCGCCCCCACGCAGGCCGGGTTCAGGCGCATCACGGCCTTCATTGCCGCCCATGCCGGCTATCCGACGCAGCCCATGCTGCGGCGTCGGGCCGAGGAGGCGCTGCTGGCCGAAAGGCGCCCGCCCGCCGCGGTCAAGGCCTTCTTCGCGGATCAACCGCCGCAGACCGTCCTCGGCCGCATCGCGCTCGCCCGAATCCTCGCCGCCGAGGGCAAGGCGCACCAGGCCGGCGCCATGATCCGCGAGACGTGGCGCCAAGACGACTTCGGCCCCGAGCTCGAGGCCCGGATCCTCGAGGCCTTCCCCCGCCTCCTGACGCCGACCGACCATCGGATCCGGGCGGAGCGCTTCCTCGCGGACAGCGACTGGACGGACGCGCTGCGCGCCGCCGGCCGCGCCGGCGACGACGTCCTGAAGCTGATCCGCGCGCGCATCGCCGCCGCCCGGAACGCCGGCGACGCGCCCAAGCTGGTGGAAGCGATCCCCAAGCCCCTGCAGGACGACCCGGGCGGCGTGCTCGCCCGCGCCCAGTCGCTGCGCAAGAAGGACAAGGCGGCGGACGCGGCGAAACTCGTGCTTTCGCAGAACGGAAAGGATCCCGGTCCGGTCGCGGCCGAGGCGTGGTGGGACGAGCGCCGCGCCCTCGCCCGCAAGCTGCTGGATTCGGGAGACGCTGCCGGCGCCTATGCGGTCGCCTCCGGCATGCCGCCGTCCTCCGGCGCGGTCCGGATCGAGTCGGAGTTCCATGCCGGCTGGATCGCCCTCCGGTTCCTCGGGAAGCCGGAGGTGGCCGCCCGCCACTTCGCCGCCGCCGGCGCCGAGGCGACCACCCCGATCTCCCGCTCCCGCGCCGCCTACTGGCAGGGCCGGGCCGCCGAGGCCCAGGCGCAGCCGGCGCAGGAGCATTACGAGCGCGCCGCCGTCCACGCCACGACCTACTATGGCCAGTTGGCCCGTGCCCGGCTCGGTCAGCGCGACCTGCCCGTGCGTCGGCCTGAAGCCGGAGCCGACGACGAGCCACCTGCCGTCCAGGCGGTTCGTCTCCTCTATGCCGCCGGCGCGCGGGAACTGGCGATGCCGCTGCTGATCGACCTCGCCCAGCGGGGAACCGACGCCGGCGTCATCGCCGCCGCAGCCGATGCCGCCGCCGCCGCAGGCGACACGCGAGGCCTTGTCGCGGCAGGCAAGGCGGCCGTGCAGCGCGGCCTTCCGCTCGACAGCCATGCCTTCCCGGTGGGCGGCCTGCCGGCCGGACAGCTGCCCGCCGACGGCGTGGAGACGCCGCTCGTCTTCGCGATCGCGAGGCAGGAAAGCTCGTTCGATCCCTTCGCCCTCTCGCCCGCCGGGGCGCGCGGCCTCATGCAGCTGATGCCGGCCACAGCGAAGCAGACCGCCAGCAGGGTCGGCGTCGACTTCGCCCTCGAACGCCTCACCAGCGACCCCGCCTACAACGCAATGCTCGGCGCCAGCCACCTCGGCGACCTCGTGGAGGAATGGAAGGGCTCCTACATCCTCACCATCGCGGCCTACAACGCCGGGTCCGGCAACGTGAAGAAGTGGATCGAAGCCTATGGCGATCCGCGTCAAACCTCGGTCGACGCCATCGACTGGGTGGAGCGCATCCCCTTCTACGAGACCCGGAACTACGTGCAGCGGGTGATGGAGAACCTGCAGGTCTACCGTTCGCGGCTCGGGCACGACCAGGCCCTGCTGATCGACACCGACCTGCTCCGGGGCGCCGTCGTGCGCCGCGACGCAGCCCGGTAGCGGGCGCCCGCTCATTCCCGGCAACGACTGACTCGTCTAAGACAGGGCCGGCGCCGCTGCGCCGGGAGCATCGCCATGACCGAGTACGCAAGCGTCTTCACGACCTCGCAGGACGGGTTGAAGCTTCACGCCCGCGACTACGGCGAGCGGTCCTCGCCGCGCCTTCCGGTGGTGTGCCTGCCCGGCCTGACCCGCAACGCGACCGACTTCCACGACCTCGCGTTGGCTCTCTCGACTCACCGCCACCGGCCGCGCCGGGTCGTCTCGATCGACCTGCGCGGCCGTGGCCTGTCGCAGCATGACACCGACTGGCGGCGCTACGAGCCGCGGATCGAGGTGGCCGACGTCATGGACCAGCTGGCCGCGCTCGGCGTCGCGCATGCCGTTTTTGTCGGAACCTCGCGTGGCGGCCTCGTGACGATGGGCCTGGCGGCGGCCCGACCCGGCCTGCTCAAGGGGGTGGTCCTCAACGACATCGGACCCGTGATCGACGCGCAGGGGCTCATCCGCATCCGCTCCTACGTCGGGAAGCTGCCGCCGCCGCGCAACTGGCAGGAGGCGGTCGACATCCTGCGGCGCATCTCCGACGCCCGCTTCCCGGCGCTCGACGACGACGACTGGATGGCACTGGCCCGCGGCTCGTGGACGGAGAAGGACGGACGCCTCGTGTCGAGCTACGACACCCAGCTCTTCCGCGGTCTCGCGGCGCTCGACCTCGAGGCGCCGCTGCCGCCGATCTGGCCTTACTTCCATGCGCTGAAGGCCTTGCCGGTGATGGCCATCCGGGGCGAGAACTCCGACCTGCTGAGCGCTGCCACCCTAGACGCGATGGAGGAGGCCCATCCGGGGCTGCAGGCCCTCACCGTGCCCGGGCAGGGACACGCGCCGCTCCTGCGCGACAGCGCCACGATCAACGCCATCGCATCGTTCGTCGCGCATGTGGAGGACGGCGTGGACGCGCCGCGGCCGGCGGGCGGCTGAAGGCCCTGAACGCAGAAGGCCCCGGGCGCTGCCGGGGCCTTCCGTCAGGGATGGCGCGGAAGCTCAGAAGTCTCGCTCGAAGCGGATGCGGCCTGCCCAGTTGTCGCGGGAGTTGCCGGGGCCGACGGGGAGCAGGCTCAGCGGAACGTCGGTGAGCTTGCTGTAGACCACCTCGGCGCCGATCTCGAGGTTCTTCACCGGCGACCAGATGACGTTGGAGCCGGCCGAGAAGGCAGCGGTATCGTAGTAGGGTCCGTACTGGTCGAGCGCGCCGTAGGCGGCGAACAGGCCCTGGCGGATCGTCGGCGTCCAGTAGTGCAGCAGGCCGCCCGTGACTGACCAGGCGTTGGACGTCTTGGCGTTGCCGGCGGCATCGTAGACGACGTCCCAGGTGCTCGGCGCCAGCGTGCCGGCCGTTGTGCTCGTCCAGCCGGTGTAGCTGTTGGCCCCGTCCGAGTACGCCGCCTGCAGGAAGATCGCGTCGCCAGGGGCGAGCATCGGCAGGTTGACCTTCACGCCGCCCTGGACGGCGAAGCCGTACGTGGTGTCGAGGATGGTGGCGGCGGGTGTCACGTTGGCGCCGGCCCCGGAGCTGCCCGCGCCGACACGCGACTGATGGATGGCTCCGGTCAAGGCCACCTGGCCCCACGTCGGGTTGTACTCGAGGCGCCCCACGATGTCCGGCATCACGTTGCCGCCGTAGGTCGGCGTCGACACGGCGAGATAGTTGATCCCGACGTTCTGAAGCCCGACGCGGCGCTCCGTGCCGTCCTCGAGCGAGATGGTCGCGGCGAAGTCACCGAAGGCGGCCGTGTAGGCCAGCGTATTGACGGAACCCAGGTCCGACCCGCGGCCGAGCGTGTCGCCACCGGCGAAGGAGATGCCGCCGAACGGCGCGAACTCGAAGAACGAGGTGGCGATGCGGCCGGCGGTGATGCCGGCGAACTGCAGGTAGGCCCAGTCGAGCGTGGGCGTCGCGCTCGAACCGCTGTCCTTGGTGACGTAGACGCGCGTCGTGGCGCGCACGGGACCCCAGTCCGTGTTCGTCATCGAGTCGAGCGTGAGGTAACCGCGGGCGCGGGTCGACGTGGTGTTGTCGTTCCGGCTGAACGGCTGGTTGTAATAGTACTCGGCGCGGATGCGGCCGGCGATCTTGAGGCAGGTGTCCGTCCCGGGAATGACGAAGCCGGTCACGTCTCCGATGGAGCACACGCGGACATACTCGACCGGTGCTGCCTTCTTCGACGGAAGGTCCGCCGCAGACGCCCCGGCCACCGCCGAGATCGCCGCAGCCGAACCGAGAAGCAGGGAAGTGATGCGCATCTGATGCTCCAACCCGACCCGGTCACAGGCATTGTGCAATGCCGAAGTGACGTCAGCTTGGGAGCGCAAAACCTTCCATGCAATCAACTGAAGCGACCTGAACGGCACTCCGACAAACAACGTTCAACGGCTGTGTTTGTCGGGCCACACTGCAAAGGTCGAGTTTGCTTTCGATACGTGCACCCTGCCTAAGTCTTTCGCAGGCTTTGCCGATTCAGCCGGCCGGCATCAGCTCGCACGATGGGATCGCCACATCAGTCCCAGATGATTCGACGACGCCGAATTGACCTCGGCCGGGAGTTCCCGAACGGGCTCGGCAGCGCCAAAAAACGGAAAAACCCCGGCGCGTTTGCGCCGGGGTTCCGCCACGTTTTAGGACAGACGGATCAGAAGTCGCGCTGGAACCGCAGGCGGCCGAACCACTGCGAGTCGTTGGCGCCATAGAACGGGTTGGACGTCGACGTCCGCGCCAGCGTGATGTAGTTCGGCTTGTCGACCATCGACTGCCAACCCACCTCAGCGCCGATGTCGAGCCCCTTTACGGGCGACCAGATCAAGTTGGTGCCGATCGAGAAAGCCGACATGTCATACCACGGGCCATACTGATCAACCGCGCCGTACGCGGCGTAGAGGCCCTGACGGACGGTCGGAATCCAATAATGGAGCATACCGCCGGTCACCGACCAGGATTGGGTCAGATGACCGTTCCCATTCGTATCGTACATCACGTCAGCCGTGGGGAGAGAGACGGTGCCGAAGCCGGCCGTACCCCACCCGGTGTAGCTGTTTGCGCCGGTGGCATAGGCCGCCTGCATGAACAGGGCGTCGCCAGGGGCGAGCATGGGAAGATTGATCTTCACGCCGCCCTGAACGGCAAACCCATACTCGGTATCGCCGACGAGACCGCCGTAGCTGTTGCCGTAGACGTTGTTGGTCACCAGCGCCCCGCCGCCAGCCGGGGCCGTCTGGGTCGATGACGTGACCGCGCTGGGCGAACCGACACGCGTCTGATGGACCGCTCCCGTCAGGGCCACCTGGCCCCAGCCGGCAGTGTAATCCAGGCGTCCGACAACGTCCGGCATCACGTTGCCGCCGAACGTCGGCTGCCCCGCCACTCCGGTGAGCGATCCCATGGTGCTGACCAGGAGATTGTCGGAGACGTTGTTGATGCCGACGCGACGCTCCGTGCCGTCCTCGAGCGACAGAGTGGCCGAGAACCCTCCCCCGAACGTGGCGGTGTAGGCGAGAGCATTCACCGAACCAAGGTCCGAACCACGGCCGTTGGCGCCACCGCCGAGATACGAGATGCCGCCGAACGGAGCGAACTCGAACATCGATGTAGCAAGACGGCCGGCGGTGATGCCCGCGAACTGGATGTAGGCCCAGTCGAGCGTCGTCGTGGCAGCCGAGCCCGAGTCCTTCGTCACATAGATGCGGGTCGTGGCGCGCACCGGACCCCAGTCGGTCGCCGTATACGAGTCCAGCGCGAGGTAACCGCGGGCCCGGAGCGTGACAGCGTCACCCTTGGCTCCAGCGCTCGTAGCCGCGGAGTTGCCCCGTGTGAACTGCTCCGCATAGGCGTAATCCGCGCGGATACGGCCCGAGACCTTCAGGCAGGTGTCCGAGCCGGGGATGTAGAAGAAGCCGGCACCGAACTGGGAGCAGACGCGGACGTATTCGACGGGGGCCGCCTTCTTCGACGGCAGGTCGGCCGCGAAGCCGACGGTCCCGGAGGCGACCAGGGCCGCCGAGGACAGAAGGAGGGTGCTGAGACGCATTGAAATGGCTCCTGAAAAAGAGTGCCGTCGGGACAATCCTTCCCGGGGCTGAGCAGACCATGAGCAGCCGGGCGCCTCACTGCAACAGTCTTCGCGAGATCAATCCTCGCCTGAAAACGCTCAAGACGCTGATGTTGCGAAATGATCACAGCGAACACAGCCCATGGTAGTAGTATTCAACTCATGATTGTTTTCATTCCGCTCCATCGTTTTGTCTGAATTCAGAATGCAGTGATCGTCACCTCGCGACGACCTGCCGCGGGGGCCCGGCCAACGGCAGTGGTCCGACTCGCGAATGGCGCGGCTGGGAGCCCCGGACGACACACGGGCGTGGCGTCAGGCGAAATTGACCGCCCCCTGAGATCCGGGCAAGGCGCAGGGCCGAGCCATCGCTTCCGCGCCGCCAGAGGGTCGTCCGCGCCGTGCCTTCGAAGGAGGCGGCAGGGTCGGATCGCTTGCGGCGCAAGGCGACTGCTCGCCAAACCCTCCGTCCTGCGACGCACGATGGCGCGTGCAGGAGCATGTCGCCCCGCGATGCACGGGCTTGACGCCGCGTCCCGGGGCGACCCCGATCAACGAGGGCGCACGGCGGCACTGCGCGCCGCCCGTCGAGGTCCCGGATCGCGGTCCCGGTAGGCGACGGGCGCCGGCCGAGGCGCGTCAGGTCTTCTTGGCGGCGGCAGACTTTCCGGCAGCAGACTTGGCCGGCGAGGCTTTCCCGCCCGCCTTTCCGGCGGCGCCCTTGGCGCCCGTCGTCTTCCCGGCGGCCCCCTTGGCGGCGGTGGTCTTGGTCCCGGCGGAGCGCGCCCCGGCGCCGGAGGCCCGCGCCTTGCCTTTCGCCTTGCCGCCGCCCGCGGCGGCGCGCGCCTTGATCCACTCGAGCGCCTGCTCGAGCGTCACGGTGTCCGGCGCCGTGCCCGTCGGCAGGTTGGCGTTGACAGTGCCGTGGTTCACGTAGGGCCCGTACCGTCCGTCGCGCACCGTCACCGGCCCGCCGTCGGGATGGTCGCCGAGCACGCGGCCGGCGTTGGCGGCCCCTCCGCGGCGGAAGCTGGCGCCGCTCTCCTTGGCCACGATGAGGTCGATCGCCCGGTTGGCGCCGATCGCCAGAACGTCGTCGTCCTTGCCGATGTTCGCATAGGTCTTGCGGTGCTGGACGTACGGTCCGAAGCGGCCGATGCCGGCGAGGATCGGCTCGCCCGTTTCGGGATGCCGCGCAACCTCGCGCGGCAGGGACAGCAGCAGCAGCGCCGTGTCGAGGTCGACGCCGTCGCGCGTCATGCCCTTGGGCAGCGTCTGCCGCTTGGGTTTCTCGCCCTCGCCGAGCTGCACGTAGACGCCGAAGCGACCGTCGCGGACCGTGACGTCGAGGCCCGTCTCGGGATCCTGCCCGAGCGTGCGGGGGCCGCCGCTGACGGTTCCGTCCGCCGAGGCCGCCTCGCCGTCCGCGCCGCCTGCCGCGAGCTGCCGGGTGTACTTGCACTCGGGGTAGTTCGAGCAGCCGATGAAGGAGCCGTAGCGGCCGAGCTTCAGCGACAGCTGGCCGTTGCCGCAGCTCGGGCAGCCGCGCGGGTCGCTGCCGTCACCCCTCGGCGGGAAGATGTGCGGGCCCATCATCTCGTTGAGGGCTTCCAGCACCTGCCCCATGCGCAGGTCCTTCGTGCCCTCGATGGCCCCGGAGAAATCCTGCCAGAAGCGGCGCAGGATCTCCTTCCAGTCCACCTCGTGGTTCGAGATGCGGTCGAGGTCCTCCTCGAGGCCCGCCGTGAAGTCGTATTCCACGTAGCGGCGGAAGAAGCTCTCCAGGAACGCGGTCACGAGGAGGCCCTTGTCCTCCGCGTAGAGCCGCTTCTTGTCGAGGCGGACGTATTCGCGGTCCTTCAGAACCGCGAGCGTGGAGGCGTAGGTCGAGGGCCGGCCGATGCCGAGCTCCTCCATGCGCTTCACGAGCGACGCCTCGGAGTAGCGCGGCGGCGGCTCGGTGAAGTGCTGGGTCGCGTCGATCTTGCGCTTGGTGAGCGGGTCGCCCGCATTCATCGGGGGCAGGCGGCGGCTCTCCTCGTCCTCGCCCTCGTCATCCTTGCCCTCCTGGTAGAGGCGCAGGAAGCCGTCGAACTTCACCACCTGCCCGGTGGCGCGCAGGTCGAGGTGGCGCGGGCTGGTGCCCTGGAGGCCGACAAGCGCCGCAATATCGACGGTGGTGCGTTCCAGTTCGGCCGATTCCATCTGGCAGGCGAGCGTGCGCACCCAGATCAGCTCGTACAGCCGGGCCTGCTCGGGCTCGAGGTAGCGGGCAACCTCGCGCGGATGGCGGCCCATGTCCGTCGGGCGGATCGCCTCGTGCGCTTCCTGCGCGTTCTTCTGCTTGGAGGTGTACTTGCGCGGCACGGACGGGACGTAGGCGTCGCCGAACTCCTTGCCGATGACGCGCCGCGCGGCGTGCACGGCCTCGGGCGCCAGGTCGACGCCGTCGGTTCGCATGTAGGTGATGAGGCCGACCGTGCCCTCGCCGATGTCGATGCCCTCGTAGAGCCGCTGGGCGACCTGCATGGTGCGCGCCGGCGCCATGCCGAGCTTGCGGCTCGCCTCCTGCTGCAGGGTGGAGGTGGTGAAGGGCGGCCAGGGGTGGCGCTTCGTCGGCTTCGAGTCGACGCCCGTCACCGTGAAGCGGGCCTGCTCCAGGTCGCGCTTGAAGCGCTCGGCTTCCTCGCCCTTGCCGATGTCGAGGCGGCTGATCTTCTTGCCGTCGGCGCCCACGAGCCGCGCCTCGAACGCGGCGCCGGCCGGCGTGGCGAGATGGGCGACGAGCGACCAGTATTCGCGCGGCACGAAGCTCTCGATCTCCCGCTCGCGATCGCAGACCAGCCGCAGGGCGACGGACTGCACGCGGCCCGCCGAGCGGGCGCCGGGCAGCTTGCGCCACAGCACGGGGGAAAGCCGGAAACCGACGAGGTAGTCGAGGGCCCGGCGCGCGAGGTAGGCATCGACCAGCGCCTGGTCGATCTCGCGCGGCTGCGCCATCGCCTCCTTCACAGCGTCCTTGGTGATGGCGTTGAAGGTGACGCGCTCGATGGGCACGTCCTTCAGCACCCGGCGGGCCTTGAGCGCCTCGAGGATGTGCCAGGAGATCGCCTCGCCCTCGCGGTCGGGGTCGGTGGCGAGGATCAGCCGGTCGGCGCCCTTCACCGCGGACGCGATCTCGGAGACTCGCTTGGAGGCCTTGGGATCGACCTCCCACACCATCGCGAAGTCCTGCTCCGGCTCCACCGAGCCGTCCTTGGCGGGCAGGTCGCGGATGTGGCCGAACGAGGCGATGACCTCGTAGTCGGACCCCAGGTACTTGTTGATGGTCTTGGCCTTGGCCGGAGACTCGACGACGACGACCTTCATGCGAACAGCCTTCCGCGGCCGCCCGGCTCTCGCCGCGGCCGCTCCGATCTCTCTGGATGGGGAGGGACCCCTCTCTTCACGCGCGAAAGTGGGTCAGGAGGGCGGGGCTGTCAAACGGGTCGCCGCCGATCCGCTCGCGGCCGTGTCGGTGCGGCGACAGGCCGGAGGCCCTGTGCTGCCTGTTCAAAAGCCCCGGGCGCGATTGCCGCGCGACGGCTTTTCCCCTATCCCAACCGTCTCATGACCCTCTCCGCGCACGCCCCGCTGTTCCCGCACCGCCATCTGCTGGGGATCGAGGGCCTGTCGGCCCGCGACATCACCACGCTCCTCGACATGGCGGAGGACGCCATCGAGGTGTCCCGGCAGGTGGAGAAGAAGAAGTCGACGCTGCGCGGCCGCACGCAGATCAACCTGTTCTTCGAGGCGTCCACGCGCACGCAGGCCTCGTTCGAACTGGCGGGAAAGCGGCTCGGCGCCGACGTGATGAACATGGCCGTGGCCTCGTCCTCCATCAAGAAGGGCGAGACGCTGATCGACACGGCGATGACGCTGAACGCGATGCGGCCGGACCTCCTCGTGGTGCGCCACCACGCGGCGGGGGCTGTCCACCTGCTCGCCCGCAAGGTCGACTGCTCGGTCATCAACGCCGGCGACGGCGCGCACGAGCACCCGACGCAGGCGCTGCTGGATGCCCTCACCATCCGCCGCAACAAGGGGCGCATCCACGGGCTCACCGTGGCCATCTGCGGCGACATCCTGCATTCGCGCGTCGCCCGCTCGAACATCATCCTTCTGAACGCGCTGGGCGCGGCCGTCCGCGTCATTGGCCCGTCGACCCTGCTGCCGCCGGGCATCGAGCGGATGGGCGTCGAGGTGTTCACGGACATGCGCAAGGGGCTCGCGGGCGCCGACATCGTCATGATGCTGCGCCTGCAGCGCGAGCGGATGAACGGCTCGTTCGTGCCATCCGTGAAGGAGTACTTCCGCTACTTCGGCCTCGACGCGGAGAAGCTCGCGCTCGCGGCGCCCGACGCGCTGGTGATGCACCCGGGCCCCATGAACCGGGGCGTCGAGATCGCCTCGGACGTGGCCGACGGCGCGCAGTCGCTGATCCGCGAGCAGGTCGAGATGGGCGTCGCCCTCCGCATGGCGGTGCTCGAGGCACTCGCCAGCCACCTGCCGAACGGGTGAGGACATGACCATAGCCCCCCTCCCCGCCCCGCCCCTCCTGATCCTCGACGCCCGGATCGTCGACCCTGCCTCCGGCACGGAGCGCATGGGCGATCTGCTCGCCGTCGACGGCGTGATCCGTGCCATCGGCACCGGGCTCTCCGGCGGCTGCCCGGCCGGCGCGCGGATCATCGACGCGGGCGGCCGCATGCTGGCGCCGGGCCTCGTGGACATGCGCGCCTTCGTCGGGGAGCCCGGCGCGGAGCACCGCGAGACGCTGGCCTCGGCGAGCCGCGCCGCCGCCGCAGGCGGGGTGACCACCGTCGTCTGCATGCCGGACACGAACCCGCCGATCGACGATCCCGCCGTGGTCGACTACCTCGTCCGGCGCGCCCGCGACACGGCCATCGTGCGCATGATCCCGGCAGCAGCCCTCACCAAGGGCCTCGCCGGCCGCGAGATGACGGAACTCGGCCTGCTGCGCGAGGCCGGCGCCGCCTACATCACGGACGGCGCCCGCTCGGTGACGAACGCGCAGGTCCTGCGACGAGCGCTGACCTACGCCCGCGACGTTGGCGCGCTCATCGTCCACCACTGCGAGGATCCCGACCTCGTCGGCGACGGCGTGATGAACGAGGGCGAACTCGCCAGCCGCCTCGGCCTGCACGGCATCCCGCGTGAGGCCGAGACGATCATGCTGGAGCGCGACCTGCGCCTCGTGCGCCTGACGGGCGGGCGCTACCACGCCGCCATGGTGTCGTGCGCCGACAGCCTCGCCGTCATCGCGCGGGCCAAGGCGGAGGGCCTCGACGTGACCTGCGGGGTCTCGATCAACTCGCTGACCCTCAACGAGAACGACATCGGGCCCTACCGGACCTTCCTGAAGCTCTCGCCGCCGCTGCGCCATGAGGACGACCGCCTCGCCATGGTCGATGCGCTGGCGGAGGGGCTCATCGACGTCGTGGTGTCGGACCACAACCCGCAGGACGTGGAGACGAAGCGCGTCCCGTTCGCCGAGTGCGCCGACGGGGCCATCGGCCTGCAGACGATGCTGGCGGCCGGGCTGCGGCTCGTCCACAACGGCGAGATCCCGCTGATGACGCTACTGCGCTCGATGACGACCGGGCCGGCCGACATCCTCGGCCTGCCGCAGGGCCGCATCGCGGAGGGCGCGCCCGCCGACCTGATCCTGCTCGATCCGGACGAGCCCTTCGTGCTCGACGTCGCCGACCTGCATTCCAAGTCGAAGAACACCCCGCTCGAGGGCGCCCGCCTGCAGGGACGGGTCCATATGACCGTCGTCGAGGGTCGCGTGGTGCACGAAACCGCCTGACAAGGCGCGCCACGCAGGGTCTTGCGTGCATTTTCAGGTTGTTGCTCGTATGGGCTGAAAATGTCGGCCCGCGATTGACGCGCTCGCGGGCCCCGCCCCAAGGTCGCGTCGTCGGGAGCCGCCCACCGTGTTCGTCACCCTCGCCGCAGCGCTCGTCCTCGGTTACCTCCTCGGGTCGATTCCCTTCGGCCTGCTGCTGACCCGCCTCGCCGGCACGCAGGACCTGCGCAGCATCGGGTCGGGCAACATCGGGGCCACCAACGTCCTGCGGACGGGCCGCAAGGACCTCGCCGCCGCCACGCTGGTGGGGGACGCGCTGAAGGGCACGGCAGCGGTCCTGATCGCGGCCCGATGGGGAGAGCCGGCTGCGCTGGCAGGGGCCATCGGCGCCTTCGCAGGTCACCTCTTCCCGGTCTGGCTCGGCTTCAAGGGCGGCAAGGGCGTCGCCACCTTCCTCGGCACGCTGATCGGCCTCGCATGGCCCGTCGCGGCCGGCTTCGCCGCCATCTGGATCGGCATGGCCTACGCCTTCCGCTACTCGTCGCTGTCCGCTCTCGTCGCCAGCGCGATGACGCCCGTGCTGCTCGCCTTCGTCGGCCGCTGGCAGGCGGCCGTCGTCTACGCCGTGCTGGCCGCGGCGCTGTGGTGGAAGCACAGCGAGAACATCAGCCGGCTGCGGGCGGGGCGGGAGCACAAGATCGGGGCGAAGAAGGAATGATCCCAGGCGGACGCCCTCCTCCGGTCCGGCTCACGGACGCGCAGCGACTGGACTGGCTCCGCCTGATCCGCAGCGAGGGTGTCGGCCCGAGGACGTTCCGCAAGCTCGTCAACCACTTCGGCAGCGCCCGGGCGGCGGTCGAGGCCCTGCCCGACCTCGCCCGCCAGCGAGGGCTCGGTCCGGTTCGCGTCACCTCGGCGCAGGAGGCGGAACGCGAGCTCGAGGCCTGCCGGAGAGCCGGCGTCCGCATCGTCGCCACGGGCGAAGCCGAATATCCGGTCCCGCTCGGCGCGATCCCGGATGCCCCGCCGCTCCTTCTGGTGCGTGGCCGGCCCGACGTCATGCTGCGCCCCTGCGCCGCCATCGTCGGCAGCCGCAACGCATCCGCCGGCGGCATCAAGCTCGCCGCGACCTTCGCCCGCGACCTCGCCACTGCGGGCCTCGTCATCGTCTCCGGACTGGCGCGCGGCATCGACGCCGCCGCGCACGAGGCGACGGTCGAGACCGGCACCGTCGCGGTCCTCGCCGGTGGCCACGACAAGATCTATCCGCCGGAGCATGCCGACCTCGCGGACCGCATTACGGAGCACGGCGCGCTGGTCAGCGAAATGCCGATGGGCTGGGAGCCTCGCGGCCGCGACTTCCCGCGGCGCAACCGGCTCGTCTCCGGCCTGTCGCTCGGCATCGTCCTCGTCGAGGCCGCGCGCCGATCGGGTTCGCTGATCACGGCGCGCTTTGCCGCCGACCACGGGCGCGACGTCTATGCCGTGCCCGGCTCCCCGCTGGACCCGCGCGCCGAAGGTCCCAACGCCCTGATCAGACAGGGCGCGACCATGGTGCTTTCCGCCCAGGACATTCTGGAAGGGCTGCGCCCGCTGCTGGCCGGCGACGGGCCGCAGGACCCCTTCGTCACCGAAGGTTCGGCGGCGGAGGACGACGGCGATCCGCTGTGGGATGAATTCGAGTTCCTCGGGGAACCCCGACGCACGTATGTCGCCGGACCGCCACGGGTGGCCGTCCCTGTCCCTGATGTCCGGCAAGCGCCGCCGACCGTGCCTGCGCAACCGCAGGGTGCAGGCATCGCGGCGGAGCCGCCGGCCGAGGACCGGGTCGACGCCCTCATCGGAGCCGTCCCGGTCTCGATCGACGAACTGGCTCGTGCCGCCTCGCTGCCGGCGCGGCTGGTGGCCGTGGCCGTGTTCGACCTAGAGCGGCGCGGGATCGTCGACCGCCACGCCGGCGGCCTCGTCTCCCGACGCGCGACCTGACCGTCAGCGCCGGCCGGTCCGGGACTGGCTCTGCGCCTCGTGCCGCGCCATTTCCAGGAAGTACACCAGCGTGTCGAGCCGCGCCGAGCGTGCGAGAGCCGACAATTCGCCTGTGATCTGCGCGACATAGCGCGCAACTTCGGCGGGATGCTGCGGCGCCGGCGTCTTCGCCGGGCCTGCGGCCTGCCGCACCGGCAACGCCGTCACCGTCTCGCTCGACGTGTCCATGGATGGTCTCATCTGCGATCTCCTCGTCATGAAAATGCACGCTTCGCAATCGAGTCGCGAGACGATTCCACTAATCGCAAAAAATGTACAGAGACAATTTACGACGCCAAGGTTGTGACACGCCTTGGATTTGATTTCGTTGATGTTCTTCTTAAGGTTGTATCGGGCGAATACAACCTAAGCTAGAACTTCGAGCGCGATCGGCAGCGTCAACATCGCCACCAGGGTCTGCACCGTGAGAATCTCCGCCATGAGCGGCGCGTTGCCGCCCATCTGCCGCGCCAGCACGTAGGAGCCGCTGGCCGTGGGCACCGCTGTGCAGAGCACCACCACGGCGAGGCCCACGCCGCCGACCCCGTAGGCGGCGGCGGCGGTGGCCGCGATCACCGGCAACACCGCGAGCTTGAGGACGCTGGCGATCACCAGCGCCGGCTGCACGCGGCGCAACGCCGTGAGGTGCAGGCCAGACCCCACCACGAGCAGCCCGGCCGCGAGGGATGCGCGGCCCAGGATGTCGGCATAGGAGACGACGACCGCCGGGACCGGCAAGCGGGTGACGTTGAGCGCGATCCCGATGGCGCTCGACCAGATGAACGGGTTGCGCACCAGCGTCAGGACGACGTCGCGCAGCGACAGCCGCGCCGGCGCGGCGTAGCGCGACAGCACGAGAACGGCGAGAACGTTGAGCAGCGGGATCATGGCCGCGATGGCGACGGCGCATAGCGCCGTGCCGCTCCGCCCGTAGAGGCTGCCGGCGAGCGCCAGCGCGACGAACGTGTTCCAGCGGGTGGCGCCCTGGAAGACGGACGTGAAGGACGGGCCGTCGATGCCGAAGAGCCGCTCCATCGGCGCGCGTGTCGCCAGCAGCAGTGCCGTCACCGCGAGGATCGCCGTCACCAGCGCCCCGCCGACCGGCACGATGGGCACGGAGCCGAGGTCGGCCGACGCGAGCGTTCCCGCGATCAGTGCCGGGAACAGCACGTAGTAGGTGACGCGCTCGAATCCCGCCCACTGCCGGTCGTCGATGACGCGGGTCACACGTGTCGCCCACCCCGTCACGATCAGCAGGAACACGGGCACGAGGCTGGCGAGAATGGGGGACATGGCATGCTTCCGGCGGATGGCTGCGGTTAAGCACGCCCGCGCGCCGATGCCAATGCCGTCGTCGTGTCGGCTCGGGAACGAACCCGGCGTCCGGCCGATTGAGAGGGTCGACGCGCCGCGCAAGGGCCGGCGCCACGATCCTGCCACGGTCCGTTCAAGGCGTATTCAGCCGCGCTCTCGGATGATCAGGACCAAGGCGGATCCCAACAACCGCCTTTCTCGGGAGACGATCATGCGTACCGCCGCCTTCGATTCCGTCATTCGCCGCACCGTCGTCGCCACGGGCGTCGCCGCCGCGCTGGCGCTGTCGGCGCCCGCACAGGCCGCACCGATGGGCCCTGTCGGCCCGGCCGCGTCGGTCAGCGCCCCGGGGCTCCCCCTCGTCCAGGTCAAGAACGGCCGCAAGGCCGCCGGCATCGCCGCCATCGCGGGCCTCACCGCGCTCGGCATCGGCGCCGCCATCGCCTCGCAGAATCGCGGCTACTACGGCGGCGGCGGGTACTACGCGCAGCCCTCCTACGGCTACGCGCAGCCCTCCTACGGCTACTACGGCCAGCCGGCCTACGGCTACGAGGAGGCCCCCGTCGTCGTCGAGGCCCCGGCCTACGGCTACTACGCCCCGGCCCCGGTCTACGTCGCGCCCTACGGGGACGACATCCCGACCTACGATTACCGCCCGCCGCGCCGCCACCATGCGGGCGGGCCGGCGAAGCGCCAGATGGACAACTTCCGCGACGCGTACCGCTGATTGCGGCTCAAGGGGCCGGCGACACCGCCGGCCCTATCCCTCGTCGCGCGACCGCCGCAGTGACGCGAGCCGATCGAGCAGGCCCTGCAGGATGTAGGCGGCCGCGAGCTTGTCCACGACCTCCCCCCGCCGCGCGCGGGACGCGTCGGCCTCGATGAGGGTGCGCGTCACCGCCGCCGTCGACAGGCGCTCGTCCCAGTAGACGATGGGCAGCGGCGTCAGCGCCGCGATGTTGCGGGCGAAGGCGCGCGTACTCTGCACCCGCGGCCCCTCAGACCCGTCCATGTTGAGCGGCAGGCCGAGCACCAGCGCCGCCACTCCGTGCCGGGCCGCCTGCGCCAGCACGGCGTCCGCGTCGGCCCGGAACTTCGTCCGCCGCACCGTGTCGAGCGGGCTGGCGATGCGTCGGTCCACGTCCGTCAGCGCCAGCCCGATGGTCTTCGTCCCGAGGTCGAGCCCCATCAATCGCGCGCCGCGCGGCAGGTCGGCGAGTTCATCGAGCGTCAGGGTGGCGGGTGCGGGCGGCATGATGCTCCTCGCGCGGCCTTAGCACGGGTCCGGCCGCGCCGGCAAAGCCCCCCGCGTGGCGCCCCCCGGAGAACGCCGAGGCACCCCTGGCCGCGCGTGCAGGGACTTCCCCCGCGCCGCGCCCTCTCCATAATCCCTTCCACGCCGGCGGGCCGCGCCCGAGGCTGCGAGAGGTTCCTGCGAGAGGTTGCCATGAAGATCACCTGGTTCGGTCATTCCGCGTTCCGCCTCGACTTCGCCGACAAGGTCGTGCTCATCGACCCCTTCCTGTCCGGCAACCCCACCTTCGGCGGCGACATGGAGAAGGCCACGGCCGGGACGACGCACATCCTCGTCACCCACGGCCACGGCGACCATGTCGGCGACACGCTGGCCATCTCCAAGGCCACCGGCGCCGTCGTGGTGTCCAACTACGACCTCCTGATGTGGCTCGCCTCGCAGGGGCTCGAGACCTTCAGCCCCATGAACACCGGCGGCACGGTGGACGTCGGCGGCTTCACCGTGTCGATGGTGCGCGCCGACCACTCGGCCGGCATGGTCGAGGGCGGCGTCGGCTTCCCGCTCGGCAGCGCCAACGGCCTCATCGTCAAGGCGCCGGGCGAACCCACCGTCTACGCGCTGGGCGACACCGACATCTTCTCCGACATGGCCCTGATCGCCGAGATCCACCAGCCTACCGTCGGCCTCGTCCCGATCGGCGACCGCTTCACCATGGGCGCCCGCACCGCCGCCCTCGCCTGTCGCCGCTTCCTGAAGTTCAAGACCGTGATCCCCTGTCACTACGCCACCTTCGGCCTGCTTGACGGCTCGGCGGACGCGTTCGTGAAGGAGATGGAGGGATCCGGGACGACGGTGGTGGTGCCGGAGAAGGGGGTGGGGGTCAGCGTCTAGGCCGGATCGCGGAGTCGCGGCGTGCGGTACCAGCCTTCGCGGCGCCCTTCCCAACGGGCGCCCGTCGTGCCACCCATGCCGCGCGACAACGGCACGCCCCCATGACCCACCCTTCCGACGACGACCGCATCGATTCCACCTTCCGCAATGGCACCCTGACGGGAATCGGCCTCGTCGTGGCGTTTTCGCTCGGGTTCCTCACCCGCTGGGCCGGCGTGCCGGGGAAGTGGGTGGCGAGCGACGTGGTGGCGCTCGTGCTGATCGTGGGCGGCATCGTGCTGCAGATGCACTCGCTCTACCGGTTCCTCGACGTCGACAGCCTGCTCGCCCGGAACCACCGGCGGTACGTGAAGGTGTTCAAGGTCGGCATGAGCCTGACGGCGCTCGGCATCGTCGTCGCCATCTGCGCCGAGCTGCTCGGCTTCGGCGGCACCGTCATCCGCGAGTGAAGCGCGGGCGCAGGTGATCGACGGAGCGCGCGGCCCGGGTCGGCATGACGCGCGGCGGAAAACCCACCCGCGCAGAGGAATTCCAGGAGTGAAGCAGCCCATCCATCAAGGCCGCAACCGGCCTCCCCCCCCCTTGTGGGGAGGGATCGAGGGTGGGGGTCGCTCCGGGCGAGGGGAAGAGGGTACCAGCCCTGCCGGCATCCATCGGGGACGGGGAAAGCCCCCACCCCTGCCCCTCCCCACAAGGGGGAGGGGTTCATCTGCCCCTTTGCGCGCGCCATCAATTCCAATCGGGAGCCCTGAAGTCGGCGGTCCTGCTGTCGGGGTCGCTGGCACGTCATGCCCGGCCGCCCCCGGTTGCCGCCCGTCACGCGCCGGTGCTATAGCCGCGCGTGGCTTTTCGGGCCCGTTTTCCAAGAGGTTTTCATGTCCGTCGACCAGGCGACCGTCCGGCGCATCGCGCATCTCGCGCGCATCGCCGTCACCGAGGAGGAGGTCCCGCACCTCCAGGGCGAGCTCAACGCCATCCTGGCCTTCGTCGAGCAGCTGGGCGAGGTCGACGTGACGGGCGTCGAGCCGATGACCTCGGTGACGCCCATGGTGATGAAGAAGCGGCAGGACGAGGTGACGGACGGCGGCTACCCCGACGTCGTCGTCGGCAACGCGCCGGCGACCGAGGACCACTTCTTCCTCGTCCCCAAGGTCGTCGAGTGAGCGGAGCCAGAGCATGACCGACGCCCTCTCGCTCTCCCTCGCCGAGGCGCGCGACGCGCTGAAGTCGAAGCGCCTCTCCGCCACCGAGATGACGCGCGCCTTCCTCGACGCCATGGAGAAGGCCCGCGCCCTCAACGCCTACGTGCTGGAGACGCCCGACCAGGCGCTCGCCATGGCGGCGGAGTCCGACGCGCGCCTCGCTCGCGGCGAGGCCCGCCCGCTCGAGGGCCTCGCTCTCGGCATCAAGGACCTCTACGCGACGAAGGGCGTGCGCACGACAGCGTGCTCAAACATCCTCGGCAACTTCGTGCCGGCCTACGAATCGACCGTCACCTCCCAGTTGTGGCGGGACGGCGCGGTGATGCTCGGCAAGCTGAACAACGACGAGTTCGCCATGGGCTCGTCCAACGAGACGTCGGCCTTCGGCACCGTGACCTCGCCCTGGCGCCGGCAGGGCTCCAACACCCCGCTCGTGCCGGGCGGCTCCTCGGGCGGCTCTGCCGCCGCCGTTGCCGCAAGACTGTGCCTCGGCGCCACGGCCACGGACACCGGCGGCTCCATCCGCCAGCCGGCGGCCTTCACCGGCACCGTCGGCATCAAGCCGACCTATGGACGCTGCTCGCGCTGGGGCATCGTCGCCTTCGCCTCCTCGCTCGACCAGGCAGGGCCGATCGCGCGCACGGTGCGCGACAACGCCATCCTGCTGCGGTCCATGGCGGGCCACGACCCCAAGGACACGACCAGCGTCGACCTGCCCGTGCCGGACTACGAGGCCGCCGTCGGGCGCTCCATCAAGGGCATGCGCATCGGCATCCCGAAGGAGTACCGCGTCGCCGGCATGCCGGCGGAGATCGAGGCGCTCTGGGAGAAGGGCGCCAGGTGGCTGCGCGATGCCGGCGCCGACATCGTCGAGGTGTCGCTCCCGCACACCAAGTACGCCCTGCCCGCCTACTACATCGTCGCGCCTGCCGAGGCGTCGTCCAACCTCGCCCGCTATGACGGCGTGCGCTATGGCCTGCGCGTGCCGGGCAAGGACATCGTCGAGCAGTACGAGAAGACCCGCGCCGCCGGCTTCGGCAAGGAGGTGCGCCGGCGCGTCATGATCGGCACCTACGTGCTCTCGGCCGGCTACTACGACGCCTATTACGTCCGCGCGCAGAAGATCCGCACGCTGATCAAGAAGGACTTCGAGGACGTCTATGCCGCCGGCGTCGACGCCATCCTCACACCCGCGACCCCGTCGGCCGCTTTCGGCATCGGCGAGAAGGGAGGCGCGGACCCGGTGGAGATGTACCTCAACGACGTCTTCACGGTGACGGTGAACATGGCCGGCCTGCCCGGCATCGCCGTTCCCGCCGGCTTCTCCTCGGAAGGCCTGCCCCTCGGACTGCAGCTGATCGGGCGCGCCTTCGACGAGGAGACGCTGTTCTCCGTCGCCGAGGTGATCGAGCAGGCAGCGGGCCGCGTGACGCTGCCGGAGGCGTGGTGGGCCTGAGCCGGCCGGCGGGCCCGACGAACCCGCCAGCGGACACCTGACGCCCCCTCCCCGCCCCGAGCCCGCCATGCCCCCGCATTTCTGGTCCGACCTCGCACCGTTCCGCTTCGTCATCCTGTTCGCCTTCATCGACCCCGTGGTTGTCGCCCTGGGGCTGTGGATGGGCTGGCGGGCCGACCAGAAGGCGAAGATCGTGCTCGCCGGCCTCGCGGCGGGCCTCGCCGGCGTCGTCATCACCTTTCTCGTCCGCTTCGTCGGGCTCTCGTGGTTCGAGGGAGGCTACGCCTTCGGCGGAGCCCACGCCTTCTTCCGGGTCCTGGCGGGCGTTCTCTGGGCGGCCGTGGGCTACGCGGCAGCGCGGGCCCTGCGTCGCGGCTGAGGGTGCCGCAGGGCGCGTCCGCGCGAGCCGGCGCGAGGATCCAGCCCGCTGCCCGGGGACCGCACCGCTTCCTTGACATTCGCCCGCCGATGCGTAGTTTGCGCGCCACGCGAAGGCCGGTCCCCGGACCGGCCGTCTTGCTTATGGAATCACGAACTGCGGACGCCGCTTTGGCGGCAGGCCCCTGAAGGAACACCGCCATGGCGAAGGCGACCACCATCAAGATCAAGCTCGTGTCGTCGGCCGACACCGGGTACTTCTACGTGACGAAGAAGAATTCGCGCACGATGACGGACAAGCTGTCGAAGAAGAAGTACGACCCCGTCGCCAAGAAGCACGTCGAGTTCAAGGAAGCCAAGATCAAGTGATCGGTGGCTGATCCGCGCTCCGAACGAAGCCGCCTCCGGGCGGCTTTTTCGTGTCCGGTGCCCCGCGGCGAAAACCGCACCGTGCAGCGGTGGAGAACGATCCGGCCGCAACGGACGACACACCCCCTGGACGGCTCCCGCGAGCCGCATCCGAAGGCTCGAGACTCGGCGCGGATTCGTCCCCGCCCTCCTGGCGAGGCTTGCATCGGCCCGCACCCTCCCGGGCCTATCAAGCACCTGTCGGATGTTGCGATCAGAGCGGGTAAAAATTAAGGCCGCACGTTAAACGTGCGGCCTCAATCGAGGAGGTGGTGGCCGGCCGGAAGCGACCTGCGAGGAGGCCACTCCGGCCGCTTCCGAGCCGGCCGAACCCCACGGGACCCAGGAGATGCGGCGGACCTGAGCATCCGTAGGGTATTCATGTGAAGGGTCTGAATTCGCCCGACGTTTTCGGCGGACATCGCCGCGTCCCTTCGATGACTGGACACTAACAAAGCCCTGCCCCGAGTCCAACCGACTCGTGCAGACTTCCAGCCTTTACTCGGCATTAAGGTAAAATTGAGGACAAATAAGGTTTACGCCGCGAGCGGCTTAACCATCACCCTGTTGCGACCGCCGGACTTCGCTTCGTAGAGCGCCTCGTCCGCCCGCTTCAGGAGCGACTGCGGGGTCTCGTCCAGCGCGTCCACCGTCGCGACGCCGATGGACACCGTCACGGGGATGCTCGTGTGCCCGCCATGGACGCGGAACGGCTCGCCCTGCACCCTTTCCCGAATCCGCTCGGCCGCCAGCCGCGCCGTTTCGAGCGGCGTGTCCGGCATGAGCACCACCACCTCCTCGCCCCCGAAGCGGGCGACAAGGTCGACAGTGCGCAGGCTGCGGCGCACGCGCTGCGCGAACTCCCGCAGCACGTCGTCGCCCGCATCGTGGCCATAGGTGTCGTTGATCGCCTTGAAGCGGTCGACGTCCAGAACCATCACGGACAGCGGACGCCCCCGGTCGAGCGCCTCGTCCACGAGCGTGGCGAAGTGGCTGTCGAGATACCGCCGGTTGTGGAGGCCCGTGAGCGGATCCACGATGGCGAGTTCGATCGAGGCGTGGACGCTGTCGCGCAGCCGATCCGCGTAGCGCTTCCGGCGCACCTGCGTCCGCACGCGGGCGAGCAATTCGTTCCGGTCGATCGGCCGGACCAGATAGTCGTTCACGCCGAGATCGAGGCCACGCAGCACCCGGGGCGTGTCGTCCTGCTCGGCGAGGATCAGGATCGACACGTTGCGCGTGCGGTCGAGTGACCGGAGCTGGCTGCAGATGCGCAGCCCGTCGTAACCGGCGAGGTCGACACTGACGATCACCAGGTCGGGCGCCTCGTCCGCGGCGGCGAAGAGGACCCGCTGGGGATCGGCCTCGACCGTCACGGCGTGCTGGGACGAGAGCGTGGACACCATGCGCTCCACGGAACTTGCCCGGTCATCGACCACCAGCACGCGGCCACCGAGGCCGCTGTCCGAGGCGGCCTCGACAAGGGGATCGGCGAAGCCGAGCTCGCGGGACGTGAGGGCCCTGCTCCTCAGCTCGTCCGTTACCGACTTCAGGCGCACGAGGCTGCGGACGCGGGCGAGGAGCGCGATCTCGTTGATCGGCTTGGTCAGGAAGTCGTCCGCGCCGGCGTCCAGCCCCTTGAGGCGATCGCTGGGCTGGTCGAGCGCCGTGACCATGACGACGGGGATGTGGGCCGTCAGCGGATCGGCCTTCAGCCGCCGCGTCAGCTCGAAGCCGTCCATGCCCGGCATCATCACGTCGGTCAGGACGATGTCGCACTGCCCCTGTCGGCAGACGGAGATGGCCTCCGCGCCGCTCATGGCGGTGACGACGTCGAAGTACTCGGCCGTCAGCCACGCCTCGAGGAGCTTCAGATTGGTGACGATGTCGTCGACGACGAGGATGCGGGCGGTCATGGCGTGCGCTCCGTCAGGCGTCGCCGACGTAGTTGCGCACCGTCTCCAGGAACTTCGAGACCGAGATCGGCTTCGACAGGTACGCCTCGCACCCCTTGCGGCGGATGCGCTCCTCGTCGCCCTTCATCGCGAACGCGGTGATGGCGATGATCGGGATGGCCTTGAGGTCGTCGTCGCTCTTGATCCACTCCGTGACGTCCTCGCCGGACACCTCGGGAAGCTGGATGTCCATGAGGATCAGGTCCGGCGTGTGCCGGCGGGCGAGTTCGATCGCCTCCACGCCGCTCGACGTCTTCAGGGTCGCATAGCCGTGCGCCTCGAGAAGATCGTTGAAGAGCTTCATGTTGAGCTCATTGTCTTCGACGATGAGCACCTTCTTCGGCATCGGCCAGGTCCTTCTCGCGCCGCTCGGGGCTGCAGCCTGCCCTGCCCGCCATCGTCACCGCGCGACGTCGGGGTTATAACAGTTACACGTTGACGAAACACAAACCCGACGGGAGACGGCGCGTGAACAAAAGGGGGGCGGGACAGGCCGAATCCGAAGCCATCGCCGTCGAGGCCCTTGGTTTTCTGGCTTCCGATGCAGAACGGCTCGACCGCTTCCTGGCCCTGACGGGCCTGTCGCCCGAGACGATTCGCGCGGCGGCGGGCACACCGGGCTTCCTCGCCGCCGTGCTGGATCACCTCGCGCAGGACGAATCGCTGCTCGTCGCGTTCGCGGCGAATGCCGGCCGGAACCCGCAGGCGGTGCTGGACGCGCAGGCGCGTCTTGCCGGCCCGCTCGCCCACGGACTGCGGGAGGGCTAGGGAGCGCATGACCGTCGAGGCGCCCGGAGCCGAGGCCGCCGGCGGCAGCACGCCCACCCCGGCGCCGTTCTGCCGCGACTGCCTCAAGGAGGGCTCGGCCGCCCTCTCGCGCTGCCCCCATTGCGGCTCCCCTCGCCTCCTCCGCCATCCTGAACGCGGCGAGCTCTCGATCGCGCACATCGACTGCGACGCCTTCTTCGCCGCCGTGGAGAAGAGGGACGATCCCTCGCTGGTCGACAAGCCCGTGATCGTGGGGGGCGGACGGAGGGGGGTCGTCTCGACGGCGTGCTACATCGCCCGCACCTACGGCGTGCGCTCGGCCATGCCGATGTTCAAGGCGCTGAAGGCGTGTCCCGACGCCGTCGTGATCAAGCCGAACATGGAGAAGTACGCCACCGTCGGCCGGCAGATCCGCCAGATGATGCGCGACCTGACCCCGCTGGTGGAGCCGCTCTCCATCGACGAGGCGTTCCTCGACCTCGAGGGGACGCGCCGGCTCCACGGTGCAAGCGCGGACGTCGTCCTCGCCCGCTTCGCCAGGAAGGTCGAGGACGAGCTCGCCCTCACGGTGTCGGTGGGCCTTTCCTACAACAAGTTCCTCGCCAAGATCGCGTCGGACCTCGACAAGCCGCGCGGTTTCGCGGTGATCGGCCGCGCGGAGGTGGTGTCGTTCCTCGCGGACAAGCCCGTCGGCATCATTCCGGGCGTCGGCCGGGTCACCCAGGAGCGGCTGGCGCGTGACGGCATCCGCACGGTCGGCGACATCCAGCGACGCGACGAGGCCGAGATGGCCCGACGATACGGCGAGGAGGGGCTGCGCCTTGCGCGGCTCGCCTTCGGCCGGGACAGCCGGCGCGTGGAGCCGGAGCGGGACACCAAGAGCATCTCGGCCGAGACGACCTTCAACGAGGACATCGGCGGCCTGGACACGCTGCTGCCGATCCTTCTGCAGCTCAGCGAGAAGGTCGCGCTGCGGCTGCGACGGGCGGATTTCGCCGCCCGCGGAATCACCCTGAAGCTGAAGACCGCCGACTTCCGCACCCGGACACGGGCGCGGTCGGGCTTTCCGCCGACCCAGCTGTCCTCGCGCATCTACGAGATCGGGCGGGAGCTCCTCGCCGCGGAGATCGACGGGACGCGCTTCAGGCTGATCGGGATCGGTGCCTCCGATCTCGCTCCCGCCGAGGAGGCCGATCGGGGCGACCTCGTCGATACGGGCTCCGCCCGTCACGCGACGATGGAACGGGCCATCGACCGGCTGCGCGAGCGGTTCGGCAGCGACGCCGTCCAGCGCGGGCTCGTCTTCGGCGCGCGGCAGGCAAAGGCGAAGGAGCGCGACGCCGACTGACCCAGATGCCTGCGCATCACTTGTCGCAGGGGTTCGCCTTGAGAGTCTCAAGCCGGGTCATGTCGCCCTTGAGGGCGAACTCGCCGTAGTCGAGCTTCAGCTTGCGGGACACGCCGTTGTCCAGAAGCTCGAAGGAGACGACGTAGACCGGCGTCTGGTTGGACGCGCCCGGCTCGAAATAGCTGATCGAGACCGGCCAGCGGGGCACCTTGTCCCAGCCCGCAGCCTTCAGCGGTTCCTCGACCGCCTCGGCGCCTTCCGCAACGGGCTTTCCGATGACGGCGAAGGTCTCGTAGTACTTCACGCCCTTCTCGGACCCGTCATAGACGTTGGCGGAGAACGTCGTCTCGCCAGCCCGCGCCGCCTCGATCACGGCCTTGATGTGGGCGGTGGGAAAGAGCGCCTCGGTCAGGTCGAGAGACTTCTTCTCGGGCTTGCGCAGCGTCACCTTGATGGCGCCCGCCTTGCGCTCGGCGGTACCGTCCGTTTCGTCGGTATCGCCGGACGCATCGCGGTTCTGCGTGTTGAAGCGAAGCGTGCCTCCGTCGCCGTCCTCGAAGGTGGTCGATCGCGTGGCGGTGACGCGCGTGCCGATGTCCCCTCCGGACAGTTCGACGACCTGACCGAACGTCTGGGCGTAGCCCTCGCACGCACTCCCGGTGAACTCGTAGAGGATGCGCCCTCGCGCCCCCTCAATGGTCTTGCTCGTCGCACCGTCGGCCAGCGACAGCTCGTAGACGGCCCGGTGGGAGGCCAGCGACACCTGCTGCCCCGCCAGCGCCGGCACGGCGGCGAACACCGCGACTGCTGCGACGAGGGTGACGAACGGCGCAGATCGCATGGATGACTCCCGGGGGCGGCCCCTTGCCGCTTCGGAAAGATTAGGGCTCCCGGAGGACGGCGACAATGCGGCGGCATCGCCGGCCCTCACCCGGACCGTCTTGCCGCCGCCGGGCCGATGCGCGACAACGGTCGGCGCGCCCGCCGCGGCGCCCGTTCCGTCCGCTTCCCTCCGAGGATTCCCATGAGCATCGACGCCAAGCTCGCCGAACTCGGCATCACGCTGCCTTCTCCCGTGCCGCCGGTGGCCAACTACGTGCCCTTCGTGCGCACGGGCTCCCTGCTCGTCATCTCCGGCCAGCTGTGCCTCGGCGCCGACGGAAAGCTGGCGCCGGAACACAAGGGAAAGCTCGGCGCAGAGGTCTCGGCCGAGATGGGCTACGCGGCCGCGCGCCTGTGCGCCATCAACCTGCTTGCCCAGGCCCGCCTGGCACTCGGCAATCTCGATTCGATCCATCGCTGCGTGCGCCTCGGCGGGTTCATGAACTGCGTCCCGACCTACGCGACGATCCCCGCCGTGATGAACGGCGCGTCCGACCTCATGGTCGCGGTCCTCGGCGACAAGGGCCGGCACGCCCGCACGACAGTGGGCGTCGCCGAACTCCCGATGGACGCGGTCGTCGAGGTCGAAGCCATGTTCGAGGTGGCCTGATGCCGACCCCCGCCTGGCTGACGGCGAGGCCCATCGCCCATCGCGGCCTGCATGTCCGGGACAAGGGCGTCATCGAGAACACCGTCGGCGCAGCCCGTGCCGCCATCGAGCGCGGGTTCGCCATTGAGTGCGACGTGCAGCTCACCCGCGACCTCGAGGCCGTGGTGTTCCACGACTTCGGGCTCGAGCGCCTGACCGAGGGCACCGGGAAGGTCGTCGATAAGACCGCGGCCGAGCTCGCTGCCATCCCGATGAAGGGCACGGCCGACCGGATCACCCCGCTCGCCGACTTCCTCGCCGTCCTCGCCGGCCGCGTCCCGCTCGTCTGCGAGATCAAGAGCGCGTTCGACGGCGACCTGCGCCTCGCCCGCCGCACGGCCGAGGTCGTGAAGGCTTATGCCGGGCCCGTGGCGCTGAAGTCTTTCGATCCGGACGTGGTCTCGGCTCTGCGCGATCTCGCCCCGCACCATCCCCGCGGCTTCGTGGGCGAGAACGACTACCACGACAAGGACTGGTCACACCTCTCCCAGCGCCGTCGCCAGGAACTGCGGAATCTCCTGCTCTACGAGAGCATGAAGCCGGATTTCCTCTCGTGGCAGGTGAAGGATCTCGACACGGCGGTCCCCTTCCTGGCGCGCAAGGCCATCGGCCTTCCCGTCATGACGTGGACGGTCCGCACGCCCGAGCACCGGGCGCTGGCGGCGACGCACGCCGACCAGATGGTCTTCGAGGGCTTCGTGCCCTGATGGTGTCCAGGGGGAGCCGGCGCCTCCGGGTCTGGCCGGCTCCTGCCCATCACAGCCGGCGCGGGCTGATCGTTCCGTCTGCGCGCAGCGGTTGCGAATTCAGCCCGTCTTGCCGAACTCCTCCATGATCGCAGCCGCGTACTTGATCCCCTTGATGTAGCTCTCGACGGTGATGTTCTCGTCGGGCGCGTGGAGATTGGCGCCGGGGTTGGCGAAGCCCGTCAGCACGCACGGGATCCAGACGTGGCGCAGGATCGTGCCTTCGGCGGAGACGCCGTTCACGATGGGCACCTCGCCATACACCTTGGTCGCCGCCGCGATGATCGCCTGCGCCATGCTCTCGCGCACCGAGATCTTGTAGGGCGGCTCGGCGTTCATGCGGTACTGCACCTCGAGGTGCCCGAAGCCGTGCTTCACGAGGTGGGCCTTGAGCCGCTCGATCGCCTTGTCGGGCTGGATGTTCGGGATCAGGCGGAAATCCATCTTCACCCGTGCCTCGTTGGGCACGATGGTCTTCATGCCGGGTCCCGTGTAGCCGGCGACGAGGCCCTGGATGTTGGCGGTCGGCTCGTAGGTGCGCGCGCGGATGGCCTCGACGCCGTCGCGGCCCAGCGCGAACTCCTTGATCCCCCACTCGTCGCGCATGTCCTGCAGGTTCACGCGCTTCGCCTTGTCGACGAGTTCCTGCTCGTCGTCGGCGTCGAGCTCGTAGAGCCCCTCGTACCAGCCCTCGATGAGGATCCGCCGGTTCTCGTCCATGATGGTGTTGAGCGCCCGCACGATGTCCCAGGCCGGGCTCGGCAGCAGCGGGAAGTTCAGCGAGTGGACGTCCGACTTGGCGCCGCGCGCGATGAGCTCGACGAAGAGCACCGACTTCAGGCCGAGGTCGATGTCGGGCAGCAGCGTCGAGGTGTCGACCGATCCGTCGAGGCAGTGCATGCCGTCGGCCTCTAGGAGCTGCTTGTTCTTCTCCACCCACGGCCCGAGATGGAGCGAGCCGATCTCCTCCTCTCCCTCGATGATGAACTTGAGGTTCACCGGCAGTTCGCCGCGCACCGCGAGGAACGCCTTGGCGGCCTTGTTGAAGGCCAGCACGCCGGACTTGTTGTCGGTCGCCCCGCGCCCGTAGAGCACACCGTCGACGATGGCGCCCGACCATGGCCCGCCGTGGCTCCACGCCTCGATGGGCTCCGGCGGCTGCACGTCATAGTGCGAGTAGCAGAGCATCGTCTTCTTCGAGCGCGGCGTCGTCATGTGGCCGACGATGATCGGCGGCCCGCCGTCGAGCTCGTGCCGGTGCGCGTCGAGCCCGTCGCGCTTCATCTGGCGCAGCACCAGTTCGCAGCACTCCTCGAGCCCGACCTTCTGGGCCGAGATGCTCGGCTGGCGCACCAGCTCCTGCAGGTCGGCGATCGCCTCCCCGGCGTGCGCGTCGATCCAGTCGTAGATGTCCTGCATGGGGTCTGCGGCCATGGTTTCAGCCCGTGGTCTGCAGGCGCGGGTCGAGGAAGTCCCTCAGCCAGTCGCCCAGGATGTTGAAGGAGAGGACGGTCGCCATGATGGCGACGCCCGGGAAGATCGCCAGCCACCAGCGCCCGGCCAGCAGCTGCTCGCGGCTCTCGGCCAGCATCCCGCCCCAGGTGGGAACCGTCGGCGGAACGCCGAGCCCGAGGAAGGACAGCGCCGCCTCCGACAGGATGACGCTCGCCACGTTGAACGACGCGATCACGGTGAGCGGCGCGAGAATGTTGGGCAGGATGGTCTGGAAGAGGATCGTCGAGGTGCGCGCGCCCAGCGCCCGGGCCGCGTCGACGTATTCCTTCTCGCGTTGCGCGATGGTCTGCCCGCGCGCGATGCGGGCATAGGTCACCCACTGCCCGATGCCGAGGATGATGATCAGGTTCCAAACCCCCGGCCCCAGCACGATCAGGAACATGATCGCGAGGAGCACGAAGGGAAAGGCGAGCTGGATATCCGCCACCCGCATGATGACGTCGTCGATCCACCCCCCGAAATAGCCGGCGACGAGGCCGAGGACCGTTCCGAGGATGCCGCCGATCACCACGGCGGCGAGGCCCACCACCACGGAAATGCGCGCGCCATAGATGAGCCGGGACAGAACGTCGCGTCCCAGCGCGTCGGTGCCGAGCACGTACTCGACGTTCCCCTGCCGATCCAGGGCCATCGGCGGCTTGAGCCGCGCCATGATGGCCTGCCGGTTGGGGTCGCGCGGCGCGAAGGACGGGCCGACTGCCGCCGCGACCCCAACGATGGCGAGGATGATGAGCGCCAGCACCGGCCAGCGCGCGCGCAGGAGGCTTCGCCAGGCGCGCCGGGCCATGCGGCGCCGGTTCTCGCGGACGCCGTCGACGATGTCGGAGGTCGCGGTTGATGCGGCAAGGGGTTCGGAGGTCACGGCCACGGCCTCCTCACGTGAGCCTGATGCGCGGGTCGAGCCGCGCGTAGATGAGATCGACGACGAGATTGAGCGTCACGAAGGTGATGGCGAACACCACCACCGCCGCCTGCACCAGCGGGATGTCGCGCTGGTTGATAGCGTTGAAGACGAGGCGTCCGAGGCCCGGCCATGAGAAGATGGTCTCGACCACGACGACACCCGACAGCATGAAGCCGAACTCGAGGCCGATCATGGTCACCACCGGCAACCAGGCATTGCGAAGGGCATGGCCGACGACGACGTCGCCCTCGGCGAGCCCCTTGGCGCGCGCCGTGCGGATGAAATCCTGCCCCAGCACCTCGAGCATCGAGGATCGGACGAGGCGGGCATTCCGCGAGATGGAGAAGAACGCCACCGTCAGCGCCGGCATGATGACATAGGTGAGCGCCTCGGGAATGTTGCGGAACGCCTTGGCGAACTCGCCGGCGAGCAGCGGTTCCAGCACGGGGACGTGTCCCGAGATCGGCAGCCAGCCGAGGCCCAGGCCGATGAAGAGGATCATCATGATTCCGAGCCAGAAGCTCGGCATGGATTGTCCGAGCATGGCGAGCGTCATGATGCCGCCGTCGATGGCGGTCCCGCGCTTCAGCGCCGCGAGGATGCCGAGGGGCACGGCGACCGCGATGGCGAGGACGATGGCGACCAGCGTCAGCTCGACCGTCGCCGGGAAATGCAGGGCGATGACGTCGAGCGCCGAGGTCTTGTAGGTCAGCGAGTCGCCCAGGTCGCCGCGCAGGAGGCCCAGCACGAAGGTCAGGTACTGCTCCGGAAGCGGCCGGTCGAAGCCGAGCTTGGCACGCGTCTGAGCGATCTCCTCGGCGGTCGCCCGTTCGCTGACATAGAGGAAGGTGGGATCTCCCCCCAGATGCAGCGCGAAGAAGGTGATCACCGTCACCCCGATGATGACGAAGACGCTCTGGATCAGCCGTCGGCCGACATAGGTCCACATGCGGGTGTCTCGCGAGGCGAAATGCGGCCGCCGCGGAGTGATCCGCGGAGCCGCGAGCGGGCCATGGCCGCCGACGCCCTGCGCCGGCGGCCCGGGCTCCGTCGGGTTACTTCAGCTTCGCCTCGTTGATGTAGATCTTCTCGTCGCGGCGGGGCTTCCAGTCGATGCGCGTGCTCACGCCGTAGAAGTCGGGCTGGAAGTACATCAGCAGCCACGGCCCCTTCTCGTAGAAGACCTTCAGCATGCGGTTGATGGTCTTGCGCTGCTCCTCGAGCGGCTTCTTGGTGGCGAGCTCGGCCCAGCCCGAGAAGAAGTCGGGATCATCCCAGTTGGTGTAGTTCGTGCCGGCCGACGGGGTCGACAGGTCGGCCATGTCGTAGAGCGCGTTCCACGTGCCGCCGCCCGAGCCGAGCAGGAACATCGGGCCGGCTTCCTTCTTGCGGATGAGCGGGGTGTAGACCGAGGCCCACTCCATCAGCTCGACCTTGGTCTTCACGCCGACGTCGGTGAGGTACTGGCCCACGGCGAGCGCCACGTTGGCGTCGTTGAGATAGCGGCCGCGCGGGGACTGCAGCGTGATCTCGAAGCGCACGCCGTCCTTCTTCGGATAGCCCGCCTCGTCGAGCAGCTTCTCGGCCATCTTCGGATCGAAGGGATACGGCTGCAGCTCGGGGTTGTCGTTCGGCGGGTTCACGAGGCCCGTGGCCCGCTTGCAGGTCGTGTTGAGCAGCTGCTCGCAGATCGCCGGCACGTCGACCGCATACTGCAGCGCGCGGCGCACGGCCGGGTTCTGGATCGCCTTGCCGCCGGGGGTGTTGGCGAAAATGTCCTTCTGGTTGAAGCCGATGTAGATGCGGCGGGTGCCGCTCACCGGCGCGACCTTCGCCTTGGTGCTCTTGTTGACCGTGGCGATCTGGTCGGGCGCGACGTTGGTGATGATGTCGACGTTGCCGGCCAGAAGCTCGGCCGTGCGGGTCGACGCCTCCGGAATGACGCGCCAGACCACCTTGTCGAAGTTGGCGGGCCGCAGCTTGAAGCCCGGGACCTTCTCGATGACGATCCTGTCGGAACGGACCCACTCGACGAACTTGTACGGCCCGGAGCCTATCGGCTTCTGCGCCGCCTGCTCCTTGGTCATCTTCTCGTAGCTGTCCTTGCAGTGGATGTAGACCTCCGCGACCATGCCGAGCGCGATCGGGTTGTACTTCGCGATCGAGATCTCGGCGGTCAGGTCGTCGACCACGCGGGCGTCCTTGTAGCCCAGCGACGAGAACACGAAGCCCGGCGTGTTGCCCGTGAACTTCATGTTCGGGTCGGCGGCGCGCTTGAACGAGTAGACGACGTCCTCCGCCGTCAGCGCCTCGCCGTCGTGGCAGGTCAGGCCGGAGTTGAGCTTGAAGGTCAGCTTCGTGCCGTCCTCGGACTCCGTGTAGGACTCCGCGAGGTAGGGCACGATCTTGCCCTCTTCGGTGATCTGGAAGAGCGTGCCGAAGATGTGCTGCGCAATGTTGGCGGTGTCGCGCGAGCTGATGTCGTCGGGGTCGAGCGTGCTGGCATCCGTGCCGTAGCCGATCACCAGCGTGTTGGCGCTCGGGGCCTGGGCCAGGGCGATGGCCGGCACCGCCGCGACGCCGGCCAGCATGGCCGCCAGCCGGGTGATCGAGCCTGTCCTGCGCGTCATGGAGACGTCTCCGTGCGTTGCGGGGGAGGAGTGGATCGGCGGCTGCGGCACCCCCTCTGCGCCGTGCCGGCCGTTGCCGTCATGCCGCGGAGCGGTCCCGGAAATCCGTCGCCGACCCCTTGTGCATTGTTATACATTTCTACAGTCTAATAGCCGTTGGCTCCGCTTTGCAATGCGGGACCGCGCTCGTTCCCTGAGTGCTGACGGACAGGACCCAGCGTGACCACGGACAGACTTCCTGCGCCCGGTGGCGAAGCAAGCGCCTTGCCAGAACGATCTGCTGACCCACACGAAATCGAGACCGTGACCGTCGACGTCGAGGCGCTGCAGGCATTTGCCCGTGCCGCCTTCCGGGCGATGGGGTTGAGCGACGAACAGTCGCAGCTCACCGCCCACGCCCTCGTCTACAGCGAACTGCGTTTTCATCCCGGCCAGGGCCAGGGCGTGCGCCGCCTGCGCGCCTACCGCGATCGCCTTGCGGCAGGCGTCATCGATCCAAACTCTGCGTTCGAGATCGTGAAGGAAAGCCCGGCGCTGGCCCTCGTCGATGCGCACAACGGGCTGGGCAGCGTCACCGGCATCAGGGCCATGCGTCTCGCCGTCGCCAAGGCGAGGCAATGCGGCATCGGCACGGTGGTCGTGCGCGGCAGCACGCACTACGGCTCATCGGCGGTGCATGCGCACCAGGCCGTCGATGCCGGCTGCATCGGCGTCGCCTTCACCAACGCGGGTCCCGAGATGGCCGCGTGGGGCGGAGCCACCCCGATGGTCGGCACCAACCCCTGGTCGATCGGCGCGCCGGGCGGGCGCGGCTTCCCGGTGATTCTCGACATCGCCCTCACCACCGCCGGCAAGGGCATGATGCGCTGGCACGAGCGCGAGGGGCGGCCCATGCCGCTCGACTGGGCACTCACCCCCGAGGGCCACGAAACCGACGATCCGGCGGCGGCCATGCAGGGCGCCCTCCTCGGGATCGGCCAGTACAAGGGCTACGGCCTGTCGCTGATGACGGACGTGATGACGGGCGTCCTGTCCGGCGGCGCCTTCGGCCGCGCGCCCTACTCCGATCCCGGCCGTCAGGACGTCGCGCACACCTTCGTCGCGCTCGACATCGGCTGGTTCATGCCCCTGGCGGACTTCGAGGCCCGGATGGCCCGGCTCATCGACGACATCCGCACGAGCCGCCTGCGCCCCGGCTTCCGGGAGGTGCTCGTGCCGGGGGAACTGGAACATCGGCGCGAGACGGAGAAGCGGTCCCGCGGCGTCCCTCTCGACCGGCTCGTCTACGAGGACCTCGAGGCGTTGGCGCGGGACCTGCAGGTGCCCTTTTCCCTGAAGAGGGAGGCAGCATGATCCCGGGATCGCCCGTCGCTGCGGCTCCGCCGGCGCTCACCCGCCCGTTCTATGAGCGCGTGCAGGCGAAACTCCGGGCAACGATGGCGCGTGAGGGCGTCGACGGGCTTTTGATGCTCGGCACAGGGAACGTCGTCTACGCCACAGGCTTCTTCCACTCGGCCAACGAACGGCCGATCGGGGCCTATGTTCCGGTCGATGGCGACCCCGTGCTGTTCGTCCCGCTCCTGGAGAAGGAGAACGCCGAGGCGGGCTGGATCCGCGACGTCCGGACCTATGAGGAGTTTCCCGGCGTCGTGCACCCCGTGCTCTGGATGATCGGCGCGTGCGGAGCGCGGCGTCTCGCGGTCGACACCCTGCCCGTCCGCCTTGTGGAGGCGGCGCGCGACGGGCTCGAGCGCCTCCATGTGACCGACATGGTCGAGCGCCAGCGCTTCGTGAAGGAGCCGGAGGAACTGGCTCTCGCCCGGTGCGCGGCCGCCTACGCCGACCTGTGCCTCGAGGCGATCCTCGCCGACACGGCCGCGATCGTCCGGGACGGCGGGACGGAACTCGACATCCTGTCCCATGGCGTCGGCGTCGCCTCAGCCGCGCTCAAGCGGGACCACGGCGTTGCCTTCGGCCACACCAAGTTCCACGTCGTGGGCACGGTCCATACGGGGCCCCGCGGCGCCCTCCCCCACGGCAAGACGATGGCGCGCAGGCCTGAGCCGGGCGACACGATGATCGCCGGCATCGGCGCCTCGCTGGGCGGCTACCATGCCGAGAGCGGCGCGACCTTCGTGCTGGGCGAGCCCACCGCCGACCAGCGCCGCTGCATGGACGCCATGCAGGCCTGCAACGACGCCGCCATCGCCGCGCTCCGGCCGGGCGTCGCCTGCACCGCCGTCAACGACGCCGCCCTCGGCGAGATCCGGAAGGCCGGATTCGGCGATGCGATTCGCCACCGCATCGGCCATGGCATGGGCATCGAGGGCCACGAGGCGCCGTGGCTGGCGCCGGGCGACGACACGCGCGTCGAGGTGGGCATGGTGTTCTCCAACGAGCCCGGCCTCTACCGGCCGGGGATCGACGGCTGGCGCACGATCAATACGATGATCGTCGGCGAGGATGGCGTCGAACTGCCGAGCCGGTTCCTGTCCGACCATCCGTGGGAGCAGAGGGTGATCGTGCTGTGAGCGGGGCCGTGGCCCGAGCGAGCGAGACCGTCCAGGCGCAGGTCGGGGCGACCGCGGCGCCGCTGCTCGCCATGCGGGACCTCCAGACGCATTTCCGGACGGAGGACGGCGTCGTCAAGGCGGTCGACGGCGTCAGCTTCCACGTCGGGCGTGGCGAGACGGTCGCCGTCGTCGGGGAATCGGGTTCCGGCAAGTCCGTGACGAGCCTGTCGATCATGCGGCTGATCCCACCGCCCGGCGCCATCGTCGGCGGGTCCATCACGTTTGATGGCCGCGACCTCCTCGCCATGTCCGGCGCGGAGATCAGGGCGGTGCGCGGCAACGAGATCGGCATGATCTTCCAGGAGCCGATGACGAGCCTCAATCCGGTGAAGACCATCGGCGACCAGATCGCCGAGGCCGTCGCCCTGCACCAGAAGAAGGACAAGCGCGCCGCGCGCGAGGTCGCGGTCGAGATGCTCGACCTCGTCGGCATCCCCGACCCCCGCCGTCGCATCGACAACTACCCGCACCAAATGTCGGGCGGCATGCGCCAGCGCGCGATGATCGCCATGGCGCTCTGCTGCCGGCCCAAGCTGCTCATCGCCGACGAGCCGACGACCGCGCTGGACGTGACGATCCAGGCCCAGATCCTCGACCTGATGCGCAAGCTCCAGCGCGAGCTCGGCATGTCGATCCTCTTCATCACCCATGACCTCGGGGTCGTGGCGGAAATGGCGGACCGGGTCGTCGTGATGTATGCGGGCCGCGTCGTCGAGGAGGGGGACGTCCGCGACATCTTCGCCCGACCGCGCATGCCCTACACGCGGGCGTTGATGAACTCGATCCCGCGCCTCGACCGCGCGGGCGAGCGCCGGCGGCTCGAGAGCATCCCCGGGACCGTGCCCAATCTGTTGCGCCCACCGCCCGGCTGTGCCTTCGCGCCGCGCTGCTCGTTCGCTTCGGACGTTTGCACGATGGCCATCCCGCCGCTCGAGGACAGCGGCGGCGGCCACATGGTCCGCTGCGCGCGTTGGCGCGCCATCGCCTCGGAGACGGTCCCCGCATGAGCGCCGCCCTCGCCCCGACGCCCGGACCGGCCGAGCCGCTCCTCTCCGTCCGCAACCTCGTCAAGGAGTTCCCCGTCCACGGCGGCCTCATTTCACGCGTCGTGGCGCAGGTGAAGGCCGTCCAGGACGTGTCCTTCGACATCGGCGCCGGGCAGGTCCTCGGCCTCGTCGGGGAATCCGGCTCGGGCAAGACCACGGTCGGCCGCTCCATCCTGCGGCTGATCGAGCCGACCTCCGGCTCCGTCCTGTTCGGTGGCGTCGAGGTGACGACGCTGGCTCCGGAGGACATGCGCCGGATGCGCCGGCAGATGCAGATCGTCTTCCAGGACCCCTTCGCCTCGCTCAACCCCCGCATGACCGTGGGCGAGATCGTCGGCCAGGCCATCGACATCCACGGTCTCGCCAAGGGCCGGGAGCGCGAGGAGCGCATCGCCGACCTCCTCGTGAGGGTCGGACTCGCCCCGGCCCACGCGCGGCGCTACCCGCACGAGTTCTCCGGCGGCCAGCGCCAGCGCATCGGCATCGCCCGGGCGCTCGCCGTGAAGCCCTCGTTTCTCGTCGCCGACGAGCCGGTCTCCGCGCTCGACGTCTCGATCCGGGCCCAGGTGGTCAACCTGCTCGAGGACCTGAAGCAGGAGTTCGGCCTGACCCTGCTCTTCATCGCCCACGACCTCGGGATCGTGGAGTACATCTCCGACCGCGTCGCGGTGATGTATCTCGGCCGGATCATGGAGATCGCCTCAGCCCGCGACCTCTACACGAACCCCCGGCATCCCTACACGCAGGCCTTGCTGTCCGCCGTCCCGATCCCGGACCCGACCATCCGGCGCGAGCGCGTGATCCTGCAGGGCGACATCCCCTCCCCGCTCAACCCGCCGTCGGGCTGTGTCTTCCGCACGCGCTGCCCGGTGGCAACGAAGGAGTGCGGCGAGGTCGTGCCGCCGCTCACGGAGCGTGGCGCGGGTCACCTGGCGGCGTGCATCCGGCAATAGCCTCGGCCCCGGAGGGCTTCACGGATGGGAGCGCGCCCATTGTGGGCGCGTTCTTTTTCAGCACCGCGATGCAGAAAGGTACCGGCCAGCTTCGCTCCCGTCAGAGCGACACCCACCGCCGCTCGCGGCTCGATTGCGCGACCGCGTCAAGCACCAGCTGGTTGCGCCAGCCGTCCCAGAAGGTCGCGCCCTCGCGGACGGGCCGCTTCTCGCGGATCGCGGCGGCGAGCTCGCGCATGACCCCGACCACCGACACGTTCCAGATCCCCGGGTTCAGCCCGGGGAGCGAGGCGTTCGGATCCTCCACCTGCACCTCCTCGAAGGCCGCCCCCGGCTTGCCGAGCAGCAGCTTCTCGCCGGTGTTGTGGAGCAGGATCGTGCCTTCGCTGCCGAAGATCTGCGTCGTGTTGTCGAGACCGTGGCGGGCGACCGCGCTGATCAGGATCTGGACGAGCGGTCCGGAGGCCATCTCCAACGTGAAGGTGCAGAAATCGTCGGCATCGGCCGTCCAGGCCTCGCCCGTGGCCTTGTCGACGCGGTTGGGGACCATCGTGCGCATCAGGCCGTCGACGGCGCCGACCTCGCCGAACCACCAGCGGACGAGATCGACCTGGTGCGATCCGTTGGCACCGAGGCGCCCGCCGCCCTGGCTGGCGAGCGACCACCAGTCGCCCTTGGCGCGGGACGCGGGATCACCCCAGGCAGGGACGACGTTCGAGATCGCCACGTGCCGCACGGCGCCGATGGCGCCGGCATCGATCAGCGACTTCACCTTCCTCCGGTTCGGATTGAACCGCAGCTCATGGTCGATCATGTGGACACGCCCGAGCGTCTCGGCCCGGTCCAGCATGGCGCGGGCCTCGGCCGCGTTCATGGCGGTCGGCTTCTCGCACAGCACGTGGGCGCCGGCATCGAGGGCCGCCAGCGTCATCTCGGCGTGCGTCACCGTCGGCGTGGCGATGCAGACGAGGTCCAGCCGGTGGTGGTTCAGCATGTGGCGCCAGTCGTCGTAGGCGTGCGGCACGCCGAAGGCCTTGGCGGCCGCCTCGGCGCTGGCGAGGCGCGCGCTGGCCACGGCGACGACCTCCGCCCCCTCCACGTGGCGCAGCGCTGGCAGGTAAGCCGCCTTGGCGAAGCTCGCCCCGATGATCCCGACCTTCATGGTGTCCTCCCTCAACCGCCCCGAATTGTGCCTGCACTGCGGCCCGGGGCTACGACGACGTTAGGCGACAAGCTCCCGGCACCCGGTTCGGCTATGGCCGAGCAGACGCGGACGCAGCGGCGACGGGCCGCTCATGCCGACGTCGCGGCAACGGGCGCCACGGCGTGCGGGAGTAGTACCGGGACTTCCGCGGCCCGCCAGCAGGCCACGGCGGGCGCGCCCTCTGCCAGGGCGACGAGCGGTGGATCCTCCCGCCGGCAGCGATCCTGCGCCACCGGGCACCGCGTCTGGAACCGGCATCCGGGGGGCGGATCGAGGGGGCTCGGCACGTCGCCCTGCAGGATGATCCGCCGCCGCTTCCGCTCGATGCGCGGATCGGGAACCGGCACGGCGGACAGCAAAGCCCGGGTGTAGGGATGATGCGGGTCGGCATAGAGCGGGCGGCGGTCGCCGATCTCCACGATCCGCCCGAGATACATCACCGCCACCCGGTCGCTGATGTGGCGCACGACGTTGAGGCCGTGGGCGATGAAGAGGTAGGTGAGGCCCAGCTGCCGCTGGAGGTCCTGCAGCAGGTTCATCACCTGCGCCTGGATCGAGACGTCGAGGGCCGAGACGGGCTCGTCGCAGACGATCAGGTCCGGCTCGCAGGCGAGCGCCCGGGCGATGCCGACACGCTGGCGCTGCCCGCCGGAGAACTCGTGCGGATAGCGGGCCGCATAGGCCGGATCGAGGCCGACGAGCCCGAGAAGCTCCCGGACCCGCTCCTTCACCGCCGCATCGCCCTGCCTCAGGCCGTGGAGGCGGATCGGCTCGGCGAGCGCCTCCCCGATGCTCATGCGCGGGTTGAGGCTGGCATAGGGGTCCTGGAAGATCATCTGGATCCGCCGGCGCACCTGCCGCAGTGCCTCCGGGTCCAGCGTCGCGAGGTCCGTCCCGTCGAACAGGATCGTGCCGGCCGTCGGCTCGACGAGCCGCAGGATGGCGCGCCCCACGGTCGACTTGCCGCAGCCGCTCTCCCCCACGAGTCCGAGCGTCGTGCCGCGCTCGATCGAGAACGAAACCCCGTCGACCGCCTTCACGGTGCCGACGCGCCGCTCGAGGATGAATCCCTTGGTCACGGGGAAGTGGACCTCGAGCCCACGCACGTCGAGGAGCGGCCTGGCGGTCATTGCCCCGCTCATGCCTCGGCCTCCAGCGCCACTTCCGGATCGAACCAGCACGCGACGCGATGGCTTGGGCCCGCCTCCCTCAGGGCAGGCACCGCGGTACGGCACGGCTCGCCGGCGTACCGGCACCGGGGCAGGAAGCTGCAGCGCCCTGCGCCCGGGGAGCCGGCCGGGGGCAGGCCCGGGATCGGCACGAGGCGCGTGTCCTCGGGGCGGTCGAGCCGCGGCACGGACTGGAGGAGCCCCATCGTGTAGGGCATGCGCGGCGTCTCGAAGATCGACTCCGTCGGCCCCTCCTCCACGATGCGCCCAGCGTACATCACGTTCACCCGGTCGGCCATCCCCGCCACGACCCCGAGATCGTGGGTGATGAGGATCAGCGCCATCCCGAGTTCAGCCTGCAGCGACCGCAGCAGGTCGAGGATCTGGGCCTGGATCGTCACGTCGAGCGCCGTGGTGGGTTCATCGGCGATGAGGAGGCGCGGACCGCACGCGACGGCCATCGCGATCATGACGCGCTGCCGCATGCCGCCCGAGAAGCGGTGGGGATAGTCGTCGAGGCGGCTCTCGGCCGCGGGGATGCCGACCAGCGACAACAGTTCCGCCGCGCGGCGGCGCGACTGGGTCGGCGTGAGGCCGAGATGAACCTCCATCACCTCTGTCAGCTGCCGGCCCACGGTGAGCACCGGGTTCAGCGAGGTCATGGGGTCCTGGAACACCATGGCGATGCCGTGCCCGCGCAGGGAGCGCATGGCCTCCGCGGGAACCGTGCGCAGGTCCTGCCCCTCGAACAGGATCCGCCCCGTCGGGATGCGCCCCGGCGGGCGGATCAGCCCCATGACGGCCAGCGCGGTCACGGACTTGCCCGACCCGGATTCACCGACGATCCCGAGCGTCTCGCCGCGATCGAGCGAGAACGAGACGCCATCCACTGCCCGCACGAGGTCGCCCTGCGACGCGAACGTCACGGACAGGTCCTCGACCTCGAGAAGCGCGCTCATTCCGCTGCCTCGCCGACGGGCTCGAGCACCAGGCGCCCGAGAGCCGCCTCCATCGGGGTCCGGGCGATTGGGCCGAACTCGTTCTCGAAACGGGCCGGCGAGACGAAGGCCCGGACGTCGGCTTCGAGCAGGGCGACGTCGGCGAGCTTAGGATCGTCGACCCAGCGGGCGGAGATGCCGGCCGCCTCCAGCATCTCGACGATGGCGGCGAAGGGCACCCGTGGCCCCACGACGTGGTAGAGCGGGTGGCCGACGGCGTAGGCTGTCGCGACACGGGCCACGGCGGCCCCGAGATCATCGCCGTCGAGCCAGTCGCGTACGATCGCCCCGCCATGCACCTTGGCCGTGCGTCCCTTCCGACCCGCAGCCACCAGGCGAGCGATCGAACTGGTCCGGCCGCGCTTGGGCGTCTTGCGCTCATGCCGCCCGAACACGGAGCCCAGCCGGAGGCTGGTCGCCGAGATGCCGGTCAGTTCGCCCCAGCGGCGCACGAGGTCCTCCCCGGCCCGCTTGGAGATACCGTAGAGGTTCGACGGGCGGGGATCGACCGTCTCGGCGCAGGGCTCGTCCACCGACACGCCGGGGCCGAACACGCCGGTCGACGACAGGAAGATCACCCGCCTGACGCCGGGCACGACGCCCGCGACGTCGAGCATGTTGGCGAGCCCGCCGAGATTGACGTCCATGACCCGCATCGGCGACGCGCGCTCCTGCGCCGGGGTCGGCGTGACGGCCGCTGCGTGGACGATCACGGCAGGCTGGTGCCGCCAGACGAGCCCGGCCACGGCTGCCCGGTCCGTCACGTCCACCGCGGCCGGGATCAGTCGCCGGCCAAGTCCCCTCCAGACCTGGCGCGCGACAGGATCAGGCGCCTCCGCGTCCGCGGCCACGATGGGAGAATCGGGAAAGGCGGCGGCCAGCGCCTCGATGAGATGGCAGCCGACGAAGCCCGCCGCACCGGTGACGAGCACCGTCATGACGCCGGCCCCGCGAGGTCGGAGAGGCCTTGACGGTCCATGAACTCCGACAGCGACACCCGACGGCCGGTGTCGTCGCTCTCGATGGCGGCGAAGCAGAGCGCCAGCGTGCGCAGGTGGTCGCGTCCGTCGCAGGGTGGCGGCGTCCCGTCCCGCATGGCGGCGATGAAGGCGTCGAGAAGATGCGCCGTGTCGTCGAAGAACGGCTTCTCGTCGGCGATCGGCACCGGCGTCAGCGCCGCGTCACCCGTCGTCGCCGCGGCGAGGTCGGCAAAGAGCTCGCGCTGGACGATGACGCCGCCGGCACAATCCGTGCGCCACTCGAAGCGCATCTCGTTCCAGCCGCCCGTCCACGTCCCCAGGTAGTTTACCTCCATGCCTCCCTCCATCGTCAGCAGGCAGGAGACGTTCGCGGCATGGGCGTACATGGACCACGACGGGTTCCAGGTCCGGCACGTGACCGCCTCCACCTCCCGGCCATAGGCGAACCGGATGAGGTCGAGGTGATGCACGCTCTGTTCCAGCATCATCGGGTGGCGCATGGTCAGAGGATACTTGTTGAGCCCCGGCCGCATGCCGTCGCGGTTTCGCTGGTAGGTGAACTGCCCGAAGCCGGGCTCGCCGTAGACGCGGCGCGCGACGAGGTCGCGGATCGCCTGCGTGACGGGCAGGTACCGGAAGTTGAGCCCCACCGTCAGCGGCAACCCGTGCTGTTCGGCCAGCCGCACGATCTCCGCGGAATCCGCGAGCGTCGTGGCCAGCGGCTTCTCGGCGAGAAGCGGCAGCCCGGCGGCGAAGATCCGCCGGGCCTGGTCGAGATGGCCGTCCGGCGGCGTCACGAGCAGCGCCGCGTCGTAGCCGCCCGCCGCGAGCGCCTCGTCGAGGGACGAGAAGCCCCTCGGACCCGGATGGCGGGCGGCGAAGGCCTCCAGCCGCGCCGGATCGAGATCCATGACCCCGGAGATCTCCACATGGGGCTTCGAGGCGACGATGTCGGCCCACATGCCGCCGCGGTTGCCGAGCCCGATCTGGAGAAGCCGGAAGGTCATGGTGCGTCAGCCTAGGCGAAGATGCGGGACTTCGCCGCGTGGAGACGGGCCACCGCCTCGCGGATGCGCTCGACCGGCTGCAGCAGGCTGAGGCGGATGTAGCGGTCGTCCTTGTCCCCGAACAGCGTGCCGGGGAAGACGAGGACCCGCGCCTCCTTGAGCAGCCGCTCGCAGAAGTCCGGCGCCGCGCGTCCGCTCTTCTCGACATTGGCGTAGACGTAGAACGCGCCGCCGGGATGCCCGTACGTGAAGCCGAGCTCGTCGAGGGCCTCCATCATGTAGGCTCGGCGCTCGGCATAGGCGCGCACCATGGCGTCGACCGGCTCCTGCGGCCCTGTCAGCGCGGCGAGTGCAGCCCACTGGGCCGGGGTGTTGGCGTTGATCGAGAGCGTGTGCCGAGGCTCCGTCAGGCGGGCCACGACCGGCGCTGGCGCGGCGACGTAGCCGACACGCCAGCCCGTCATGGCGTACGACTTCGAGAAGCCGTTCATCGTGATGGTGCGCTCCTTCATCCCCGGCAAGGTGCCGATGGAGAGGTGCTCGCTGCCCTCGAAGATGATGCGCGCATAGATCTCGTCCGAGATCACGACAATGTCGCGGCGCTTGCAGATCTCGGCGATCTCGCGCACCGCGGACGGCGGCGTGACGGCTCCGGTCGGGTTGTTGGGCGTGATGAGGACCAGGACCTTCGTGCGCGGCGTGATGCGCTTCTCGATCTCGGCCGGAACCAGCGCGAAGTCGGACGCCTCGACCGTCGGCACGTCGACGCAGACGCCGCCGCACATCTCCACCGCCGTGTCGTAGGAGGTGAAGCGCGGGGTCGGCATCAGCACCTCGTCGCCCTCGTCGATGAGGGCGAGCATGCACAGCATGACTGCTTCCTGCGTGCCCGCGGTGACGACGACCTCGTCGGCGCCGTAGTCGAGCCCGTTCTCCTTGCGGAGCGTGTCGGCGATTGCCTGGCGCAGCTGCGGCAGGCCGGCCGGAAGCGTGTAGTGGTGCTGGTTCTCGTCGATCGCCTTCTTGGCCGCCTCGACGATGTGCTTCGGCGTGTGGAAGTCCGGGTCGCCGCGACCCATGGCGATGACGTCGGGCAGGCCCGCCGCCATGGCGAGCATCTTGGTGCGGTAGCTCTCGTCGTGAGCGCGGATGCGCTTCGACAGGGACCGCATCAGCCGGGGAGAAGTCTCGTTCATCGTCAGATCATCCGCTTGCCTTCGAGGAAGGTCATCCGGACCTTCGCGATGTCGTCGAGGTCGACGAGCGGGTTGCCGTCGACGACGATCACGTCGGCGAACATGCCGTCCTGCAGCGTCCCGACCTGCTTGAGCTTGTTGATGCCCGCCGCCACCACCGTGGCGCTGCGGATCGCATCGTAGGCGTCCTTCTTCACGCCCACCTTGACCATGAACTTGAGTTCCGGCGCGATGACGTCATGGGCGACGGCCGGGCTGCCGCAGTCGGTGCCGAAGGCGATTGTCACGCCGGCCTTGGCCGCGTTGACGAGGCCTTCGTAGCGCTTGGGGTCGGCCACCGCCTTCTGCCGCTCCGCGATTTTCCACTCGGGAATGTTGAACTTGCGCGCAATCTCCGGCTGGCTCTGCACCACCACGGGCGCGAAGGTCGTGACAATGGGTACGTTCTTCTCCTTGAGAAGCCCGATCGTCTCCTCGCTCATCGAGCCGCCGTGCTCGACGACGTCGATGCCGAAGCGCACCACGCGGTTGATGCAGGCGTCGTAGGTTGCGTGCGCCGTGATCGGCAGCCGGTTGCGGTGGCTCTCGTCGATCACCGCCTCGAGTTCCGCGTCGGTGAACTCGAGCGTGTCGTGGCAGGCCATGATCTTGATGAGGTCGGCCCCGCCCCTCACCTGCTCGCGCACGGCCCGGCGCATCTCGTCCGGCCCGCTGGCCTCGCGGCAGCACCAGTAGGTGTGGCCGCCCGTCTGCACGATCGCCTGGCCGCAGACGAGCAGGCGCGGGCCGGGGAAGATGCCCTGCGCGACGGCCTGCTTGGCGAAGAGGTTCGTGCGGTTCACGCCCAGGTCGCGGAAGGTGGTGACGCCCGCCTTCAGGTTGATGAGCATGTTGCTGGCGCACTTGTAGGCGGCGATCTCCGGCGGATCGTCCATCGACTGGGCGGCGAGGTCGTGGATGCCGTCCCAGGCGAGGTGCCCGTGGCTCTGGATGAGCCCGGGCAGGATCGTGCCGCCCGTCTCGATCACACGCGCCGCCGTGGCGCCGAGGTCCGAGACCCTGCCGACCCGCTTGATCGCCTTGCCCTCGATCTCGACGAAGCCGTTCTCGATCACCTCGTCGCCCACGCAGGTCAGCACGCGGCCGACGAGCACGACGTGCTCGGGCGCGATGTCGACCATGGGCCGGATGATCTTCTGGAACCGCCAGGGCGCCTGTTCGGGCATCGTGTCCTCCCTCGTGTCGTCAGTTCGCGCGCGGCTTCAGGCCGAGTTCCTCGAGCGCACGCGCACCGCCGTCGAGGTTGGTGAGGTTCATGCCGGCGTAGTTGGGCGAATAGACGATCCCCTCCCCGCCGGCCCGGTAGGTCGCCAGCACGCTGCGGTAGACGATGTCCGGCGTACACACGGCCTGGTCCTTGCGCTCGCGCGGCGCATCGACGCCGATGCCCATGTAGACCTTGGCCTTGCCGGCGCAGCCGCGGACGGCGTCCGCGCACTGGCCGTAGACGTAGGTGTCAGGGTCCATGCCCTTCTGGATGACTTCGCCCCACGGCGCCTCGTCGAGCCCGAGGATGGAATACATGGCGGGCGTGAAGTCGTTGGCGTCGAAGTCGCGCAGGATCGTCCGGCGATAGTGCTCCATCTCCTTCGCGAAGATGTGGCCGGACTGGTGCTGGTAGGTGATCGGCTTCACCCAGTCGGCGTAATCCGTCTGCTCCTCCCAGCCCCACTGCGCCTTGCGCATCGGGTTGAAGTGGTTGCGGTTCCAGACGTTGAGGCCGAAGGACAGCTTCGGATCGCACCACTTGGTGATGCCGTAGAGCTCCCGGTCGAGGTCCTTCGAGCGCTCCAGCCACAGCTTCTCCCAGAGCAGGATCTCCGGGTTGCGCAGCAGGACGCGCATGAACTCCATCAGGGAGTTGTCGGCAAACGTTTTTCCCGCCCGCAGGCCCTTCACCACGTCCCACACGGCATGGAACGCCACCTTCACCCGCTCCACGTCGATGCCGCGCTCGGCGGCCTCGCGCCGGCAGTGCGGACAGAAGCAGCCCGGCGCCTGGCCCTGCAGCATGCGGTCGAGGGGGCTGTTGCGCTCGTTGCACCACATGATCCCGTCGATGTCGTAGCTGCGGCAGTGCTGCTCGACGATGCCGTGCCACCATTTCCGGTAGTGCGGGTTGCTCGTGCAGGGTTCGCCCGCCACCCGGCCGAGCAGGTCGATCTCCAGGCACTGCGGCATGTTGGGGATGAGCACCGCCGCCGCCGAGCCATGGCCGGCGTACTTGAACAGCGGCTCCATGAACTCGGGGATCACCTTCATGCCCCGCGCCTTGGCCTTGGGCAGCACGAGTTCGAGGATGTCCTGCCCGCCCATCTCCGGGTCGGCTGAGGCGAATTCCTTGATGAAGGTGTCGTTGTAGTACTCGGGCCGGGAGCGGATGTAGCTGCCGCCCTGCATGGTGTAGGGCGCCGGCACGCCGTGGTCGGGCCAGCCCTCCAGCGCGTGGGAAATGCGCCGGCCCACCTTGAGGCCGAGCCACGAGATCGTGCCGATCAGCAGCACGTTGACCCCGACCCGGTTCTGCAGCGTGTCGAGGACGGTGTCGACGCCCTCGTCGATGAAGCTGATCGGGCTGATCTGCATCCCGACGAAGGGATCGCCGGCGGGCTTGGCGTTGGCTTGGCTCATGGTTCCGGTCTTCCGGTGGGGCAAGGGGTTCAGCCGTCGACGCGCATGCGCGGGTCGAAGGCGGATCGCAGGCCGTCGCCGACGAGGTTGCAGGCAACGACGACGGTGAGGATGGCGATGCCGGGGAATGTCGAGATCCACCAGGCCCGGCGCAGGACCTCGCGGCCCTCCGCCGACATGAGGCCCCATTCGGGGATGGGCGGCTGGGCGCCGAGGCCGAGGAACGACAGGCCGGAACCGATCAGGATGGCGTTGCCGACCTGCAGGGTCGAGAGCACGACGACCGGCGCGTAGCAGTTGGCCAGCACGTGGCGGGTCATGATCCGCCACGTGGGGTTGCCGACCACTCTTGCGGCCTCGACGAAGGGCAGTTGCTTGACGGACAGCACGCTGCCGCGCACCAGCCGGGCGTATTGCGGCACCGTCGCCACGCCGACCGCGATCATGACGTTCTGGATCGAGGGCCCCAGCGCCGCGATGACGACGAGCGCGAGAAGGATCGAGGGAAAGGCGAGCAGCGCGTCCATCACCCGCGAGATGCCGGTGTCCCACCATCCGCCGCGATATCCGGCGACGAGGCCCAGGAACACCCCCGGGACCGCTCCGAGCGCCACGCTGATGAAGCCCAGCTGCAGCGAGATCTGCGAGCCCACCAGGACACGGCTGAAGACGTCGCGTCCGAGGAGGTCGGTTCCGAACCAGAACGCCGCGGACGGCGCCTGCCGCGCCATGTCGACGGTCTCGGTCGGGTCATAGGGCACGACCCGCGTGCCGAGCACTGCCACGACGCCCCAGGCAAGGAGCACGATCGCACCGCCGACCGCTCCCTTGTTCCGCAGGAAGCGCCGCAGCCAGGGCGCCGACGCCCAGCGGCGGCGCGGCGCCAGCTCGCCTCCCGCGGCGGCCGCGGCGGTGTCGGCTCCAGCGCTCATGAGCCGTACCGGATGCGCGGGTCGAGCCACGCATAGGCGATGTCCACCGCGAGGTTCACCGCGAGGTAGACCGTGGCCAGGAACAGGATGCACCCCTGTACCAGCGGATAGTCCTTCGAGAGGATGGCGCTGACGACGAGGCGGCCGACGCCGGGGCGGCTGAAGACGGTCTCGGTCACCACAGCACCGGCCAGCATGCCGCCGAACTGAAGCCCGACCATCGTTACGACGGGGATCAGGGCGTTCTTGAGGCCGTGGCGCCACAGCACCAGCCGCTCGGGCAGGCCCTTGGCCCGGCTCGTGCGGATGTAGTCCTCCGACAGCACCTCGATCATGCTGGAGCGGATCAGGCGCGCGATGAGGCCCGACGAGACGAGCCCCAGCGTCAGTGCCGGCAGGACGAGGCTGCGCCAGTCGTCAGCGCCCGCTGGCGGGAACCAGCCGAGAATGAACGAGAAGACGAGGATGAATACGAGACCGAGCCAGTAGACCGGCATCGAGGCGCCGACATAGGCGATGCCCATCGCAGCGGCGTCCACGGCGCTGTTCTGGCGCAGCGCCGCGACCATGCCGAGCGGAACGCCGATCAGCAGGGCGCAGGCGAGGCCGGCGACGCTGAGCTCGATGGTCGAGGCGAAGCGGTCGGCGATGAGTTCGGTGACCGGCAGGCGGAAGCGGATCGACGTGCCGAGGTCACCCATCAGTGCGTTCAGGAGGAAGCGGCCGTACTGGACGACGAGCGGGTCGTCGAGGCCCATCTCCCTGTGCAGCTCCTGGAGCCGCTCCGGCGAGATCGCCCCACCCTCCGCGCCCGCGAGCATCAGCTCGGCAGGGTCGCCCGGCAGGACATGCATGATCATGAAGACGATCAGCGAGATCAGCCACAGGACGGGCAGCAACTGGAGGATGCGGCCGAGGACGTAGCGACCCATGGCTCACCGGAGGCAGCAGGCGGGATGGCCCGGGCGCGGGCGGGAGGACCCGCGCCCGGGGGACGCTCGGCTCACTTGTCGAGCGTCACGTTGTTCAGGAAGAACCAGTTCCCCTCGGCCCCCATGGTGAAGCCCTTCACCTTGCCCGAGACGGCGACGAACACCGGGTCCGACAGCGTCGGCAGCATCAGCGCGTTCTCCATGATGATCTTCTGCGCCTGACGGGCGGCCTCGCAGCGCTCGTCGATGGAGGGCAGCGCGCGCAGCTTGTTCAGCGTCGCGTCGAGCGTGTCGTCCTTGAACCCGGTCCAGGCCCAGCCGCCGGGCTGGTCCCACTTCGAGTTCCACACCTGGTCGAGGATCAGCGGGTCGGGTGAGCGCTGGCGCTCGTACATCAGCTCGAAGTCGCGCTTGCGCACGCGGTCGAGCTGGACGGGACCGGGAACCACCTCGACCGCGAGGTCGATGCCGGCGCGCCGCATCTGGGCCTGCAGCGCCTCGCCGATCTCCTTGTGGTGCAGCACGTTGTAGCGGATCTTCAGCGGCGTCCCGTCCGGCACGCCGGCCACCCCCTGCGCCTCGCGGATCGGCTTGCCGGCCACCGCCTTCCACCCGGCCTGCTCCAGCAGCGCCTTCGCCTTGTCGACGCTGCGCTCGTACATCTTGCCGGCGCCGTCCCAGTAACACCGGTGGTTGTTGTTGAGCGGCCCCTCCGACGGCGCGTAGTAGCCGTCGTACAGCAGCTTGTTGACCGCAGCCTGGTCCGAGGCGTGGTGCAGCGCACGGCGCACGTTGATGTTGTCGAGCGGCGGCTTGCGGATGTTCATCACCATCTGCAGCCCGGTGCCGGACTGGTCCTTGGAGATGAACTGGACGTTCTTGTCGTTCTTGTAGTCCTCGATGTACTGCGCCGGGATGGTGAAGCCGATCTGCGCGTTGCCGGTCTTCACGACCGAGCCGAGCACCGCGCCCTCGCCGATGAAGCGGATCGTGACCTGGTCGACGGCAACCGGCCCCTTCGTCTTCTGCACGGGGTTCCAGCCGCCATAGCCGGGCCACTTCTTGAAGACGATGCGATCGTTCGGCACCCAGCTGTCGAGCAGGAAGGGTCCGGCGCCGACGAGGTTCTTCGAGAAGTTGGCGAGCCCGTGCTTCTCGGCCGCCGTCGGCGACCAGATCGGCGTGCGCCGCAGCGCGTCGAGCAGCGTCACCCAGGGCGTCTCGTAGGTGATGCGGACGGTCAGCGGGTCGACGACCTCCACCGTCTTCCACGGGCCGACATCGCTCTTGAGCTGCGCCGAGGCCGTCTTGGGGTCGTTGATGCGCTCGAGGTTGTACTTCACCGCGGCGGCGTCGAATGGCGTGCCGTCCTGGAAGGTCACGCCCGACCGGAGCTTGAAGGTCCACACCTTGCCGTCGGGGGAGCTTTCCCACGAGGTCGCCAGCGCCGGCTGGTACTTGCCGTCCGGGTCGAGGATGACGAGCGGATCCGCGACGAACGAGTTGAACAGCCACGTCGACTGGTAGGGGTCGATATGACCGTCGAGCGACGCCGGCTCCTGGTTCGCCGGAAAGGCGATGGTGAGGTTGGACTGCGCGAAGGCCGTGCCGGAGAGGCCGGCGGCGAGCGCGGTGGTGAAGAGCAACGTGCGGAGCGAGCCTGAAGCGGACCTACGGGCCATCGGAGCAGTCCTTTCCCTCAGAAAGACGGCGAAGCCAGGATATTGGGTCGGCGATGCGACGCTCGTCGGACGGACCGCAGAGGCGTCGACGGACAGGGTCAGCAAGCGGAGTGCCAGCCGCGGCACGGCCCGGAGCCGTGCTGTTCTTGTTGTCACACTGGTTTATTGTATAACAAACATACAGTCAACGCCGCCTCGGGCGGCATCCTGCCTGCCGGGCCGGCAGGCCCTCGGAGGGACGCTGATGGCGAGCGAGACGGTGTTGCGGGTCGCGCTCGGCGATGACGTGTATCGGGTCGAGAGGCCGTTCGGAGACGTCGCGCCCGCGGAGGGCCGGATCACGGACGTCGCCGTCGATCTCGCCGGTCGCGTCCACGTCGCCGTCCGCCGGGATTCCCTGGTGGAGGCGCCGCATCCTTCGGTCATCGTCTTCGATCCGGCGGGCCGCCGCATTGGAACGTGGGGCACGGCGGTCGACGCCCACATGCTGGCCTGCGATGCCGCCGGCCGCCTCTGGCTCGTCGATCGCGACGCCCACGTCATCACCGTCCACGACGCCGATGGGACGCCGATGGCCGAACTGGGCAGGCGCGGAAGGCCGGCTTCTCCGTTCAGTCATCCCGCCGACGTCGCCGTCGCCCCCTCCGGCGACGTCTTCGTCGCTGACGGCTACGGCCACGGCTTCGTCCACCGCTTCGACCCCGCCTTGCGCCCCCTCGGGCGGTGGGGTGGCGTGGGAACGCGGCCCGGCGAGTTCCTGACGGTCCATGGGATCTGGGTCATGCAGGATGGCCGGGTCGTGGTCGTCGATCGGGAAAACAACCGCCTGCAGGTCTTCACGCCGGCCGGCGAGCTCATCGCCGTGCTGGATGCGTTCCACCGTCCCTCTGACATCTGGGGAGACGCGCAAGGGCGCCTCTACATCACCGACGCCATACCCACCTTGACCCGCCTCACCCCCGACCTGCGCCCGGACGGCCGCTGCCGCCCGGTGCTGAACGGCGCGCACGGCCTGTGGGGTGCGCCGGACGGGACGCTCTATCTGGCGGAAAGCAACCCCAACCGCGTCACGCGCCTGGTGCCGGAACGGTAGACGGTCCCGGCGTGCCCAGGGTCGCGGCCAGGACGGCCCGCCCCGGCACCTTTGGCTACGCCTCGCCGACCGTCACCGCCGCATCCAGGCGCGTCACGATGGTGTCGCCGGGCCCGCCGTCGGGCCCGCTTGGTTCGCGCGGCCACAACACGGTGAAGTGGCCCACGCGGTGGAGCACGGTCGCCCCCATGTGCCAGACGCCGGGCGCATAGGCGACGCCGACAGTGCCGGGCACGCGGAACGCGTGCAGGTCAGCCGGGTCCGGCTGACCGTCGCCGCGGCGGCCGGCGACGATGACCACGTACTCGGCGACGTCGAGCGGCATGAAGGCCTGCCACGCGCGAGGGTGGTGCTCGAGTGCCGCCACGCTCATTGGAAGCGTCGCGGGGCGCACGTGGTTGACGTGGGCCCGCGCCACCGTGCCCGGGTCGAGGGGCGTCAGGATGTCCGTGAGGTCGAGGCGCGTCCCCGCCTCGGCCGGCGGCACGATCCAGCGACCGAAGCGAGAGAAGTCGCCGCTGCCCGCGGGGGAGAGACGGATCATCGCGACACCCGCCTCATTCGCCGGCCGCCGCGTGCCGCACCGGCGCAACGGCCGCGGCATGGGGATGACGGGCGATCCAGTGGCGCGCGATGTCCGCCCGTCGGCACACCCAGACGCCCTGGCGGGACTGGATGTAGTCGACGAAGCGGATCAGACCCGCCATGCGGGCCGGGTGGCCGATCAGGCGCGGATGCAGGCCCACCGACATCATCTTGGGCGCGTTCGCTCCCTCGGCGTAGAGCGTGTCGAAGGCGTTCACGAGCAGCGCATGGAAGTCGTCGCCCGTGAACAGGCCGCTCGTCAGCTTCACGTCGTTGGTGACCAGCGAGTACGGCACGACAAGGTGGGACTTGCCCGAAACGGTCGTCCAGTAGGGCAACTCGTCGTTGTAGGCGTCGCTGTCGTAGAGAAAGCCGCCCTCCTCCACGAGCAACCGGCGGGTCGCGGTCGAGGGCGCGTAGCGGCAGTACCACCCGACCGGGCGCTCGCCCATCGTCCGCTGGATGGACGCGACGGCACGACGGATGTGCTCGCGCTCCTCGTCCTCGGACAGGCGGTAGTGCTCGATCCAGCGCCAGCCGTGGCAGCACACGTCCCAGCCATGGGCGGCCATGAACGCGGCCGCGGGCGGATTCCGTTCGAGCGCCACGGCGCACCCGAACACCGTCATCGGCAGCCCGCGCTCGGCGAACAGGCGCGCAATGCGCCAGAAGCCGACGCGGGTGCCGTACTCGTACATGCTCTCCGAGGCGAGATCCCGCTCGCCCAGCGGCACGCGCGGAGCCGACACTTCGGTGAGCGCACTCTCCGAACGGCCGTCGCCATCGCCGACCGAGTACTCGGATCCCTCCTCGTAGTTGAGGACGAAGTTCAGGGCGATCCGTGCCCCGCCCGGCCAATCCGCATGCGGCGGACGGCCGGCATAGCCGACGAAGTCGCGCTCGTGCCTGTTTGGCATGTGACCTCCCCCCGGACGAGCCGGGATCACCGCACGCGGTGGACGAAACCGCTCACGTGCGCCGGCCCGTGACCTTGTTGAAGAAACAGCACCAGTCGCCGATGGTGACGTTGGGCAGCGCACGCAGGCCGAAGATCATCCCGTCGGCGGGTGCCTTCAGCACCGCGAGTTCGTCGCCGAACAGGTTGAAGATGCGGGCGATGACCGCGTCCTTCTTCATCGGCTTGAGGAAGTCGACCCCGGGCTCGGGCAGGAACAGGCCGGACGCGGGAGCCAGAAGGGCCTCCTGGGATCCCTTGGTCCGGTTCTTGTCGTACTTCGCCTTGCCCGGCAGCATCTTGTAGTGGCGCAGCACGTTGAGGATGGCGTCCGCGAGCTTCCGGCCCACCTCGGCAAAGGCCTTCGGCGAGGTGGCGGAGCGGCCGCCCAGTTCCACTGTGATGCCGACCTTGCCCTCCTCGGCCATCACGGCCATCGGGTTTCCCTTGGGGTTGGGCGAGGACATGATGCAGCCCCAGCCCGGCCCCATGGCGGTGCCGAGTTCCACCGACTCCGGCCGCTCGTCGACGAACATCGCCTCGGCGAGATAGGAGTGCGCGCCGCCCGAGTGGATGGAGATCTCGAGGTCGGCGACCTTGCGCATCCACTGCGAGTGGGCCCAGGCGATCCGCTCGGAGAAGTAGCCGTTCTCGCGCCCCGGATAGATCCGGTTCATGTCGTGGCTGAACGTGTCCAGCGGATTGCCGCGGCACGCCGCCTCGTAGGCCGGCACGTTGATCACCGGCACCAGCACCAGCGTGCCGGAGAGGTTCTCCGGCTTCACCTCGCGCATCAGGATCTGGCAGGCGAGCGGCCCCTCCGGCTCGTCGCCGTGGATGGCGCCGTCGATCCACAGGACGGGCCCCGGCTGCACGCCGTTGATGACGACCACCGGGATGTCGACGCTCGACCCGCCGGCCAGCGTCACCGTGGGGATCGCGCCGCGCACCATGGTGCCGGGTGCGGCCTTCGCCGTGCCCACCTGCACCGCCTTCGCCTTGGCCGGCTTCGCCTTCGCCGCCGCCTTTGCCCCCGCCGCCATCGTCAGATCCCCTTCACCTGCTTGTATTGTTCCAGTTCCTCGGGCGTGTAGACCTGCATGAACTCGATCTCGATGCCGCCCGCGTCATTGTCGAGGAAGGCCACGTAGCCCTCCGGATGCGCGTGGCTGCCCTTCACGCCGCACGCCTTGCACAGGCGCAGCTCGGCGCCCTGCTTCTGGGCGTGCTCCAGCGCCTTGTCGATCGAGTCGACCTCGTAGCAGATGTGGTGCAGCCCCTCGCCGCCCCGCTCCTTGATCCAGGTGTCGAAGCGGCCGCCCGGGTCCATCGACTCGCAGAGCTGGTACTCGATCCCACCGAGATTGAAGAGCGCGACCCGGTTCCGGGACTTCTCGTACTCCATGATCTTCGTGTCGCCCGGCACGCACAGGAAGCGCGAGTAGCTCTCGAGCGCCTTCTTCGCGTCCTTCACGGCGAAGGCCATGTGCTTGATGCCGATGACGTTGGGATTGTCGGACTTGACGGGTGCGTTCATGGGTTTCCTCCTCCGGTCGGTCAGGCGCGCCGCGCGGCGACGAGTGCCTTCACGACCTTTTCCATGCGGTTGGCCGCCTCCTGCACCTTGGCCAGCGGCTGCAGCAGCGAGATGCGGACGTAGTCGTCGCAATGGTCCCCGAAGAGCGACCCCGGGAACATCATCACCTTCCCTTCCTCGAGCAGCTTCACGCAGAAGTCTGACGCGCTGAGGCCGGTGGAGGAGACGTTGGCGTAGACGTAGAACGCGCCATTCGGCCGCGCATAGGACAGGCCCATCCTGTCAAGCGCGGCACACATCAGCTTGCGCCGCTCGTCGTAGAGCCGGCGCGCGTCCTCCACGCAGTCCTGCGGGCCGGTGAGCGCGGCAAGGGCGGCATGCTGGCTCACCGCCGGCGCGCAGATGGCGAGGCCGTGGTGGATCTCCGCCATCGGCGTCGTGAACGCCTTCGGCGCCGCGAAGTAGCCGACGCGCCATCCGGTCATCGAGTAGGCCTTGGAGAAGCCGTCGATGGTGATGGTCCGCTCCCGCATCCCGGGAAGCGCCGCCACGCGCTGCACGCGCGCGTTGTCATAGGTGAGCTTCGCGTAGATCTCGTCCGAGATCACGATCAGGTCGTGCTCGATGGCGAGCGCGCACAGCTTTTCGATCTCGGACGGCGGGATCACCATGCCCGTCGGGTTGGACGGGTTGATGAGGCAGAGAATGCGCGAGTTGGGGGTCAGGACCTTCGCCACCGACTCCGCCGTCAGCGCGAACCCATCCTTCTCGTAGGTCGGGACGGTGACGATCTTGCCTTCGGCGAGCTCGACCGCCTGGTGATAGGAGTTGTAGCCCGGGGACGGGATGATGACCTCGTCCCCCGGGTTCACGAGCGCCAGCATTGCGACGAACATCGATTCCTGTGCGCCGGCGGTGACGACGATCTCGTCGGGCGAGTATTCCGCCCCGCCGTCGCGGCGGATCGACTCGGCGATCGCCTTGCGCAGCTCGGGCATCCCCAGCGGATGGGTGTAGTGGGTTGCTCCCTTGGCGAGCGCCGCCCTCCCCGCCTCCACGATGTGCGCCGGCGTGTCGAGGTCGGGATCGCCGCGGCCGAGCGCGATGACGTCGGTGAGCTTGGCGGCGATGTCGAGCATCTTCGTCCGGACGGACGACTGCTTGATCTTCACCCGGTCGGCGAAGCGGGCTGCGGCGGGGGTAACGGGTGCGTTCATCACTTGCGATCCACGGAACGGGGGTCGAGGACCTGGCTCAGGCGGTCGCCGAGAAGGTTCACCGCCATGACGGCCAGGAAGAGGGCAAGGCCCGGGAAGATCATCGTCCAAGGCGCGTAGCGCATGTATTCGCGGCCGGAGTTGAGCATGGCGCCCCATTCCGGCGTGGGCGGCTGGGCGCCGAGGCCGAGGAAGCTCAGCGTCGCCGTGGTCAGGATGGCGTTGCCGAGGTCGAGCGTGCCCAGCACGACGAGAGTCGGAACCGCGTTCGGCAGCAGGTGCCGCGCCATGATGCGCAGGTCGCCGGCGCCGAGCGCCCGGGCCGCCTCGATGAACGGCTGCTCCTTCACCACCAGCACGGCGCCTCGGACGACGCGCGCGAAGCGCGGCACGCCGGCGATGGCGACCGCGATGACGACGTTGACGAGGCCGACGCCGAGCACCGACACGACGAGAATCGCCATGACGATCTGCGGGAACCCCAGCATCACGTCGATGAAGCGCGAGCCCCACTCGTCGATCCGCCCGCCGACGTAGCCCAGCAGGATGCCGATGAAGCTGCCCGCCAGCAGCGACAGCGTCACGGTGGCGATGCCGATCGTGATCGAGTACCGCGCCCCGTAGACGACGCGCGAGAACACGTCGCGGCCGTGCAGGTCCGTCCCGAACCAGAACTCGGCCGAGGGTCCGGTGAGCCGCGGGCCCAGGTCCGTCTCGTTCCAGTCGTAGGGGACGACCCACGGCGCCACGATCGCCATCACGACGATGAGCGCGAGCACGAAGGCACCGGCCGCGGCGCCGGGATGACGCATGAACCGCCGCAACGTGCGGAAGCGTCGTGACCGCACGGCAACCGGGGCGGGAGCGGCCACCGCGCTCATGCGGCCCTCCCCATGCGGATGCGCGGGTCGATGATGCCGTAGAGGATATCGACCATCAGGTTGACGAAGAGGTACGCCGCCGTCGTGTAGACGACGAGCGCCTGCACGAGCGGCATGTCCTTGGTGAGCACGCCGTCGACCAGCATGGTGCCGAGGCCCGGTCGGGCGAAGACGTTCTCCGTCACCACGGCCCCGCCGATCAGCACGCCGATCTGGACGCCGAGCAGGGTCACGGGCGGGATCATCGCGTTGCGCAGGGCGTGCTTGAGCACGATGCGCGCCCGCGGCAGGCCTTTCGCCCGCGCTGTGCGGATGTAGTCCTGCCCCATCGCCTCGATGATCGAGGAGCGCACGAGGCGGGCGAAACCACCGGCGATGAAGAGGCCCACCGTGATCGACGGCAGGATCAGCGCCGGCAGGCCGCGTCCGACGATCGGCACCCAGCCCAGCACGTTGCCGAAGACATAGATGAGCAGCATGCCGATCCAGAAGGACGGCAGCGACACGCCGACGAGCGCCAGCGTCATGCACAGCGTATCGACCCAGCTGTTCGGTCTGATGCCGGCGAGAATCCCCAGAACGAGCCCCACCACCAGACCGACCAGAAGGCCGCCCAACGCCAGCTGGAGCGTCGAGTCGGCCTGCTCCAGGATCATCTTCCCAACGGGCTGGCGGGTGCGGAAGCTTTCGCCGAGGTCGCCCTGCGCCGCCCTGCCGAGGAAGGTGAAGTACCGTTCCACCACCGGCCGGTCGAGGCCGAGCCGAGCGCGCTCGTTGGCCCGGACCTCCTCGGAGGCCGGCACGCCGGCCAGCATGAGGTTCACCGGGTCGCCCGGGATCACCTGGAGTACGACGAACACGACCGTCCAGGTGAACAGGAGAACCGGAATCATCCCGGCGATGCGGCGAAGGACGTAGCCCATGGTCGGCTGCGGATCCTCGGTGAAGCAGAGGGAAGGCTGGCGGAGCGCCGCGCGGGCGCTCCGCCCGTTGCGTCAGTTGGCCGGCTCGACGTCGTGGAGACGCACCTGCCACTGGCCGGCGGCGTACCGCAGGCCCTTGATCTTGGACGAGTGCACGACCGTCTGGACCTGGTCGTGGACGGGGAAGAAGATCGCGGCGTCCATGATCATCTTCTGCGCCTGCGAGTAGAGCTTGGCGGCGTCGGCCGGCGAGGTGGCCGAGCCGGCGTCGGCGAGCAGCTTGTCGAGGTTCGGGTCAGCCCACCGCGCCCAGTTGAACTTGAACTTGCCCGGCTCCGGGATGTTCGCGCTCGTGAACGGGATGGTCAGCACCGAGGCGGAGTTGTTGACCCAGCGGATCGGCAGCAGGTCGTACTCGTTCGCGAAGATGAGCTCGTCCTGCTTCTGCTTGAGGACGTTCTCGACCTTCACGTCGATGCCGACGCGCTTGGCATCGCCCTGGATGGCCACGCAGGTCTCCGGCTCGAGCAGGCACGGCGCGTAGACGCTGAGCGGCTTGCCATTCTTCTCTCGGATGCCGTTGGCGCCGACCTTCCAGCCCGCGTCCTCCAGCATCTTCGCCGCCTTGTCGCGGTTGAAGGGATAGTAGGCCTCCACCGCCTTGTCATAATGCGGCGACGAGGGGGCAAGCGGCCCCCACGCCGGCTTGGCGAGCCCGAAGAACAGGTTCTGCGACAGCTTCGGCCGGTCGACGGCCGTCATGAACGCCTCGCGGACGGCCTTTTCCTGGAACGGGCCGCGCGAGGTGTTGAGCAGGATGCCGTAGGGCAGGCCCGCGGCGACGCCGACGGCGGCCTTGAACTTGCCGCTGTCCGCGAGCCGCTTGGTGTCGAGCGGCGGGGTGATGTCGGAGATCTGCACCTCGCCCGCCTCCAGCGCGGCGACGCGCGTGGCCGCGGCCGGGATGAACCGGTGGACGATCTTGGCGACCTTCGACGGCCCCTTGTTGGTCGAGAACTCGGGGGCCCACTTGTAGTCGGGGTTGCGCTCGAGGATGACCTCGCGCCCCTTCTCCCACGAAACGAACTTGAACGGCCCGGTGCCCACGGGCGCCTGGGCGAAGCCGGTGTTGCCGAGCTTCTGCACCGCCGTGGGGCTCACGGGCGACAGTTCGTTCTCCGAGTATGAGGAGACGGCGTCCGCGAACGGCCGCTTGTAGCGCACCCGCACCTCGTAGGGGCCGAGGACGTCCGTGCCCTCGTACGGGCCGAGCATGTCGATGGCGCCCTGCGAGCCCGTCTTGGGGTCGGCGATGGTGTCGAAGGTGAACTTCACGGCCTCGGCGTTGAACGGCGTGCCGTCGTGGAACTTGACGTCCTCGCGCAGCTTCAGCGTCACGGACTTGTTGTCCGGCGCCACCGTCCACGACTTGGCGAGGCCCGGATAGAGCTTGCCGTTCTCGTCGGCTGCGACGAGCTGGTCGAAGACCTGCACGATCACCTGCTCCTCGTGGCGCGACTGCGTCACGCGCGGGTCGTAGGTCACGTCGCTGTTGCTGTCGTCGGCCCAGACGATCGTGAGATCCTGCGCCTGTGCGAACGTGGCGGGTCCCAGCAGGCCGGCGATGATCAACGTTCCGGCCAGGAGGAAATTGCGGCGTCCTGTCATCGTGTTCCCCTCTCGTACCTGCCCACGCCAGCTGCGCGGGTCCGTTTCAACATGTCGTCGTCCCCGCTTCTGAGGCGGCTAGGCGACGAGTCGGCCTCCCTTGAAGACCTGCAGCCGCCCGACATCGCCGAGCACGGCGATATCGGCGGTCGGGTCGCCGTCGACGAGGACGAGATCGGCGAGTTTCCCCGACACGATCCGCCCCGCCTCGATCCCGAGCAGGTCGGCATTCGTCGCCGTCGCGGCGGTGATCGCCTCGAGCGGCGTCAGGCCGCCCTGCACGAGCAGGGCGAGTTCCTTCCAGTTGACCGGCCCGTGCTCCAGCATGAAGCCGGCATCCGTCCCCGAGCAGATCCTGACCCCGGCCTTGCGCGCCATGGCGAGCGAGGTCCACTTCGCCTCGCGGGCCGCATTCAGCCAGCGCCATGCCCCCGGGGAGACGCCCTGCTCCTCGGGCGTGAAGTCGAAGTTGCGCTCGTTCACGAGCAGCGTCGGCACGTAGTAGGTGCCGTGCTTCACCATCAGCTCGATGATCCGCTCGTCGCAGAAGTGGGCGTGCTCCACGCAGTCCACGCCTTGGATGATCGTGTTGGCGAGGCCCTCGTCGCCCGAGGTGTGCGCAGCGACGGTATAGCCCTGCATGTGGGCCTCGTCGCAGGCAGCGGCGATCTCCTCGTTGGTCATCTCCTGCCGGCACCACACGCCAGGCGTTCGCCAGTAGGAGACGCAGGTGTTCAGCTTGATGAAGTCGGCGCCGCGCTTGATCTCCTCGCGCACGCCCTGCCGGAACGCGACCGGGCCGTCGCAGGGGCGCGTCAGGTCGCGAAACTCCGTGTGGTCGGCCCAGCCGGGCTGGTCCATGTGGCCGCCCGTGACCGAGAGCCCGCGCCCGCACGCCTTGATGCGCGGCCCCTCGACATGTCCGGCGTCGATCGCGCGGCGCAGGTCGATGATCGTGCCCCCCGGGGCGTGCATGTCGCGCAGGGCCGTGAACCCACGGCGCAGGCTGTTGCGGGCGTAGGCGGCCGCCCGCAGCGCGATGGCCGGATAGGACATCTCCACCAGTTCGGCCCGGAAGGCGCGCTTGTGCGGAATGCCGCTGTAGGCAAGGTGGACATGGGCGTCGATCAGGCCGGGGATGAGGGTCTTGCCCGGCGCGTCGATCACCGTCGCGCCGTCCGGCAGTCCGACGTCCGCCGCGCGCCCGGCCGCGACGATCCGCTCCCCCTCCACCAGCACCGCGGCACCGTCCAACGGCGCGCCGCCGCGCCCGTCGACGAGGCGGCCGGCACGGATCACGAGGCGCGGCGCGGCAGCCTTCATGCGATGGCGCCCTCCTCGCGCAAACGGACGACGAGGTCCCACGCCCGGACGTACTGGTCGTGGATGCCGGACGGATCCTGCAATGCGAGGTGGACGAAGGCGGGCGCGATCTCCATGGGATCCTTCCAGATCTTGCGCTGCGCCTCGCCGTAGGTCGTCTCGCTCATCGCCGTGTGGACGGGATGACCGGGCGTGATGCTGTTGACCGCGATGTTGTAGGGTCCAAGCTCGAGCGCCAGCGCCCGCGACAGCCCCTCGATGCCGAACTTCGTGGCGCAGTACACGGCCTCGTCCACGCCGCCCTTGATACCGGCGTTGGACGACACGTTCATGATCGAGCCGCTGCGGCGGGCCTTCATGCCCGGCGCGACCGCCTTGCAGCACAGGAAAGGCGCACGGAGGTTGATGTCGTGCATCCAGTCCCATTCGTCGACGGTGGTGGCGTCGATGGGCTTGAAGAAGATGACGCCCGCATTGTTGACGAGGACGTCGATGCGCCCCTCCCCCGCCTCGATGGCGGCGAAGGTCTGCGCGACCGCAGGCGGCGACCGAAGGTCGAGTTCATGCGCCGCTGCGTGACCTCCCGCGGCATGGATGGCCGCCGTCACCACGGCGAGCTCGTCGCCCAGCCGGTCGATGAGATGCACCCGGCCACCCTCGGCGGCATAGAGCGTCGAGACGGCTCGACCGATCCCGCGTGCGGCTCCGGTGACGACGCAGACCTTGCCGGCGAGCCGCCCCGTCACGTCGCCACCCTCCCCCCGTCGATCAGGAGGCCGACGCCGGTGACGAACGACGACTGGTCGGAAGCGAGGTAGAGCACCGTCTGCGCGATTTCCTCGCCCGTGCCCATGCGCCCCATGGGCGTGATGGCGCGCCACTTCGCCTCGACGGCGGCGGGATCGTCGGAACGCGCAGCGTTGCGACGGTTCATGTCCGTGTCGATGACGCCGGGATTGATGGCGTTCACTCGGATGTTGCGCTGCGCGTACTCGATGGCCAAGACGCGCGTCAGCGACATCACGGCGCCCTTGGACGAGGCGTAGGAGATGTTGCCGCCGACATTGGCGAAGGCGCTGACGCTCGAATTGTTGACGATCGTTCCGCCGCCATTGCGCAGCAGCGCCGGGATGGCGTGCTTGCAGCCGAAGAACGTGCCCTTGAGATTGATGCCGATGACGCGGTCGAACAGCGCCTCGCTCACCTCGTGCGAGGGCGTGACCGGCTGCTCGATCCCGGCGTTGTTGAAGATGGTGTCGAGCTTGCCGTAGCGCTCTTCGGCGGTCGCCACGAGCGCTGCCACGTCCGCTTCCCGGGACACGTCGCAGCGCAGGAAGGTCGCCCTCCCGCCGGCCGCCTCGATCTCGGCCACGGCGCTGCGTCCGCCCTCCACGTCCACGTCGCCGATGACGACGGCCGCTCCTTCGCGGGCAAAGAGCACCGCCGTCGAGCGGCCCATGCCGTTTCCCGCACCCGTGACGATCGCGACCTTGCCTGCGAGCCTCACGCCTTGCCCCTGCTCATGCTCCGGATGGCATCCGGATTGCCTGGTCATTGCCGGCCCGAGGAGCACGACCGACCACGTCAGGAATGCTAGCGGCGGTCTAATTGTATAACAAGCTAATATTTTGCTCTTGAGGGGGACCGCGCGTCGTGGTCGGATGCGGGCGGTTCGTGCAAGGGTTCCGATGACCAGGCTCGCCGAGGACGAGATCATCCGGATCGAGGGTCTGGAGACCCGTTTCGAGACCGAGGACGGCCCCATCCGTTCGGTGGACGGCGTCGACCTCGTGCTTCGCCGCGGCGAGACGCTCGCCATCGTCGGGGAATCGGGGTCCGGCAAGTCCGTCACCTGCCTCAGCCTGATGGGCCTCGTGCAGGCTCCAGGGCGGATCGCGGCCGGCTCCATCCTGTTCCGCGACCGGCGCGGCGAGGTGCGGGACCTTGCGAGGCTCGACGACCGGGAGATGCGCGCGATCCGCGGCAACGAGATCGCCATGATCTTCCAGGAGCCGATGACGAGCCTCAACCCGCTCTACACGGTCGGCGACCAGATCGCCGAGGCGGTCGAGGAGCATGCTCGGGAGAGCCGGGCGCGGGCGTGGGACATCGCCGTCGAGAGCCTCAGGCGCGTCGGTATCGCCGATCCGGAGCGGCGGGTCCACGACTACCCGCACCAGATGTCCGGCGGCATGCGCCAGCGCGTCATGATCGCCATGGCTCTCGCCTGCCGTCCATCGGTGCTCATCGCCGACGAGCCGACCACCGCGCTGGACGTCACCATCCAGGCACAGATCCTCGACCTGCTGCGCCAGTTGCGCAGCAGCGAGGGCGGCGGCATGAGCATCGTGTTCATCACGCACAACATGGGCGTGGTGGCCGAGATGGCCGACCGCACGGCCGTGATGTATGCCGGCCGCGTCGTGGAGACGGGTCCCGTCCGCGAGATCTTCCGCAACCCGCGCCACCCCTACACCAGGGGGCTGCTCGGCAGCATCGCGCGGGCGTCCCGCCGGGCCGACGGCCGCCGGGAGCCGCTGCCGGCCATCCCCGGCAACGTGCCCAATCCGCTGGCCCTCCCGCCGGGCTGTCCCTTCGCGCCACGGTGCGCCCACGCTGTTGCGGCGTGCTCCGCCGCGGCTCCGCCGCTGGAGACGGTCGCGCCCGGCCACGCCACCCGCTGCTTCCGCTGGAGGGAGCTGTGACCGACGCCCCCGCCCTCGCCGGCCGCGCGGCCGCGCAAGTCCCCGCCCACGGCGAGCCGCTCCTCGACGTCGCGGGCCTCACCAAGCACTTCGGGGGGGCCAAGGGCTTCTTCGGCCCGCAGAAGCCCGTCATCCGGGCCATTGACGGCGTGAGCTTCAGCGTCGCACGCGGAGAAGTCGTCGGGCTCGTCGGAGAGAGCGGCTCCGGCAAGACCACGATCGGGCGGACGGTGCTGCGCCTCACCGATCCGACCGACGGCACGATCCGGTTCGACGGCACCGACATCACGACGCTCGACCGTGGCGCCATGCGCCCGTTCCGGCGGCGCATGCAGATCGTCTTCCAGGATCCCTTCGCCAGCCTCAACCCGAGGTTGCGAGTCGGCGCCGCCCTCGCCGAGGCGTTGACCATCCATGGCCTCTGGAATGGCCGCGACCGTCGCGACGCCGTCGTGGAGATCCTCGAGCGGGTCGGCCTCTCCGCCCAGCACCTCGACCGCTATCCGCACGAGTTCTCGGGCGGCCAGCGCCAGCGCATCGTCATCGCCCGCGCGCTCGCCGTCGAACCCGACCTGATCGTCGCCGACGAGCCGGTCTCCGCCCTCGACGTGTCGATCCAGGCGCAGATCATCAACCTGCTGGCGCGCCTCCAGTCCGACTTCGGGCTGGCGATGCTGTTCATCTCCCACGACCTCAGCGTCGTCGAGTACATCTGCGACCGCGTCATCGTGCTCTATCTCGGCAAGGTGATGGAGATGGCGCCGGTCGAGCGCCTGTTCTCGGCGCCGCAGCACCCCTACACGATGGCGCTTCTCGCCGCCGCGCCCGTGGCCGATCCCGACGCACCGCGCCGGCGCATGGTGCTGGCGGGCGACATTCCCAGCCCGGCGAACCCGCCGTCCGGTTGCGTCTTCCGGACGCGGTGCCCCTTCGCCATCGCCGAGTGCGCTCGGACCGTGCCGCCGCTGCGCCAGGTGGCGCCGGGTCACCTCAAGGCCTGCATCCGGGACGACGTCGCATGACCCGCGGCGGTCCGCGCCGGTCGCGGTCAGGCCGCGGCGCGACCGCCGGAGGTGTCGGCGAGATGATCGGCGGCCCGCAGGGCGAAGGCCTGGGCCGTCGCGGTCGGATTCACCGAGGACGAGGTCACGAACACGCTGGCGTCGATGACGAACAGGTTGTCGCTGTCGTGGCAACGGCCGTAGGGATCGACCACCGACGTCTCCGGGTCGGTGCCCATGCGCGCCGTGCCCATGATGTGGAACCCCGCGTCCGTCTGCAGCGGCGTGTGGAAGAGGTCTCCTGCCCCCGCCTCCCTCAGCACCTCCCCGGCCCGCGCCATGCCGAAGTCGAGGCTCCGGCGCGAGTTCTCGGAAAGGCGATAGATCATTCGCGGTGCCGGAAGACCGTCGCGGTCCATGATCCGCTCGGACAGCGCGATCCGGTTCTCCGCCTCGGGCAGGTCCTCCGCGCAGATGCTGATGCCGGCGATCCGGTCGAACCGGCGCTCGAACTCCGCGTGATGGGCCCCGCCGAGTGGCAGGGCCGAGCCAAGAGAGGCCCCGAGGGCCAGTGCAACCGGTTGCGGACCGAAGTTCAGCTGCAGCTTGAAGCCTCGCACGAAGTCGTGCGTGGGCCGGGTGGAGAAGAACTCGAAGGAGATGATCCCCGCCTTCTGCCCGGAGGTCCAGCTGCCGAGCGGCCCGTCGAACAGGCCTTCCACCTTCGCGTAGGGATGCAGCATGAGGTTGCGGCCCACGAGGCCGGACCGGTTGGCGAGCCCCTCGGGCCACGCCCCCGACCGCGACAGCAGCAGCAGGCGCGGCGTGCCCATGCCGTTGGCTGCCAGCATGAATTGGGAGCCGCGAACGCGGAAACGGCCCTCCTCCCCGGCGCAGACCAGCGCCGTCACGCGGCCGTCGCGGTCGTGCTCCAGTTCCAGCGCGCGGGTACGTGTGAGGAGCCGGGCCCCGGCTGCCAGCGCCCGCCGCATGTAGATCCGGTCGGCGGACTGCCGCAGCCGCGCCGGGCAACCGACGTCGCAGGGCCCGACATGCGTACAGGGTTCGTCGCCGTCCTCGGAGCGCCCGAGGGTGAGGTCGACGGGCCACCAGTGCCACCCCAGCCGGTCGAAGGCCGCCGCGAAGCGGCGCCCGCACGGCCCGATGGTCGGCAAGGTCCGCAAGGGGTTGCGCCGCAAGGGGGCGGACGGGTCGCCGGCGACGCCGCCAAGCCCGATCTCCGTCTCGTTGAGTTCGAACCACGGGGCGAGGTCCTCGTGGTCGATTGGCCAGTCGTCGCCCACCCCGTCGAGCGTGCGCATCCGGAAATCCTCCGCGCGGAACCGCGGCATGTGGGCCGACCACCACACCGAGCTTCCACCGACGGCGTGGCCGACCATGGGTCGGATGGGGCTGTCGGTGTCGTCGACGGGTTCGTCCTCCCCCCACCGGCGCACGTTGGGGTTCGCATGCCAGGCGGACCGGCGACGCAGCTCGAAGTCCGGCTCGGTGCGCGGGACGGCAGACGCCTCCACCCAGCCACCGCGCTCGATGCACAGGACGCTGAGCCCGCGCGTGGCGAGCCGCCACGCGGCGGCGGCGCCGGTGGGGCCGGTTCCCACGATGACCACGTCCGCCTCGAGATCGGGCATCCCCAGCCTCCCCTGCCGCGCCGGCGCTCACGGAGCTCGCGATGATCGATGCGGTCCGCATGAGAAGCGTACTGGATGCCATGATCCCCGGCCACGCGAACAGATGGCCCGCGGCGGCGGACGTGCTCGACGCCGGACGCATGGCGCAGGCCGTCGCCGATGCCCTCGGCCCGCAGGGCGCAGCGGTGATCGCGACCGCCGCCAACGGCGCATCAGCCCTTGCAACGCTGTCGCGCACGGCCCCCGACAGCGCGCGGCGCCTCTGCGAGATCGTCTACCGCGCCTACTACACCACGCCCGCCGTGCAGGCCGTGATCCGCGAACTGGCCGAGGCAGGGCCGCGGGACGCCTCGCCCGACTTCGACGAGACCCTGCTCGCCGCCGTCCGCGGCCGGCAGGGAGGACCCTGGAGGATGAGATGAGCACCGGATCCGAGATCGAACTGCTGAGCCCGCCCGACATGTTCCGCGGCCCGACCTACGAGCACGCGGCGCGCGTCGGCGACTTCATCTTCATCGCCGGACAGGTCGCCAAGGACATCGAAGGCAAGGTGATCGGCCCCAACGACGCCGAGGCCCAGGCCCGCGCGGTCTTCGAAAGCCTCGGCAAGGTCCTGGCTTATTGCGGGGTCACCCCGCGCGACGTGGTGAAGGTCACGACCTACCTCGTCGACTCGGCCGACGCGCCCAAGGTGACGCCCATCCGCCTCGCCTTCTTCGACGGGCACCGGCCCCCGCATACCGGCGTCGTCATCAAGGCACTCGGTTCCCCGGAGGTCCGGCTGGAGGTCGAGGCCATCGCTGTCGCCCGGCGCGGGGCCTGACGGCGATGGCGGTCCCCTTCTACGATCACGCCCGGCTCTATCGCCGCGACAAGGCGGCGATCGACGCCGCGATCGCGAGGGTTCTGGAGAGTGGTCGCCTGGACTGGGGGCCGGAGGTGCCGGCCTTCGAGGCGGCCTTCGCCGCGTGGGTCGGCGCGCCCCACGCGGTGACGACGAACTCCGGGACCGCAGCGCTCAAAGTGGCGCTGATGGCGCTGGGCGTCGGCACGGGCGACGAGGTCGTCACCGTCGCCAACACGGACATCGCCAGCGCATCCGCCATCAGGCTCGTCGGCGCGCGGCCGGTCTTCGTCGACGTCGACCCGCAGTCGCTGACGATGGACCTCGACGCGATGCGTGCGGCGGTCACGCCCCGGACGAAGGCAATCCTGCCCGTTGATCTCTTCGGCCATCCCGCTGCGATGCCGGAGATCGTCGCCTTCGCCCGCCCCCGCGGGATCGCCGTGGTCGAGGACGCGTGCCTTGCGCTGGGGGCCGAAATCGATGGGCAGCGCGTCGGCACGATCGCGGACATCACCTGCTTCAGCTTCGCCCCGACCAAGCACCTCGGCTCCATCGGCTCGGGCGGGGCCTGCACCACGGCGGATTCCGCGCTCGCGCAGCGGATGCAGATGATCGCGGCCTATGGCCAGTCACGCGACCGGCACATGGGCGGCGCGGCGAGGATGCTACTGCACCACGAGACGCTCGGCCTGAACGAACGGCTGGACGAGATCCAGGCCGCGGTGCTGCAGGCCAAGCTCCCGCGGGTGGACGAGAGCCTCGCGGTGCGCCGCCGACAGGCGGAACTGTACGCCGAGGCGCTCGCGGCGGCGCCGGTCGACGTCCCGCAACCCTCGAATCGCGTGCGGCACGCTTTCCGCAACTACGTGGTGCATGTGGACCGGCGGGACGCGGTGCGGGAGGCGCTCGCCGCCCGCGGCATCCCGACCGCCGTGTCCTATGCGCCGCCGCTCCACCTGCACCCGGCCTTCGCCGATCTCGGCTGCGAGCGCGGCTCCCTGCCCGTCTCGGAACGTTCGGGCGATCGCCTGATGGGCCTGCCGATCGGTCCGCACCTCGACGACGACGCCATCGCGGAGGTCGCCGCCGCGATCAGGGCGGTCGTGTGAGCCTGCCGGCGGGTTCTCCCGCCTCGCTGGCCGCTGCCGACGCAGGCGGCGCGCGCCGCGACAGCGTCGCCTCGCGGATGGTGATGTAGAGCGCCGAGAGCGTCACCAGCGCAGCACCGACGACGGTCTGCGCGTCCGGCATCTCGGCGAAAAGCCAGGCTCCGGCGATCGCCGAGAAGACGATGCGCAGGTACTGGACCGGGGCGATGCCGGACGCGTCGGCGCCGCGGAACGAGCTGATCGAGGCCCACTGCCCCAGAGTGCCGACGACGCCGATGGCCACGGTGAGGACCCAGATCGTGGGAGACGGCCAGTCCCAGGTCGCGACGGCCCACGGCAGGTTCACCACCGTCGTCATCAGCGCGATGTAGCCCATGATGGTCGCCGTCGGCTCCGTCCGCGTCAGCCCCTTGGTCGCCAGCGTGATCCCCGCCGAGTTCAGGGCCAGGAACAGGGCGACGAGCATCGGAACGTCGAACGTCATCGTCGTGGGGCGCACCACGACGAGGATCCCGAGAAACCCGACGATGGTGGCCGTCCAGCGACGCCACCCCACCGTCTCGCCGAGCAGCGGACCGGCCGCGGCGGTCGTGAAGATCACATTGCCGAAGAAGATGACGGTCGCGGTAGCCAGCGGCAGGTGGGCGAAGGCGTAGAAATAGGCGACCGACCCCACGGCGCTCAGCATGCCCCGCATGACGTGCATCATCGGACGGCTGCTGGTGAAGGCGATGCGGAAGGAGCCGCGCAACCAAAGCGCGAGAAACGCGAACTGGATGAGACAGCGCACCAGCGCGAGTTGCGGTGCGTTGGCCTGTGGACCGATCAGCCGGATGAGCACGGCCTCGACCGTGAACATCGCCATCGCCAGAAAGGCGAGGCCATAGGCCCGCAGAACCGCCCGGTCCATGGCGCATGCGGGCGCCGGAGCGCACCGCTCTCCCTAGTTTCCGTTGGGCCGGACGGAGCGGAGCGTGCTCAGCCGGCCGCGCTGCGGCGCGTGCGCGCCACGAGCAGCAGGTGATCCTCGAGTGCCGTCCGCAGGTCCTGCAGGCGGGGCTTGCGGCCGCACTGCTCGAGGATCCAGTCGCGGAACGCCTCGTGCTGGCGCGCCACCTTGGACAGGTCCTTGTCGCGGTAGGGCTCGAGGCTGAAGATGACGAGCACGTGGCGCGCGATCGCATTCCACAGCGTGGCGGCGATCTCGTTGCGCGACGCGCGGCAGATCGTGCGGTGGAACTCGAGGTCGGCACGAAGCGAGGCGCGGCCGTCGCCTGCCTTCGCCGACATCCGCATCTGCTCGATCGGCACGTTGAGCTCGGCCGGATCCTCCAGCCCGCTCGCCCAGTTGGCGATGGCGTCGCGCAGCAGGAAGGTCTCGAGCATCAGCCGGACCTCCATGACCTTCTCGATCGTCTCCGGCTCGAAGGACGCCACGCGGTAGCCGCGGTGGCCGCCGCCGGAGAGGATTCCCTGGGCGTGAAGCACCTTGAGCGCCTCGCGGATCGGCACCCGGCTCACCCCGAGGCGGTCGGCCAGCGTCGTCTCGACGATGCGCTCGCCCGGCATCAGCAGCCGTGTGGCGATCGCCTCGGCAACGGAGTCGGCGATGGATTCGGCAAGGAGAAGCCGCTTGGGCTGCGGAAAGGCCTCGATGTTGGCATCGATCTTGGGGGCAGCCGTCACGGGTGCGTCCTCCGGCAGGGGTGCTGGATCTGCAAAACGCAAGCGAAAGCGATTCGGATCGCGTCCGAACCGATCCATCCATCGCTCAAATGATGATGCGCGCCAGTCGTCACAGAATGGTTGCTCCAAAATTCCTGTGGGGATCGACCTCCCGCTGCAATCGCCCGGTGGGCCGCGCCGGCTCGCCGCCGGAACGGGGCAGGAAGCGGCCAAAGCCGGGCTTCACGCGCAGGGCGCCCCCCTCGACGACCGGGGTGCCCCGCACCAGCACGGTTTCCGGCCAGCCCCGGACCGTGCGACCGGGATAGGGCGTGTATCCGGTCGCGTCATGCATGAGGTCGTCCGCGAAGGTGAAGGTGCGGTCGGGGTCCCAGATGGCAATGTCCGCGTCCGCGCCGGGCGCGATGGTGCCCTTTCGCGGATGCAGGTTGTAGAGCCGCGCGGGGTTCGTCGACGTGAGCTCGACGAACTTCTGCGCCCCGAGCCGGCCCTTCGAGACCATGGCGTCGAACATCAGCGGCAGGCGGCTCTCCAGGCCGGGCATGCCGTTGCCGATCTGCTTGAACGTTGCCGTCGGACCGGCCCTCAGCTTGCCCGTCTCGTCGAACCGGAAGGGGGCATGGTCGGACGAGACGACCTGAAGGTCGCCGAGGTCCAGGGCGCGCCAGAGGGCTTCGTGGTCGGCAGCCGAGCGAGCCGGCGGGCTGAACATGCGCTTGGCGCCTTCCAGCCCGGGCAGGTCCACGTCCTCGGCGGTCAACACCAGGTAGTGAGGGCACGTCTCGGCGAACACCTTGACGCCGCGGCCGCGAGCGTCGCGGATCACCTGCGCGCCCTCCCCCGTCGAGACGTGGAAGATCATGATCGGCTGGTCGACGAGCTCGGCCATGGCGATGAGCCGGGTGAACGCCTCGGTCTCGGCGAGGCGCGGATGGGACATCGCGTGGTACTTCGGCGCGATGTAGCCCTTCTCCACGAGCCGGCGGCTCATCCAGGAGATCATGCCGTGGTTCTCGGCGTGCACGCACACCATGGCGCCGGACTGGCGTGCCGCGAGCAGGACGTCGAGGAACTTCTCGTCGTCGACCTTCAGCCGGTCGTACGTCATGAACATCTTGATGGAGCCGACGCCGGCCTCGACCATCGCCGGTATGTCCGACGCGACCGTCTCGGGCGTCGGGTCGGCAATGATCATGTGCAGCGCGTAGTCGACGACGGCGCCCCTCTCGGCCAGCGCCCGATAGTCGGCCACCACCTGCCGGAGGTTGAGCCCGACGTGCTGGGCGGCGAACGGGATCACCGTGGTCGTTCCGCCGAACGCCGCGGAGACCGTCGCACTCTCGAAGTTGTCGGCGTTGACGAGGCCGGCGGCCGTCATCTGCTCGATATGGCAGTGCGCATCGACGCCGCCCGGCATCACCAGCCGCCCCGTCGCGTCGATCTCGCGCTTTCCCGCCGGGAGCCCGAGGCCGACCGCCACGACGCTCTCTCCGGCGATCGCCACGTCGGCCCGCACGCTGTCGACGGCCGTGACCACGGTGCCGCCGCGAATAACGAGGTCGGGGGCTTCAACCATCGCCTGAGGTCCTTCCTGCCCTGGGGTCGCCCGCCGGCCGGGCCGGTGACCCGCATCCTTGCGACGCTACTTTGTATACATTAAGACAAACTGACAGTCGCTGGAAATGGGGCTTTTCCATATGCGTCGACGGAATGCAAGCGCCGCGCGGCCGACCTTTCTCATTCCTTCGGAGGGATGGGCATGCTGAGGATCGGCCTCGACGTCGGCGGCACCTTCACCGACTTCATCCTGATGGACGAGGCGGACGGGACGATCCGCTACTTCAAGGTGCCCTCGACACCGTCCGATCCGTCGGAAGCCATCGAGAACGGCCTCCGGCAATTGCTGGATCTCGCCGGTCGAAAAGGGGCGGACGTCGGATACCTGGGGCACGGCACGACGGTCGCGACCAACATCGTCATCGAGCGGCGCGGCGCGCGCACCGGCCTGCTCACGACGAAGGGGTTCCGCGACGTGCTGGAACTCGGGCGCCAGGCGCGGCCGTCGATCTACGACTACCGCATCCGCAAGCCCCCGCCCCTCGTGCCCCGCGAGCGCCGGCAGGAGGTCTCGGAACGGGTCGGCCCCGAAGGAACGGTCCTGAAGCCGCTCGACGACACATCGCTCGACGAGGCCGTGCTGGCCCTGAAGGGCGAAGGCGTGGAGGCGGTCGCCATCTGCTTCCTCCACTCCTATCTCGCCCCCTCGCACGAGGAGGCGGCGCGGGCAGCGGTGGAACGCCTGCTTCCGGGGGTCTATGTCAGCGTCTCCTCGCGGATCCTCCCGGAGTTCCGGGAGTTCGAGCGCATGTCCACGACCGTGGTGAACGCGTTCACCGGCCCTCGCATGGGCCGCTACCTCGACGAGTTCCGCCGGCGCGTGGCCGAGATCGGCATCCCGGCCGAGCCCTACACCATCCACTCCAACGGCGGCCTCATGTCGGTGGAGACAGCCCGGGAGTGCCCGGTGCGCACCTGTGTCTCCGGGCCGGCCGCCGGCGTCGTCGGCGCGGCGGCCATCGGCACGCTGGCCGGATTGCCGGACCTGATCACCTTCGACGTGGGCGGCACCTCCACCGACGTCTCGCTGATCCACGAAGGACGGCCGCAGTTCACCGGCAACAGGCTCGTCGCGGGCTACCCCGTGAAGACGCCGATGATCGACATCCACGTGATCGGCGCGGGCGGCGGCTCGATCGCCGCGGTCGACGAGGCCGGCGCCCTGAAGGTCGGGCCACGCTCCGCCGGCGCCCATCCGGGTCCGGTCGCCTACGGCCAGGGCGGCACCGAGGCAACGATCACCGACGCCAACCTGACGCTCGGGCGCCTCGACCCCCTCTCCTTCCTCGGCGGGCGGATGACGGTCGACCTCGACGCGGCGCGGCGGGTGATCGCCGACACCGTGGCAAAGCCGCTCGGGCTGACGCTGGAGGCGGCGGCGCACGGCATCATCCAGATCGCCAACGCCAACATGAGCCGCGCGATCCGCGCGGTCTCGATCGAGCGCGGCTACGCCATCGCGGACTTCGCGCTCGCCGCCTTCGGGGGCGCGGGTCCGCTCCACGCGGCGGAAGTCGCCGTGGAATGCGGCATCCCCACCGTGCTCATCCCGATCGAGCCGGGGACCCTCTGTGCCCGGGGCATGCTCTACACCGATCTCTCGTCGGATTACGTCCGCAGCTGCTTCGGGGACGCCGACCCCGCCAGCTGGCGCGCCGTCCTCTCGGTCCTCGGCGAACTCAGCCGCGAGGGCCATGCATGGCTCGACCGTGAAGGCATCGCGGGCGACCTGCGCAGCGAGCGGCGGATGCTCGATGCCCGCTACCGCGGCCAGAACTTCGAGGTGAAGGTCGATTGCTCGGGTCTCGGCGAGGAGGACTTCGACGAGCTCGTGCGCCGCTTCCATGCCGCCCATGACCGGGAATACGGCTACAGCATCCCCGACCGCGCGATCGAGTTCGTGAGTTGCCGCGTGCAGGCGATCGGCACGGTGCCGAAGCCTCCGGTCCGCCGGCACCAGGGCGGCCCGTCCCTGGCGGCGGCAATCATCGGCGAGCGCCCCGTCTACATCGACGCCGCCCACGGCTGGCGCACCGCGACCGTCTACCAGCGCGAGCGGCTGCCGGTCGGCGAGCCCGTCCAGGGTCCCGCCATCGTCAACGAGATGAGCGCCACCACGGTCGTCCTGCCCGGCCAGACGCTGCGGGTCGACGAGTACGGCAACATGATCCTCAAGGTGTCCGCATGACCACCGACGCCGGCCTGTTCGATGCCATCCAGATGGAGGTGTTCAGCAACCGCCTCCTCGCCATCGCCGAGGACATGGGCTCGATCCTGATCCGCTCCTCGTTCTCCACCAACATCAAGGAGCGGCGGGACTGCTCGACCGCGCTCTTCGACGCCGCCGGGCGGCTGATCGCCCAAGCGGACCACATCCCGATCCATCTGGGCGCCATGATCGGAGCCGTGGAGACGATCCTCGCCCGGTACCGGCTCGACGACATGCAGCCGGGCGACGCCTTCATCTGCAACGACCCATACCTCGCCGGCGGCAGCCATCTGCCCGACATCTCCATCATCACGCCCGTGCATCATGACGGCGTCGTCCGCTTCTTCTGCGGCAACATCGCCCACCATGCCGACGTCGGCGGCCGCACGCCGGGCTCGACCTCCGGCACGTCGCGCTCGATCTTCGAGGAGGGCATCCGGCTGCCGGTGATCCGCATCGCACGCGCAGGAACGATCGATACCGACCTGCTGGAGCTCATCGCCCACAACACGCGCGATCCCGAGGAGCGCATCCTCGACCTGAAGACCCAGATCGGCAGCAATGCCCGCGGCGCCGAGATGCTGCTGCAGCTGACCCGCCGCATGGGTTGGCCCACCGTGGAACGGGCCATCGAGGACATCCTCACCTACACGAACCGCCGCCTGAAGAGCCGCATCGCCGCCCTGCCCGACGGGGAGTACCGCTTCGAGCGCGCGCTCGACGACGATGGCTACGAGGGCCCCACGGTTCCGATCGTCTGCACGGCTCGCATTGCCGGGGACACGCTGGAACTGGATTTCGAGGGCTCAGGGCCCGAGGCGCGTGGTGCCGTGAACCTGCCCGACAGCGCCCTCAAGGCCTCGGTCTATTACTGCGTGAAGGCGGTGCTGGACCCCGGACTGATGCCGAACCAGGGCATCATCGACCCGATCCGCATCTCGGCGCCCGCCGGCACGATCGTCAATCCGCGCCCGCCGGCTGCCGTCGCGGCGCGGGCAGTGACCTCCAACCGGCTCTGCGGCGCAGTGTTCGGAGCCCTCTACCAGGCCCTCCCGCCTGAGGAGACGATGGCCTCCTGCAACGACTCCACCTCCGCGACGTCGGTCGCGGGCTGGCATCCCCGGCGCCGGACCACCTACGTCTATCCCGAGAGCATGGGCGGCGGCGCAGGCGCTTTCGCCGACAGCGACGGGCAGGACGCCGTCCACGTGCACACGGTCAACTCCACCAACCTTCCCGTCGAGGCGCTCGAGCTCGAGTACCCACTCCTGCTCGACGAATACTGTCTCGTGCCGGACTCCGGCGGCGCCGGACGGTACCGCGGCGGCATGGGCATGGCGCGGCAGATCCGCTTCCGGCACGACGGCACCGTCTTCTCCGCCCGCTCGGACGCGCATCTCGTTCCGGCACCGGGCGTACATGGCGGGAAACCGAGCAACGTCACCCGCATCATCCGCAATCCGGGCACGCCGGAGGCGCAGGAACTGCACTCCAAGGCCTCGGGGCTGGTCATGAAGGCCGGCGAGACCGTCCGGGTGGAGACGCTGGGCGGCGGCGGATGGGGCGCCCCTGCCGAGCGCCCGCTCGACCTTCTTGCAAGGGACCTCCGCCAGGGCAAGGTCACCCGCGCCGCGGCCGAACGGGACTACGGATCGGAGCGCGTCGCGGCGGCGCTCGCCCTGCCCCGGGACTGATCCCGCAGGGCCTCCGAGGGGCGCGGCCGTCGTACCCGGGTTCGGGGGACCGCTGCGCCCTGCGGGCCCCCGTCGCGCCGTTTCTTGGCGAATACTACTCCATTTGGATTAATCCAGCCCGCTTATGGTCAGTTGGTCCGATGAATGTGAGGACCCGTTAACCGTGCGCCGGCCCCTGCCCGCGCCTGCCGAAGGGACCGAGGTCGGCCGGCACGCGGCGTAATACCTGTTTTATTTCAGAAGCTTGATCCAGCCACGGCCCATCGGGTCACCGGCGTCGGCGGGATCAGCCGGACCATGGTCGAGCCCCCGCTTCGGACCATTGCCGAGGCCGCGCCGCACCTGGAAGTCCGGGCGCAAGACCTCTGGGCAGTTTCTGACAAATACAACCGGTGATTTCGTCAAAATCGACGCAGCAACCGTAACCAGCTGTTTGCCCTGCGACCGCCCGACAGGCGTCGTGTTCAGGGAACGGCGAGGTCATGGCCAGAGCGAACCGGCACCGGCATCGGTGTCCATTCCGGCTCTCAAACGAAGGCGTTGCCCCCATGGCCGATCTCAACCGCACCGATCTCGAGTTCATTCTCCAGCAGATCCTCATGGCGGAGGGGAACCAGCCTCCCGTCAACGAGCACCTGACCTACGGGCTGCGGACGGTATCGGGCGAGAACAACAGCCTCGTGCCCGGGCAGGAGACCTACGGCGCCGCCGACCAGCCCTTCCCGCGCGTCGGCCAGGCGATCTATCTGGACGGCAAGCCGATCACGCTGGCCGCGGACTCGATCTTCAACCCGACCCGCCTGTCGGCCAACCCGACCGAGTTCACCATCGAGACGCCGAACTACCTGAATCCGGCCGTCAGCCCGTTCACCCGCGCGCCTGCCACGAACGACGCCGATCCGCGCGTGATCTCGAACCTGGTCTCCGACCAGAGCATCGGCAATCCGGCCGCGATCGAGGCAGCCCTGAAGATCGCCGGCCTTCCCGCGACGCCGACGGTGATCAACCTCCTCACCGCGGCCTGGAAGGACGCGATCGCGGCGGAAGGCTACGTCCGCGCCCAGCTCCTGGTCGACCATGACGCGGCGGTCACCGCCCGCCAGGCCCTGATCGCCGCGAATCCTGCAGATGCCGACTACGCCGCGCTGGCCACCGCCGACGCCCAGGCCACGGCCGCCTACGAGGCCCACAAGACGGCACTGGCGACCGACACGACCGCCAAGCCGTACTTCGACTTCCTCACGATGATGGACACGATGGGTCTTGCCTTCGAGGCGCCGCGCGACACCGTCGGAGAGTTCGTCGACGGGCTCGCGAAGACGTCGCTCGTCATCGAGAACCAGACCCCCGACGCGGCGCTGTCGGCCCCCTACAACACCTGGATGACGCTGTTCGGGCAGTTCTTCGACCACGGCCTCGACCTCGTTCCGAAGTCGTCGACCGAGAAGGTCATCATCTGGCTGCAGCCGAGTGACCCGCTCTACTCCACGGCGCCCGGCGCCCAGAACTTCATGATCCTGTCGCGGGCCACCGGCACGGCAGGGCCGGATGGCATCCGCGGCACGGCCGACGACACCGCCGGCACCAACGTTATCACGCCGTTCGTCGACCAGAGCCAGACCTACACTTCGCATCCCTCGCACCAGGCGTTCCTGCGCGAATACACCTTCGATCCCAACGGGACGCCCCACGCGACGGGCCGCCTGCTGAACGGCAGCCGTCCCGACGGCTCGAGCGGCATGCCCACCTGGGGTGACCTGAAGGAAAACGCGCTGAACCTCGGGATCAAGATCTCCGACAAGATGGTCGGCGACATCCCGCTGCTCGCGACCGACGACTACGGCAACCTCATCCTCAGCAACACGGGCCGCGCCCAGGTCGTGGTGCATTCGCCGGACGGGACCACTCACCTGGTGTCCGCCGGGACCCACGACAACCCGCTCGACCTCTCGGTCGTGCCCTACGTCTCGACCGGCCACCAGTTCCTCAACGACATCGCCTTCTTCGCTGACCCGAACGGCGTCTTCATCGACAGCACGGGCGTCCACGCGATCGAGGCCGACACCGACAACGAGGCCGGCAACGCCATCGTCGTCGACAGGATGGGGAACAAGCTCGCCTACGACGACGAACTCCTCGACTCCCACTTCATCGCCGGCGACGGCCGCGTGAACGAGAACTTCGGCCTGACCGCCGTCCACGAAGTGTTCCACAGCGAGCACAACCGGCAGGTCGAGCACATCAAGGCGACCGTCAACGCCGCGCTGGCCGCCGGCGACACCTCCTTCGTGCAGAACTGGGTGCGCCTGACCCCGGCGCAGCTGACGGCGCTGGCCGGCCAGGCCGACGCGGTGGTGCCGGCCAACGCCTGGAACGGCGAGCGCCTCTGGCAGGCGGCCAAGTTCGCCACCGAGACGCAGTACCAGCATCTCGTCTTCGAGGAGTTCGCCCGCAAGGTGGCGCCCTCCATCCACCTCTTCGGCAACCTCGACATCCACCTCGACAGCGCGATCACGGCCGAGTTCGCCCACGCGGTCTACCGCTTCGGCCACTCGATGCTCGACGAGTCCCTGCCCGGCCTCGAGACGGCCGACGGCAACCAGACCGCACTGCTCAAGGCGTTCCTCAACCCGCTGGCCTATGCCGCCCAGGGCGAGGACGCCGTCGCGCAGATCGTCAACGGCACGGCCCACCAGGTAGGCAACGAGATCGACGAATTCGTCACCGGCGCCCTGCGCAACAACCTGCTCGGCCTGCCGCTCGACCTCGCGGCGCTCAACATCGCCCGTGGCCGCGACACCGGCATCCCGCCGCTCAACCTGCTGCGCGCCGAGCTCTATTCGCTCACGCACGACACGAGCCTGAAGCCCTACGCCAACTGGGCCGAGTTCGGCGAGTACCTCAAGCACGAGGGCTCGCTGGTGAACTTCGTGGCCTCCTACGGCACGCACAGTTCGCTTCTGGCCATCGACCGCACGGCCACGGACGCGCTCGTCCAGTTGCGCACCGCCGCCGTCAACCTGATCAAGGACGGCCTCGACCCGACGAAGATCGGCAGCGACGCCTGGAACTTCATGCACAGCTCCGGCGCCTACGCGAACAACAAGGCGCACGACCTCGCCGTGCACGTGACGGACCCGACGACGGGCACCTCGACGGCTGCGCAGTGGAGCACGGGCTCGATCACCGGCCTCGACCGCGTCGACCTGTGGATCGGCGGCCTCGCCGAGAAGCAGAACCTCTTCGGCGGCCTGCTCGGCTCGACGTTCAACTTCATCTTCGAAACGCAGATGGAGAACCTGCAGGACGGTGACCGGTTCTACTACCTGCCGCGCATCGAGGGCCTGCACTGGGGCTCGGAGATCGAGGCGAACTCGTTCGCCGAGATGATCATGCGCAACAACCCGGGCGTGAAGGGTCTCTCGGCCAGCGTCTTCCTGACGCCGGAATACGTGGTCGACGTCGCCGAGGTGAACGCCCTCGACGCCGCCAACGGCCACAACGTGTCCGACTACCTGCGCAACGAGGACGGCAAGGCTCTCGTCGAGACCTTCGAGGATCCCAACGATCCGGCCGGGCCGCGCTGGGTGCACTTCATCGGCTCCGACAACTTCTTCGGCAACACGATCGTCATGGACGGCACCGAGCAGGATGACCGCATCCTCGCCGGCCAGGCCGACGACGACACGATCTGGGCCAAGGGCGGCGACGACACGATCGACGGCAACAACGGCAACGACTTCCTCTTCGGCGGCGACGGCAACGACCTGATCACCGACAGCGCCGGCGACGACAACATGCACGGCGACGAGGGGAACGACGAGATCCACGGCGGCATCGGCGACGACCTGCTCTTCGGCGGCAACGGCGACGACTATCTCGACGGCGGCGCCGGCATCGACGGCATCGTCGGCGGCGAAGGCAACGACCTGATCATCGGCGGCGAGGACGACGACGAGGTCGAGGGCAACGAGGGCGACGACTGGATCGAGGGCGGCCTCGGCGGCGACCTCCTGGTCGGCGACCAGGGCGCGCCGACCGGCCAGGTCCCGCTGATCTCCGGCAACGATGTGCTCGACGGCGGCGCCGGCGGCGACAAGATGCTCGGCTTCACCGGCGACGACATCATGTTCGGCCTCGGCGGCTTCGACAAGTTCCTCGGCAAGTACGGCTACGACTGGGCCGTCTACGAGCAGGAGACCCACGGCGTCGACGTCGACATGGAGCGCAAGGACTTCATCCCCGGCACGCCCGGCGGTGACGCGGTGCGCGACAACTTCATCGAGACCGAGGGCGTCAGCGGCTCGCGCTTCGACGACTTCCTCAGCGGCACGATCGACTCGCGCCTCGACCCGCTGAACGAGCTGTCGAACGTGAACCTCATCGACGGCCTGCTGGCGAAGCAGGACCCGGCGACCGGCGAGTTCACCGACCTCGAGCACGCCTTCTTCATGCCGAGTGCCGACGGCGTCCACTACTCCGGCGGCAACCTCATGCTGGGTGGCGACGGCAGCGACACGATCTTCGGTCGCGGCGGCAACGACATCATCGACGGCGACGCGCATCTCACCGTGTCGCGGACCTGGGACACCGTGAACGGCCTGCAGATCGACCGCCGCATCGAGTGGGGTGGCCAGGCCGGCGACATCGACGTCGTGAGCTACACAGGGGCCCGCAGCGACTATCGCGTCGAAGTGGCCGATGGCGACGCCGGCCTCATGGGCTTCTACAAGGTCACGAGCCAGACCGCGGCGGGCGTCATCAACGACGGCGCCTTCGACCTCATCCGCAACATCGAGCGCATCCAGTTCAGCGACGGCCTGTTCACGCTGCGGAGCGTCGTCCAGGGCGCCAACACGCTGCCGACGCCGAACAGCATCCCGACCGGTGCCGTCACCATCAGCGACGCCACCCCGGCCGTGGGGCAGTTGCTGACCGCGAATGCGAACAACCTGAATGACCTCGACGGGATCCCGCGCGACGCGAACAACAGGCCCATCGTCGACTTCCAGTGGCAGTACCAGGACGCCGCGCGCGGCCAGTGGGTGAACATCCCCTACGGGCCGATCAACGGCCAGTTCACGCCGACCGCCTTCTACGAGGGCAAGCCGCTGCGCGTACTGGCGCAGTTCACCGACCTGGCGGGTGCCCGCGAGACGGTGGTCTCGGCGATCACGGCGCCGGTGGGAACGCCCGGCGGCGTCAACACCGCGCCGATCATCATCCAGCAGCAGCAGCTGGTCGGCGTCCCGGATACGGCGACCGATGCGGGCGCGGTCTTCAACCAGACGATCCCGCTCTACCAGATCTTCAGCGACGCTCAGGACATCACGGCGAACCTGACCTTCACCCTGACGTGGAACGGCATCGAGCTGACGCCCTTCCCGGGAGCCCCGGTGGAAGGCGAGCTCTACTTCGACGTTCTCCAGGACGCCAACGGCAACACGGTCGGCCAGCTCCTCGGGATCATCCCCGCGGACGCAGCCGGTCAGATCGACCTCGTCATGACGGTGACGGACACCGGCGGCCTCGCGGTGACCGACGCCTTCGCGATCGTCATCAACCCGGCGATCCCGGCCGCGGCCGGGACTGCTGACAGCTTCAATGCGACCGAGGACACCCCGCTCACGGTCGCCGCCGCCGGCGGCGTGCTCGCCAACGACGTCCCCGCCAGTGGCACCACGGCGGCCCTCGTCAGCGGCACGACGCACGGCACGATCCACCTCAACGCGGACGGCTCGTTCTCCTACGTGCCGAACGCCAACTTCTCGGGTCAGGACCAGTTCACGTACGTGGCGCAGACCACCACCGGCACCAGTGCAGTCACCACGGCGACGATCGACGTGACGGCCGTCAACGACGGCGAGGCCCCGGTGAACGTGACGGCCAACGCCCGACCCAACCAGCGCCTGACGGCGTCGCTTGGCACCGACCCGGACGGCAACGGCACGGGCCCCGTGACCTGGGCCTGGAAGGTCGACGGCACTCTCGTGACCGGCGCGACGACGACCCGCTTCGACATCCCTGCCGGAACCACGGTCGGCACGGTCATCACCGCCGAGGCGACCTACACCGACTTGCAGGGCTTCACCCGCACGGCGGTGTCCAGCAACGTCGTGGTCGGCACGACCTTCGCGGTCGCCACCGGCGCCAGCGCAGCTGACCGGAACGTCACCGGGAGCAGCGGCAACGACCTGATGACCGGAAACGGAGCGGCGGACACGCTGTCCGGCGGCGCGGGCGACGACTCGATCGACGGCCTCGACGGGGCCGACCAGCTCAACGGCGGCCTCGGCAACGACACCCTTCTCGGTGGCAATGGGGCAGACGTCATCCACGGCAACGAGGGCAACGACTCGATCGACGGCCAGGCGGGCGCCGACAACCTGTTCGGCGACGACGGGCACGACACGATCATCGGCTCGGTCGGAGCGGACGTCATCGACGGCGGCAACGGCAACGACCGGATCGAGGGCTCCGGAGGCAACGACTTGATCAGCGGCGGCGCCGGGGACGACACCATCGTCTGGACGCCGGGCAATGACCGGGACATCGTCGATGGCGGCGCCAACGACATCGGCGGCGACACGTTCGTCATGAACCGCAACACGCAGACGGAACACTTCTTCGTCTTCACGAAGGACGCGTTCCTCGCCGCGACGGGCCTCCCCGCTGCGAGCCTTGCCAACGGCACGGAGATCGTCGCCGTCCGGACGACGGTGGCGAACCCGACGGCGACGCAGCTTGCCGCCGGAGTGGCCGCGGAGCTGCGCGGCATCGAGGAGATCCGCCTCGGAGCCGGCAACACCACCGTCGGGCCGATCACCGGCCCGCTCGGCAACGACACGTTCGCCATCGTCGGCGACTTCACCAACACCAACCTGCGGCTGAACACGATCACCATCGAGGGGTCCGAGGAAGGCGATACGATCGACATCTCGTCGCTCCAGTCCGCGCACCGCATCGTGTTCAAGCCCAAGGGCGGAACCGACGTCATCCTCGGCACGCTGCGTCCCCAGGACGTCATCGAGATGCCGTCCGGCTCGCAGCCGGCGGTTGTGACGGTGAACGCCGACGGCACCACCACGGTGAGCGACGGCACGTCCTCCGTCACCTTCGACTCCGACGGCACGCCCGAGGTCCACGACGGGTCGGGCAGGCTCGTCGACACGACGCCGACGCCGACCGACGTCACGAACGGCGGCAAGCCGACGACGGGCACCGGAGGCGAGGTGGGCTCGGGCGGCAACGGTGCCGGTGACGGCACGGCCGGCGACGGCGTGCACAATGGCGGGCTGAACGGCGGCCAGCACACCGGCAACGAGGGAGAGACCCAGACGGGCGGCAATACCTCGGGTGGAAACACCTCTGGTGGCAACACGTCAGGTGGCAACACCTCGGGCGGCGGTGCCGACGACACGGGCGGCTCCACGGGTGGCGGTTCCAACGGCGGCGACGATGCCACCACCGGCTCCGGCGGCTCGTCCGGCGGCAACACCTCGGGCGGCTCCACCTCCGGTGGCAACACCTCGGGTGGCAACACCTCGGGCAGCGGCGCCGACGACACGGGCGGCTCCACGGGTGGCGGTTCCAACGGCGGCGACGATGCCACCACCGGCTCTGGCGGCTCGTCCGGCGGCAACACCTCGGGCGGCTCCACCTCCGGTGGAAACACTTCGGGTGGGAACACGTCCGGTGGCGGCTCCGGGAACAACGACAGCACCGGCGGATCCACCGGCGGCAACAACGGCGGGACCACGGGCGGCACGGGAGGTTCCACGATCCCGGGCACGACGACGCCGCTTCCCATGGCCGCGCTGGTCGCCACGGCGGACCACGATGCCCTCACGGGCACCGGCGGCGAAGACCACGTCCAGGCCCTCTCCGGCGATGACGCGGTCGTTACCCACGGCGGCTCGGACGTCGTGGCCGGTGGTGAGGGCAACGACATCGTCAACGGCGGCGCGGACGACGACATCCTCGCCGGCGGCAATGGCGACGACATCCTCCTCGGCTCGACCGGGCTGGACACGATCTTCGGCGACGCGGGGGCGGACCGCCTCTTCGGCGGCGACGGCGCAGACCTGCTCTCGGGCGGGCTGGGCAACGACAGCGTCTTCGGCGGAGCCGGCGACGACCTCGTGACCGCAGAGCTCAACGACGGCAACGACGTCTACTGGGGCGACGCGGGTGTCGATACCTACGACGCGTCGGTCTCGACCGCGAACCTGACCATCGACGTGGGCACGGGCTTCGGCGGCAAGGGCAGCGTCTCCGGCCTCGACATCGGGTCGGACACGATCTGGGGCTTCGAGAATGTCGTCGCCGGCTCCGGCAACGACACGATCACGGCCTCCAACGCGGTGAACGTGCTCGACGGCGGCGCGGGGAACGACGTCTTCCGCTTCGTCTCGGCGAGCGCCGCGGATGGCGATACGATCCTCGGCTTCGAGCCCGGCGACCGGATCGACCTCTCGGCCATCGACGCCAACACCGGGACGGCGACCAACGACGCCTTCACGATCGTGTCGGGTGGCGCCTTCTCGGCGGCGGGCCAGCTGCTCGTCACCTTCGAGCAGACCGCGCAGGGCGACTTCACGGTCGTCCAGGGCAACATCGACGCCGACCTCGGTGCCGACTTCACCCTGCGGATCGCGGGTCACCACGACCTCGGCAACGGCTCCGCGTCGTTGTAAGGGGGCTGGCGGGGCGGCGGGCTGGGGGGTCCGCCGCCCTTCCGTCCCGGCGGGGCCGATGAAGCCCGCCGGGCGATCCGTCGACCTAGGGCAGCAGCAGGAACAGCCGGGCGAGCTCGACCTGGCTCGAGCAGCCCGTCTTCTGGAAGACATTCCGAAGGTGCACGCGCACCGTGTTGGTCGCCACGCCCATTCGGCCGGCGATCTCGTCGATCTTCAGGCCCTGAGAGAAGTTCTCGGCCAGATCCGCCTCGCGCTCCGAAAGCCCGAACAGGGTCATCACCGACGCGCGCCTGACGCTCGCGGTCTCCTGCAGGTCGACGAGGGCGACGAGAGCGCAGGGTTCGGCGCCCTCCGCGGCGACCGGCATGATCTTCAGGACGATGCCCGTCCGGCCGTTGCCGTCGGGCACGCCCACGAGCCACGACGGGTAGTCGCCCGCGCCGGCTGCGTGCGCGGCCGCCACGGCCGCGGCAACCGCTTCCCGCGTCTGGCGCAGCGCCCGGGAGCGATCCAGCCAGAGGCTTCCGTCACGCAGGGAGATCCCCCGCGACGCACCAAGCATGGCGTGGGACGCCATGCACGCGACGACGACGCGAGCGGTCTCGTCCACCATCACGAGCGGCCACGGACTGACCTGCCGCATCAGGTCGAAGGTCCGCAGCAGGACGGGCGGAGCCCCGGGGAACCCCGGGACGGGCGGCCGCCGGGTCGCGACCGGGGGCATGGAGGGTGCGTTCATTGCAGCGGCCCCGCCATGTCCAGCGCCTCGCCCCGGTACACTGCGCGGATCGCGTCCATGAGCTCGCTCATCGTCGCGCCCTTGCGCAGGTAGCCTCCGGCCCCCATCCGCATTGCGGCCTCGATCTGGTCCGGATCGGCGACGACGGTGAACAGCAGCAGGATCGCCTCGGGACAGGTGTTGGCGAGCCTCGCCACCACGGCGAGGCCGCCGCCCGGCATGTTCATGTCGAGCACCACGACGTCAGGGCGCAGCGCCTGCACCACGTCGATGGCGGAAGACGCGTCCGCCCCCTCCCCCAGCACCACCATGTCCGGTTCCCGGCCGAGTTCGTCCACCACGCCAGCCCGGAACGAGGCGTGATCGTCCACGACGACGATCCGGATCTTCGGGTCATGCAACATGTGCGATCTCCTCTTCGAACCTGTACGGGAGCCGGGCCGTGAGCGTGGTCCCGCCGCCTGCCCGCGGCTCGATCCGCAGGGCGCCACCCAGCAGCGCGAGGCGCGCCCGCAGGCCGGCGAGGCCCATGCGGGGCGGCTCGTTCGTGTCCGGCTCGGCGATCGGCCCGGGTCCACGGTCGGACACCTCGACGGTGATGCCGGACCCGTCATCCCGGATGGAAACGGACTGCCCGGCCCCGCCGGCATGGCGGAACGCGTTGGTCAGCCCCTCCTGCACCACCCGGCACAGGCAGACCTTGACGTGTTCCGGCAGGCCGTCCGGAAGCGAACCGACCTCCAGGTCGACCGTCGTCTGCGTACGCCGCTCGTGGCTGTCGACGATGAAGCGGAAGGCGTCCCGCGGGCCGATGTCGCGGATGCCGGGCATCACCAGGCCGCCGCAGATGGCGCGCATGTCCTCGAGCGCCTCGATCAGGATCGGCCGGACGCGGCCGATCTCGTCGCGCGCCCGCTCGGGCGTCGCCCGCGCCGGGTCGAGGCGCAGGAGCGCGAGCGCCAGCAGCTGGGCGGGACCGTCGTGGAGGTCCGCCCCGAGCTGGCCCATCACGCGCTCGTTCTCCTCGGCCGCATGGCGGGAGAGGCGCTGGGTGGTGCGGCGCAACTCGTCGTTCTGCGCCAGGAGCCGCGACAGCTCGCTCACCCGCTGGCCGAGGGCCTCCCGCTGCTGCTCGATGGTCTTGTCGGCACGCGCCACGATCACGTAGAGCGCGAGCACCGTCGAGATGCTGACGAGCGCCGTGACGAACCAGGTCCGCTGGCGCGCCGTCGCCACCTCCCCGCCGATGAACTGGGCGTTCTCGTAGAACTCCGCCACGGCGAAGATCCGGCCATGGTCGTCGCGAACCGGCGCGTAGATCTCGAGGAATCGGATGTTGGAGGCGCGCTCGTGCTCATTCTCGGCGTCGGAGTGGTCGTCGTACTCCCAAGCCACGCGCCCGCCCGCTGCGGCCCTGAGGGAGTCGCCGGGCTCGAACCGCGCCCCCTCCAGCTCTCGGTTGGTCGCGTACACGACCTGCCCGTCCGGGGACCAGATCTTGATCGAGAACACCTGCCGCTGCGACTGCGCGATCCGGGTCACCTCGTCGAGCGCCTCCCGGTCCGCAAGATCGATCCGGCCGGTGAGGGCGTAGCTCGTCAGATGCGGCGCAAGCATGCTGTTCATGTACAGCGCGGCAGCCGTTGCCGCGTTGGACCCGGAAGACTCGGTGATGTTGCGCGACACCCACACGCCGAGGACCATCATGCCGGCCACGACGACGCACAGGCTGACCAGCATGAACTGCTGGATCACCGTCAGGGCGCGCCACTGCACCGCCACGCTGTTCTCCGTCGTCTCGCAGCCGACCTTCCGGCACCGCCTTCGTGATGCCCGACGGTGGGAAAAAATCCGCTGAACGCCGCGGTCCCTTCGACTCCCAGAGTTAACGGTCGGCGAAAACGCCCTCCCGGTTGCGACGGGCCAACCGCGCGGCGGTGGGCTTTTGTCGAGCGTCAGCTAGACTGCACGAGGGTCGAATCCGCGCGCCGGACGGGGACATGCACGTGATGGGACGCATCGGCCGCGCGCTGCGGCTCCTGGTGGTGACCGCGGGATTGCTCGGTGGCGTCGTGGCGACGACGGGTCCGGCCGCGCCGGCGACCGACCCGCCTCCCGGCATGACGCAGGACCAGTTCGACAGGGTCGTCGCCGCGGTGGCCGAGGCCCTGTCGAAGACGCTCGTTCCGGCGCCTGCCCATCCGGAATCCACCTCAGAGGACGGCGAGGACGCCGTCGACGTCGTGGCCGAACGCGTCGGCGAACTGGTGAAGCGGACGCCGTCCGTGATCGCCGCCGTGCCGGATCTGCCGGCGCAGACCGGTCGGGTCCTGGACCGGCTCGGCCGGGGTCCGGACGGCCCAAACGGAACGTTCCTTCCCCTTCTGGCTCTCTGCGCTGCCGCGGCCGTGGCGGCGGGCTTCCTCGTCCGCGCGACCGCGACGCCGCTGCGCCGTCGGCTGTCGTCCGGGCCCGGGATTGCGTCCCCGCGGGCCGTCGCGCTTCTCGCGCTTCTCGAGGGCGCGGCGCTGCTGGCCGCATGGCTCGTGACACGCGTGGCCCTCGGCTCCGTCCTGCCCGCGTCCGGGGCCCGGGGTGCCTTCGCCCACACCGTCCTCGACACGGTGGTGCTAGCCATGGCTGCCAATTGTGTCTTCGAGATCTGGCTCCGGCCGTCCCACCCCGCGGCCCGCCTCGCCCCCGTCGGCGACATGGACGCGAAGCAGCTGAAGAGATGGCTCGTGACGGCGGTGTCCGTCGTCGCGGTCACCCGCGGCTGGCTCTCGCTGATGGCGATGCCCATCACCATCTCCGCGACGCTCTTCATCAACGCGCTGGTCGTGACCAGCGCCTATGCCGCCGTGGTCGGGTTCGGCTCGCGCGGGCTCGGCCGCTGGCTCGCCGGTCTCAGGCGCCCGGACCCGGACGACACGCTCGTCCGCCGGGCGACGACCCTCCTCCACGCCGTCGCGTGGCCGCTGATCGGCATCATCCTGATGCTGCGGCTCTACGCGGCGCTCTCGGGGCGCGGGTCAGTACCGCTCGGCACGATCGCCACCGTCTCGTCGATCATCGTGCTGCTGCTGTCGGAGACCCTCCTGCGCTGGGTCCTTCGCCACCCGCAACTCCCAAGCGAGGGCATCGCCCTCCCCGTTCGCATCGCCCGCTCCGTTGCGCGCATCGCCAGGGTGATCGTCGGCCTCGCGGTTCTGCTGGTCCTGGCCCGCGTCTGGTGTGTGGACGCGCTGGGCCTCTACACGGAGGCCGAATGGCGGCCCCTCGGGCGGACCCTTCTGCACGCCGCCATGGCCGGCATGGCCGCTTTCCTCCTGTGGGAAGGCGTGCGCGCCGCGACCGACCCCTACGTCGCCGCCCGAACCGGGACGCCTGAGGACGCCGAGGACGGGCCTGGCGACACGGCCGGGTCCCGGGCCCGCACGCTCGCACCCCTCCTGCGCGTGGCAGCGCTCGTGCTGGTCGTGACCGTCGGTACGCTGGCGGTGCTGGCGATGCTGGGCGTCAACATCACGCCCCTCGTCGCCGGCGCCTCGATCGTCGGCCTCGCGATCTCCTTCGGCAGCCAGACGCTGGTGCGCGACATCGTGTCGGGCATCTTCTACCTCGCCGAGGATGCCTTCCGCGTGGGCGAGTACATCGACTGCGGCAAGGCGAAGGGGACGGTCGAGGGATTTGCGCTCCGCTCGCTGAAACTCCGCCACCAGAACGGCCAGTTGCACACCATCCCGTTCGGACAGCTCGGGCAGGTCACGAATTTCAGCCGCGACTGGTCGACCGTGAAGTTCAACCTCCGCTTCGCTCGCGACACCGACCTCGAGGCCCTGCGCAAGGCGACGAAGAAGATCGGCATCGCGCTGATGGAGGACCCGGAGTATGCCCCGGACTTCATCCAGCCGCTGAAGATGCAGGGCGTGTTCGAGATTCTCGACGAGGCGTTGGTGGCGCGCTTCAAGTTCACCGTGAAGCCCATCCGCCCCAGCCTCATCCAGCGTGAGGCGGTGAAGCGCCTGCTCCGCGACCTGCCGGCTGCCGGCATCCGCTTCCCCGAGCCGCTGGTATCCGTGCTGGCGCGCGGCAGCGACGATCACCGTGCCGTGGCGGAGACGGTGGCCGCAAGCGCCGCAGCCACGGCGGCAAAGGTCCCCGCGGCCGAGTGAGATCCGTCACCCGCGCGCGGCCCCCGGGCTCGCCTCCCGCCCGCCTCCGGCGATGCGACGGATCCAGCGCCGAAGGCCAGGGCCGGCGGGCGGGGCATCCACCACCGCCCCGCTGGCCTGCCGCGCCAGCACGAGGACGCGGTCGTGGTAGTCGTCCAGGCCGGGTCGGTGCCCGACGCTGAGCACCGTCGCGGCGGCGAGTTCGTCCCGGAACAGGGACAGCATCGAGTCCTGGCTCGCCTCGTCGAGAGCCGATGTCGCCTCGTCCATGATGACGATGGCGGGCCGGTGGACGAGGAGCCGGGCGAAGGCGAGGCGCTGCTGCTCGCCGCCCGACAGGACCTTGTCCCATCGCTCGGTCCGGCCGAGGTCGTTCGCGAGGTGCCGGAGCCCACAGCGATGAAGGGCGCGCACCAACTCCTCGTCGGGAACGGGACGGTCGGGGACCGGGTAGAGCAGCGCCTCGCGCAGGGTCCCGTTGGGCACATAGGGCTTCTGCGGGATGAACCGCACCTCCTGGCCGGCCGGGACCAGAACCTCGCCCGAGCCCCACGGCCACAGGCCGGCGATGGCCCGGATCAGGGTCGATTTCCCGCTGCCGGAATCGCCCTTGAGCAGCACCTTCTCGCCCGGCGAGAACACGGCCTCCGCCCCGTTGATCATCACCCGCCCGTTGTGCCGCGCGACGACGAGTCCGCGCAGGTGCAGCGCCTCGTCGGGGCTTGTCCCGAGGACGATGCGCCCCGCCCCCTCGGCGTCGGCGGGCAGATCGCGCAGCGTGCGCCACAGCCCCACGACCCGCCCGGCCGACGCCTGCCACTCCGCGAAGCGGATGTAGTTCTCGACGAGCCAGTTGAAGGCGATCTGGACCTGCACGAAGGCGGCTGCGATCTGCATGAGCTGGCCGAGCGTCATCGTGCCGGCGAAATACTTCGGTGCACCGAGGAGCAGCGGCAGCACCGGGGCCAGCGTGGTGTTGCCGTGGATGATCAGCGTCATCCGGGCCTGCTGGGCCGCCACCGCGCTCCAGCGCCTGAGGACGACGGCAAGGGATTCGCCGATCGACGCCCGCTCGTCATCCTCGCCGCCGATCAGCGCGATGCTCTCCGCGTTCTCGCGCACGCGCACCATCTCGAAGCGGACCGCCGCCTCCGCAGCGTTCTTGTCCGCCGTGCGCACGACGAGTGGGCCGCCGAGCCGGACCATCACCGTCGAGGTCACGAGCGCGTAGAGAGCCGCGGCCACCACGAAGTAACCGGGGATGGTCACGCCCATGACCGTGATGCCTCCGCCCGCCGTCCAGAGCACGCCGACGAAGACGAGCGCCATCAGCACGGCGTTCGACAGGCCGATGGCGAAGTCCACGAGCGGGTCGACGGCAAAGCGCACGTCGTCCGTCATCCGAAATTCGGGACTGTCCACCTCCGGCGCGACGATCGCGAGCTGGTAGAAGCGCCGTTGCCGAAGCCACTGCGCCAGCAGGGAGCTGGAGAGCCACCGTCGCCAGTGCGCCTGCAGCGCGAGGCGGGCGTAGGCCTGGGAGGCCATCAGCAGGATGGCCGCCACCGCAAGCGCCGCGAAGGCCAGGACCAGTCCGGCGAGGAGGTCCGTCCTGCGAGCCTCCAGCGCGTCGAAGAACGAACGGTTCCAGCGGTTGATGCCGTATTGGAGCGCGATGTTGGCGAGGATCAGAGCGACGATGGCGCCCGTGTAGAGCCACGCGGTGCGCCGGTTGCAGCCCGTCCAGAAACCGAACGCCATCGCCCGGAAGTCCCGACGGAGCCGTCCCGGCGGCTCACTGACCGCGTCCTCCGTGGCGAAGGGGGCGGACGCCGGATCGTCTTGCACGGCCATTCGGGGCCCTCACCGTTGCCAATGGGGCAACGGGCAGGGTCGGCGGACGGTTCCGCTACAGCCCTCGACGAACCCAGGCGCACGAGGCGCGGCGGACAGGCTCCTCGGATGCAGGCTCGATCAGCGCCAGAAGAAGTTGTCTTCCCAGTAGTCGCGCTTGGGCGTGCACTTCGACAGGAGCATGCAGGCCTTCTGGTCCTTGGTCTGCACCCGCGTCGGGGCCGCCACCTCGTTGATGGAGCAGAAGCGGCCGTCGGCCACGAAGCGGTCGAACACGTACTGGCCGGTGCCGAGCACGATCGCGCCCTGCTGGCGCACCAGAGCCGCAGCCTGCGCGCACGTCATGGTGAGGGTGTCAGGCCGCTTCTGCGCCTGCACACCGGTCGGGCCGGCGACGGTGGCGACGGCGGCGAGGAGAACGGTCGTCCGGGCGAGGGCGATCAGGCGATGGACCATCGTAAGGCCTCCAGGAACCGGGAGCAGCGTCGTTCTCCCCTGCCCGGGTCGTCGGCGTCAAGCGGGCCACGTCGGACGAAGGCGGCGGAGGCCCCTGCCCCCGCCGCCTGTGGTTCTCACTTGGAGAGGACGATGCCCTTCTCCTTGCGCATCTTCGTGAAGACGATGTCGATCGCCTTGATGATCTTCACGCCGCGGTTGGCCTTGCAGTACACGATGACCTCGTGCTCGGCCTCCTTGGAGCGCGGCATGTTGATGAAGTGCTTCTTGGCGAGGCCGTTGTACCAGCCGCTGTACCAGGCCATCAGGCCGTCGGCGTCTTCCTGGAACGTGTTCGCCAACTGGTCGCAGGTGAGCGCCTGCACATCGATGAAGCCGTTGGCATCGGCATAGGCGGTGAGCGGGGTCGGCGTCTGCGCGAGCGCTCCCGCGGTCGACAGCGCAAGGGCCGCGGCGGCGATGGACATCCTCATGGGTCTCTCCTCGTTGGCTGGGCGCCTGCGCTGACGAGCGCGACCCTCGGTCGCGCGGCAGGCGAACCCTCTGCGCCGCGGGCCTCCGGGCCCGGACGCACCGCCGGCAGCCCCCGCCGCCGAGTCGGTCCTCGAGCTTAGCCGAGGGCCGAGGCGGTGCTTTGCCTTTATGGGACACGGAGCCGGGCGCCGGCCCACCGGCAGTTCCCGCAGGGCACCGTCCGTGCGGCGCCCGCCGACGCTGGGGCGGAGACGTCGTCGGCACGGTTGAGCGGCCCTGCGTGAGGGGCATGACAGCGTCGTTGCCACCTGTGCCACAAATGGCAGGTGATGAAGACAAGGAGCGTCAGCGACGTCGGGATCGTCCGGCGGCGAAAGCGACGATCTGGACTTCCATTCACGACTCGGAATATCGAGTGATCAACGACATCGGGAGCACAGCGTGGGCGGCCCGTTCCGTCGACAATAATCAAGCAAGATCCCGGACCCTGGCTGGCAAATGACCCCCGAAGAAATCGAATCCGTCCGTCACCTCTCCTTCTTCAGCGATCTCCACCCCGATACGATCCAACAACTCCTCCGCTCGTCGGTCATGCAGTTGTTGCCCGCGAACACGACGCTGGTGGAACAGGATACTCTGACGGATACTCTGTTCCTGGCGCTGGCGACCGAAGTCGAGCTGACGTCCAGAAACAGTGACGCGGAGGCGGTCATCGCCATCGTCCCGCCCGGACGCCCTTTCCTGCTCGCCACGGTCATCACGGATGAGCCGGCCATTTCGTCCGCGAAGACGCTGACGCCGTCGAGCGTCATCATGATCCCGGCGAACATGTTCAGGAACAGTGTGCGGTCGGACGCCGTGCTGGCCGAGAAGGTCGCGCGCCTGATGGCCGAAAACTACATCGGTCTCGCCCGCGAAATGAACAATCACAAGATGAGAAACGGAATCCAGCGCGTCGGAAGCTGGATCCTCAAGCGATACGTCGCCTCGGGAGAAGCCCCATCGTTTCCGCTCGGAATGAGCAAGCGGACGCTGGCGTCGTTGCTAGGCCTCACTCCGGAAAGCCTTTCGCGCGCGATCGGACAGATCGCGTCTCACGGCGCTCAGATGACGGGTTCGACCGTCACCCTCACCGACATCGAAGCCCTCAAGCGCCTCGTGGGGCCTGTCAATGTCATCGAAGGAAGCACGGTCGTGAAGTCGATCGCCACGCGGGCCTGACGTGCGCATCCCCGGAATTCACCGCTGGGTCCGTAGGTTTACGGATCCCGCGACACATTCACATTCGCGAAAGATGTAACGTTCAAGCTTACATTGTTCGGCGGCGGTCTCGCGGCCCACCGCATCTAGGACGCCGAGCAAGGCCGGTTATGGCACGCCACCGGCACCACTTCAGGCCAGCCTCCGCCGTGTTGTTCCGCGTGCCCGACGGGCGGCCGGAAGCGATAGAGATCGTATTGGTGGGCGGTGACGGGCTCGAACCGCCGACCCTCTCGGTGTAAACGAGATGCTCTACCGACTGAGCTAACCGCCCCAGGGACGGCCTCGGCCGTCCGTTTTCGGGTAGCGAGACCCGCGTGCGGGACAGACGACGTCCGGCCCGCGGCATTCATATGCCTGCGGCCCCCGCCTGTGGCAAGACGGATGACCGGAAAGAAAAACGGGCCGGCGAACCGGCCCGTGGCAACTCGGCGGCGCCCGGCGCACTGCCGGGACGACGCTTGTCAGCCGTTGACGGCCGACTTCAGGCCGGCACCGGCCTTGAACTTCGGGGCCAGCGAGGCCTTCGTCTTGATCGTCTCGCCGGTGCGCGGGTTGCGCGCCTCGCCCGCCGGGCGCTTGGAGACGAGGAAGGTGCCGAAGCCCACGAGGCGAACCTCGTCGCCCTTCTTCAGCGACGCCGTGATGGCCTCCAGAACGGCGTCGACGGCGGCGGCGGCCTGAACCTTGGTGAGGTCCGCGCCTTCCGCGACGGCAGCGACGAGATCGCCCTTGTTCATCGGAATACTCCTTGTGTTGTCCTGCGCACCGACTCTGGCGGCGCTGCCGGGCGTTGTTCCAGTTAAGGGCCGCGCTGGCAAGGCCGAAGCGGCCAGAATCCGAGGGAAATCCTCGTTTTTTTCGCGTGTCGCCGGCCAAGCTTGTGGCCGATTTCCCACATGTCCGGTGCCTGGGACGCCGCAGAGAGGACCGAATTCTCCGGCTGGCCGCTCCGCGCAAACGAAAAGCCCCGCGGCAAAGCCGCGGGGCTCGTTCGATGCGAATGCGGATCGACTCAGTGGGCGACGACGCCTGAGGCCTCGTCCTCGGCCGTCGCGGCCTTGCGGGGCGTGACGTCCTCTTCCCACTCGATCGCCTGCGGCTGGCGCACGAGGGCGTGCTTGATGACCTCCTCCATGCGCGAGACCGGCACGATCTCCAGGCCGCTCTTCACGCTGGCGGGAAGGTCCGCGAGGTCCTTGGCGTTCTCCTCGGGGATCAGGACCTTCTTCACGCCGCCGCGAAGCGCCGCGAGAAGCTTCTCCTTGAGCCCGCCGATCGGGAGCACCCGGCCGCGCAGCGTCACCTCGCCGGTCATGGCGATGTCGTGGCGCACCGGGATGCCGGTGAGCACGGAGACGATCGCCGTGGCCATCCCGATGCCCGCCGACGGACCATCCTTCGGCGTCGCGCCTTCCGGCACGTGCACGTGGATGTCCCGCTTGTCGAACAGCGGCGGCTCGATGCCGAAGTCGATGGCCCGCGAGCGGACGTAGCTCGCCGCAGCCGAGATCGACTCCTTCATCACGTCCTTGAGGTTGCCCGTCACGGTCATCTTGCCGCGGCCGGGCATCATCACGCCTTCGATGGTCAGCAGTTCGCCGCCCACCTCGGTCCACGCAAGACCCGTGACGACGCCCACCTGGTCCTCGCTCTCCGTCTCGCCGTAGCGGTACTTCGGCACGCCGAGGAAGTCAGGCAGCGTCTTGGTCGTGACCGCCACCTTCTTCTTCTTGGACAGCAGGATCTCCTTCACCGCCTTGCGGGCGAGGTTGGAGAGTTCGCGGGCGAGGTTGCGGACGCCGGCCTCGCGCGTGTAGCGCCGGATCAGCATCAGCAGGGCCTCGTTGTCGATCGTCCACTCCTTCTCCTGCAGGCCGTGCTTCTTCACGGCCTCCGGGATCAGGTGGCGGCGGGCGATCTCGACCTTCTCCTCCTCGGTGTACCCGGCGATGCGGATCACCTCCATGCGGTCGAGGAGGGGCGGCGGGATGTTGAGCGTGTTCGCCGTGGTCACGAACATCACGTTCGACAGGTCGTAGTCGACCTCGAGGTAATGGTCGTTGAACGACGAGTTCTGCTCCGGATCCAGCACCTCGAGGAGGGCCGACGACGGATCGCCGCGGAAGTCCATGCCCATCTTGTCGATCTCGTCGAGCAGGAAGAGCGGGTTGGACGTCTTGGCCTTGCGCATCGACTGCACGATCTTGCCGGGCATCGAGCCGATGTAGGTCCGCCGGTGGCCCCGGATCTCGGCCTCGTCACGCACGCCGCCGAGCGACATGCGCACGAACTCGCGGCCGGTCGCCTTGGCGATCGACTTGCCGAGCGAGGTCTTGCCGACGCCGGGCGGGCCGACTAGGCACAGGATCGGGCCGGTGAGCTTGTTCGCGCGGCTCTGCACCGCGAGATACTCGACGATCCGCTCCTTCACCTTCTCCAGCCCGTAGTGCTCGTCGTCGAGCAGCTGCTGGGCGTGGGCGAGGTCCTTCTTCACCTTGGAGCGGCGGCCCCACGGCAGCGACAGCAGCCAGTCGAGGTAGTTGCGCACGACCGTGGCTTCCGCCGACATCGGCGACATCTGGCGCAGCTTCTTCACCTCGGCCAGCGCCTTGTCGCGGGCCTCCTTGGAGAGCTTCGTCTTGTTGATGCGCTCCTCGATCTCGGCGACCTCGTCCTTGCCGTCCTCGTCGCCGAGCTCCTTCTGGATCGCCTTCATCTGCTCGTTGAGGTAGTACTCGCGCTGGGTCTTCTCCATCTGGCGCTTGACGCGCGAGCGGATGCGCTTTTCCACCTGGAGCACCGAGATCTCGCTCTCCATGAAGCCGAGCACCTTCTCCAGGCGCTTGGTCACGTCGGTGATCTCGAGGACGTCCTGCTTGTCGGTGATCTTGACGGCGAGGTGCGAGGCGATCGTGTCGGCGAGCTTCGAGTAGTCCTCGATCTGCCCGACGGCAGCGACGACCTCGGCCGACACCTTCTTGTTGAGCTTCACGTAGCTCTCGAACTCCGTGACGACGGAGCGCGCAAGGGCCTCGGCCTCGATCCGGTTCGGGATCGCGTCCGGCAGGGCCTCGGCGGTCGCCTCGTAGAAGTCCTCTGAGCGCACGTACTCGCGCACGCGGGCGCGGCCCACGCCCTCCACGAGCACCTTCACGGTGCCGTCGGGAAGCTTCAGGAGCTGGAGCACGCTGGCGAGCGTCCCGATCGTGAAGATCGCGTCCGTGGCGGGATCGTCGTCTGCGGCGTTCTTCTGGGTCGCGAGGAGGATGAGCTTCTCGCTCTTCACCACCTCTTCCAGCGCCTTGATCGACTTCTCGCGGCCGACGAACAGCGGCACGATCATGTGGGGGAAGACGACGATGTCACGCAGCGGCAGGACGGGATACGTGTCCACGGCACCCGGCTGCAGCTGGGGACGCTGTCTGGAAGTCGTCATCGAACAGTTGTCCTTTCTGGTGCGCCCGCATGGATGCCCGGAATGGGCCACCCGGCGAACGAGGTGCGGCGGCCGACGGCCGTCGCGACGCACCCGGCTCCTCCAGGTCGAAGGGACCTGTTGGGATGAGCGAACCGGCTACACTGAGCCTGAGATGGCTCCTCGCGGACCCGACTTCAAGCCGAGCCCCGGCCCCCTGCCCCACGGCAGGAGGGCCAACTTCGCGTGATCAGGCGCTCGAGGCGGTCTCGCCCGCCTTGTCCGAGTAGATGTACAGCGGACGCGCCTTGCCCTCGATCACCTCGGGGCCGATCACCACCTGCTCGCAGCCCTCGAGGCTCGGCAGGTCGTACATGGTTTCCAGCAGGATGCCCTCCATGATGGAGCGCAGGCCGCGGGCGCCGGTCTTCCGTTCGATGGCCTTCTTGGCGATCATCGAGACGGCCTCGTCGGCGAACGTCAGCTCCACGTCCTCCATCTCGAAGAGGCGCTGGTACTGCTTCACGAGCGCGTTCTTCGGCTCGGTCAGGATCTTCTTGAGCGCGGCCTCGTCGAGGTCCTCGAGCGTCGCGATGACCGGCAGGCGGCCGACGAACTCGGGAATCAGGCCGAACTTGAGCAGGTCCTCCGGCTCCACCTCGCGGAAGATGGCGCCGGTGCGCCGGTCGTCCGGAGCCTCGACCTTGGCGCCGAAGCCGATCGAGGTGCCCTTGCCCCGGGCCGAGATGATGCGCTCGAGCCCGGCGAAGGCGCCGCCGCAGATGAACAGGATGTTCGTCGTGTCGACCTGCAGGAACTCCTGCTGCGGGTGCTTGCGGCCGCCCTGGGGCGGGACCGAGGCCACCGTGCCTTCCATGATCTTGAGAAGCGCCTGCTGGACGCCCTCGCCCGACACGTCGCGCGTGATCGAGGGGTTGTCCGACTTGCGCGAAATCTTGTCGATCTCGTCGATGTAGACGATGCCGCGCTGCGCCCGCTCGACGTTGTAGTCGGAGGCCTGGAGCAGCTTGAGAATGATGTTCTCGACGTCCTCGCCGACGTAGCCGGCCTCGGTGAGGGTCGTGGCGTCCGCCATCGTGAACGGCACGTCGAGGATGCGGGCCAGCGTCTGCGCGAGCAGCGTCTTGCCGGATCCGGTGGGGCCGACCAGCAGGATGTTGGACTTCGCCAGCTCGACGTCGTTGTGCTTCGTGGCGTGGTTCAACCGCTTGTAGTGGTTGTGGACCGCGACGGAGAGCACCTTCTTCGCGTGGTCCTGGCCGATGACGTAGTCGTCGAGAACCTTGCGGATCTCCTTCGGCGTCGGCACGCCGTCGCGCGACTTCACCAGCGAGGATTTGTTCTCCTCGCGGATGATGTCCATGCAGAGCTCGACGCACTCATCGCAGATGAACACGGTCGGGCCTGCGATCAGCTTGCGGACCTCGTGCTGGCTCTTGCCGCAGAACGAGCAGTACAGCGTGCTCTTGGAATCGCCGCCGCCGACTTTGCTCATGGCATCCTCCACTCGACCGGTGCGCGGGCCGCAGGCCGCAGCGCCCTCGATCAGGTTATGGGGCGGGAACCTAAGAAACGGTAGCGCTTCGAAGGCCCTTTCCCAGGGACAATCCCCACCGGCTGTAAACCCTCACGGATTCGCCGCCACGTCTGCCGATGCAAACATGGTGCCGGATGGGGATCAATAGGCTGCATCCCCGATGGTCGGGGACATTGCAGGGGTGCAACAGGACGGGGACCGCCGTGCCACGCGCGCGGAAGCCCCGATGGGCTCGCTCACGTCGGCGTCAGGCCGCCTCCACCGGGCGCTTCTCCATGACCTGGTCGACGATCCCGAAGGCCTTGGCGCCCTCGGCGGTCATGAAGTTGTCGCGCTCCAGCGCTTCCTCGATCGCCTTGTAGTCCTTGCCCGTGTGCTTCTCGTAGATCTCGTTGAGGCGGCGCTTCAGCCCCTCGACCTCGCGGGCGTGGATCAGAATGTCGGTGACCTGGCCCTGGTAGCCGCCGGAGGGCTGGTGGACCATGATCCGCGCGTTGGGCAGGGCGAAACGCATGCCAGCCTCGCCCGCCGCGAGCAGCAGCGAACCCATCGAGGCGGCCTGCCCCACGCACAGCGTCGACACCGGCGGGCGGATGAACTGCATCGTGTCGTAGATCGCGAGCCCCGACGTGACGATGCCGCCCGGGGAGTTGATGTAGATCGAGATCTCCTTCTTCGGATTCTCGGACTCCAGGAACAGCAGCTGCGCCACCACGAGGGAGGCCATGTTGTCCTCGACTGGGCCGGTCAGGAAGATCACGCGCTCGCGCAGCAGGCGGGAATAGATGTCGAAGGCCCGCTCGCCGCGGTTCGACTGCTCCACGACCATCGGCACGAGCATGTTGTTGTAGACTTCGATCGGATCGCGCATGGCCGTGCCCTGTGTCGTGAATCGGGGGCGCCACGAGGGGCGCTGGACCCAACATAATGCCGGAAGCCGGCCGCACAATGGGGCCGGCTTCGGTTGGTGAACGATCGTGTGGCGGAACCGGCGACGCTGCCGGGCGCAGGGAGAAGGAGCGGCCCTCGGCCGCCCCCGCTCATTCTTCCGTCTTGTCGGCCGGCTTTGCGGCGGATTTGCGGGCGCGCGGCTTCTTGGCCGGGGCCTCTTCGGCCGCAGCCGACTTCTCGGTGCCGTCGCTCTCGTCGAGCAGTTCGTCCTTGGAGACCGCCTTCTCGGTGACCGTGGCCGACGCGAGAATGTGATCGACGACCTTGTCCTCGAACAGAGGAGCCCGGATCTCGGCCAGCGCCTGCGGGTTCTTCCGGTAGAAGTCCCACACCATCTTTTCCTGACCGGGGAACTGGCGGGCGCGCTCGACGAGCGCCTGCGACAGTTCCTCGTCGCTCACCTGCACCTTGGCGCTCTCGCCGATCTCGGCGAGCACGAGGCCCAAGCGCACGCGACGCTCGGCGATCCGGCGGTACTCGGCCCTGGCCTCGTCCTCGGTCGTGTTCTCGTCCGCGAACGTCTTGTTCTGCTCCTGCATGTCGCTCTGGACCTGCCGCCAGATGTTGTCGAACTCCTGGTCGAGGAGCGTCGGCGGCAGTTCGAACGTGTACTGGGCGTCGAGCGCATCCAGCAGCTGGCGCTTCAGCTTGCGGCGCGACACGGCGCCATACTCGCGGCCGATGGAGTCGCGGATCGCGTCCTTCAGCTTGTCGAGGCTCTCCATGCCGAAGGTCTTGGCCAGTTCGTCGTCGACGGTGACGGCGCCGGGCGCCTGCACGTCCTTGACGGTCACCTCGAACGAGGCGGCGCGGCCGGCGAGGTTGGCGGCACCGTAGTTCGTCGGGAAGGTGACGTTGACGGTGCGCGTCTCCCCCTTCTTCGCGCCGACGAGCTGTTCCTCGAAGCCCGGGATGAAGCCGCCCGAGCCGAGGTCCACGGAGATGTCGGAGCCGGTGCCGCCCTCGAAGGCGACGCCGTCGATCGTGCCGGTGAAGTCGACGACGACGCGGTCACCGCTCTCGGCCACCGGAGCGTCGCCCTCCTTCGGGCTGAACGGACGGTTCTGGCCGGCCATGCGCTCGAGCGCCGCGTCGACCTCCGCCTCCGGCACCTCGGCCGTCTCGCGCGTCACAGACAGGCCGGCGAAGGGCGCAAGCTCGAACTTCGGCAGCACCTCGAGCGACACCGTGTAGGACAGGTCGCCGCGAGCTTCCATGGCCGCCTCGACCGCCGCCTTGTCCTCGGGGAACTCGATCTTCGGCTCGAGCGCGAGCTTCAGGCCGTTGTCCTCGACGATCTTGCGGTTCGCCTCGTTGACGAGGTTCTGCAGCACGTCGCCCATCACCGACCGGCCGTAGAGGCGGCGCAGGTGCTGGACCGGCACCTTGCCGGGGCGGAATCCGTTGATGCGCACCTTGTCCTTGAGCTCGGTGAGCTCGTTCGACAGGCGCTGCTCGAGATCCTTGGCCAGGAGGGTGACCGAGAACTGGCGCTTCAGCCCTTCCGACAGCGTTTGCGTGACCTGCATGATTGGACTTGCCTTCGCCAAAGAGAGATCGATGAACAGGACTCCCGCCGCCGACGGCGGCGGCTCTGGTGCGGGCGGAGGGACTTGAACCCACACGACTTGCGTCACCGGAACCTAAATCCGGCGCGTCTACCAGTTCCGCCACGCCCGCAAGCGCACAGGAGCCCGCCGCGGGGCGAGCCCCGCGAGGTGGCGCGCTCTATAGCATGGCGGCGGCGCGGCGCCAGCGAAAAAACGGGCGCCATGCCGGCCTACGGCCGACGGCACGGACGTCTCGCCTCTCCTGCGCGAACATGCGAGAAAGCGGCGCAGACGCACCTGCCGGCCGGCGTCCCTCGCGGAAGTCAGGCCATCACCCCCGAGGACGGCTCCGACCCGATGGCCGCGCACCCGAAGACGTTCTCCCTGACCCGGCGGCGGTTCGCCGCTGGTCTCGGCGGGGCAGCCGCGCTCCCGCTCCTTCCGGCCGCCGCCGTCGCGCAGAAGGCACCGGCCACGGCCGCCCCGGCGGCGTCGCCGCTCCCGGCGGACGGGCTTCCGACGGTCCTCCTCGAGGCCAAGCCCTCCTTCGTCGCCTTCCAGCCCGGCCAGGAGACCGAGTTGTGGGCCTTCGGGGGCAAGGCTCCGGGCCCGGACATCCGCACGAAGCGCGGCGAAGATTTCCGCGTCAGGGTGGTCAACGGCATCAAGCGCCCGCTGAGCGTGCACTGGCACGGCGTCCGGGGCCCGAACGAGGCGGACGGCGTCGCCGGCCTGACGCAGGAGGCAACCGCCCCCGGCGCCACGGCCGACGTCCGCTTCGTGCCGCCCGACGCCGGGACCTTCATCTACCGCCCGCTCGTCCCCGGCATGACCGGCGAATTGCAGGAGCGCGGCCTGGCCGGCGTTCTCGCCGTGACGGAGCCCGACGCGCCGCCGGTCGATGTCGACCGGATCGTCGCCGTCGACGACTGGCGGCTCGACGCCGAAGGCCGGCACGCCGCCTTCGAACTGCCGGAGGAGCGGGCCGGCGCCGGTCGGCTGGGCACGATTCTCACCGTCAACGGCATGCGAGCGCCGCTGAAGCTGTCCGTTCCGCCGGGCTCGCGCGTGCGCCTGCGCCTCGCGAGTCTCTGCAATGCCCGGTTGATGCGCATCCGCTTCGACGGGATGAAGGCCTACGTGATCGCTGTCGACAGCCAGCCGACTGATACCTTCGAACCGCTGCGCTCCACCCTGCCCTTCGCCCCGGGCAGCCGCTACGACGTGCTCTTCGACGTCCCGGCGGAGCCCGGCGCCACGGCCGCCGTCACGGCGCTGATCGGCGAGGGCCTGCCGCTGGTGCAGGTCACGGCCGAGGGTGACCCCGCCATCACCCGCCGGCCCGTGCTTCCGCCGATCGGCCCGCTGGCGCCCAACCGCCTTCTGCCCGAGGCGATCACGCTGCAGAAGGCCCAGCGCGCGGACGTCGTCATCGAGGGCGGCGTACGCCCCGGCGCCTCCGACGGGCGCGGCACGTGGACAGGCGATCCCCAGCGCATCTGGACCGTCAACGGCGTGTCCGGCGCCATCGGGGCCGACAAGCCGGGAAAGCCCGTTCTCAGCGTGAAAAGGGGCACCCCGGTGGTGCTCGCGATGACGAACCGCACCGCCTTCCCGCAAGTGCTGCATGTCCACGGCCACTGCTTCAGGCTGCTCCACGCCTTCGACGACGGCTGGGAACCCTACTGGCTCGACACGATGATCCTGCTCGAGAACCAGACGCAGCGGATCGCCTTCGTCGCCGACAACCGCGGCAAGTGGCTGATTGGCTCCACCGTCCTGGAGCGGCTCGACACCGGCCTGTCGTGCTGGTTCGAGGTGACGTGACGGGCATACGGGGCGTCACCCGGCGTCGAAAAGCTCCCGGAGCACGCCCGGGACGGCCTGCGGGAGGTCTTCGGCGATGAGTCCAGCGCCCAGCGCGCTGCCCGCCGCCCCGTGGATCCAGACGCCTGCACAGGCGGCGTCGAACGCCGGCAGGCCCTGAGCCAGAAGGCCGCCGACGAGGCCCGCAAGCACGTCCCCCGACCCGGCGGTGGCGAGGAAAGGCGACCCGTTGGCGTTGATGGCGGCCCGCCCGTCCGGCGCCGCCACCACCGTGTCCGGCCCCTTGAGCACCACGACGGCGCTCGTCAGACGGGCCGCCGCCCGGGCCCGCTCAAGCTTCGAGTCCGGATCAAGAACCTCCGCGATGCCGCGGAAGAGATTCCGGAATTCTCCGTCGTGCGGCGTGAGCACCACGCTTTGGCCTCTTGCTGCCGCCGGCGCAACAAGGCTCGCGAGGGCGGCCGCCTCGCCGGCAAAGCTCGTCAGCGCGTCCGCGTCGATGACCAAGTGCCGGCCTGCCGCCAGCGCTGCGGCGACACGGGAGCGCGTCTCCTCCCCCACGCCTGCCGCCGGACCGAGCACGACGGCGTTGCGTCGCGGATCGGCCGCCAGCAGGTCCGCCCACCCCGGGGCGCCGTCGCAGCGACGCACCATGACCGCGTCGAGGGCGGCGGCATGGGCGGGCAACGCATCGGAGGGGCTCGCAACCGTCACGAGTCCCGCCCCGACGCGAAGCGCCGCGCGGGCGGCAAGCCGCGCGGCGCCGCCGCCTTCGAGTCCGCCCGACAGTACGAGCGCGTGACCGCGACCGTACTTGTGCCCCTCCTCGCGCGGAGGCCGGAGCGCCCCGCGCCACAGGTCGGGCCCGTTCCGCCACGCCCGGGGCCGGATGCTCTCCAGCACCTCATCGCGAATGCCGATGTCGGCGACCCGCACCGGCCCGCACAGGCCACGGCCGGGATAGAGAAGGTGTCCGGGCTTCAACCGGAAGAAGGTGACGGTCTCGCTCGCGCGCACCGCCTCGCCTCGCGCCTGCCCCGAATTGCCATCGACCCCGGACGGCACGTCCACGGCGACGACGGGCACGCCGGAGGCATTCAGGCGCTGCACGGCCGCGAGCGCCTCGCCGTCGAGCTTTCGCGCAAGGCCCGCGCCGAAGAGGGCGTCGACCACCACGTCGGCGCTGCCGGGATCGGCCGTCGAGAGAGGCTCGACCGACCCCGTCCACGCAGCCGCCGCCAGCCCCGCGTCGCCTTTCAGGGCATCCCGCGCGCCGAGAAGATGAAGCGCCACGCGGTATCCGCGCGCGACCAGCACTCGCGCCGCCACGAAGCCGTCGCCACCGTTGTTTCCCGGCCCGCAGAGCACGAGGACGCGGCTCCCGGCCGGAAAACGGCGCACGACGACGTCGGCGACGGAGCGGCCTGCCTTCTCCATGAGCGCCAGTCCGGCAGTCCCGCCGGCGATCGTCAGCCGGTCGGCCTCGCCCATCTCCGAGGTGCTCAGCAAAGCGTCGCCCATTCCCTCACCTGCCTCAGGGGCGGGCAGTCCCTGCCCTGCCGTTACGCCGCCGGCACGCCACCGGCAGGATGACTTGCTCTCGAATGGGGCATTTGCCTATTTTATAGGCGAACTATGCCCACTGATTGGCCGCACGCCGCGGTCAGTCTGCCGGTCCGCCTCACCCGTCGCCCGCAGCCAGATGGCGATGGCGGTCAGGCATGGTTGATGCTAAGCAGCCACGGTCGTGTTCCGGGCGCGGCTCTCAGCCCTGGACGGACCGTATCAGCGGGCATGCGATGAAGAAAATCGAGGCGATCATCAAGCCTTTCAAGCTCGACGACGTGAAGGAGGCCCTTCAGGACGTCGGACTTCAGGGCATCACCGTGACCGAGGCCAAGGGCTTCGGCCGGCAGAAGGGGCACACCGAGCTCTACCGGGGCGCGGAATACGTCGTCGACTTCCTGCCGAAGGTGAAGATCGAAATCGTGCTTCCGGACGACATGGTCGAACGGGCGGTGGACGCCATCCGCCGCGCCGCACAGACCGGCCGCATCGGCGATGGCAAGATTTTTGTATCGCCGGTCGAGGAGGCGATCCGCATCCGGACCGGCGAAACCGGCCTGGACGCGATCTGACGCCGCTGAGACCCTGATCGTCGCTCCCGCGGCCGTTCAGAGACACCCACCATCGAGACCTACTCCGTTCAGAGGGATTTTACTGATGAAGACCGCCAAGGATGTCCTCAAGGCGATCAAGGAAAACGACGTGAAGTACGTCGACTTCCGGTTCACCGACCCGCGCGGCAAGTGGCAGCACGTCACCTTCGACGTGTCGATGATCGACGAGGACATTTTCGCCGAAGGCACGATGTTCGACGGGTCGTCCATCGCCGGCTGGAAGGCGATCAACGAGTCCGACATGACGCTGATGCCGGATCCGTCCACGGCGACCATGGACCCGTTCTTTGCGGCCTCGACGATGTCGATCGTCTGCGACGTGCTCGAGCCGACGACCGGCGAGCCCTACCCGCGCGATCCGCGTGGCATGGCCAAGAAGGCCGAGGCCTACCTGAAGTCGACCGGCATCGGCGACACCATCTTCGTGGGACCCGAGGCCGAGTTCTTCGTGTTCGACGACGTCCGCTTCACGGCCGACCCGTACAACACGGGCTTCAAGCTCGACTCGATCGAGCTGCCGACGAACGGCGACACCGAGTACGAGGGCGGCAACCTCGGCCACCGCATCGCCACCAAGGGCGGCTACTTCCCGGTCCCGCCGCAGGACAGCGCCCAGGACATGCGCGGCGAGATGCTCGCGGCCATGGCGTCCATGGGCGTCAAGGTCGAGAAGCACCACCACGAGGTGGCCTCGGCCCAGCATGAGCTCGGCATGAAGTTCGACACGCTGACGCTCATGGCCGACCAGATGCAGATCTACAAGTACTGCATCCACAACGTCGCCCAGAGCTACGGCAAGACGGCCACGTTCATGCCGAAGCCGATCTACGGCGACAACGGCTCGGGCATGCACGTCCACCAGTCGATCTGGAAGGGCGGCAAGCCGACCTTCGCCGGCAACAAGTACGCCGATCTCTCCGAGACCTGCCTGTACTACATCGGCGGCATCATCAAGCATGCCAAGGCGCTGAACGCCTTCACCAACCCGTCGACGAACTCCTACAAGCGTCTCGTCCCGGGCTACGAGGCCCCGGTTCTGCTGGCCTACTCGGCCCGCAACCGCTCGGCGTCCTGCCGCATCCCCTTCACTACCTCGCCGAAGGCGAAGCGTGTCGAGGTGCGCTTCCCCGACCCGATGGCGAACCCCTACCTCGCCTTCGCGGCCATGCTGATGGCCGGCCTCGACGGCATCCAGAACAAGATCGACCCCGGCGCCGCGATGGACAAGGATCTCTACGACCTGCCCCCGCGCGAGCTGAAGAAGATCCCGACGGTGTGCGGCTCGCTGCGCGAGGCGCTCATGAATCTCGACAAGGACCGCGCGTTCCTCAAGGCCGGCGGCGTCTTCAACGACGACTTCATCGACAGCTACATCGAGCTGAAGATGCAGGACGTCATGAAGTTTGAGATGACGCCGCACCCGGTCGAGTTCTCGATGTACTACTCCTACTGAGATTTTCAGGGCCGCCTTGTCGGCCCGCACGTCTCCACGCGACGGGGCGCCTCACGGCGCCCCGTCTGCGTTCGGCCCCCTCCCACGCCTGTCGCAGATCGCGAAGGGGCCTCGCCCGCGTCAGGCAACCGCCGCAAGGGCTGCCGCGTTGGGACCGCACCCCCAACGACATCCGGGAGCCCCCATGCCGCGCAATGAGATCGCCGCCATCGTCGGGTTGGTGGTGGCGCTCGCGTGGCTTCTGGCCGCTCCGCGCGCCCGCGGTCGCGCCCTCGCGCCCGCCGCGCTGCTGCCGGCGCTCTTCGTCTTCTGCCTCGCCTTCCTGATTGCCTGGATCGTCCTGCGGCTCGCTGGCATCTGACGCGCCTGCGCCGTCACCGCTGTTGCAAGAGCGTCATCATCAGCCGTTAGCTCTGCGGTACACACTCCCGGAGCAGCGCCGATGACCCAGCCCCCGCAGATGCCGATCTCCGTCGCGTACGAGGCGTCGGAGGACGCCGGGACGAACGCCAGCGCGAACCCGACCATGGGAGAACTCGTCGCGGCGCGGTTCAGCCGCCGGGACGTGCTGCGCGGCTCCCTCGCCGTCGCCGCGATCGGCGCCACCGCCTCGCCCCTCGCCATCGCCGCCGCGGACAAGGCCCGCGCGCAGGGCGCGGCGGTGACGCCCTCGTTCAGGTTCCAGGAGGTGGCGGCAGGCTCGGACGAGCGCCACTACGTCGCAGAGGGCTACGACGCCGACATCCTGATCCGCTGGGGCGACCCCGTCCTGCCGGACGCACCGCCCTTCGACCCGCTGAAACAGACGGCGGCCGCGCAGGAGAAGCAGTTCGGCTACAACAACGACTATCTCGGGTTCATCCCCCTCTCGGGGCCGGACCACGGCCTTCTCGTCGTGAACCACGAATACACGAACGAGGAGCTGATGTTTCCCACCATCGGCCGGCAGGACACGAAGGAAGCGGCCTTCCGGGCCATGACGAAGGACCTCGTCGACATCGAGATGGCCGCCCACGGCGGATCCGTCCTCGAGATCCGCCGCACGGCCGGCAAGTGGGCGGTCGTGCCCGGCTCGCGCTATGCGCGCCGCATCACCGCCAACACGCCGATGGCCATCTCCGGCCCCGCCGCCGGCCATGACCGGATGAAGACCTCCTATGACCCCGAGGGGCGTCGGGTGCTCGGGATGCTCAACAACTGCGCGGGCGGCGTGACCCCGTGGGGCACGTGGCTCACCTGCGAGGAGAACTTCAACGGCTACTTCTGGGGCAAGGCCGACGGCCACCCCGAGGAGCGCAACCTGAAACGGTACGGGGCGCCCGGGGGCTTCTACAACTGGGGTGTCCACCACCCCCGCTTCGACGTCGCGAAAGAGCCGAACGAAGCCAATCGCTTCGGCTGGGTGGTCGAGATCGATCCGACGGACCCCGCCTCGACCCCGGTGAAGCGCACGGCCATGGGCCGCTTCAAGCACGAGGGCGCCGCCGGCATCGTCAACCGCGACGGGCGCTACGTGGTCTACCAGGGCGACGACGAGCGCTTCGACTACGTGTACCGCTTCGTGTCCGAGGGTCGCGTCGATCCGCAGGACCGCGCCGCCAACCGCGACCTGCTCGACCGGGGCACGCTGTCGGTGGCGAAGTTCGCCGCCGACGGTACCCTTCAGTGGCTGCCGCTCGTCTTCGGCCAGGGACCGCTCACCGAGGCGAACGGCTTCCGCAGCCAGGCCGACGTTCTGATCGAGACGCGGCGGGCCGCCGACCTCCTCGGCGCGACGAAGATGGACCGCCCGGAAGACGTCGAGGCGAACCCGAAGACGAACCGCGTCTACGTGATGCTGACGAACAACTCCCGCCGCCGCGCCGAACAGGTCGACCCGGCCAATCCCCGAGCGGACAACCGCTTCGGCCACATCGTCGAGATGATCCCGCCGGACGGCGACCATGCGGCCGGCAGCTTCCGCTGGGACGTGCTGCTGCGCTGCGGCGACCCCTCGGTGGCCGCCGTCGGCGCCAGCTTCAACCCCGCCACCAGCAAGGACGGCTGGTTCGGCATGCCGGACAACTGCGCCGTGGACGCGCAGGGGCGGCTGTGGATCGCCACCGACGGCAATTCGCCGGCGAAGACGGGGCGCGCCGACGGCCTCTGGGCGCTGGAGACCGAGGGCGCCGCCCGCGGCACCTCCAGGCTGTTCTTCCGCTGCCCCAACGGCGCCGAGATGTGCGGTCCCTACTTCACGGCAGACGACGAGACCCTTTTCCTCGCCGTCCAGCATCCCGGCGAAGGCGACGAGGACGACCCGAAGGCACCCCCGGCGACGTTCGAGGCCCCGTCGACCCGCTGGCCGGACTTCCAGGCCGGCATGCCGCCGCGCCCTTCCGTGGTGGTGGTGACGCGCAAGGGCGGCGGGAAGATCGCGTCCTGACGGCAGGCCCGTCTCCCGGCGTCCGCGCGGGGTGCCGCGCGGTGCCTGCATTCATCCACAGCCCCGCCGGCCCCGCCGGCGGGGCCTTGCGTTTCCGATCCGTTCCCGTCACACCAGCCCCCGTGGCAAGATGCACGCCCGCGAATCGGACGGGCGACGGGCTTCGGAAGGACCAGCGCGGCATGGCGAATTCGGGCGATCTCTTCGGTGACGGCTCGGCGGCCCGCAAGCTGCCCGAGGGCGGCGGAGCCCAGGCGGCGAAGAAGAAGCCGCAGCTCGCCCAGGTCACACCGCAGACTTCGCCGCAGGGGACGCCCGGCGAGGCCGGCTACACGGCCGCCTCGATCGAGGTGCTGGAGGGGCTGGAGCCCGTCCGCCGCCGGCCGGGCATGTACATCGGCGGCACGGACGAGAAGGCGCTGCACCACCTCTTCGCCGAGGTGATCGACAACTCGATGGACGAGGCGGTCGCCGGCCACGCCACCTTCATCGAGGTGGCGCTCGCCGAGGACGGCTCGCTCACGGTGACCGACAACGGCCGCGGCATCCCCGTGGACCCACACCCGAAGTTCCCGGACAAGTCGGCGCTCGAGGTCATCATGACCACGCTGCACGCCGGGGGTAAGTTCGACAGCAAGGTCTACGAGACGTCCGGCGGCCTGCACGGCGTCGGCGTGTCCGTCGTCAACGCGCTGTCGGACCGGCTCGAGGTGGAGGTGGCGCGCGGCCAGCAGCTTTACCGGCAGATCTTCTCCCGCGGCATCCCGCAGGGCCCGGTGGAGCACCTCGGCGAAGTGCGCAACCGCCGCGGCACGCGCGTGCGCTTCCACCCGGACGCGCAGATCTTCGGCGCCGAGGCACGGTTCCAGCCGCGGCGGCTGTTCAAGATGGCGCGGTCGAAGGCCTACCTCTTCGGCGGCGTCGAGATTCGCTGGTCCTGCGCGCCGGCCCTGCTCGAGGGCGTCGAGGGCGTGCCGCCGGAGGCGACGTTCCGCTTCCCCGCCGGCCTCAAGGACTACCTTGCACGCGAAATCGAGGGCCGCGACCTCGTCACCGAGCAGATCTTCGCCGGCAAGGTGGAGAAGCCCGGCGGCCACGGATCGCTCGAATGGGCCGTGACCTGGCTCGGCGGCGGCGAGGACGGCTTCGTCAACTCCTACTGCAACACCATCCCCACGCCCGAGGGCGGCACGCACGAGAGTGGGCTGCGCATCGCCCTGCTGCGCGGACTGCGCGACCACGCCGAGCGCATCGGCCAGTCGAAGCGCGCCGCCAACGTCACTGCCGACGACGTCATGGTGACCTGCGCCGCCATGCTGTCGGTGTTCATCCGCGAGCCGGAGTTCCAGGGCCAGACCAAGGACAAGCTGGCGACGCTTGAGGCCTCCCGCATCGTCGAGAACGCGGTGCGGGACGCCTTCGACCACTGGCTCGCCGCCTCGCCCTCGCAGGCCACGAAGCTGCTCGACTGGACGATCGACCGCGCCGACGAGCGCCTGCGCCGCCGCGCCGAGAAGGAGGTCGCCCGCAAGACCGCCGTGCGCAAGCTGCGCCTGCCCGGCAAGCTCGCCGACTGCTCGGCGGCGGGCGCGGCAGGGTCGGAGCTGTTCATCGTCGAGGGTGACTCGGCCGGAGGCTCGGCCAAGCAGGCCCGCGACCGCCAGACGCAGGCGGTACTGCCCCTGCGCGGCAAGATCCTCAATGTCGCCAACGCGACGCGCGACAAACTCGCGGCCAACCAGCAGTTGTCGGACCTCGTCCAGGCTCTCGGCTGCGGCACGGGCTCCCACTACCGCGACGAAGACCTGCGCTACGAGAAGGTGGTGATCATGACGGACGCCGACGTGGACGGCGCCCACATCGCATCGCTGCTCATCACGTTCTTCTTCCGGCAGATGCCACGGCTTGTGGACAACGGGCATCTCTACCTCGCTGTGCCGCCCCTCTACCGGCTGAGCCACGGCGCCACGACGGTCTATGCCCGCGACGACGCCCACAAGGACGAACTCATGAAGACGGTCTTCAAGGGCAAGTCCAACATCGAGATCGGTCGCTTCAAGGGCCTCGGCGAGATGATGCCGGGGCAGCTCAAGGAAACGACGATGGACCCGAGGAAGCGCACGCTCCTCAAGGTCCGGGTCGAGGCCGACGAGCGGCTCGACACGACCAACACGGTCGAGCGACTGATGGGCAACAAGCCCGAGGCCCGCTTCAGCTTCATCCAGGAGCGCGCCGCCTTCGCCACGGACCTCGTGGATCTCTAGCCGCCGGCGCACGCTCGATCCCCCGGACCATGATCCGTCGCAAGGCGGATCATGACCGTTTCGTCATGATCCGGTCAGCATCGTGCCACCGCGCGGGGTGCAAGCTGGCGTCGTGACGGGATCCGACCCCCGCGGACGCCCCGCCGATGCCGCAGAGAAAGGGGTCCATCATGTCCGCTTCGATCACGTCTACCACGCTCCCAGCCGCCGAGCCCGCCCGCTACGACGCCGTGGCCCGCGCCCTCCACTGGTCGATGGCACTGCTGATCGTCGTCGCCTTCGCGCTCGGCCTCGGCGTGGACGCATTTCCGAAGACGATGGAGGACGCGGTCGTCCAGGTGCACGTGCTCGTGGGCGTGTCGCTGGTCGTCCTGCTCGGCTTCCGCGTATTCTGGCGCCTCGTCCGCGGCGCGCCGCCCCCGGTGGCGGGTGTCAGCCCGCTCGTCGAGCGGCTCGGGCACTGGGGCCATCTGGCCCTCTACCTGCTGATGGCCGCCGTCCTGGCGGCGGGCCTCGCGACGCTCTTCCTGCGCGGGCGCGGCATCGAGCTCGGCTTCATGGAGATCCCCTCCCCCGTCGCCGCGAACCGCACCCTCGCCCGCCCCGCCAAGGAGATCCACGAGCTGCTCTCCTTCGCGCTCATGGGGCTCGCCGGTCTCCATATGGTCGCGGCGATCTGGCACCAGGTGGTGCTGCGGGACGGCACCATGGCCCGCATGTCCGGACCCGGCAGGCCGTGACGGCGTGGAGAAGCGATAGCCGGGCGGTCACCGGCCCGGCCGTGCCGCTAACCGGCGGTTAACCATGGCGTCTCCATCTTCGGACCGAGGATGGAGGCTGGAATGGACGGAAGTTTCACGCTGCTGAAGACGACCCTGCTGGCCGGCGGCATCCTGTGCATCGGCGGCGTCGCGGCGGTGCACCACCTCTCCGGCCTGCGCCTCACGGACTACGCCATGCTCGCCGCGCAGCAGTCGCCGCCGCGCCAGTCCATCGAGGGCATGCGCTCGATCCTCGATCCTCTGACCACCGGCTCGGTCAGCGGCCGCCCGGTGGTGCTCGATCCGTGCACCGGCCAGCGGAAGTCCTGACACGGACGCTTCGTCGCGCCTTTCGAAAGCAAAGCCAAGTCGTCGCCGCCGGAGATCGGCGGTTCTTGTGTGCCGATTCGGCCCTGAGGACCTTCATCCTTCGTCAGGGCATGGCCCCGAAGGAGCATCGGCTCCAAGGCCTGGGCCGCGTTTTTCACGGATCGGCGGGCCCGGCGTCGATTTCGGCACCTCAAGGTCAACCCGAACGGCGAAAGGTCGCCGACAGGGCCGCCGCTCACCCTCATCTGGTGTCGTCTCTTTCACCGCGTTTCCCGGCAACAGATTGACTTGCCGTCAAATCTGCCTATGTTGCGCCGAACCTTCGAAGGTCAGGCCGACGATTGTCATCGACGCGTCTCATCCGGCCGCCCTTCCTTTCTCCCGACAGAGCGTCGATCGCCGCGGCAAGAGGCGGCTCACACAGATGAACTTCAGCGAACTCGGACTGAGCCAGAAGGTCCTCGATGCGGTCACGGCCGCGGGATACACGACGCCCACGCCGATCCAGGCCCAGGCCATTCCCCATGTTCTCGAGCGCCGGGACGTCCTCGGCATCGCCCAGACCGGCACCGGCAAGACGGCGGCGTTCACGCTGCCCATGCTGACGCTGCTGGAGCAGGGCCGTGCGCGGGCGCGCATGCCCCGCACCCTCATCCTCGAGCCGACGCGCGAACTCGCTGCGCAGGTCGAGGAGAGCTTCAACAAGTACGGCGTGCAGCAGCGGCTCAACGTGGCGCTGCTCATCGGCGGCGTCTCCTTCGGCGACCAGGACGCCAAGATCACCCGGGGCGTCGACGTGCTGATCGCCACCCCCGGCCGCCTGCTCGACCACTTCGAGCGCGGCAAGCTCCTGCTCACCGGCATCGAGATCCTCGTGATCGACGAGGCCGACCGCATGCTCGACATGGGCTTCATTCCTGACATCGAGCGCATCTGCCGGCTGGTGCCCTTCACCCGCCAGACGCTGTTCTTCTCGGCCACCATGCCGCCGGAGATCCAGCGTCTCACCGAGACGTTCCTCCATAACCCGGCGCGCATCGAGGTGGCCCGGCAGGCGACGACCGCCTCCACCATCACCCAGCGCCTGATCGCCGCCGGCCGCGAGCCCCACAGCAAGCGCGACGCGCTGCGCACTGTGCTGCGCGGGGCCGAGGACCTGAAGAACGCGATCATCTTCTGCAACCGCAAGCGCGACGTGCAGGTGCTATACAAGTCGCTCGAGCGGCACGGGTTCAGCGTCGCCGCCCTTCACGGCGACATGGACCAGCGCGCCCGCATGGCCGCGCTCGAGAGCTTCCGCAACGGCACGACGCAGCTCCTCGTCGCCAGCGACGTGGCGGCGCGCGGCCTCGACATCCCGGACGTCAGCCACGTCGTCAACTTCGACGTGCCGCACCACGCGGAGGACTATGTCCACCGCATCGGCCGCACCGGCCGTGCCGGGAAGAAGGGCACCGCCTTCACCCTCGTCACCAGCGAGGACTCGAAGGCGCTGTCCGCGATCGAGAGCATGATCGGCCAGCCCGTCGAGTGGCAGGGCCCGACCTCCGTTGTCGACGGCGATGGCGACGGCGATGGCAGCCGGGACCGGCGCGGTCGTCGGGGCGGTCGCGAGCGGGACGGACGCGGCGAGAGAGGCCGCCGTGAACGCGGGGGCGAGCGCGGTTCGCGTCGCACCGAGGCCGCGCCGGCCGCCGAACCCGTAGCCGAGGAGCGCTCCGAGGCCCCTCATCGCGAAGAGCGGCCCCGCCGCGAGGACCGGCCGCGTCGGGAGGAGAGACCCCGGCGCGAGGACAGGCCGCAGCAGGCCGAGGGCGCTGCCCCCTCCCCGCGTGCACCGCGCCCGCAGGAGGCCCCGCGCCCGCGCGACGAAGGGCGCCGCCCGCGCCGCGAAGACCGCGACGACGGCCCGCCCGTGGTCGGTCTCGGCGACCATGTGCCGTCGTTTTTGTTGCGTTCCGTGAGGGTGCGTTAACTCCTTTCTACGCCATCAGGTTGTGAACTGTTAGGCGTCCATTAAGTCGCACCGGTCCATGCTCCGCCGACAGAAAGTCGGAGTATGCCCATGGGTCGGTCGGGCGATCAGGAACTCAGCCTCAAGCGCGCCGAGGACACCCTCGCGCTGCTGAAGACCCACGGGCCATCGGGCGGCCCCCGGTCGTTCGAGGTGTGGTACACTCACGTCTCGGGCCAGAACCCGGCCCTCAGCAAGTCCCTGAACGAGATTCTCGCCAAGGCCGACGAGCTCTCGCAGGCGCACGTCGACCAGCTCTGGGAGCAGTTCCTCTCCCCCACCCGCTTCGCCAGCCACGCCGAGAAGACCAGCCTCGGCGTGCTCAACGAGATCAACTCCGTGATGGAGATGATCGACCTGGCGATGGGCTCGACCAATCAGTACAGCCGCTCGCTGGAGACGCTGACCAGCGACCTCGACGGCTTCGTCGACCGCAACCGCCTGCGCGACATCATCTCGCGGCTGGTGCGCGCCACCAAGGAAACGGTGGCGACCAACCAGACGCTCGAGGCGCGCCTGCAGGAGACCCGCGGCGAGATCCAGGACCTGCGCGAGACGCTGGAGTCGATCCGCACGGAATCCCTCACCGACCCGCTGACGACGCTCGCCAACCGCAAGCACCTCGACAACATGCTGCTGAGCGCCGTGGACCACGCCGCGCTCTCGGGCGAGCCCCTGACGCTGATGATGATCGACGTCGATCACTTCAAGCAGTTCAACGATACCTGGGGCCACCTCACGGGCGACCAGGTGCTCCGGCTCGTGGCCATGTCGATCAAGGGTGCCGTGCGCCCCACCGACACCGCCGCCCGCTTCGGTGGCGAGGAGTTCGCCGTGATCCTGCCGGCGTCCTCGCTCAAGTCGGGCCTGCTGGTTGCCGAGCGCATCCGGCAGACCGTCATGGGCCGCGAACTGGTGAAGCGGTCGAGCGGCGAGGCGCTGGGTCGCCTGACCGTGTCGATCGGCATCGCCTCCTACACCCGCGGCGACACCGCCGCGATGCTGGTGGAGCGCGCCGACCGCTGCCTGCTGGAAGCCAAGCGCACCGGGCGCAACCGCTGCGTCGCCGACGGCGAACTCAATCCCGAACTGTCCGACGTCGCCTGACCGGATCGGCCGGCTTCATGCCGGCCGGGCGGGCCCGTCGCTTCGCGCCACCTTCGTCCTGCGCAGCCTGCATGGCCGCCGCCCGCGCGATCCCGAACCACTGCCTCAGTTCGTCGGGGTCTTCGAACGCGGCCTCCGGCAGCCGCCGGTAGCTCGTGACCATCGGCCTGCCCGCCCGCATGAAGGAGAACGGCTCGCAGCCGAGCGCATCGAAGCGCGCGGCAGATGCGGGACCGGACTTCAGGAAGATCGTACCCCCGGCCTCGATGGCCACCATCAGGCCGTCGACGAACACGCCGAAGCCACCGAACATGCGGCGGATGGAGACGGGACCGACGGGCTCGAACAGGTCCTCGAGCGCCGTCCGGTCCATGGCCTCAGCCGCCCAGCGAGGCGAGGCTTTCGGGCTTGGCGGGCGTCAGCGCCACGGATTCACCGCAGCCGCAAGCCGCCGTCTGGTTCGGGTTCTCGAACACGAACTGCGACGCCATCTTGGTGGTCTTGAAGTCCATCACAGTGCCGAGCAGGAAGAGCACGGCCTTGGGATCGACGAGGACGGTGACGCCCTTGTCCTCGATCACCTCGTCGCCGGGACGGACCGCGTCCGCCATCTCCAGCGTGTAGGACATGCCGGCGCAGCCGCCGTTCTTCACACCGACCCTCACACCCACGATGGGGCGGTCGGCATTGGCCACGATCGAGCGCACGCGCTCGGCAGCGGCATCGGTGACGGTCATCACCTTGAGCTTGGGAAGTCCCATTCGTCGTCCTCACCTCGCCAGCCGGGTTCAAGGCCCGGGCAGGATCCGGATCATCAGCCTAATCTAGCAACGATTGCGCGGGTGTGAAGGCCCGCGACGGCAATGCGGAGGGACGCCCCCCGCGCGGCTCACCACATGTCGAGGGCGACACGCGCCTCGTCGGACATGCGGCTCTGGTCCCACGGCGGGTCGAACACCATGCTCACCTTCACCGACTGCACCCCCTGCACGGCAGCCACCGCGTTCTCCACCCAGCCGGGCATCTCGCCGGCGACGGGGCAGCCGGGCGCCGTCAGCGTCATGTCGATCGAGACGTTGCGGTCGTCGTCGATCTCGACGCGGTAGACGAGGCCGAGCTCGTAGATATCGGCCGGGATCTCCGGGTCGTACACGGTCTTCAGCGCGGCGATGATGTCGTCGGTGAGCCGGTCGATCTCCTCCGGGGGAAGCGCGGACGCCGGCTCGATGTCGGGCCGGTTCGGCGCGGAGGCGTCAATGTCGGTCATTTCCCATGCTTTCGCTCAGCCGAACAGAGCTTCGGCCTTTTGCAGGGCCTCGGCAAGCCGGTCGATCTCCTCCAGCGTGTTGTAGACGGCGAAGGACGCCCGGCAAGTCGATGTCACGCCATATGTCGCCAGAAGCGGCTGCGCGCAATGCGTACCAGCGCGGACCGCAACGCCGGACCGGTCGATCACCGTCGCCACGTCATGGGCGTGCGCCCCCTTCATCTCGAAGGCGACGATGGCGCCCTTGTCCTTCGCGCGGCCGAAGATGCGCAGCGAGTTCATGGCGCCGAGGCGCTCCATCGCGTAGTCGCGCAACCGGTTCTCGTGGGCGAGGATCGCGTCGCGGCCGATCGACTGCATGTAGTCGATGGCCGCGCCCAGGCCGATCGCCTGGACAATCGGCGGCGTTCCGGCCTCGAAGCGGTGCGGCGGGGCGCCGTAGGTCACGTCGTCGAGCGTCACGTCGCGGATCATCTCGCCGCCGCCATTGTAGGGCGGCATCCGCTCCAGCCACTTGCGCTTGCCGTAGAGCACGCCGATGCCGGTCGGCCCGTACACCTTGTGGCCGGTCAGGACGTAGAAGTCGGCGTCGAGGTCCCGCACGTCGACCGGCAGGTGGACCGCGCCCTGGCTGCCGTCCACCATCACCGGGATGCCGCGGGCGTGGGCCCGCCGGATGATCTCCTTGATCGGCGTCACCGTGCCCAGCACGTTGGACATGTGCGTGATGGCGACGATCTTGGTGTTCTCGTTGAGCAGCTTCTCGAACTCGTCGATCAGGAAGTTGCCGTCCTCGTCCACCATGGCCCAGCGGATCACCGCGCCCTTGCGCTCGCGGTGGAAGTGCCACGGCACGATGTTGGAGTGGTGCTCCATGATCGAGATGACGATCTCGTCACCCTCGCGGATCGCCATCTCGCCGAAGCTGCCGGCCACGATGTTGATCGCCTCGGTGGCCGAGCGGGTGAAGATGATCTCGTCGGTCGACTCGGCGTTCAGGAAGGCGCGGACCTTCTCGCGCGCGCCCTCGTAGGCCTCCGTCGCGGCATTGGCGAGGTAGTGCAACCCCCGGTGGACGTTGGCGTATTCGTGCTCGTAGGCGTGCGTCAGGCGCTCGATGACCTGCCGCGGCTTCTGCGCCGAGGCCGCGTTGTCGAGGTAGACCAGCGGCTTGCCGTAGACCTCCGTCGACAGGATCGGGAAATCGGCCCGGATCGCCGCGAGGTCGAAGGGTCGCGTGGGGGATGCGGTCATTGCACGTCGCCTTCCGGGCCGCCGGGGGCCCTCTTCGTCGTGGGGAGCGCGGACCGGCGGCGCGGGCTTCGCGTCGCGCCGCCGGGCGCGAGGGAGGGGATTCCCCTCCCCGTTCGTCACATGCGGGCCCGCAGCCAACCCTCGACGGCGGCCGTGAGCGCGTCGCGGACGGCCTCGTGCTCGACGAGGTCCAGCGCCTCGCCCACGAAGGCCTGCAGCATGAGCGCCTCGGCGTCAGGCTTCGGCAGCCCGCGGGCGCGCAGGTAGAACAGCAGGTCGTCGTCGAGCGCACCGCAGGTCGCGCCATGGGCGCACTGCACGTCGTCGGCGAAGATCTCGAGCTCCGGCTTGTTGTTCATGGTCGCGTCGTCGGAGAGCAGCACCGCCTGGCTCATCATCCGGCCGTCGGTCTTCTGCGCCTGAGACTCGACCACGATCTTGCCCTGGAAGACGCCGGTCGACTCGCCGTCGAGCACGGTCTTGAACAGCTCGCGGCTGGCGCAGTGGGGCGCCGAATGCTCCACGAGCAGTGTCGTGTCGGCATGCTGGCGGCCGCTGAGCAGCGCCGCGCCGCCCACCGTCAGGGTCGAGTGCTCGCCGGCCATGGCCACGATGACCTGGTGCCGGCTGACGCCGGCCGACATCGCCATCGCGACCGAGGAGAAGGCCGCGTGCCCGCCGAGGCGGACCGCCAGCGACGACAGGTCGAAGGCATGGCCGCCCCGCGTGTTGGCGCGAACATGGCGGACATCCGTGCGGTCACCGGCGACGACCTCGACCACGGTGTTGGCCTGCTGCCTGCCGCCATGCGCGCCCTCGTGGGTCTCCAGCAGCGTCACCGAAGCGCCCTCCTCCACGACGAGCAGCACGCGGGAATAGGTTGCGGCTGCGGCGTCGGTGAGGGAGATCGAGCGCACCAGGAGGGGCTTGCCGACCGCGGTCCCGGCCTTCACGCGGATCACGACGCCGTCGCTCATGAACGCGGCGTTGAGCGCCAGCACCGGATCGTCCTTGGCGCGCGCGACGGCACCCATGTGCTGCGTCACGAGCGGATGCCCCGCCGCCAGCGCCTCGGCCAGCGGGGTCGCCTCCACGCCGGCCGGCAGCCGGGCGAGGTCGGAGAGCGTCGGCGCGAAATGCCCGTCGACGAGCGTCAGCCGGACGGCGTCGACGCCCGCCAGCATGTCGTTGACGGCGGCCGCTGCCTGCAGCGCAGAGGCGTCGGGAGCCGGTGCGATGGGCGCCGCCTCGCGCAGCAGGGTGCGCAGGTCAGTGTACTTGTAAGCCTCGACCCGCCGGTGCGGCAGGCCGTGCGCCCGGAAGGCCTCGAAGGCCGCCTCGCGGTCGCCGGCGACGCGCGGGTCGCCCGGCAGCGTGGACTTCACCGCCGGAAACTGCTCGACGAGCGTCGCCTCGGCGGGCGTGCGCATGGGAGTCACGTCAGCCATGGCTCGTCCTCAGGCCGCCAGGGTGCGGTAGTCGGCGTAGCCGTTGGCCTCGAGCTCGAGCGCCAGTTCCTTGCCGCCCGACTTCACCACCCGTCCGCTGGCCATCACGTGCACCGTATCCGGCACGATGTAGTTCAGCAGCCGCTGGTAGTGGGTGATGACGAGGAAGGACCGGTCCTTGCCGCGCAGCGCATTGACGCCGTCCGCGGCGATCTTCAGCGCGTCGATGTCGAGGCCGGAATCCGTCTCGTCGAGGATGCAGAACTTCGGCTCGAGCAGCGCCATCTGGAGGATCTCCATGCGCTTCTTCTCGCCGCCCGAGAAACCGACATTGAGCGCCCGCTTCAGCATGTCCTGAGGAATCTGAAGGCGTTCGGCCGCCGCCTTGACTCGCTTCATGAACTCGGGCGTGCCCAGTTCGTCCTCGCCGCGCGCCTTGCGCTGGGCATTCATCGCGGCCTTGAGGAACGTCATCGTCGCCACGCCGGGAATCTCCAGCGGATACTGGAAGGCGAGGAACACGCCGGCTGCGGCGCGCGCGTCGGGCTCCATCTCGAGCAGGTTCTGGCCGTCGAGGAGGATCTCGCCGTCGAGGACCTCGTAGTCCTCCTTGCCGGCAATGACATAGCTCAGCGTCGACTTGCCGGAGCCGTTCGGCCCCATGATGGCGGCGACCTCACCGTCGTTCACGGTGAGGGTGAGGCCGTTGAGGATCTTCTTGTCCTCGATCTGCACGTGCAGGTTGCGGATTTCGAGCATGGGGGTCGTCCTTGCAACTGGTGTGGCCGATGACCGCGCCGCTGGCCGGCGCCGGTCGGACGGCCGGGGCACGCCCGGCCGCGGCCGCGATGAGTTAGCCGACCGAGCCTTCGAGGCTGATCGAGATGAGCTTCTGCGCCTCGACGGCAAACTCCATCGGGAGCTGCTGGAGCACGTCCTTGACGAAGCCGTTGACGATGAGCGCCGTCGCCTCCTCCTCGGAGAGCCCGCGCTGCATGCAGTAGAACAGCTGGTCCTCGGAGATCTTCGACGTCGTCGCCTCGTGCTCGAAGGTGGCGCTGGCGTTCTTGGACTCGATGTAGGGCACCGTGTGCGCCCCGCACTTGTCGCCGATCAGGAGCGAGTCGCAGTTGGTGAAGTTGCGCGCCCCCGTCGCCTTGCGGTGGGCCGACACGAGGCCGCGGTAGGTGTTCTGCGAGCGCCCGGCCGAGATACCCTTCGAGATGATCCGGCTCGTCGTGTTCTTGCCGAGGTGAATCATCTTGGTGCCGCTGTCGACCTGCTGCATGCCGTTCGACACCGCGATCGAGTAGAACTCGCCGCGGGAGCCATCCCCGCGCAGGATGCAGGACGGGTACTTCCAGGTGATGGCCGAGCCGGTCTCCACCTGCGTCCAGGAGATCTTCGCGTTGCGGCCGCGGCAGTCGCCCCGCTTCGTGACGAAGTTGTAGATGCCCCCCCGGCCCTCGCTGTCGCCCGGGTACCAGTTCTGGACGGTCGAGTACTTGATCTCGGCATCGTCGAGCGCGATCAGTTCCACCACCGCCGCGTGCAGCTGGTTCTCGTCGCGCTGCGGCGCCGTGCAGCCCTCGAGGTAGCTCACATAGGAGCCCTCGTCGGCGATGATCAGCGTGCGCTCGAACTGGCCGGTGTTCTTCTCGTTGATCCGGAAATAGGTCGAGAGCTCCATCGGGCAGCGAACGCCCTTGGGCACGTAGACGAACGACCCGTCCGTGAACACGGCCGAGTTCAGCGTCGCGTAGAAGTTGTCAGTCACCGGCACGACCGACCCGAGGTACTTGCGCACCAGTTCGGGGTGCTCCCGCACCGCCTCGGAGATCGAGCAGAAGATGACGCCCGCCTTCTTCAGCTCCTCCTTGAAGGTCGTGACCACGGAGACGCTGTCGAACACCGCGTCCACCGCGACCTTGGAGGTCTGCACGCCGGCGAGGATCTCCTGCTCGCGCAGCGGGATGCCCAGCTTCTTGTAGGTGTCCAGGATCGCCGGATCGACCTCGTCGAGCGACTTCGGCGCCGCGTTCTTCTTCGGCGCGGCGTAGTAGTGGATCGCGTTGAAGTCGATCGCCGGATAGGACACGCGCGCCCAGGTCGGCTCGCGCATGGTCAGCCACCGCCGGTAGGCGTCGAGGCGCCACTCCAGCATCCACGCCGGCTCGTCCTTCTTCGAGGAGATCAGGCGGACGATGTCCTCGTTCAGGCCCGCGGGGGCCTTGTCCACCTCGATGTCGGTGACAAAGCCGTACTTGTACTGGTCCACATCGATGGAGCGGACGGTTTCGACGGTTTCCTGCACGGCAGGCATTGCTGGTCCTCCTCTACGGCTTCAAGGGCCGCGGGTGTAGGCGTCGTCGGGGTCGCGCGTCAGGCCGCGCGCTCCCGACGCAGAGATAGGGTTTCAAGACGTTTTTCGAAGGCCCGGGCGAAGCGGATCACGTCGTCCGGCGTGCTCGTCCAGCCGAGGCTGACGCGGATCGCGCCCTGCGCCAGCGCGGCGTCCACGCCCATGGCATCGAGCACGTGGGAGCGGCGCACCTTGCCGGACGAGCAGGCGGAGCCCGACGAGACGGCGATCCCGTCAAGGTCGAACCCGATCAGCGCCGTCTCCGCCGCGAGGCCGGGAATGGCGAGAAGCACGGTGTTGGGCAGGCGGGGCGCGTCGGCGCCGAAGACGGCGACGTCGGGCGCCAGCGTACGGCAGCGCGCCTCGAGGTCGTCCCGCAACTCGCGGATGCGAAGCCTTTCGGCCTCGCCCTCGGCCCGAACGGCCGCGGCAGCGGCGCCGAATCCGGCGATCAAGGCGACTGCCTCGGTCCCGGCGCGCGCCCCCCGCTCCTGTCCGCCGCCGGCCAGCAGCGGACGGCCGAGGCGAACGTCGCAGGAGCGGATCGCGACGGCGCCCACGCCCTGCGGGCCGCCGATCTTGTGGGCGGACAGAAGGACGATGTCGGCCCCCTCCACCACCTCGCGCAAGTCGAGCTTCCCGGCCGCCTGCACGGCATCGCAAACGAGCACACCGCCGGCGGCATGGACCGCCTCCGCCGCCCGCGCAACCGGTTGCACGACGCCCGTCTCGTTGTTTGCAGCCTGCAGGGCGACCATCGGCCGCTCGCCCGCCGCAGTCATCTCGCGCAGCCGCTCGTCGAGCCGACCGAGGTCGACGAGGCCGTCGGCGGTCACCGCGAGCCGCTCCAACCGCTCGGGCGCGAACCGGCCGCCGGCCAGCACGCAGGCATGCTCGGTGGCACCCACCAGAAGGCGGTCGAAGGGGCGACGGTTGCCGCCCGCCTCGACATGCGGCGACAGCGCCGTGGCCGCGGCTTCTGTGCCTCCGCTGGTGAAGACGATGTCGGCCGGTCGGGTGCCCGCGAGCGCGGCCACCTGCTCACGAGCCGCCTCGACGAGCGCGCGGGCGGCACGGCCCTCGGCATGCACGGACGAGGGATTTCCGACATGGGCGAAGGCAGCCAGCATGGCGTCGCGCGCCTGCGGCCGCAGGGGCGTCGTCGCGTTGTGGTCGAGATAGGTGCGCGCCGCGCCCGCCATTCCCGAAGAATCCCGCCCGAAATCCCGTCGCCTGCCGCTGCGCGAACTTTTCGGGACGCAAGACCGGTGCGCCCGCAAGCAAACGCTTGCAAGCGACCCCCGCGACCGTGCTAAAAGCTGCGCTCCCCAGCGACGCGAGCCGTCCCGCGAGGGACGAGGAAGCACGACGCTGTTAGAATTATTCTAAGAGAATTGTGGGGCCACCGCTCTCCGGAGTCAAGGCGCGCGGCGGTCCCATGCCACCCTTGACAACACGCCGGACAGGAACGGCGGACGAGAGGTCGAAAAAGCCCATGCCCGAGGTCATCTTCAACGGTCCCGCAGGCCGCATCGAAGGCCGCTATCACCCGTCGAAGACCAAGGGCGCGCCGATCGCCATCGTGCTGCACCCGCATCCGCAGTTCGGCGGCACGATGAACAACCAGATCGTGTACGCCCTCTACTACGGCTTCGTGGAGCGCGGCTTTTCCGCGCTGCGCTTCAACTTCCGGGGCGTAGGCCGCAGCCAGGGGCTCTTCGACCACGGCCAGGGCGAGCTCTCCGACGCTGCCGCGGCGCTCGACTGGGCCCAGGCGGTGAACCCCGAGGCGCGGGCCTGCTGGATCGCCGGCATCTCCTTCGGCGCGTGGATCGGCATGCAGCTGCTCATGCGCCGACCGGAGATCGAGGGCTTCATCTCGGTCGCCGCGCCCGCCAACCGCTTCGACTTCTCCTTCCTCGCCCCCTGCCCTTCGTCGGGCCTGTTCGTGCACGGCTCGCAGGATCGCGTCGCCCCGATCAAGGACGTCATGAGCGTCATCGAGAAGGTGAAGACGCAGAAGGGCATCCAGATCGAGCACGCCACGGTCGAAGGCGCGAACCACTTCTTCGAGAACAAGGTCGAGGACCTGATGGGTGTCGTCGGCACCTATCTCGACCGGCGCCTCGGCCCGAAGGACGCCTGACCCCTAGGGTCTGTACTCAATAAGGTCTAGCGGCGCGGTGGCGATGCTGATTCAAGGCTTCTGGAAAGGAGCCTTGTCAT